>JASGLT010000049.1 GCA_030156945.1 Thermococcaceae archaeon
GGGAGCTTTCAAGGGTTCTGGCCCTCATGAAAGATTCATCCTACATCGAGAGGGTTGAGGGTGAGGTCCTCCCGCTCGTGGAGAAGCTGCCGGAGAGCACACGGGTCGGCCTCTTCAGGAGGGACTCGCCGAGGAAGAGGGTGGAGGACTTTGCAGTTCTGCTCACGGAGGGCAATCTCTCCGAGGAGGAAGCCGAGGAGAGGGCTGGAGAGCTGAAGGATTACCTGAAGTCCTATCTAAGCGGAGAAGAGGCCGAGAAGTTGGTTGATGCCCTGCTACTTCCCTTCAGGGCCAAAAGGCTCAGGGAAAAGTACGGGAGCGCTGAGGGCTTCCTCTTCGAGTACGCGCACGCGAGGGCTTCCCGCTACCTGCTCGCAGAGGCCTACGTCTTTGAGGCCCTGAAGGGGGAGCGAGAGGACCTTCACGATGCCCTCGTTAGAGTTTTCGCCGGGATGCCTTCGCTCGGGAAGGGAAGGGTTTCCCTGAAAGGCGTTGAGAGGAACAGGAGAGAGCTGAAGGGCCTGCTTGGCGGATGAACCCAAGAGGGCGTGAAGAAAGCCCAGAAAAGGACAGTTCCTTAATTGCCCCTTTCCCTTTTGTGCAGTGTACTGCACAATTTCCTGATTTTTTGTGCACTACAAGTTTTCGAGTGCACCGTTCAATCATAAGGCTTAAATAGTTGCAATACGATTAGACTAATCATGATGCAACAATTTGTCGACAGGGAGAACGAACTCGAGGCCCTCGAAAGGGCATGGAAAAGCGAAGGGCCGGAAATGATAGTTATCTACGGCAGAAGGAGAGTTGGCAAGACTGCTCTCGCCCTCAGATTCATTGAGGGGAAGCCCGCGGTGTACTTTCTCGCCGACGAGAGGGGAGAAGAGAACCTGAGAGAGTTCAGGAGGAAAATAGCGCAGTTTTTTGGCGATCCAGTTCTCGAGAGGTCGGACCTCGGCTGGCTTGAGCTTTTTGAATACCTCGCCAGAAAGGGTGAAAAGCTCGTCGTGGTGATTGACGAGCTCCCCTACATCGTAGAGCACGATGGGGCCTTTCCCTCGGTGCTTCAGAAGGCGTGGGATTCCCACCTTCAGGGATCCCCCCTGAAACTCGTGCTCGTGGGATCGTCCATAGGCATGATGGAGGACCTCCTCGGGTATAAAAGCCCTCTCTACGGCAGGAGGACGATGCAGATCGAGCTTAAACCGCTGAGGTACTGGCACGTTAGGGAGTTCCTGCCGTCCTACTCGGAGGAGGACCTTATGAGGGTCTACGGTGCCGTTGACGGCATTCCTCTTTACCTCAGGCAGTTCAGGGATGAGCTGAGCTTTTGGGAAAACCTCAAAAACCTCATGCTGAGGAAAGAGAGCTTCCTCTACGCGGAGGCCGAGTTCCTGCTGAGGCAGGAGTTCAGGGAGCCGGCGAGGTACTTCGCGATTCTGAGGGCGATATCGCTCGGAAAGACGAGACACGGGGAGATAGTGGACTACACGGGCTTTGACAGGGGAGTTGTCTCGAAGTACCTCGACAACCTCGCCAGGATAGGGGTGATCAGGAAGGTTTACCCTGCCTTTGAGCCGGAGAAGAGGAGGAACATGAGGTACGAGATGGCCGACAACTACTACGCCTTCTGGTTCCGCTTCGTCTATCCGAACAGGGAGCTCGTCGAAAGGGAACTTTACGGTGAGGCCTTGAAGATTGTAAGGAGGGACTACGACCACTATATGGGCAGGGTGCTTGAAAAAGCCTCCCTCGACTTCCTGTGGAAGCGCTTCGCCTTCGAGCGAGCCGGAAGGTGGTGGGGTAAGAGAGAAGAAATCGACATCGTGGGGCTCAAGGGCGGAACGGCCCACTTCTTTGAGGTAAAATGGAAGGAATTGAAGGAGAGAGAAGCGCGGGGAATTCTAAAAGACCTTGAGCGGAAGGCGGAACTCGTGAGCAAGCTGAAGGATCTGCCGAGGAGGTTTGGACTGGTTGCGAGGAGAATCGAGGGAAAAGAGAGGCTCGCCGATGAGGGCTACCTGGTTTTCGACCTCAAAGACATGTTTAAGCCCTAAGTGGGCCTCTTCTCCCACTCCGGGAACTTCCAGTTCTTGGTTATCTTCGTCACGTTCCTCACGAGGGTTCTCTCTTCAGGATGCCTCGATACGAGCTCCTCAAGGAATGAAATCAGCTCGTCGTAGGCGGGCTTGTCTATGGGGAATGGAACCTTATCCTTGCCGCCCACGGCGTAGGTGAACTTGAACGGGTCGGGCGGGTGAGTAACCGGGTCCTTCCAGCTCGGGTGGACGTCGTAGACCAGCTCAAGGACGAGCGAAAGCGCCCTGAGCGTGCTCGGCCCGAGCCCCTTCAAAAGCAGAAACTCCTCGTAGTTGCTGACGCTCAGCTCCCTGGCAAACTCCAGTGCCCTCTTGTTGAGTTCGAATTTCCCAAGGCTCTCGTAGCGCTTTATAACGTCCTTCTCCCACGGCTCCCTCGGCTTGTAGTAGACGAGCGGACGGTAGCCCTTCGCTATTGCCTTCAGGCTTTCAAGCTCCCGCTCTATCTTTACCGGGCTCTCCTGGACAACGTCGAGGAGCGTCTTCTGGTACTCCTTCGCTTCCCTTGAGACGGTGTTGAGGGCGAACTCCCTTTCCAAACCGGCGATTGCCTTGTGGGGGTCGAGGGTGAAAGTTTCGCTGTTGAACCAGTGGAAGCGCCTTGCCATCCTCTCCCTCTCGTTCATTCCCTGCTGGATGACCGCCCAGTTGCCCTCCTCATCAAGGAGGAAGACGTGGTGGTAGAGCTGGTAGCCAGTTTGGAGGGCAACGGTGTCGACCTTTGCAACGAGCTTTGAAGTCCTCACGTACGGCTCCGGTTCGAGGTCGTAAAGAGAGGCTATCCTTTTCAGCTCCTCCGGTGTTGCCCTGCTCTTCTTCCCCTTCCCACCGGCCGCTTTGAGGCCGAGCTCCTCCCTCCAGAGGGCTTCCTTTATCATCCCCGCTGTTACGGTCGTTGACCCCGATGAGTCCCAGTCCATGCCTATGAGGTTGTTGAAAGCTTGAAACCACACCGGGTCAGAGAGCCTCTCGAGGAGGCCCCTCGTGCCGTACTCCTCAACTGCGAGAAGGAGGACTAACCGGGTGAGCTTCCTCATCCTCTGGGCGAGCCATTGGGGAACGTGGCCACCGTGGAGGGGCAGGTCGGCGATGTTCCGCATCGGAGGAAATTACCCACAGCACATTTTAAGGTTTTTCCGAAAATATTTCGAGAGAATTTCTCGTAATAGAGCTTTCTCTCAAAGAAGGATTTCCAAAACTGCCGAAAGCCTTTTTATTCCACTGCCCAAAATCACTCGAAGCTTTCAGGAGGTCGAGAACATGGGAGTTGAGAAGGTTCCAAAATACGACATTCCAACCATCAAGGTCGATTACGTTTTTATCGAGCTGGACAAGATGAAGCCCCATGAGCAGCTCGTCCAGAAGGAGCTTGAGGCCTTTATTGAGAGCGTCACCGGCTCGGGCATATTCTGGAAGCCGATGCTCCTCGCGAAGGTTCCCGGTGAGGACATGTACTTGATAGTTGACGGTCACCACCGCTGGGCCGGCCTCCAGAAGCTCGGCGCGAAGAGAGCACCGTCAGTTATCCTCGACTACTTCAGCGATGACGTAAAGGTCTACACCTGGTATCCGGCCTTCAAGGGCGACCTCAACGAGGTCATTGAGAGGCTTAAGGCTGAAGGCCTTGAGGTCATCGAGGATCAAGAGGCTGAAGAGAAGGCCGAGAGGGGCGAGATAGCATTCGCCCTCGTCGGTGAGAAGAGCTTCGCCATTCCTGGCGATCTTGAGGAGCAGAAGAAGGTCAGCAAGGTTCTCGACGAGATGAGCGTCGAGGGCAGGATAGAGCTCATCTACTACGGCCTCAAAGAGGACGCGAGAGAGGACATGGCCAAAGGCGAGATAGACTACGTCTTCATCAGGAAGGCCCCGAGCAAGGAGGAGGTTATGGAACTCGTCAAGAGGGGAGAAGTCTACTCGCCCAAGACAACCAGACACGTCCTTCCGTTCAACCCGGACAAGATTGACGTAAAGCTTGAGGAGCTGTTCTAAGGTCTCTTTCTTCCCCCATTTATCAGAAAGGCTATAAACCCGCGCAGCCGATATACCGCTGTCCGATGATGACGGATCAACCGGCCGAACGGTGACGAGATCGGTCTTGTCTGAGGAACGGCAGTCTTCAATCTGGCCCGCGGGGCTGGTGGGTTAAAATGCTTCGGGGAATAATTTTTGACGTTGATGAGACCCTCGTTTACTACGAGGGCTACGACCCGAAAAAATGGTTCGAGGAATGGGTTAGACCGGAGCTTGAGAAGCACGGCATAAAACTCGACTACGATCTTTACGCCAAAACGGCCCGTCTGGAGCTCCCGAGAACCTACGTCAGGGAGCTCGGCATAGACCCTGTGGAGCTTTGGAAAATTATTGACGCAGCGAATAACAAATATCGGAAGAAAATGCTCGTCGAGGGGAAGATAAAAGCCTTTCCCGACGTTTCTGCCTTAGAAGAGCTGAAAAAGCTTAACCTGAAGCTCGCAGCAGTTAGTAATGCCTCCCTTGAGAATACCCTCCTCGTGCTGAGGGCCTTTGACCTTGAGAAGCTCTTCGACCTCGTCCTCGGGAAAGACTATTCGAATCTGGATGGAGTGAAGCCCAGCCCCTACCTCATAGAGAAGGCCCTGAAAAAACTCCAGCTCACTCCCTATGAAGCCATTGTTGTGGGCGACAGCTCCAATGACGTGCTCGCGGCTAAAAGGGCGGGCGTTAAGGCCGTGAACGTTATCCGCTTTGGGAGGGTTGATGGAGCAGACTACTACGTTAAAAATCTCTGGGAGCTTGTAGAACTTGCTAAAGAGCTTTTGACGTTTTGAAATGCCAAATGGGTTTAAAAATACGGCAAAGCTTATAAAAGTACATCGATGTCCATCTTTTCGTTTAGGTAACGTTATAAACATCGGGCCGAAGTATCTTCGGTGATGATGATGGCCCTGAGCGACAGACTTGAACTTGTAAATCCCTCCGAAATAAGAAAGCTTTTCGACCTTGCTGCGGGTATTGAGGGGTTAATCTCACTCGGAATCGGCGAACCTGACTTCGACACTCCCGAGCACATAAAGGAGTACGCTAAAGAGGCCCTCGACAAAGGTTATACCCACTACGGGCCCAACGCAGGCCTACCAATGCTCAGAGAGGCCGTTGCCAAGAAGCTCAAGGAGCAGAACGGCATCGAGGCAGACCCAAAAACTGAAGTCATGATACTCACCGGGGCAAACCAGGCCTTCTTAATGAGCCTGGCTACTTTTCTAAAGGATGGGGATGAAGTGCTGATTCCATCTCCTATGTTCGTGAGCTACGCTCCCGCCGTTGTTCTTGCAGGGGGCAACCCTGTGGAAGTTCCTACGTACGAGGAGAACGAGTTCCGCCTTTCCGTGGACGATCTCAAGAGGTACGTGAGCGAAAAAACCCGTGCGCTGATTATAAACACGCCAAACAACCCAACGGGATCGGTGCTTACCAAAAAAGACCTCGAGGAAATAGCTGACTTTGCCGTTGAGCACGACCTCATAGTGATCAGCGATGAAGTTTACGAGCACTTCGTCTACGACGGTATCAAGAACCACAGCATAGCCGCCCTCGATGGCATGTTCGAGCGCACCATTACCGTCAACGGCTTCTCCAAGACCTTCGCAATGACCGGGTGGAGGCTCGGCTTCGTAGCTGCCCCAGCTTGGATAATCGAAAAGATGACGCGGTTCCAGATGTACAACTCTACATGTCCCGTTACCTTCGCCCAGTATGCAGCCGCCAAAGCCCTCGAAGACCCAAGGAGCTGGGAAGCTGTTGAGGGGATGAGGAAAGAGTACGACCGCAGGAGAAACCTGGTATGGAAGCGCCTTAACGAGATGGGCCTCCCAACCCTAAAGCCGAGGGGAGCCTTCTACATCTTCCCGCGCATCAGGGACACTGGCTTGAGTAGCAAGGAGTTTAGCGAATTGATGCTCACGGAAGCAAGGGTTGCAGTTGTTCCAGGCTCTGCCTTTGGAAATGCTGGCGAAGGATACATCAGGATAAGCTACGCCACCGCGTACGAGAAGCTCGAAGAGGCTATGAACAGAATGGAAAAAGTTCTGAGGGAGAAAAACCTCGTCTGATTTTTTCAGATTTTTTCAAATTTTGAAAATAAAAGTTGAAGGGTCACTCAAGGGCAGCAAGAAGCTTCTCAAGGAACATTTTCTCCGGATAAGCGCCCTCGAACTGAACTTTGTCCTCGCCGTCCACCTGGATGACTATCTTCGGGACTGCCATTACGCTGTACTGGTCGGCCCACTCCGGGTACTCTATCGCCTCGACCATGTCTCCGAGTATCTTGCCCTTTCCAGCGAGGGTGTTCTCGATGGCAAACTTGTGGGCCATCCTAACCGCCAGCGGACAGTAGGGGCAGGTCGGGGTCACGAAGACGAGTATCCTGACGTCCCTATCTATCCCGTGAAGGGCCTCCTTGCTCTCGGGCATGAGGTCAGTGGTGCCGTTGCTTACGTCCACGATGTCCTCAAGGAAAGCCGAGAACTCATGACCCGCAGGGAGGCCGAAGAAGCGAACTCCCATGTCCTTACCGTCCTGGGTTATCGTTACGGCCGGGGCGCGGTCTATCCTGTACTGCTCCGCTATCTTCCTGCCCTCCTCCGTGTCGAAGTCGTAGAACTCATAGGTCAGCTTGTCGGTAAGCTCCGAAAGCTCCTTAACAAGCTGCTTTAGCTGTTCACAGTACTGGCAGTGCTCCTTTCCTGTGAAGCCGATGATCTTGACTGGGTTTGTCATTTTTGAGAAGAACTCCTCCTTTATTACCTTCTTGTCTGCATCGCTAATCAGGCCCATCTCCAAACACCTCCATCTAAAGGTTTATAACCTTTGGAATGCAATACCTGGTGCAAATTAAATTTCAGGTTTGCAACCTAAGGTTAAATGTTCACTATATAAACCTTACGTCACAAATCTGGGTGGTGTGGGCCATGGATGAACCAGACATATTTTACATTCTCGGAAACAAAGTCAGGCGGGATATACTAAGCCACTTAACTTGCAGTGAGTGTTACTTCAGTTTTCTCAGCAGTAAGGTCAACGTATCTTCCACTGCCGTTGCCAAACACCTTAAAATAATGGAGAGGGAAGGAGTCCTCAGGTCTTTCGAGAAGGAGGGGCCTTTTATAGGGCCTTCGAGAAAATACTACAACATCTCAATTTCGAGGGTTTACGTGGCCACAATAACGCCCAACATCTTTTGGTACGGAGGATTTGATCTTGGAGAGTCCCTTCTGGAAAAAGCGGAAATAGACCTTTCCAAAATCCCTCAAGAACACGATAGCATTCTCAAAATGGTCTTTTCTTTCATGAAACTTACAGAAGAGCTTGAAAAGACCCTCCAAGTGCTGAAGAGCATAGAGACGCTTCGCGACAAACTCATGAAGGATATGAAGGAGAGATACCTTCAGGAAATCGGCGACATGACCCAGCTGGCAATTCTCCATTACGTGCTCCTTAACAGGAAGGCGACGATAGATGAGCTCTCCGACAGGCTCAACCTGAAGGAGAGGGAAGTCCTGCAGAAGGCCGAAGAGCTGGACAGGTTCGTACCGTTAAGAATAAAAGACGGCGTAATTGAGATTGATGAGGAAAGACTGAAACCCTAGTTCCCACCACCTGTGAAGTTGTATAATCTGTCCAGATTCACGGCCAGAATCGCCCCTAAAATCCTGACAGCTAACCCCCTCAAACTAACA
>JASGLT010000021.1 GCA_030156945.1 Thermococcaceae archaeon
TTTATGATCAGGATTTTCCTTTGAAAGCTCAATACAACCACCAATCAACCAAAAGACTTAAGTGCTTATAACTCTAACGATCTAATGGGAACTAGGGTACTATTATGAACTTGGGGTACTGGGCAGTGTTAACCATTGTCACGTTTAGGTCGACCATGACGAGCTCGGATATCCCTATGTTATTGTAAGGGATTTCGTAGGCCCCCGTAGGATTATAGGAGCCTGGAATCTCGTAGGTCTCGCTTAGAACCCCTGGAATCCCTGCCAGTAAAATTGAAAGGATGAAGAGCGCCGCTGGAACCTTTCTCATGTGTTATCACCTCAGGTGGCCACTTTGGCGAGATAGAGGTACTGCTGGTAGGTGAGTATGTCGGGCACGAACACAGTGGGGACCCTGATAATTACCAGGAACTGAGTGTCCGGGTTGAGTACGAGCATTCCGGAGTCCTTACTCCAGATCAACCACCTTCCAGCCGTAGGCTTCAAGCTGCTCCTGTATCTCCTCCGGGGAGGCCATTTTACCCGCTGCTAGAGCCTTGAGTATCTCACCAAGGTTTACGACGTAGGAGTAGCTGGCGGATGCGGTCTGGGTCGTGCTCTGGGAGTTCTGATAGGAGTCACTGCTGCTCTCCTGCGTTGAGATGCCTCCCCCTCCAAGGCTGCTGCTCTCGCTGCTCTGTTCAGTGTAAGTCGTCGAGGAAGTGGAGGAAGCCGAAGTCGTCTGGCTCTGGGATTCGCTTACTGAAATCCGCCCTGCATCGGATGGCAGTAGCACCATCTCAACGTAAGCCCTGTTAACAATTTCCATAAACGGAGCGTTCGTCGAGTTCTTTGAGAATATCACCACCCTATCGCCAGGGGACAGGAAGGCTCCGTTTATCCTGTCGCGAGTGAGCACGAGGGCTATCTCCACGTACTCCACCTGAGAAACCCGGTACTTCATCAACTCTCTGTAGTCAGAGAGGCTACTTATAAAGGCCTTTGCCTGAGCCTTGCTGACGAGGTTCTTCTCCGCTTCGCTCTCCAGCACAACCTCCTCTCCAGGGGTGCTGTCTATGAGGTAGTAGTAGTAATCCCTCCAGAGGGTCAGGAGGTAGGGATCGGGCTTGGTGGCGTTTACCTCTTCCTCACTTTTAGCACTCCATATCTGCTCCTCAAGGGTGTTTAGGGTGTTGACAGCTTTCTGTCTGAGGTCATCGGGTAACGGCAGTGACAGCAAAGGCTCAAAAGCCATTCTTATAGACTTGATCTTCTGCTCTTTTGTTTGATTCAGCTGTTTCTCGAATTCAAGCCTTCTCTGGTTCTCAACACAGGCATTGTATTTCTGCAGGGCCAGATTGAAGTACTCCCTCACGTTTATTTTATTGAGCTCCTCAATGCTATTAGCGGCGTTTATCTTTTGAACCAGCTCGTTCTTTATCCTTATGGGCTCCTCACTGCACTTCTGAGACGCGTTTACAAGGTCTCCCTTGAAGTACGAGGAGACCTCTCTAAGTTTGTTAGCTCTTTCGTTCTCCAACCGCTGCTGGGCTTGATTCTGGAGGTAGACGTAGGCACCAATGGATACCAAGAGAATAGCGATGATAATGATTGATGCACCAACCAGTATCCTCTTACGTCTCTCCCTACTCCTAATAGCTCCAATACGTCTGGGTTTGGGCCTTGGTAGGGGCTTTGCAGGGGGCTTTGCCACCGGAGCTTCCTTTTGCTCTGGTGCTCCCGCCTTACCAAGCTCTCTCAAACGCCGAATTTTCGCTTCAATATCCTCGGACACTTTGAGCACCACCGTTCAAGTTATCATCATAATCCTTCTTGAGTCAAATAATTCTTTGCACTTTGAACTTTATTTAGATTTCGGTTAGAAAATTGGGGTTAATGGGGGCGGGGAGAACTAAAAATGGTGATTTATGCCCCAAATTCCAATTAAGACTCACGCCATAACTCCAATACCCATGTTTTTCCCTACCTATCCTTTGTTGTTACTCCAACACCACCCAGCATATCACCAAAGCACTACTCCAACCTTGGTAGATACTCCAAAGAAGACGTGAGTTATTTGCAAATACCCAGGAGAATTTTTATGACCGAAGAAGCTAAACTAAAAGGAAGGAGATAAACCATGGAAAGACTTGAAATTAGAATCGTGGAAATTCGCGGCAAATGCCCAGTTTTCAAGCTGGGAGACAGGATAGTGATAGAAGGGCCAGGGGTGAACCTCAAAGAGACCGACGCTATATGCACCCATGCATTCGCTTCTCTGTTGCCCTATATAGTTGCCCTCCGAAAGGGTATTAAGCCCAGCGAGTTAGGGCTCGGCAGGGGAGAGAAAGCTTACGTCCAGTGCCTCGACCCCGGGCCGCCGTATACCGACGGTGGGACTGTAATCTTTGAAATAACGGTGGTGCGTGATGAAGGCGAGAAAGGCATGGAGAGTCGTGAGAGAAGTAGTGGATGAGGCCGACATAGTCGTTGAGGTAGTTGATGCCCGCGATCCAATCGGAACGAGGAATAGGAAGCTTGAGAGGCTGATCCTTGAAGAGGAGAAGCCCCTGCTCATCGTCATGAACAAGGCCGACCTCGTCCCAAAGGAGTGGGCGGAAGAATACAAGAGGAAGAGCGAGATACCGGTGGTTTTCATAAGCGCGAGGGAGAGGAAGGGGACCGGGATACTCAGGAAGGAGATCAAAAAGCTGGCAAAGCCGCTCCTGGACGAGAAGGAGAAAGTTAAGGTTGCACTAATAGGCTACCCCAACGTCGGCAAGAGCACGATAATCAACACCCTGAAGGGCAAGAGGGCCGTAGGGACTGCGCCGATTCCAGGATACACGAAGGGCAAACAGCTGATAAGGCTGAGCAAGAAGATATGGCTCCTCGACAGCCCAGGAGTCATTCCGATAGACGAATTCGACGAGCTCGTCATTAGGGGAGGTTTTCCAGCTGATAAGATAGAGGAGCCAGTCAAACCAGCTGTAAAGCTCATCGGAAGAATCCTGGAAACGAGGAAAGAGGCCATAACCGAGAAGTTTGGAATCACGGAGTTCGAAAGCGAGGAGGACATTCTCAGGAAGATCGGCGAGAGAAGGGGCCTCATAAAGGCGGGTGGTGAGGTCGACATCGAAGAGACAGCCAGATGGTTCCTCCGCGAGTGGCAGACCGGAAGGTTCACGCTCTTCGGGAGCGAGGAAGAGAGGGAGAGAGACTTCGTCTGGGACTTCGAGGACGTGCTTAATGGGATCGAGAAAGACCTCCTACTCGACCCGAGGAGGATACTCTGGAAGTACGGAGATGAGCTGAGAGAGAAGCTCGACGGCCAGAAGAGGGCGGGAGTGAGGGAGATAGAGGGAATTACGGTCGGCATAGCGACCGGATTTAAGAAGTGCGACTCTGCCGTTAAGTTCCTCGAAGAGCTTACCGGAAAGCATGCCCTAGCGAGCGAATGCTTTGGAAAGAAGTGGAAAGGGGTTGTGGCTGTTCTCGATTAGACCCTTAAGGCCTTAACAACGTCCAGCTTCCCCATTACCCTCCTGACAACCAGGACCGTGAAGAGGGCATAGGCAACATATAGAACAGGCAGGAGCGGGAGAATCTGGAGGGCATCGCCGAGTGAGACGTTCACTGGTAGGATTATGTTACCTATGTAGTAGCCCAGCCTCACCGCCGGTGGAATGGCGATGAGCGATCCAATTACTGCAGAGAGAACCGTTTTTCCCAGGAACTCCCTCTCGACGTGCGAATCCGGAATTCCAACAGCCTTGAGGGTGGCGTATACCTTCCCGTTGCCCTCGACCTCAAGGTATATCAGCGTGAAGATGGCGAAGACGCTGAGGAGGAATGTAACGAGCATGAGAGCGTAAACGGGTGTTTTGAAAAGTATGAGGTTCTGCTCGATATTTCTTCTTAGATCATCGAGCGTGTAAACCTTGAACCCCTGGGATTCGAGTTCTTCCTTGACCTCTTCCGGGTTTTCCGCCTTCATAAAATTCATCCTCGGCTCGAGGAAGCCCTCCATCGGGAGGAAGAGGGCGCGGTAGTCGTAGAAGAAAGCATCGCTGATCCCGACCACGCGATAGGTTCTCTCAACGCCGAGGAGGTTCACCCTGATGGTGTCGCCAACCTTTATATGGAGCTTCCTCGCGAGGCCAACCTCAACGACGGCCTCGTCCTGCCTTTCGAACCATCTCCCCTCGATGATAGTTTTCTCAAACATGCTCGTCCGGTTGAAGAAGTAAACCTCCGTCGTAATCCCGTTAACGCTCTGACCGCTCAGATAGCCAACCTTCTCGCCCGGGAGCTTCGCCATCTTCTCTGGAGTTCCGATGACCCAGACGTTGAAGGGCGCGTTGAGGTTGGCGAGCTTCTCCACGCCTGTTAAGGCAAAGTAGGCCGAGCTCGACGCCAGAAAGGCGACGAAGAAGACAGCCAGGAACTTGAGGAGGGATGACCTCTTGGGGACAAAGCGCAGGGCCTCTGTGGTTTTAATCCGCGAGACGTAGAAGTATGGGAGGGAAACCATCAGGACTATCGCCATGGTTATTAGAACGTCGAACTTGAGGGGATAAGCATAGTTCGGCCTCAGCGGGACGGAGACGCCGAAGAGGCTTGAACGGCTTCCTAAGAGGATTCCAGGAACGATTCCAATGGCATAGCCAAGGAGGGCGACGATTAAGTAATCGCCGACGAAGAGCGCGAATATAAAGGAATCTGGAAGGCCGAGGGCCTTTAGAGTTCCAACCTCCCTCGTGCTTCCCCTTATGTGTGCCACCGTCACGAGAACCTCGATGAGGAGAGCCGTCCCAAGGAGGAGGTAGAAGAAGCTCATGACGAAGTTCTTAACGTTCCCCAGCTCGTCCATGTAGGGTGTGTGGCTGCCCTCGTAAACCAGGAAGTAGCGAACCCTCGCGTTTTTCATCAGGAATTCGGCCAGGGCTTCTGTGTCGTTACATCTCATGAACGCGTAGAGGTTCTCGCCCTTCTCCATCGTCAGGACTACCGGCTTGCCCATCAGGTAGTAGTAGGAGCCGAGAACCGTGTAGGTTTCCCCGTTGACTTCGATTTTATCGCCCTGCCTGGCTTCGGGGAAGGCCAGGACGTAGATCCCATCAGGCGTGCTTTTAGCATTGGGGACGTCAAAGCGCCCGTAGCCGATTAAAGCGCTGTACTCCTTTCCGTTCAGCTTTACCTTGCCCTCGTTGAAGTAGAGGTAGTTCACGACCTTGCCGAAGTGCGTGAGGTTCTCAACGCCAACCCCCTGGACGACGAACTCAACGTTGCCGATGTGCGAGAATTCATCAACCGTCCCCATGAAGGCCCCGATTCCGCCGAGGGTGAAGTTGATGCCCAGGCTGAGGAAGGCGAAGATTATGAAAACCGCCACCGCCTTTTTCTTCTCGCGCTTAAGCTTTGCGACCGCCGTCTTTAATGGCATTGACCTCACCGTCCTTGAGGGTTATGAGAACGTCCGCGAACTCAAAGAACTCCTTTTCGTGGGTCGAGGCTATGACGGTGATTCCCTCCTCGCGGTTCACCCTCTTCAGGAGCTCCCACACCCTTACCTTGTTCTCCCAGTCGAGGTTGGCAGTCGGCTCGTCGGCGAAGAGGTATTTCGGTCTGTTTGCCAGCGCCCTCGCTATTGCTATCCTCTGCATCTCGCCGCCGCTCATGTGCTCTGGCAGTTTGTCTGCGAGATGCTCGGCGTTCACGAGCTTTAGGAGCTTCTTCGCTCTCCCCTCTGGATTCTCGACCTTTTTGGAGTACTTCATCGGCAGGAGAACGTTTTCAAGGCCCGTTAAGTAGGGAACTAGGTAGAAGAACTGGAAGACTATCCCGAAGTTGTCGAGGCGGAACTTCCTGAGCTCTTTCTCTTTGAGAGAGTGGATGTTGACGCCGTCGACGATAACTTCTCCAGAAGTTGGTCTGTCTATACCGCTCAGGATGTTGAGGAGCGTCGTCTTACCGCTTCCAGAGGCACCCGCTATGATGTAAAACCTCCCATCCTCAAAGGTCAGGTTGATCCCCTTGAGGGCCGTGACGTTGCCGAACTCGTAGTGTTTGGTGAGGTTGCGGACCTCGATCATGCGTCATCACCTTACAAGCTGGAGTTAGATGGACCAAATAAAAAGTTTTGTTCCGAAGCCCATTTAAACCCACCAGAGGAGAATGTGGCATGAGGCTCTTACTCACAACCTCCCAGGGAATCGAAGACATTGCAGGAAGGGAAGTCGCCTCACTGATGAGGAGGCTTGGAGTTCCGTTTCGAGTGGAAGAGAAGCCCTTGGGCGTTGAGGGAAGACTGCTCCTTGAGGCGGGCGAAGCTTATTACACCGACGAAAAGGGCAGGAAGAGAGAGCTGAGCATAGCAACCTACCTCAACGAGAACTCAAGGCTCCTCCACAGGGTTATTCTGGAGATAGCGAGTGAAAAGTTTGAAGGCATCGGAGAGGAAGAGCCTGAAACCGCCCTCAGGAAGATAAAGGAGTTCGTCTCGGAACTTCCAGTGGAGCGCTTCGTGAAGGTCAGTGAAAGCTTTGCGGTCAGACCCTTTAGAAAGGGCGAGCACAAGATAACGAGCGTTGAGGTTGCCAGAACCGTAGGTGAGGCCATCTTCGAAAGGCTCTCGCGCTTTGGAAGCCCGAAGGTGAACCTCGACCACCCGACGGTGATATTCAGGGCAGAGCTTGTTGGTGAGGTGTTCTTCCTCGGGATTGACACCACAGGCGATTCCTCTCTCCACAAGAGGCCCTGGCGCGTTTACGACCACCCTGCGCACCTCAAGGCGAGCATAGCCAATGCGCTCATAGAGCTGGCCGAACCGGACGGCGGGCCCTTCATAGACCCCTTCTGCGGGAGCGGTACTATTCTGATAGAGCTCGCCCTTAGGGGTTATGAAGGAAGAATAATAGGCCTTGAGAAGTACAGAAAACACATAAGGGGCGCGAAGATGAACGCCTTATCGGCCGGAGTTCTTGACAGGATCGAGTTCATCCAGGGAGATGCCACGAAGCTCTCCCAGTACGTTGAGAGCGTTGACTTCGCAGTGAGCAACCTCCCCTACGGCCTGAAGATAGGGAGGAAGAGCATGATTCCAGGACTTTACATGGACTTCTTCGGCGAGATAGCCAGAGTCCTCGAAAAGCGCGGGGTATTCATAACAACGGAGAAGAGGGCGATAGAGAAGGCAATACTCGAAAACGGCTTCAAGATCGTTCACCACAGGCTCATTGGGCACGGCGGGCTGATGGTGCATACCTATGTTGTGGAATAGAGAATAAGTGTCTATATAGATTTACAATCCAAATATATTTTATTGCGGCAATCTTTATATTTTCTAACCTTCTTCTAACCATTGGTGAAAGCCATGAAGAAAGCCATCTCGGCGTTTATCGTCCTGCTGCTGGGGCTTTCCCTAGTGGCAAGTGGCTGCATATCTGGAGAAAAAGACTCCAATACAAGCCCGTCCAGCACGGTTCAGAGCACTTCCCAGACCAAGGTAATAATCATCCGCACCACAGGTGCAACGTTTCCCCAGTACCAGATACAGAAGTGGATTGAAGCTTATATGAAGAGCCACCCCAACGTCAAGATCGAGTACGAAGGCGGCGGAAGCGGACACGGGCAGGAGGCGTTCCTCAAGGGCCTCACCCATATAGGTAGAACCGACCCACCCGTGAAAGAGGAAACATGGAAGAAGTTCCTCGCAACTGGCGACCAGCCCCTTCAGTTCCCCGAAATCGTAGGTGCGGTTGTTGTTGTCTTTAATGTTCCTGGCGTTGACGAGCTGAAGCTCGATGGAGAAACCCTCGCCAAGATATTCATGGGCGATATAGAGTACTGGGACGACCCAGCTATCAAGGCCCTCAATCCCAGCGCGAACCTTCCGCATGAGAAGATCATAGTCGTCCACAGGAGCGACTCGAGCGGAACAACTGCCATTTTCACCACCTACCTGAGCCTGGTGAGCAAGGAGTGGGCCGACAAAGTTGGAGCAGGGAAGACCGTTGACTGGCCCGTTGACAAGGTCGGCAGGGGCATCGGTGGAAAAGGCAACCCTGGAGTCGTCCAGGCACTTAAGAACACCAAGTACAGCATAGCCTACACCGAGCTCTCCTTCGCCATAGAGGAGAACCTCAAGGTCGTGGCGCTCAAGAACAAAGATGGAAACTTCGTTAAGCCCACTGACGATGCGATAAAAGCGGCCGTTGCCGGTGTTAAAGCCTTCATACCAAGCCCGACCGAGGGCTACAAGGAGGACCTCAAACAGCTCCTCAACGCCCCTGGAGAGAACTCCTACCCGATAGTCGCCTTCACACACCTCCTCGTCTGGCAGAACAAGGGAGGAAAGCACTACAGCAAGGAAGAGGCCCAGGCCATCAAGGACTTCCTCAAGTGGATACTGACCGAGGGGCAGAAGCCAGAGAACATCGCTCCTGGATACGTTGGGCTTCCACCCGAGGTTGCCAAGATAGGCCTCCAGGCGGTTGAGATGATAGAGACTGGATAAGGGGGTGAAAAAATGAAAAAGCCCCTCGCTAGCAGTTTGCTTTTGAGTCTTTTAATTTTTAATCTTGTTTCATTACAGCCCTGCCTAGCTTACAGCCATCAGAGTGCCGTCAAAAACGTAATAATACTGATTGGAGACGGCATGGGTGTTGCACACGTTGAGATTACAAAGCTCGTATACGGCCACTTGAACATGGAGGACTTTCCTGTTACGGGACTAGAACTCACGGACTCTTTGAGCGGGGAAGTCACAGACTCCGCCGCGGCGGGAACCGCGATAGCCACCGGAGTCAAAACGTACAACGGCATGATTTCGGTTACCAACGTTACCGGGAGGATAACAAACGTAACAACTCTGCTCGAAGTAGCACAGACACTTGGTAAATCCACTGGGCTAGTGACCACTACTAGGATCACCCACGCAACCCCCGCGGTGTTTGCCTCCCATGTTCCCGACAGGGACATGGAAGATGAAATAGCGAGGCAACTAATATTACACAGGGTTAACGTCCTCCTTGGTGGCGGGAAAAAGGAATTCGACGAAGATACGCTAAAAATGGCAGAAGACTATGGATACAATATAGTTTTCACTAAGGAAGAGCTCGAAAAATCCGAGGGAGATTTCATTCTGGGGCTTTTTGCAGACAGTCACATTCCCTATGTGCTGGACAGAGAGCCAGGGGACGTTGGGCTCCTAGACATGACCAAAAAGGCGATTTCGGTATTGGAGAGGAATCCAAATGGATTCTTCCTTATGGTCGAAGGTGGAAGGATCGACCATGCTGCCCATGAAAACGATATTGGATCGGTTGTTGCAGAAACCAAGGAGTTCGACGATGTCGTTGGATATATCCTCGAGTATGCAAGGAAGAGAGGAGATACCCTGGTAATAGTGCTGGCCGACCATGAGACTGGAGGGCTTGCAATAGGTCTGACGTACGGAAACTCGGTCAACGAAAAGGCCATCAAAGGAATAAAAGCCAGCGCGTCAAGAATAGCCAGCGAGATTAAAGTAACTGGCGACATAAGGGGAATCTTCAAAAAATACGCCGACTTCGAGCCGACAATTGAAGAGATCGCCTACATCAAGAAGACTCTGAACTCAACTGACAGGTATGCACTCCAGAATGCGGTGGTCGAAATTATTAACAGACGCGTTGGCGTGGGCTTCGTCTCACACAAACACACTGGAGCCCCAGTTCCCCTTTTGGCATATGGGCCTGGATCGGAAAATTTCGGGGGCTTTTTGCACCATGTAGACACTGCAAAGCTGATCGCAAAGCTGATGCTCTTCGGAAGGGAAAACACGCCAATCACGATCTCCGGAGTGAGCGGCATTAAAGGAGACATAACAGGCGACTCCGAGGTGGATAGGAGAGACGCGTACATAACTCTAATGATGCTCTTGGGAGAGAATGTGGACAATGAGGCAGAAAAAAGAGTTGACATGGACCGCAACGGCATGATAGACCTGAAGGATGTGCTTCTGATTCTCCAGGAATCCTAACCCTTTAACATTTTAGGCTTGGTGAGAACGATGAAGCTCGGCGTCAACTCCTGCATCGTCAAGGAAATCAGCGGGAAGGGGTTTTCATTAGATAACCTTCAAGTGGACTTCATCGAGCTTGGCTTTGACGATTCTGGTATCATTAAGAACGAAGAGATAAACTGGGAAGCACTCAAAAACCTTGAGGGCCTTGGGGTTGAGTTCACACTCCACGCTCCGACTGCAGATGGAAAGAACCTCCCGATAGACCTCGGAGTCTATGGGAAAGAGCCGGTAAAGAGGATGGAGAAGGTAATCAGAATCGCCAGCCATCTCGGCGCAGAGGTCATCGTCCTTCACGGTGGGGATATCAGAAAGAGCTACACGAAGGCCTACGTAAACACTCTGAGACACCTAAGGGGGCTTAAGCCAATAGCGGAAGACCACGGAGTAAAGCTCGTCGTTGAGAACCTCTTTGAGGGGAGAATCGGAGCGCTTCCTCACGAGCTTCTCACATTCATTAGTGAGGGCTTTGAGCTGTGCTTTGACATCGGACACGCTTTCCTGACATCCATGAGTTCCGGGCTTAGGATTGACGAGTTTAACGTGATCTTCCCATACACGAGCCACCTCCACATCCACGATAACAACGGCTCCAGAGACGAACACAGGCCGCTCGGCGAGGGCATGATAGGTTTTTCTTACGTCGGCAGAGTGGTGGAACTTACAAAAGCCGAAAGGGCCGTCATGGAGATAAGAAGGTACAGCGGGAAGGATTCAGTCCTCCCAAACGTGAGTTTCTTCCGCAACATGCCGGACGAAAATTTTTCAAGGGTAGAAAAGGCGGAAGGGGGTAGTAAGGCTTGAGGAAGGTTGAATCTTTCAAGGTAGCCACTTATCCCGCCGTTATCATCGTCTTCCTGCTGTTCGCGGGGATGCTCTTCGTTTACTTTACCAACGCCCTTCCAGCGCTCCACAGGTACGGCCTCGACCTCTACCTGGAGAACGTCTGGAGAGCGGCTGAAGAGCCGAGCGAAGAGGTCTATGGAATAGCGGCAGCTATATGGGGAAGCATCTACACTTCAATTATAGCGATTCTCATAGCCCTGCCACTATCGGTGGCCTACTCGGTGTTCGTCGTTGACTACGCACCGAAGAGGCTGAAGAACGCCTTCATAATCCTCTCCGACATAATGGCTGGCCTTCCGACGATAATCTATGGAATATGGGGAGCGTTCTTCCTCGTCCCGTTCCTGAGGGATTGGATTATGAAGCCCCTTTACGATCACCTCTCCTTCATTCCGCTCTTTTCCTATCCGCCGGTTGGTGGCTACAGCTACCTCTCGGCGGGAGTTCTCCTGGCGATAATGGTCACTCCCTTCGCCTCCGCTATAATAAGAGAAGCCTACAACATGGTGCCCTTCACCTACAGGGAAGCAATCTACTCCCTCGGGGCAACGAGGTACGAAGCAACCAAAATCCTCCTCGGCTACATAAAGCCGGCAATAATCTCTGGAACGATCCTTGCCTTCGGAAGAGCCGTAGGTGAGACGGTCGCCGTTTCCCTCGTGATAGGGAACACGTTCAACCTGACAACGGCCCTCTTCGCACCGGGATACACAGTCTCTTCGCTAATAGCCAACCAGTTCGGCAACGCCTTCATCTACGAGTACATGACCTCGACTCTCTTCGCGGCCGGATTAATACTCTTCGTAATCGGATTGGCCGTGAACGTGGTCGGCCTCAAGATGCTCAAGAGGTGGGAGAGAGATGTTAACATCTAACCGAAAGACCAAAGAGAAGGTCTTTTTCATAGGGATCGGTGCGCTCACCATCCTAATCTTCATACCGCTGTTCCATATCATAGCCACAGTCCTGATCAAGGGATTTCCGGTGATAGCCGAGAGGGGGACGAAGTTCCTCACGGGGACGCTCAGCGAGGGGGGAATAGGTCCAGCCATAGCGGGAACCTTCATCCTTACGTTCCTCTCTGCTCTCCTCGGTCTTCCAGTTGCTTTCCTCGTCGGAGTTTACGCCTACGAATATCCTAAGAGCACACTCGGCCAGTGGACCAAGACTCTCCTTCAAATAATGATAGAGTTCCCGACGATACTGGTCGGAGTCTTCGTGATGCAGGTCGTGGCCGTTCCGATGGGCACCTACTCCGCCCTAGCTGGGGCCTTAGCACTGGCGATAATTCTCACTCCCTACGTGGCCGTTTACACCCACGAGGCACTCAGAGAGATACCCTCAACATACAGGGAGGCAGGCTTTTCCCTCGGGCTCACGAGGGCAAAGGTCGTCTTCAGAATCCTCGCGCCGATGGCGAAGCGCGGCATTTTGACAGGCATCCTCATAGGAATGGCCAAAGTCGCTGGAGAAACCGCGCCGCTCCTCTTCACAGCAGGAGGACTTTACGAGAGCTATCCATCCTCCGTAACCAAGCCCGTCGGTGCCGTTCCACTCCTCATCTACCAGCTCGTCCAGAGCCCGAATCCAGTGGACCATGCAACCGCCTGGGGAGCCTCTCTGGTTCTCCTGGCGATTTTCCTCGGGATATTCATCCCGATACGCCTTAGCCTTAAGGAGGTGAGACTGTGAACTTCGCGATAGAGACTGTTAACCTAAACGTTTACTACGGCCAGAACCATGTGATAAAGGGCGTTGACCTCAAAATCCCGAACAGGGGGGTCTTTGCACTCATGGGGCCAAGCGGCTGTGGAAAGAGCACGATGCTGAGGACTTTCAACAGGCTGATAGAGCTGAACGAGGGTGCAAGGGTTGATGGCGAAGTAAGGCTCTTCGGAGAGAACATCTATTCGGGGGACGTTGACCCGATAGAGGTCAGGAAGAGAGTTGGAATGGTGTTCCAGTACCCGAACCCTTTCCCCCACCTGACCATCTACGACAACGTTGCCATAGGCCTCAAGCTAAACGGACTGGTTAAGTCCAAGGAAGAGCTCGACGAAAGGGTTGAATGGGCTCTGAAGAAGGCCGCCCTATGGGACGAGGTCAAGGACAGGCTGAACGACTATCCAGGGAACCTCTCTGGTGGCCAGAGGCAGAGGCTCGTTATAGCGAGGGCCCTGGCTATGAAGCCGGAGGTTCTTCTGATGGACGAGCCGACGGCCAACATTGACCCTGTTGGAACTGCCAAGATAGAGGAGCTCCTCCTAGAGCTTAAGGAGGACTACACGATAGTACTCGTCACACATTCGCCCGCCCAAGCGGCGAGAGTTGCTGACCACGTCGCCTTCCTCTACCTCGGTGAGCTGATAGAAGTTGGGCCAGCAAGGAAGGTCTTCGAGAACCCGGAGCATGAATTAACTGAGAAATACGTTACGGGGGCGCTTGGATGAAAAGGAAAGCCCTGGAGAAGGCCCGAAATCTTTTGAAGGCGGAGGGGAATGGGGTCTTAAATGGCATGAGAACCCTGACAGCCGAGACGCAGAGAAACGAGTACGGGAGAATGGAAGACCTCCTCTGGGAAGTTGCCAATACGAGCGAAGAGCTGAACGACGTTCTAATAGAGATACTCCTCCGCTATCAACCAATGGCCAGTGAGCTTCGATTCGTCAGGTCAGCCTTAAATGCAAACTACGACCTGTACAGAATGATGAGACACCTCTCCCGCATTGAGGTTCTGCTCGGCCTCCACGGATCGGAGGAGCAGAGGGATCTCGTGATGGAGGCGATGGAGATTTTCCACTCATGGGTCATTAGGGGAGTCGAGGCCTTGGTCTCAAAAAAGGAAATACCAGTGGAGGAGCTCCCTTTCATTGAGTTCGAGTTTAACGAACTCTGGAATTCCTATGTTAAGACAGAGAACCCCTACGTTATGGGAACCTTAATCCACCTGGCGGGCTTCTTCAATCATACAAAGAACCTGCTTCGCTCGGCTGTTTACTACCTCCTGGGTTCTAAAGGGCTCAAAAAGACTCCCATACTGTATATAGTTTGAGGTGATACCATGAGGAAACTCCTTGATATTGGTGAGGAACAGCTCAGGAAGCTGATAAACGAGATGGGAAGCGATGCCCTCAACTCCCTGGAGAACGCCAGGAAAAGCCTCAAAGGGGAGTTTAACTCAACGGAGGAGATTTCGAGCAAGCTCCACCTTCTCAGGAACGAAGTTCTCGATATAGCAACAGAGCTCCTCGTGAGGTACTCGCCAGTTGCCAGCGATCTGCGCTTTATCCAGAGCTCGATAGATGTATCCTACGACCTCTACAGGATTTCGCGCTATGCCATGGAGATAGAGAGGACGGCTAAGATAGTGGGAGCCGAGGAAAGCGAGCTCATCAAGGAAGGCTTTGAGCTGACTATTGAGGCCGTTAAAACTGCCATAGAGGCCTTTGAGAACCTCGATGAAGTCTCAGCAGGAAAGCTCCTTGAGATAGACAACAGGATAGACGACCTATACATCCAATCCTTGGAGAACCTGAAAAGCTTGGCCTCTTCTCCAGTTGAGGCCCTCATAATGCGCCACCTGGAGAGAATAAGCGACCACGCGAAGGAAATCGGGGCGAGGGTCGTTTACGTGAAGGAAGGGAAGAGGGTGTGAATGCATTTTACTTCTTTTTAAGTCCCTCAAAGAGTTCATCACTCTGAACTTCAGAGAAACCGCGGGCCTTTTATGGAGTTTCACAAATTTATGTAAGGTGCAGTACGATGATGGCGCTCAGGATAAAGGGTCTTAGGAAACGCTACGGCGACTTCGAGGCCCTGAAGGGGGTTGACCTCGAAGTCCGCGAAGGGGAGATATTCGCCCTTCTCGGCCCAAACGGGGCCGGAAAGACCACCCTCATAAGAATTCTGGCGGAAGGGCTCGCCTACGACTCCGGTGAGATAAAGGTGTTTGGTAAGGAGCTTTCAAGGGAAACGAGGAGGCTCATAGGCTACGTCCCCCAGGAGAGCATAGCCTACGATCTGCTTACGGTGAGGGAGAACCTCGAGTTCTACGCCGACCTATACAACGCCTCCCGCGAGAGGATAGGGGAGCTCATCGAGCTTTTCTCTCTGCCCGAGAAAAAGAAGGCAAAGGAGCTGAGCGGAGGCTTTAAGAGGCGTTTGAATCTTGCAATAGCCCTCCTGTACGATCCAAAAATCCTTATTCTCGACGAACCGACGACGGGACTGGACGTGCCTTCGAGGCGGGAGTTCTGGGAGATTATACGAAACTTCCGGAACGAGGGAAAGACCGTTCTCCTCGCGACCCACTACATGGAGGAGGCGGAGGAGCTCGCAGACAGAGTCGCGGTGATGAACGAGGGGAAGGTCATCGCAACCGGAACGCCCGGGGAGCTGAAGCATCTCATTGGCGAGGAGAGCATAATAACGATCAGGGGGCTTTTGAAGGGGCTGGAGGGCATAGGCTATCCCTTCGTTGAGAGGGGGAGCGAGATAAGGGTTCGCGTGAGAAACCCGCGGGAGGCCCTGCCAGAAATAGTTGAAATCCTTGTGAAAGCCGGGAGCAGCGTGAAGGAGATAAAGATTGAGGAGCCGACGCTCGAGGATGTCTTCGTGAAGCTGACCGGGAGGGGGCTGGAATGAACCCGCGGGCCATTAAGGGCATCTTAATCAAGGATTTAAAGGAGGTAAGGCGCGAGAAGATGGTGGTTTTCTGGGTATTCGTCTTTCCCCTGATGTGGGTCACCCTCATGGGCGGCCTCTGGGGAAGCCCGGGCTCTCCGGTAACGGTTGATGTAGGCATCGTTAACCCCGGAGGGAACTTTTCGACCCTCATAACCGGTGTTATGGAGAACGTAACCATCAACGGAACGCACCTCTTCGACGTTAGGGAGTTCCCGGACGTTTCCTCGGGCCTTGAAGCGTTAAAACGGGGCAGCGTAAACGCTCTCATCCTCTTTCCAAAAGATTTCGACGCCAACATAAGCTCCGGACTGCAGGGGAAGGTAGTGGTCTATTTCGACAGAACCGACCCCCAGGACTACCAGATAGTGAGCTCCATAATAAGGAGCTTCTTCTCCGGGGTCGGGAGGGAGTTCAGGGAGCGGAAGATGGAGATGATGATGGCCTACATCCCGGGGGAGTACTTTGAGACGTACAACCTCTCGGAGGAGCGGATTAGGGAGTACTTCCTCGCGAGTGCCGAGCCTATAGCGCTCGAAGAGAGGAGCGTCCGTGGAGAGAAGGGAGAAGGGATAAGGTTTTACGTGACGGGCTTCATAGGGATACAGTTCCTCTTCGCCACGATGCTTTCGATAGGGAGCTCCGTGCTCGAGGAGATAAACAAGGGTACCCTCCGGAGGATAGCGGCCTCGCCAACGACGCCCTGGGACTTCCTGATCGGAAAGAGCCTCTCAACCCTAATCACCATAACCGTGAGCATACTCGTGGGAATAGCCTACGCGAGGCTGGTTTTCGGCTCAACGCTCTTCCCGAGCCCCTTCGGCTGGCTTATCATCTTCACGGCGGCGGTCTTCTCGATGAGCCTTGGTTTGGCAATAGCGATGCTCACCCGGAGCGAGAGGTCAACTACCGCTATTGTGAACCTCGTCTCCATGCCCCTTCTGTTCTTAGCTGGCATAGTCATTCCCGCGAGCATAATGCCCGAGTGGGCGAGACCCATAGCCCACTACTTCCCCCTCGGAAGGGCCCTGAAGGTGCTGAGGCTCTCCGACATCTACGGGAGGCCAACGGGGGAGCTGATGGGGGACTTCACCTACGTGCTCATCTGGAGCGTCGTTATGGCGGTACTCGCGGTGGCCAGCTACGCGTGGGCAATAAAGAGGATGGAGTGAGCCACAGATGGCTACGGTCGAACACGTGGCCACTCTGAAGTACACACCTACATAGTCGAGTGAATTTCCACAAACTTTTTTAAGTTGTATTTCACTTATTTTTTGAGGGATGGCTCGTGAAGAAGGCAAGTGCCGTTATTCTGGCCGTGGCCATTTTCTTTGCAGTAGGCCTCGGCATTAACTACGCGATTAACCATTATGGCAGCTTCCATTACGAGTGGAAGAGGGGCTTCACGAACTACAACACCTACAACCTGGCCGGGGACTCGGTTCTCAACGGCTACATCAGGGCGGACGGAGATGTCAGCGTGTACGTCCTCACAAAGGAGGATTTTGAAAAGATGAAGAGCGGCGAGCCCTTCAGCTATTACAAGGCCTGGGAGCACGTCCAGAGCGTCGAGTTCGATGGCATTAAGATACCCGACGGAGACTACATCCTCGTCGTCAAGAACGAAGGGGATGAGATGAGGTGGATCACCGCGAAGGTCGTAAACAAAAAAGAGTAGTCAGCACAGAATCGAGTCCTCAGCTAAAACGTCGAACTCTACCTTTCCTATCCCTTCTATCCACGCCTCTATGTGATCGCCGTGCCTCAGGGGGGCTATACCGGCTGGTGTTCCTGTCGCTATTATGTCCCCGGGTTCGAGCGTCATCACCGAGCTTATGTACTCTATCAGCTCCGGAACTTTAAAGACCATCTGACTCGTCCTTCCGAGCTGTCTCAGCTCGCCGTTCACCTTGAGGCCGATTTCGAGGTCTTCAACCTTTAACTCGCGCCTGTCAACGACCCTAGGCCCGACGGGGGCGAAGGTATCGAAGCCTTTGGAGATAGTCCACGGAAGGCCCTTCTTCCTCGCCTCGGCCTGGAGGTCACGGACGGTTATGTCGAGCATTATGGTGTAGCCCATGACGTAGTCCATAGCTTTTTCAGCCGGGACGCGCTTTGCACGCTTTCCGATTATCACCGCCAGCTCGACCTCGTGGTCAACGCGCTTGCTCATCCTCGGAAGGATTATCGGGTCTCCAGGGGCGATGAGTGCGCTTGGCGGCTTGAGGAAGAATACCGGGCTTTCTGGAACGTCGCTCTCCATCTCCTTTGCGTGCTCCGCGTAGTTTTTAGCTAAGGCCACTATCTTGCTCGGGCGGAGCTCATAAAAACCGTCGCGGAAGGGAAGGCGGACCATGGTATCACCAAGGGTGAATGAACCGTTGAGTATAAAACTTTAGCCACGCCACAGGTCAAAAAGAAAAAGAATTTTTGGCTCAGTCCACCTTCACGACGACGCCGTTTACGCTGAATTCCCTGTTCACGTTTGCAATGGCCTCTTCAGGGTCAATGACGATCTTAACTGGTTTATCCGGCAGTTCAAGGCTTACTGTGGCAGTACCATTCACCCAGACTCTCTCGTCAACGTACTCGCCGTTTTCCAGGTAAATTCTGACTGGAACTGGCATCGTGAAGTTGCTGGCGTCGGTTATAGTGAGAGTGAGGTTGTATGTATTCTCCACCTGCGTAATATTGAGAACGGTAACGTTGTAGTCCGGCACCTCTGTTGTGTTGAACCACTCGTCGAAGAACCAGCTTAGGTCGTCTCCATAGACTTTCTCGGAGATTCTAATAAAGTCCCTGTACTCGCAGTAGGAACCGTGGCATTCTTCAAGAAGTGTATGGAAGATTTCGCCGAACTTTTGATCGCCCACCAGGAAGCGCAGAGAGCGCAGTATGTAGGGGCCTTTGAAGTAGCGGATGTACCATGCCTCCTGTGAATAAAGACGCGGGTCGCTGAAATTGTCGTATTTTCCGGTTATGGTTTCAATGTATGTGAAATTCTTAATTGACACAACTTGCTTCTCAACTTCATCCAGGTATTGGTCGTAGAAATAGGTCTGAGACACTGAGCGGGAATAGGCTTCAAGCATGAGGAACTGCGTTGGAGTTTCCACGAAGAGGCCAAAGCCAGCATAATGTCCAAACCACTCATGAGCGAATTCGTGAAACAGGTTAAGCTGATAGTAGTCCAGGGTTGTTGGAAGGTCGTTTCTGAATGGAAGGATAATTGTGCTGAAGTAGTTAATACCCCTGGCTGTGTAGCCAAGGGTCTCCTGGGAAAACTTCCAGAATTGCGAGTGGAAAATGATAAAGAGTCTCTCGGTGGGTTTCTCTATACCAGTTAGATTGCCGTAAACGGAGAGGGCCAGGTTCAATTTCGACTTAAGAGCCTCGATACCTTCATCGGATATCACCCACGAGGGCAGATAAACAGTGAAGTTCATGCTTCCAAGTGTGAAATCAACCCGCTCAAGATTGGGCATCCAGACCATGACGGTGGAGATACTGAGATGCTGGACCCCGGAATCCACACCGTAGACAACAGTGCTACCATTTTCGACAGTCCCATAGCCACTTATGACGTACAGAGTTCCCTTTGGAAGCTTTGGAGTCACTACAATACGATAACCACCGGAATTCGACGCCAAATCCCAGAATGAGAAGTCGGTACCAATCGTTATGTTCTCCCCAAGAGAGTAGAACAGCTTCCAGTTCTTCTTGTACCTAACCTCGTATGTTGCAACGCCTTGCAGTTTTGTAAGGTTCGTTGAAACGTTTACCGCGTAGAACTCAATTCCTGAGCCATTGATGATCTCATACCTGTACCTGTCGAGCTTGGAGAGGTTCAGTGGTACCCCTTCAATTGTTATGTTATTGATGTCAACAAACCCATCTGGAGTAAAGTACCTGGCAATGTAGAGAGTCTTAGACGTGAAATTGAATATCGTGAACTCGTACCTGCCCATGAAGGTTCCATCCTTGTACTCAACGCTTATGTTTCCGTGAACGTAGTAAGGGACCTTTAGGAATTGTTCTCCCAGAAATCGTATGCGAGAGTACGATTTATCTCCCTGATTCGGGGCGTTTCAGGGTACTCAAATTCAAGAAGGGCCGATTTATGATCCTCATTCGAGGTTGAAGTTAAACTTGCTTCCGTATTACTCGCAGCTGATTCTGGGGAAGACGCTGATGGTTCTACGGAACTCGTTGTTTGATCGCTCCCATTCAAACATCCACTAGCAACAACCAAAACTGCAATTAAGAGAACGACAACTGCCTTCTTCCACAACTCTAATCACCCCGCAGATCATCAATACAACTCTTGAACGTCAAAGGTATAAAAATGTTTTGATAACACAAAAAGACACAGGGGATAAAGGACAAAACCCCCATAAATAAGTAAGAAAAATAGTCAAATAACCCCAAGCAGTTAAGTTTTCAGCGGCTCTGGGATTGCCTTATCCCACTGCTCCCGAGCGAGCTCGCCGGTGTACTTGAACTTCTCGACCTTCTTTTCCGCCTCCTTCCTCCTCTTCTGGTGCTCCTTGAGGAAATCCTGGACTTTCTTGATGAGGTAGCGCTTGCACTCACCGCAGGTCAACTCTCCGGCCTTGCAGGCTCTGTAGCGCTCCATGAGCTTCTCATCGTCCTCCTCGAAGAATATCTCGAACCACTTGAAGACGACGCACTTCTCCGGCTCGCCACCCTTCTCGCGCTGCTCCTTGAGCGTTGCTCTTCCCCCGGTGAGGGCGAACTTCCATATCTTCTTTCCGGCTTCTTCAGGGTCATCGGTGAGGTAAACGGCAGTTTCGGGCTTGCTCGCGCTCATCTTGCCCTCCATGCTGGTCAAACCGGGCACGAACTTTGAGTGGATTGCAGCAGTCTTGTAGTAGCCGAGGCTTTCGGCAAAGTCCCTCTGGAGCCTCCAGTAGGGGTCCTGGTCGATGGCCGCTGGAATGAGACAGCGCTTCTTCTCGAAGAAGGTTGGAGCGGCCTGTATGGCCGGGTAGAATATCATTCCAATCTTGCTCTGGTCGTTGAAGCCAAAGACTGCCCTCGCCATCGAGAAGTTTATCTTCTTGGCTATTGGAATGGCCATCTCGTAAATCTTGGTAAACTCACTGTTCTGGAAGATGAATGTCTTGTCGGGATCGAAGCCGACCGCTATAATGTCGAGGATGTTGTCATAGGCCCACCTCTTAGTGTCTTCAAAGCTCAGCTTCTCCTTGAAGAGGAACTTCTCGTCGTCGGTTATCTGGATGTAGAGGTTGACGTCGAAGTTCTCCTGGAGCCACTTTGTCGCAAAGAACGGGATTATGTGGCCGATGTGCATCGGACCGCTCGGGCCCCTTCCGGTGTAGAGGAAGAAGCCCCGACCATTCTCGTAGTCGTCGAGGATTTTATCGTAGTCCCTGTGGGAGAAGAAGAACCTCCTCCTGAAGAATATCGGTAGCTCGCTCTTCGTGAGTTCTGCCGTCTTCTCTATAAGCTCGTCCGTCAGCGGGCTGGTTCCGAACTGCTCTATCAGCTTGTTGTAGTCCACGACACCTTCAACGTCCCATGGAGTAACCTTAAAGTCGTCCATTCAAACACCTCCGTTTCCAGTGGAAAGGAAACTCCAGACTAAGGCGGCGCAGAAGAGATGGACTTCACCAAGGCCAAAAACGACCACCGAACATGGAAGAAGAAAGGGCGGAGAGATTTTAAAGTTTTTGGGTGCGAAAGTGTTTTCTAGGAAAAGGGAGCACACCCCAATTGGTGGGAGTACGGAGGTAGTCGAGGTTGTTTATGAAAACGGCGTCCTCAAGCTCAAGAAAAAGCTCAACTGCCCGACGGTACCAAGGTCAGCGTTAGGCTCATTCCCAATAAAATCTCCGAGAAGACCTTTGGAATCATGAAGCTTGAGAAGGAGGAAGTTGATAAACTGATCCAGGACTTATGACTTACTGAAAAAAAGCTTTTTTACCAGTTGCTACCATTGGCTATCATGAAGACCGAAACCGAAGGCACTCTCCTCGCTTTCCTCGTCCTCCTGGCTCTGGGCCTTGAGCCGGCCGTAATAAAGGCCAATCCATCTAATCCAATTGGCTTCATAACCCTGTCCGTCTTCTTCGCAGCCCTTATCCTGTGGGCGGTTCTTCTGGCAACTGGCAGGTTCAGGGAGATTCGGGAGAAACCCGCCGAGCTTAAAAAGACCTTCCTGACAGGTCTCTTTGCCACCGCCATAGCTTACTCCCTTTACTCCCTCGGAACCAGCATGAGCACGGCCGTGAACTCCGCCATAATCACGCGCCTTGAAGTGTTCTACTCCCTCGCCATCGGCTGGCTCCTTTTAAGGGAGAGAGTGAGCGGAAAAGCTCTAACCGCTTCGCTCATGCTCTTTGGCGGAGTCTTCCTCGTCCTCACGCAGGGGAGGTGGATAACTCCTAGGAAGGGCGACGTCCTGCTCCTCCTAACGCCGCTCTTCTGGCAGCTGGGGCACGCGGTGGCAAAGTTCACGGACTACTCTCCGCTGACGATAGCGACACTCAGAAACACCTTCGGCTTTCTCCTCCTGCTTCCGGTCGCCCTCATGAGTGGAATCCAGTTCACGGGCCTTGCCCTCGCTGAAGGCGTCATAATAGCCGCAATCCAGGCCCTCTGGTACGCCTCAATCTCGCGTATAAACCTTTCGAAGGCCACCGCGATTCTCACTCCAGCCCCGGCAGTCACGATAGCGGTGGCCATAGCATTCCTCGGGGAGAAGGTTGGAGTTTACCACCTGCTCGGCTTCCTTCTTGTGACAATCGGAACGCTCCTGATAGCCTTTGAGGAGAGCGGGAAGAGGTAGTCAGGTTGATGTTTCGAAGTCCTCCAAGTCCCAAACCAGCCAGCCTTCTTCTCTGAGCCCCTCTTTTCCCTCGACGCTTTTAGCCACAAGCCCGTAATACTTCTTCCACCCGTCCAGTCCAACGAGTTCCGCCTTCCTCTCCAAGTCCTTCAAAATTCCCCTCGCCTCCCTCTCCTTCAGCTCCCCCCACTTAACTTCAACGAAGAGCACTTTTCTCTCACGCTCGTTCAAGGCCACTAGATCAATCTCCTCACCCTTACGCCACCACTTTCCAATCTTAGCGAACCTGAAAGAAAGCTTTCCTGCCCTGTTCATCCCCCTGAGGAAGTCCGCACTGGCCTTTTCAAAGACGAAGCCGAGATAGCGGTTGTATTCCTCTTCAAAGTTCTCGATGTAGCCAAAGTCGAGGAGCTGGGAACGGTTCGGGTAAACGAAGCGGAACCAGAAGTTGAAGTATAGGTCGCTTAAGTAATAGCGCGCGTTCCTCTTCCGCTCTGGCTCGCCCACAGGATGCCTCTCCTCGACTATGTGGAGAGTCTGCAGGTTGCTGAGGTACTTTGAGACGGTTGAGCCGGGAAGTCCAGTGAAGCTCACTATCTCCCCGAACTTCGTCTTCCCAAAGGCTATCGCCTTGAGTATCGCGAAGTACCTCGCAGGCTCCCTAAGCTCGCTCCTGAGCAGGAACTCCGCCTCGTCGAAGAGCGGCTTGTTGGGCTGGAAGACCTCTTCGAGGCTCTCCCCGGCATTCAGCCGGAACTGGACTTCTCTGATGTAGGCTGGGATTCCATCGGTTATCCCGTATATCCTCACGAGCTCCTCCCAGCTTTTCTCCGGGAAGAATTCCCTGAGGTGGAGAAAGCTCAGGGGCCTAAGCATTATGGACAGCGTCCTCCTGCCGTAGAGAGGGCTTTTGTAGCCGAGGACGTGGCTCTCCATCACGCTGATGGCAGAACCCGTCAGGACGAGCTTGAGCCCCTTGGCCGAGTCCCATACCTTCTGGAACTTTGAAACCAGCCCCCTGTTGGACTTCAAAAGGTTCAGGAACTCGTCGATTATCACGACAACTCCAGAACCGTCGAGGAGCTCAAAAAGCTCCTCCCACGAGAGCTCTGCCTTCTCAACCAGCGGGTTTCCAAGGGCCTTTGCAACTAAGCTCTTGAACATCCTGAGGTTTTCGCTCTCAAGGGTCTCCTCTGCGAAGAAGTAGATGTGGGGAATATCTTCCACTGACTTCTTAACGAGTGCGGTCTTTCCAACCCTTCTCCTCCCGTAAACGATTATTAACTCTTTCCGACTGCTCTCATATGCTCTCCTGAGAGCTTTCAGCTCTCCAGCTCTATCGACAAATTGTTCACTCATGATTATCATAATTTAGTGTGAACTATTTAAGCCTTTCCATGATCCGGAAAAGATCGGCTAAGGGCTCAAGCTTAAATTATCTCCTCTGAATAAGGAGCGGTGATACCATGAAGGTCGTCGTCCTTGGCTCAGGTTCCTACAGCGGAACTCCCAAGCCCCTCTGCACCTGCGAGAACTGCTCAAGGGCAAGGATAAACCCAGCGTTGAGGAGGACGCGCTTCTCCCTCTACATAGAGGGCGGAATCCTAGTCGATCCCAGCCCAGACCTGCACTACCACCTCGAGCAGCTGAACAAGAAGATTAAGAAGGTCTTCATAACCCACGCCCACTTCGACCACATAGCGGGCTTTCCGGAGCTTCAGGTCTTCAAGAGGGTGGATGTTTACTCCCACAGGCAGGCGGTTGATATGGCCAAGCACCTCTCGGCCATCTTCCTCGGGGGAGCCGCTCCAGAAAACAGGGACTGGTTCTACCACGAGCTCGAATTCGGGAAGTGGTACGAGATTGGTGGCATTAGGGTCTATCACTTCAGAACGGTCCACCAGCCGATAGAGAACGCCGGCGGCTTCGTATTCGAGATCAAGGAGAAGAGAATAGCCGTAACCGGGGACACAGGGCCGGAGATACTGAAGGACAAAGAAACGCTTAAGCTCCTCGAAGGCGCTGACCTTCTCATAGCGGAGATGACGCACAGGGAGTCAATTCCACGGACTCACCTCGGGGTGGAAGACGCCATAAAGCTTGCCGAGCTTACCGGTGCTCCATACACCGTTTTTGCCCACATAAGCCACAGAAACTACACGCACGAGGTTCTTGAGAAGAGAGTGAGGGAGAGCGGAATAAAAGGAGAGGTCGCAAGGGACTTCACGTGGATCGAACTGTAAACAGAAACATAGAAACCTTTATATATCTCATACTTTGTACCATCTTAGGTGGTATTCATGTTAGATATAGACATAATGGTTGCAAAAATAGGATGGTCTTTCAACAACTGGAGGGGATTTGACCAAGAGATGTTCAAGAACAGGCTTCTCTACGACTTTGAATATATATTAATATATTAGAAACACAGGATTCGGACACGAGCTGTGGAACTTCTACGAAGGATTCAGCAGAAACAACTACTTTGGCCACATTGAGGGGAATCCCGCCAACTTTACTTCGGGTATTGTGCTTTTTGTCTCAAAATTCATTGATCCTCGAGACCCAAGGCCCAGGGGGAGTTCACTGTATCTAGTGGGAGTGTATGGAAACGCAATATACGAACCCAACGGCTTCAAAACTGGCACAAGAATCATTGACCTCCTACCGGACTACGCAGTTGAACACATCAAGGATCTTGTCCAAACGGGATCATGGAAGGGGAGGGATCCAGATCGCCATTTAGAATACTTGGAGAGACTGTTGGGCGGTGAAGAATACACAGCCCGGCTTGTGGCAAGCAAGAAATACTCCACAGCTTTTTTCCCAGGATATTACGGCTACGTTTACATAACCGAGGACGATATAGGCGTTGACCAATTTGGACAGTGGAAGTTCACGTACAAAATCTCACAAGAGAAAGCAGTAACACTACTTGAAAGAGCCATATTCCAGCATGAACGCATAGCAAAAAACGAAGTGGAAGAGCCTATACCAAACGAATCAAGAAAACAGGCAATAGAAATAACCGCGAGGATTAAAAGAGTCAAAAAGATTCTAGAGCGCTTGGGTTGAAAGCCTCAAAGCCTCCCGTTCTCCCTCAGCCACTCTCCGTACTTAACGAGCGCATAGACGGCGTCAACGCCATCCTCAACAGTCTCGTAGACTGGAATGCCCTTCAGCTCGATGTTCCTGGCCATCTTGTGCGGATAATCTCCACCCGGAGCGACGAAAACGATCGGCTTGCCGTAGGCCTTCATTCTCTCCAGGGCATCGACGATTCCCTCGTCCAAAGCGGGGCTCTGGAAGAGGGCTATGACGACGAGGACATCAACGTTGGGATCCTCCAAAGCGTAGCGCATGGCTATCTCGTACCTGCTGGATGGGGCATCGCCTATGACATCTATCGGGTTCTTGTAGCTCATGTGCTCGGGGAGCTTTCCTTCCTCGATGTCTCTCCTGAACTTTTCGTTCGTCTCTTCTGTCAGCTCGGTGAGCTTCATGCCCCTCTCAAGCAGGCCGTCGCTCATCATAACTCCAGCGCCGCCGCCGTTCGTAACTATCGCCACGCGGTTGCCCTTCGCTGGGCTCTGCATGGCCAATGCCTTCGCGTAGTTGAAGAGCTGGCGCATGCTTTTAGCCTCTAAAACGCCGGTCTGCTCAAAGGCAGCCTGGTATATCTTGTAAGAACCTGCCAGAGAGCCCGTGTGAGAAGCGGCTGCCTTCGCTCCCGCCTCTGTCCTTCCGGCCTTGAGGATAACGACGGGCTTCTTGAGGGTCACTTCTTTTGCCGTGTTGAAGAACTTCCTCCCGTCCTTGACGCCCTCAAGGTAAGCTGTGATGACGCCAGTCTTCGGGTCGTCGCCGAGGTAGGCCATGAAGTCGCTCTCGTCGAGGTCGGCCATGTTGCCGAGGCTGATGAACTTGCTCATACCAATCTTGTGACTCGCGGCCCAGTCGAGGATTGCAGCTCCGAATGCACCGCTCTGGCTCATGAAGGCAACCTTTCCAAATGGCGGCCTCGCCTGCCTCTCGGGTGGGTTGAAGTTGCAGTCGAAACCGTTCTCAAGGTTGGTAACGCCGAGACAGTTCGGGCCGACGACCCTTATACCCCACTTCTTGGCCCTCTTGACAAGCTCTTCCTCGAGGTCGGCCCTTCCAGCCTCTTTGAAGCCAGCGGATATGACAACTGCCACCTTAACGCCCTTCTCGCCGCACTCGTCAATGACATCGGGAACGAACTTTGCGGGGACGGCTATGACGGCGACGTCAACGTCATCCGGAATCTCCTTAACGCTCCTGTAGACCTTGAACTTCTTGCCGTTTACTTCGATTTCCCCACCCTTCACGTTGACGGGGTAAACCTTTCCGTCAAATCTGAGCGTTATCGAGCGCATTATAGAGTTTCCAATCTTCCCCCGGACGTTTGAGGCGCCTATGACCGCAACGCTTCTTGGATAAAACAGGAACTCCAAGTTTCCTGCCATGGCAACCACCTCCGAATTTTTTTCGGGAACTGGTATTTAAGCTTTCCCTCATGCAAAAGCATAAAAAGTTCTCCGTCCACTTCAAAACGAAATGCCCCGCGGAATGGGTAGAGGACCGGGAAGAAGGAGAAAGATGAGGTTCATCGGATTCATTCCTCAGGTTAGGCACTTCTATCCCGCCGGCCCTCCATTCGGCCCACCCAAACCTCCGATATTCATGAGCTACGAAGAATTCGAAGCACTCAGGCTTGTGGACTACGAGGGAATGACTCAGGAAGAGGCGGGAATAAAAATGGGGGTGTCGAGAGGAACGGTTTGGAGGGCCCTGAGCTCGGCCCGCAGAAAAGTTGCACAGATGCTTGTAGAGGGTCGAGAGCTCATTATACTCCCGCAGGGGAACGAGGTACCAAAAATTTCAAATTTGAAGACAACGAGTGAGTCTCCCGATGAATGAAGGTCGTTCAAAAATCCACACCCAACCGATACAAAAATTCTCATCCTTCAATCAAAATGGTCATGAATCTGATGGGAAAGAGTTATATTGGATAACGTTCAAAAGGGGATTAGAACGTTAAAATTGGGTGACGCCAATGCCGAAGGTGAAAGTGATAACCGACCCAGAGGTCATAAAACTGATGCTTGAGGACACGAGGAGGAAAATCCTCCAGCTCCTGAGAAACAAGGAGATGACAATATCACAGCTCAGTGAGATCCTCGGAAAAACGCCCCAGACGATCTACCACCACATCGAGAAGCTTAAAGAGGCCGGGCTTGTTGAGGTCAGGAGAACCGAGATGAAGGGGAACCTGGTTGAGAAATACTACGGGAGAACCGCCGATGCTTTCTACATAAACCTCTACCTGGGCGACGAGGAGCTTCGGTATTTCGCACGTTCCAGGCTCAAGACAAAGCTCGACGTCTTCAAGGCCCTAGGGTACACCTTTGACGATGAGGAGCTCCTTGATGTTATGGACAAGCTTCTCCAGAAGGAGCACGAGTTTAAGACGAAGATTTCCAAGGACATAGAGAAGAAAGAAAGCAGCCTTAAGGAGTTCTCCAACGAGGACATAATCCACGCCATAGAGTGGCTGACAATGGCCGAAATGGGGAGGGACGAAGAGGCATTGGAATTGCTCAAAAAGCTCGGGAAAATACTTAAAAAATGATTCCCAAAGGAGAAGCGATGAAAGATGGCAAGGGGAATAAGACTGTTAGTTCTGGACGTTCTTAAGCCGCACCAGCCGATGGTAACGGAACTTGCACTGGGGCTTAGCGAGCTCGAGGGGGTTGATGGAGTCAACATAACGCTCGTTGAAATAGACAAGGAGACCGAAAACGTCAAAATCACCGTTGTTGGCGACGATCTTGATTACGAGGAAATAGTGAAGACCATAGAAGAGTTCGGTGGTGTCGTGCACAGCATAGACATGGTTGCCGCCGGAAGGAAGATCGTGGAGGAGGGCGAAACCCCACAGGACAAGCTGGAGGAATACTGAAGTGAAAGAGGTCATCATAATCACCGACCCCGAAACGGTTAAGGTGCTCTCGGAAGAGACCCGGTTTAGGATACTCCAGCTTCTCAGGCTTCGGCCAATGACCATCAAAGAGCTTGCGGATGCCATAGGTAAGGACAGGAGCACCATAAGCAGGCACATAAAAGCCCTCGAAAATGCCGGTCTCGTCGAGGAGTTTGAGGCTTTTGGTAACGAAAAAGTCTACTCGCGGAGTGCGAGGCTATTTCTCATAAAACCAGACCCTGACGAAAGCGTAGAACGCTTCAGACAGGCCTATCTACAGTTAGAGGCTGAAAAAATTGTCAATATCCTTGAGAGGGCAGGGTTCACAATAAAGGACAGGAGAAGTCTGAAAAAGATAATAAAAGAGGTCTTTGACCAAGTTGAAATAAAATCCCAGCCGATTTTGAAGAGGATATCCCTTGCCGACGTGGAACTGACCGAGGTAGAGCTCTTTCACCTCCTCAACATTCTCGTCTTCCTCCAGAGTTGTGAGCTTTGTGAGCATGCAAAGAAAGTCAGAGAGCTGATAATATTTTGACCCTCAATAGCTCTCAAGAAGAGCTTACAATGAAATTAACGCTTTCAAAAGTCCCATGCTCTGTTCAATTCTTGACAAATTCAAGACTAAAAGTGGGAATGTCGTTAACCAAAAATTTACAAAAACTCCCAAATTACAAGATTCCATGCTGGAGGAGTTACTTGAGCTTTCAGAAAAAGCTCTTGAAAGCCCTCTAAGTCAAAAAGACGTTAATAAAATTTTCAAAACTCCCGACAAGTATTTAATCGAGCTTGTTCTCTCAGCAAACAGAATAAAAAGAGCATTCAGTGGGAATAGAATTTCAACATGTTCAATAATAAGTGCAAAAACAGGGATTTGCAGCGAAGACTGCGCGTTTTGTGCCCAATCAAAGATCAGCAAAACCAACATTAATAGACACAGGCTTCTAGAAACAGAAAAGATTCTGGATGCTGCCATAGAAGCCGAGAAGAACGGAGCAGATAGGTTTTCAATAGTCACGAGCGGGTGGGGTTACAGAGGGGATGAAAAGGAGTTTCTAAAAATCTTAGAAGCAATCCAAGTACTCAAACAGTGCACCAACATGAAGATAGATGTTTCTTTAGGAATGCTAGGTAAAAAGGCCATAGAAATGCTGTCAAAGGTTGAAGTAGACAGAGTTCATCACAATATAGAGACTTCAAAACGCTTTTTTACCAAAGTCTGTACCACTCATACCTTCCAAGATAGGGTAAAAACAGTGAAAAGGCTAAAAGAAGCTGGACTTGAAGTATGCTCTGGCTTCATAATTGGGATGGGGGAGAAAATTGAAGACAGAATAAGCGCAGCAGAGACTTTAAGATCTCTCCAGGTGGATTCCGTACCAATAAACATGTTAATTCCTATTAAAGGGACTCCCCTTGGAACAAAAAGCCCCATGAAAGCAATGGATGCCCTAAAAAGCATTGCAGCACTAAGATTCCTACTGCCAAAAACAGAGTTAAGGCTGTGTGGTGGAAGAGTGCAGGTTCTCGGAGACCTATGGATCCTGGCGTTGTTCATTGTTGACGGAGTTCTCATTGGAAGAACTGCCCTCACAACAACCATAAGAGATCCAGAGCTTGACATAAAGGCTATGAAGGATCTAGGTTTAATCTTGAAAAATTCAGAAGATTACCAAAACCATAGAACCCACACATGATCCACAAAATGTCCAAAGTCCCTAAAACATGCAAAGCAAAATTAGAAATGAGAAAATCCACAAACCATAGGAAGTATCACAGCCATACAGTTTGGAGCTACTTTTGGGCGGAATAAAGCTCGCCCCATTAATTTCACGATTATTTATAAAATTTTTCAACTCCTAACACCAGTCCGGCCCCAAAAAAAGCAAGAAAGTCCCGAGAATGAGATTACAGCAGTTGGCTACGGTTATAACTTAAAACCCACGCGGGAACATTAGACGCTGGAACCCCTCCAGAGAACACAAACCAAACCATGTCCTACATCGAGCCGTGCTCCGTATACTTATGGGTGAATCACATGAACAATTCCAAAGTTGAAGAAGCTAAGAAAAAAGAAACCAGTAGTAAGAATAGCCACAGGGTGAAGCCCACTGCTCCCAAAGTAACCACCTATGAGCGCCAAGAGTAGCTCGGAAATCCACCAGCGTAAAAATAAAAGTAGCCCCATATAGTTTCATTTCCCCCTTAATTTGGACAGAATTAGCTCCTGCACAGGGGTGAGAGTGGGTAGTAATACCTGAAAGGATGCGCGCTTTAAGAGAGCTTTACTCGTGGATTGGCGTATTTAGGTTCTCTCTGCCCCAATTCCCCACCCATGACTTCAGAGGAAGCTTATGAAAAAGTCCTATGATGCATAGCCTACATCTTTTTTCTAAATATGGTAGTCGGTTTATATGACGTTAAAGTGTTACAAATCGCCCGGCCCGACATAAGAGCGTTGAAATGTTCTGGATCTCAATGAGGAGGGAGTCCGGAGCAACGTCAAAGATTTCCTCAAGTTCAGAAATGTTCTTTCCCGCTGGTAACTCTTTAAAGCGGAAGATAGAAACGTGGGTGACGGCGTTTGGATAGCCCCTGAGCAACTCGGCCCCATTAAACCCAACCGGCTTTTGAAACTCCGCGTTGAGCCTGGCCGGATACTTCTCGGATGAAGTAAAGAGAAATGTAAAAACCACAACTGAGGTGATAACCAAAAAGAGAAAGAGGCCAACGACCCGCTTCATGAAACCACCTCAGAACTCCAGTACCCATTTCACGGCTTGTGGCACCTTTTCGGCAACGTCCAGGGCCGTGAAGTTCTCTCCCATCTCCTCCTTCACCATATCGCCTGCCAAACCATTGAGGAAGGCCCCAGCGGAGGCGGCCCTCAACGGGGAATTCCCGAGCGCGAGGAGGGCCCCGACAAGGCCAGCCAGAACGTCGCCGGTTCCGCCGGTCGTCATGCCCCTGTTGCCGGTCTTGTTGTACTTCCAGACCTTTCCGTCGCTTATGAGGTCGTAGGCCCCTTTGAGCAGGAGCGTCCCCCCAATGGCCTTTGCTTTCTCCACCACGAGCTTCGCCCTCTCTTCAAGGCTTCCCTCGGGCTTCTCCCCAAACAGTATCCTGAACTCGCCGGCGTGGGGTGTCAGAACGAACTTCTTCCCCTTGAGAACGTCCAAATCCTCGGCGACGGCCTTTAAAGCGTCGGCATCTATAACAATGGGCTTCTCGCACCAGCGGAGGAACTCAACGACGAAGTCCTTTGTCTCCGGCTTAGTTCCAATCCCGGGACCGATAACTACGGCATCAACCCCATCAGCTATTGCCAGAACATCCTCAACGTCTTCCTTCCTGAAGTTTCTACCCTCAAAGGAGCGCAGGATTAGGTTGGGGTCGTTTATTCTCCTCGCCGAATATTCTGGCATAGCGAGATAGACCAGATCAACGAGGTAGGAAGCGGCCTTTGAGGCAAGATAAGGCGCTCCGAAGTAGTCCTCACTCCCGCCAATCACGAGGAGCTTCCCGTTCTGGCCCTTGTGCTCTCCCTTCTTCCTCAGCGCGAACTTGGCATCGCCGGACCCCACAAGGTGGTAGAGCTCCTTCGGGTAGCCTATCTTCGCTATGACGCGCTCGAAACCCTCGTATTCCTCCTTGTCCCACTGGAAGGTGACAGCAAAGTCGACCTTTACCCTAACGTTGCTCGGATAACCGCTTGGGAAGTCAACGCTCACTATCTTCGCTTTTCCCACATACTCGTTTATCTTCTCGATTGCTGAGCGTATCGGCTCCCTCGGCTCCCCTTTAGTGCCCGCCCCGAGGAGGGCATCTACAATCACGTCAAAGCCGGAAAGGTCGAGGGACTTGAGGTAGGAAGAATCTTTGAGAACCCTGATCTTCACGAAGTCGAGCTTTTTGAGAATCTCCCAGTTGTGC
>JASGLT010000050.1 GCA_030156945.1 Thermococcaceae archaeon
GCCGCGTAGGCGTAGGGGCCAAGTTTGAGGAGGTTCTCCGGCGTGGGATCCTTCCTTGAGAGCTCCTTAATGGTTGAGGAGAGCTTTTCCAGGGCTTTCTCCTTGGCCTTCTCGGAGTAGTCGGCGAACTCTAAAGCTTGAAGGATGGAGAGGACTTCGAGGAGAACATTGGAGGGGAGGTTTGGCAACTCGGCAAAGCTGTCTCCCTCTCTCACCTGAGTCTGCACCTCGCGGAATTTTGGCCTTTCTTCCGGCGGGATGACCTTTTCGGGCACCATTTTCTTAAGTAATTCTGCAAGTTCGTGCATCTCTTCAATCTGTTCAATCTTTCCGTTCAGCGGTTCGAGGATGTGCTTTCCACCCTTATATTGCAAGGTTTTTGCCTGCATCTCCCCTATTTTTTCGGCAGCCTTCGCTGCCACCTTTAAGTACTGAAGGTAATCGGTATAGCTAACTCCTGCTTCAGATAAACCAGTTGCTTTCCAAAGAATGCGTGCTATATCTTCCAGTTTTTCATCCACTAGGCGATCGTACGGTATTGTGTGGTACGCTGCTAGTGTTGCATTGTGTATAGGGTCATCTCCGATTCGGTTTACATGACTTCCGAGAATGTCTATGAACTCGTTTTCCTCCCTTTCGATGATTTTTGGCAAGACATAGTTTTCGATTTTATCTTGTATTTCGAACTTGTCTTTGAGTTTAGTCTTCATCGCTATCGGGATGCTGGCGAGTTGCAAGAGTGTTAATGTCTTTAGCGCGTTGTTCGTCGGCCCGCCGTGTACGATGACATACGTTGCATCTTTGTAGAATGGATGCTTTACCCCTGTGTTTTCGGTGGGGACAAATACTACGTTTTTTACATTTTTTACTGGTTCCACTTCTTCCTTTGAGATCAAGAACCCTTTTTTTCCAAAAATTCCAGTAGTAATTTGCCTTCTTTTTCGGTCAGCGTTCCTTGCTCGGGGATAATTTCCAGAAGGTGCACTTTTGCGCGAATTTTTTTCCCAAATACTCCTTTTTTTACAGGGAGTTCAACTTCTTTAACGTTGACTGAGTGATAGCCTACCAATCTTACGCACCTCCTTTGGAGGATAAGCCCAATCAACCCAGCTACGGAACCCACCCTCTAAACTTGGGCTTCGGAAGAGATAAGCCTTTCGAAGTCTCAGCACCTCACCGGGGAAATCCACACAGATCGTGGAGTTAAGATTCCTGCCCAAGCCTTTCGTACTCCTCCACGAGCTTGAGGACGAGCTCATACAGCCCGTCTATTCTCTTCAGGCCCTCTTCAACCATAGTCATGTTGAGCCTGTCGTATTTGTGGACTATCGCGTTCCTGAGGCCGTTGTATTTCCTCAAGAGCGATGCCTCTTCACTGCTTAAAACCCCCTTCTTCTCCAGCCGTTCGATATTGGTGTAGTCATCCTCCACCGTTATTCCAAGGTCTTTGGTGAGCATTGCCACGATGTCCATAGCGACGTCAACGGACACCTGGAGGGAGTAGAGAAGTGCCCTCTGCGTAACCTCGTCCCTCATCTCGTGAGCCTTTATGAACTCGTACTCCTCCTCGAACTTCTCAAGCTTTTCCAAGTACCTCTGCCTTCTCACGAGCGCGCCTCCTCAGAAGGGCTTTCTCCTTAACGCTTTTGAATCGGTTCTCCTTAATCCGGTGTTCCATGTCTCTCCAGAGCTTTCTGAACCGGTAGAAGTACTCCGACAGCTCAAGCTCGTCCCCGTAGATTACCCGGTGGTTCTTGATAATTTCGATTTGAACGTAGAGGGGGAGTTCCTCAAAAACCTTAACATCGTACTTTCCACCGAGCTTTTCGAGAACCCTCTCGTAGGTTCCAGGCTTCGGCTTGACGAGGCATATGTCAACGTCGCTCCTCCGTGTGGCTTTTCCTCTAACCCACGAGCCGTAGAGGAGAATTCCCATGCAGGAGTTCCTGAACTCATCGAAGTCCCTGCGGAGCTGGGCAATGAGGGACATGAAACCACCAGAGTCTATTGGAGGTGAGAGAATTTAGGGTTTTTGGTCTCTCAAAACATACCCACTCAAGAAAAACTCTTGGGCTCAGAGGGAAACCCTTTAACTTGCAGGGGTGCAAGCTACTTGTTGGGATGCAAGTTGCGACAAGAGCCTTCAATCGGCCAGGGACTCCCCGCCCAGCAAAGAGGAGTACCTCAGGATGAAAAGGGTTAAAAAGCAGGCCTAAACCCCCTCGATTTCTTTCCTCCTCTCCAGCTCTCCTCTATTGATTATTTCGACTGCGAAGGCGTAGAGGCCGGCGAGGGTCAAGTTATCCCTTTGGGCCTTTAGCTCACTCCAGAGCTTCTCCTCAAGATTCCCCAAGGCTTTCTCGTCGACACCGGCCCCGGCACCACATTTCAATCTTTGGTGTATCCTCAATGAAGCTTCCCGTGTTCCTTCAGCCCCAAGAGAATCTCCTTGGCTATCAAAGCCCAATCTTTTGTTCCCTACTGCGTTGGAACGAGGAGTGTACTGCCCATGTGAAGCTTTCGGGGAAAGACTATTATTGCCAACATGACATCTTGGAAATGATGATAATACGAAACACCGGGCTCGACAGTTCGGCTAAATTTACCTTTCAAAGCCACGCGCACAGCGACCATTTTGTTAGCGGGGATGTTATTTACTCCACAAAGGCCACGAAGTTCCTCAGCCACCTTAGAAAAGGGGGCTTCTACCGGGAAGTCGATTTTGGAGAGACCTTTTATCTCGGAGACTTCAAGGCGAGGCTCTACCCGGCCGGCCACATGCTCGGTTCAGCAGGGATAAAGCTCTGGTTAGAAAACGGGACGCTCTTTTACACGGGAGACACGAAGTGGTTCAAGTTGAGAACTGCCGAGAAAAGCCGCTTTCCCCGCGCGGACTTCCTCATAATAGAAGCCACTTTCGGGGTTCCAAGCTTCACGTTTCCATCGCCACGGGAGGCAGAGAAAAAGCTCGTGGCTTTCGTTGAGGAAGCCCTTGACAGGGGGAAGAGACCGACCCTCTACGTTAACCAGATGGGGAAAGCCCAGGAGGTTATGAAAATTCTCGATCTCCATGGAATAACCGTAAGACCAAGCTGGGAGATGCTGAAGGTGGCCAGGGTTTATTCAAAGTTCGGTGTGAAGTTCGGGAACATATCCAAGGAGGGAGAAGTAGTTCTCCGCTCCTACCGCTCGCCAAAGGTTGATAACTCACTTTCCCCATGGGAGCTCACAGTTTCCGGTTTTGGTAGGCTGAAGCTCAGCAATCACGGGGATTTCTGGGAGCTGATGAGAATCGTGGAGAAGGTCAAACCCACCACGATTTTCACGGTCTATGGCTTTGCAAGAGAGTTCTCCAGCATCCTTAGAGGCCTGGGCTACGATGCAAAAGCTATCACCAGTGATTTTGATCTCACCCCCTGGATTATCCACAACTTTGAGGAGTCCTTGCAAGCTATGGCAAATTCAACAAAATACCTCAAATAATTCCCAACATAACTGGCGAAAACTTAATATACTTCCAACAACATAGGAAGTATTGGAAGAGATACATCGAAAGTCGCTGATGCTAGGATTTTATCCAGTGGGCGGGAGCCCCCAGTGAAGTCCCGCCGCATGGGGGCAATGGTCTGCAGTGGCTAGCAGTGGGGGTTCATTGATCACATTCACCCCCCTCCTCCCCCTTTTTGTGAAATGTAACCTCAGATGCAGGGCATTTTCTGCCACCTTGGGCGAAAAGCTTTTAAGCACCTTTTGTTATAATAACCATCGGTAAGCAAAAGGTGGAGGGGGTGATGGCGATGGTCTGGAGGAGGGACCGCTACTGGGACCCCTTCGACATAATGAGGGAAATCCAGGAGGAGATTGATGCAATATTCCGCGACTTCATGCGCGGTCCAAGGCTCTGGAGCTACCGCGAGCCGGGAGAGAGATTTGAGGTCAGCGAGACCTGGAGGGAGCCGTTCGCAGACATCTTCGACAGGGGCGACCGCTTCGTGATCACAGTCGAGCTCCCTGGTGTCAGGAAGGAGGACATCAAGCTCAGGGTCACCGAGGACACAGTCTACATTGAGGCCCAGATGAGGCGCGAGAAGGAACTCGAGCAGGAGGGGGCAATAAGGATCGAGCGCTACTACAGCGGCTACAGGAGGGTCATCAGGCTCCCAGAGGAGGTCATTCCAGAGAAGGCCAAGGCCCGCTACAACAACGGAGTCCTTGAAATCGAGATTCCGAAGAAGAACCCAACCAAGAAAGAGGGAGAAGGCTTCGAGGTCAAGATCGAGTGATTTTTGAATTTTTGATTTTCTGCCTTACTCTCCACAACACCTAGATTCCGCCAATTGGATGATGCTTGAATGGTACCTAGCAGAGTATTGCCGGTTCTTGGTTGTTTGAAATCACCTGCTACCTACAAAGTGCTTTTTCAGGTCGTCCATCAGGTCGTACACCACTCTTAAGAACAGCTCCATGTCGTTGCCGAACAGCCGCCGGGTGTCGGCGATGACCTCTGGGTATGTCTTCAGCCCGTAGGGTTTGCCGTCTATAATTGCCACGAGGTCGCCGTCTATGAGGTACGCCTCATGCAGGTCGAGGTAGTGCAGGAGGTGCTTGAGCTTCTGCTTGATCCACCCAAAGGGCATCGGCGCGGCGTAGGTCTCGGAGAGTGCAAAGGCGACCCGGTTGAGATCCTCCGGGAAGCTGGCGAGGGTCCCGCTTTCGCCGTCCTTGAGCCTGATGACGTAGAGACCTTTCTAGCCAAACGCTACCACGACGGGCATCATATTTGCGAGGGTTGTTTGGGCTTTCACTACCATTTGGCACCACCTCCAGAGTTTGTTAAATTGAAAAAACGAAAATTTCCCAGGACAAAAAAACGGTTTTGTAAGATGGTGTTGGTGGGCTTTTGGCATCGGCAAAAAAGCAAAAGAGAATTTTGGGTGTTGGTGTGTGGTAGGCGTGTGTTGGGGTGTTTTTGTGTGGGGTATGGGTGGTGTCTCCATAACATAGCTATATGGTCGAAAAAATGCAAAATTTTTGCAAGCACATTTTTGTACTCTAAAAACATCGACTCATGGATTCAGTACCAATCTATCATAATTCTGACTCTACGCATACACTTCTCGCCGCGATATGAGCCCATATTTTGGTAACCTCACTTAAGAAAAATCGAAAAATTTATAAAGGGTTCGACCTTTAGTAACTTACGGTAACCAAAAACCAAGAGGTGATGGAGGATGAGTGAGAAGAGGGAAGTCAGACTCAAGGTAGCTCCCGCTCACCAGAGAGATGTGGGGAGGGGCATCGTCAGAATTGACAGAAGGGCGATGCGCGAGCTCGGAGTCCAGAGCGGAGACATCGTAGAGATCATAGGTACCAAGAACACGGCGGCCGTCGTCTGGCCGGCCTACCCTGAGGACGAGGGGCTTGACATCATCAGGATGGACGGTACCATCAGAAAGAACGCAGGAGTTGGCCTTGGTGACGAGGTAACCATCAGAAAGGCCGATGTCAAGGAAGCGAAGAGAGTCATCGTAGCTCCAACCGAACCCATAAGGTTCGGTGGGGACTTCGTCGAGTGGCTCCACGGAAGGCTCGTTGGAAGACCCGTCGTCAGGGGCGACTACATAAAGATAGGGGTTCTCGGCCAGGAGCTGACCTTCGTTGTTACCGCGACAACCCCGGCTGGAATCGTCCAGATCACGGAGTTTACGGACTTCCAGATAAGCGATAAGCCGGTGAAGGAGGTTACAAAGACTGCAACTCTCGGGGTGACCTATGAGGACATTGGCGGTCTCAAGGACGTCATCCAGAAGGTCAGGGAGATGATAGAGCTCCCGCTCAAGCACCCGGAGCTCTTCGAGAGGCTCGGCATTGAGCCGCCGAAGGGCGTTCTGCTCTACGGACCACCTGGAACCGGTAAGACCCTCCTGGCTAAAGCGGTGGCAAACGAGGCCAACGCTCACTTCATAGCAATCAACGGTCCAGAGATAATGAGCAAGTACTACGGCGAGAGCGAGGAGAGGCTGAGAGAGGTCTTCAAGGAGGCGGAGGAGAACGCACCGGCGATAATCTTCATCGACGAGATTGACAGCATAGCTCCGAAGAGAGAAGAGGTCAGCGGTGAGGTCGAGAAGCGCGTTGTAAGCCAGCTGCTCACCCTGATGGACGGTCTTAAGGGTCGTGGAAAGGTTATAGTGATAGCCGCTACCAACAGGCCAGATGCAATTGACCCTGCACTCAGAAGGCCCGGAAGGTTCGACAGGGAGATTGAGGTCGGCGTTCCTGACAAGCAGGGCAGGAAGGAGATACTCCAGATCCACACCAGGGGGATGCCCATCGAGCCAGAGTTCAGGAAGAGCAAGGTCATCGAGATACTCGAGGAGCTTGAGAGGAACGAAACGTACCGCAGTGCTGCCGAGAGGGCCATAAGAAAAGTGAAGGAAGCCAGAGACGAAGAAGAGATCAGGAGAGCCCTGAAGGATGCAGATGAAGGAGGAAACCTCTACGAAGAAGTCAAGGCCAGGCTGATCGATGCACTGCTGGAGGAGCTCGCCGAGGTGACGCACGGCTTCGTCGGTGCAGACCTAGCGGCTCTCGCAAGAGAGGCGGCAATGGCCGCGCTGAGGAGGCTCATCAACGAGGGCAAGATCGACTTCGAGGCCGAGCACATACCCAGGGAAGTCCTGGAGGAGCTCAAGGTCACCAGGAGAGACTTCTACGAGGCGCTGAAGATGGTGGAGCCCTCAGCACTCAGGGAGGTGCTCCTTGAGGTTCCGAACGTCCGCTGGGAGGACATCGGTGGGCTTGAGGATGTCAAGCAGGAGCTCAGAGAGGCAGTCGAGTGGCCTCTCAAGTACCCCGAAGCCTTCATGGGTCTCGGAATTACCCCGCCCAAGGGAATACTCCTCTACGGGCCACCTGGAACAGGTAAGACGCTCCTCGCTAAAGCTGTGGCAAACGAGAGCGAGGCCAACTTCATAGCCATCAAGGGCCCAGAGGTGCTCAGCAAGTGGGTCGGCGAAAGCGAGAAGAACATCCGCGATATATTCAGGAAGGCCCGCCAGGCAGCTCCGACGGTAATATTCATCGACGAGATTGACGCAATAGCTCCAAGGAGAGGAACAGACGTGAACAGGGTCACCGACAGGCTGATCAACCAGCTGCTCACTGAGATGGATGGTATTCAGGAGAACAGTGGTGTGGTCGTCATTGGCGCCACCAACAGGCCGGACATCATT
>JASGLT010000022.1 GCA_030156945.1 Thermococcaceae archaeon
GGATTTACAACATCCGCGCCAACAGGCCGAACCCCGGACTGAGACCCCAGCACCTACACGGGATTCTGGCATTGAAGGAGCTGAGCAACGCGAAGGTCAAGGGCGCAAGCGTTGGTTCGACCGAGCTGGAGTTCATTCCCGGAAGGGCGGAGTCAAAGCACATACGGGTTCCCATAAAAACAGCCGGAAGCATCACGCTCGTTCTTCAGGCACTTCTTCCGGCTATGGCATTCGTCGGTGGTAGCTTCGAGATAATGGGAGGAACGGACGTTCCCTGGAGTCCGCCGGTCGATTATCTCAAGCACGTTACGCTTTACGCCCTTGAGAGGATGGGCCTAAAGGTCGAGCTTGAGATAAAGAGGCGCGGCCACTATCCCAAGGGAGGAGGGCTGGTAGTGGGTAGGGTCGAGCCGTGGGAGGAAAAGAAACCTTTGAAAGCGCTGAAGTGGGAAGTGATAGAGCGCTTTGCCGGGATAAGTCATGCGACGAACCTGCCTTCCCACGTCGCCGAGAGGCAGGCTAAAGCAGCTAAGGAAAGGCTAAGTGCAGTTTACAGCGCGCCTGTTGAGATAGAAACTGAGGTTTCTCGCTCTCTCGGTCCGGGGAGCGGGATAGTGATCTGGGCCGAAACGGACAAGCTCAGGCTCGGTGGCGATGCCCTCGGTAAGAAGGGAAAACCGGCTGAGGTCGTAGGCAGGGAAGCGGCGGATGAACTCATCGAGGTACTAAAGACCGGAATGGCGGTGGATAAGTTCCTGGGAGACCAGCTCATACCGTTCTTGGCCTTCGCGGGTGGCGAGGTTGGAGTGGGCGAGATAACGAACCACCTGGTCACGAACGTCTGGGTGGTCGAGAGGTTCTTTGGAAGGGTCTTCGAGGTGGAAGGAAAGCCTGGGGAGCCGGGTGTTGTGAGGGTTGTGAGGAAAGTGAGGGTCTGACGAAGGGGTTAAATATTCCGGTGGAAACACGGATTGGTGGGATCATGGAGGGAGCAATCTCCGATGATATGGTCACAGCCATGACACTTCAGAGTGCGGAAGTTGGGAGTCCAACCTTTTCCCGTGGTGAGTGATATGAGGGCCCTTGTTCTTTACGGACCTGGGAATTTGAGGCTTGAAAACGTCCCCGAACCGGAGCCGGAAAGTGGCTGGGTTAAGATAAGGGTCAGGAGGGTAGGCATCTGCGGCACCGACAAGGCCTTATACAAAGGCACTTATCCACCGAGAAAGCTCCCCCTGATTCCGGGGCACGAGATAGCGGGGGAAATCATCGATGTGGGGAGTGAGGACCTGGAAGGGCTCATCGGAAAGCGGGTTACGACGGAGATAAACGTGAACTGCGGAAAATGCTGGTTCTGCAGGCACGGAATGCCCACCCACTGCTCCCAAAGGGAAACCCTGGGGATAAGCCTCGACGGGGGCATGGCGGAGTACGTGGTGACGAGGGCCGACCTTCTGCACCCCATAGACGGGCTCTCATGGGAAGAGGGGGCGCTTGTGGAACCCCTGGCCGCTGTTGTGGAGATGCTAGAGATGCAGCCGATAACTCCTTCGGCCAACGCGGCGGTTCTGGGAATAGGGACGATAGGGCTCCTAGCTGCCCAGTTGCTCTCTTTAACCACTCCAAACGTCATCGCCGTTGCAAGGGAGGACTCCCCCAAGCGAAGGATAGCGGAGAAGTTCGTCGAGGTTCTAACCTTTGACGAGGCCCTGAGGTACATGGAGGAAAAGACCCCCGATGGGGCGGGCTTCGACTACGTTGTCGAGGCCACGGGGAGTCCGGGCGGGCTTGGGATGGCCCTGAAGCTGGTGAGGCCGAGGGGCGTTATAGCGGCTAAATCAACGCACGGAAGTCCCGTTACCTTCGATTACACGAGCATGATAGTCAAGGAGGTCAGGCTCGTGGGAAGCAGGTGCGGGCCCTTTGAGAAGGCCATCGACCTGATAAGGTCGAAGATGGTGGACGTTGAGAGCCTGGTAACTTCAGTCCACAGCCTCAAAGATGGCGTTAAGGCCTTTGAGAGGAGCTTCGATAGAAAAGAGATAAAGGTTCAGCTCGAGCCCTGATCACTCCTTTATGTAGGGCTTTCCAAGGGCCCTTGGAGCTTTCACCTTCTTCATTATCAGCGTGACGACGATTAGCGTGGCCAGATAGGGGATCGTCCTAAAGAGGTTGGACTCGGCAGTTATGATCCTTCCCGTTGACTCCTGGATCTTTATCGGGGCGTAGATGGCTAGCGCGTCGAAGAGCCCGAAGAGTATGCCGCCCACTATGGCCATCAGAGGGTTCCAGTTGCTAAAGGCTACGTTGGCCAGCGCTATGAAGCCCCTTCCAGCCGAAATGAACTTGGTGAACTGCCCTATCCAGCCAACGACGAGGTAGGCCCCTCCAAGCCCGGTGAGGCCCGCTCCGATAACGGTTGCATAGAACCTCGTCCTGTTGACGTTGACACCCATGGCTTCAGCGGCCCTAGGGTCCTCCCCGCAGGCCCTCAGCCTCAGCCCGCTGGGGGTTTTGTAAAGCCACCACCAGGCGATTATGCCAACTAGAACGGCCACTATGGAAAGCGGGGGGATGCTGAGCCTCCCTACAGTCAGCATGGGCATTTTATTGACCGGGGGTGAGGAGCCGTGGCTGTGCCAAAGGGATACGAGTCCCAGGAGGCTCAACCCGTAGGCAAGCGAATTGAATCCGACCCCTGCTATGATCTGGTCGCCCCTCAGGTAGACGCTTATCGCCCCGTGGAGGGTGCCAGCGAGGAGCCCCACGAGCAGTCCCACGAGCAAGCCGAGATAGGGGTTGCCGGTGTAAAACGTTACAACGGCTGCTGTAAAAGCTGAGGCCATGAAAATACCCTCAAGGCCTATGTTAACGACACCCGAACGTTCGGTTATGATCTCTCCGACTCCCGCAAGCACCAGCGGAACCATTGATGCGAGCGTGTTTGAGAGTATCACGAGTATCTCGTCTATCATGCCGCACTCCCCCTTTGCCCGACTTTCTTCATGAGGAGCCTGTAGGCATAAGGAACTGCAAGGGCTATCACTATGACTCCTATGAGAGTATCTGCGAGTTCAGGTGGTGCCCCGGTTTTGAGCTCAACCCACTGCCCGCCTATTATCAGGCCAGACATGAAGAGGGAGGAAAATATTATTCCTACGGGGTTGTTCCTTCCGAGGAGGCCTATTCCTATCCCCGTAAACCCTATTCCGTAAATGGCCGAGAGGGTTGTGTCTATGGTGTAAGTGGCTCCGAGGACCAGAAGAGCGCCTCCGAGGCCTGCTGCTGCCCCCCCAAGGAGCATTGATGTGAGCACCATCTTTTCAGGGCTGAAACCGGCGTACCTGGCGGACTGGGGCGAGACCCCCGAAACCCTCATTTTATAGCCGATCTCCGTGAAATGGAGGACGTAGTAGTATGTCAGGGCAGTCAGCACTGCGATGAAGAAAATTCCCCCGATCCTTGCACCGGGAGGGACTGGAACTGATTCGTGGGGAACCTTTGGGTTTGCGTATTTAGCCGATACGAGGTACGCTATGAAGTAGAAGAACGTCCAGTTGAGCATTATGGCCGTTATGACCTCGTTTATGTTCCTGTACACCCTGAGGGCGGCTATTGTGAGGCCCAGTAGCGCACCGGCCGCTGTTCCGATGATCACTGCGGGGATGGCGCTGCCGGTGTAGTGTGCCACGAGCAGCGCTGTTATAGCACCCACGTAGAGCTGACTCTCCCCACCTATGTTGAAAACGCCAGCTATGGCCGGCACCGAAAAGGCCAGTCCGGTCAGGAGAAGGGGAGTGCTCTTCTTCAGGAGGTAGTCCGTGTTGCCGTAACCGTACTTGAAGAGGATGGAGTAAACCCTGATGGGGTCGTACCCGAGGACAACGAGCACCACAGTCCCCACTGCAAAGGCTATTATTAGAGACATGAGAACCTCGAGGATGCTTTCCCTGTCCACGCTAAGCATCTACACCACCCATAAGCAGTCCTAACCTCTCGAGAGTAAACTCCTCGGGCCTTCCTACAGCCATTATCCTCCCCTCGTAGATTACGGCTATCCTGTCACTCAGCTGGAGGACCTCGTCCAAATCAGTAGATATCAAAAGAACAGCCTTCCCACTATCTCTGAGGTTGAGTATCGTTCTCCTAATGAACTCTGTGGCACCGATGTCAAGCCCCTGGGTGGGTTCAGCGACTATGAAGACCTTGGGCTCCCTCACTATCTCCCTGCCCACCATCACCTTCTGCTGGTTTCCTCCACTCAGGTGTTTGATGGGAGCCTTCACAGAGGGGGCCACGACATCAAAGCGCTTAATAACCTCTTCCGAAAGTGATTCAGCCGCGTCCCACATTATCCTGCCCGAGGAGGTGACCCTCGGAAGGTTCGTCAGAATGACGTTCTCAACGATCTTCATATCACCCACAAGGCCCACCTTCCTTGAGTCTGGAACGTAGGCAATCCCGAGTTTGTAGCGCTCTGCAGCACCCAAACTGGTCACATCCCTGCCCTCAAAGATTATTCTCCCATCGTGAGGCAGTCTGATACCCGCCAATGCCTCCGCAAGCTCCCTCTGTCCGTTGCCCTGGACGCCTGCAATCCCGAGAACCTCTCCCTCCCGTAGCTCTAAAGTAACCCCTTTAACCGCCTCTATGCCAGCTTCATCCCTTACTTTGAGGTTCTCCACTCTAAAAACGACTTCCCCCGGGTTTGCTGGGCTTTTCTGGAGGCTCATCACGACTTCCCTCTGCACCATCATCCTCGCCAGGTCTTTCTCCGAGACCTCTCCTGTGTTCACCGTTCCAACGACCTCTCCCCTTCTCATGACCGTTACCCTGTCCGTTATCTCCTTGACCTCCTTCAACTTGTGCGTGATGAAAATTATCGTTATGCCCTCCTTCTTCAGCTCTCTCAGGGTTTTGAAGAGCTCTTCAACCTCAATGGGGGTGAGAACAGATGTTGGCTCGTCGAGTGCAAGTATCTTCGCGTTCTGAAGGAGTGCCTTTATAATCTCCACCCTCTGCTGGACGCCTATCGGGAGGTTCTCTACGACCTCACCCAGAGGGACCCTAAGCCCCGTCTCCTCCATCTTCTTCTCGGCGAGCTTCCTGACCTCTTCGGGGGTTATATCCGGGTTCAAGGGCAGGAGGGCCAGGTAAAGGTTCTCAAGAACTGTGAATGTTGGCACGAGGGTGAAGTGCTGGTAGACCATTCCAACGCCGTGTCTTATTGCATCCCAGGGGCCGGAGAAATTAACCTCGCGCCCAAATAGCTTTATTCTTCCCTCTGTGGGCTTTATCTCCCCATAGAGAATCCTCATGAGGGTTGATTTTCCTGCGCCGTTCTCCCCCAGGAGGCCGTGGATCTCACCCTCTTCAACCCTTAAGGTAACCCCCCTGAGGGCAACCACACCATCGGGATAAACCTTGAATATGCCTTCCATCTCCACCGCGGGCATGTAGGACCCCCCAGAAAAGAGGAGAGAGCAAAAATAAAAAGCTTCCCCTAACTTACGGAGCCCTTCTCAAGGGCAGCGTTGAGGTTGCCCTTCTGGAGCTCGTTTATTATCTGCTCGTACTCGTCGTGGCTCTGCGGGGTCTTGAAGACGATTTCGCCGTTCTTTATCTTGGTTTCGAGTTCTTTTACAATCTCCCACACCTCTGGTTTTATGTACTTCTCCCTCTGCTCCTTCACGATGTTGACAACGTCGTCGGGCGTCATATCCTTCAGCTTCCCGGCCTCCTTAGCGAACTCGGCGAACTGCCTGACACCGTCGAGGTCCCAGTAGCCGACACCGTTCTCCTTGAGACCGAGGGTCATTATGCCTCCCTTCCAGTTGCCGTCAACAACCATCTTTATTGCATCATAGACTGCCGTATCAACCCTCTTGGAACCGCTTATCGGGATGTACTTTGGAGCGTACCACTCCTGGCTGGCATCCTGCCCCACAGCGAATGCCTGTCCCTTGCCCTGCTCGTTCCAGTCAATGACGGCATCGAACATTCCCACGTGCGTGAGGCCTGCCAGGCCGTAGATGACCTTAACGTTCTGCTGGAGGAGCTGCATTCCGGTGTTGTAGCCCACCTGGGTGTCGCCAAAGGTTCCGGTGTACTGCCAGATCATCTTAACGGGCTTTCCAGTCTTCATCTCGAAGTACTTCGCGCCGAAGAGGTAACCGATGTGGAACTTCCAGAGCGGCGGAATGTCCATTCCAGCCACGGCACCTATTGTATCACCACCGAGTTCATAGGCCATTCCAGATGCTATTACACCAATGAGGGCTGCTGCCTCCTGCTCCCTAAAGAGTATGTCGAGCTCGTTCTCCCTGGTCTTGCCCGTCGTTGAGTCTATGAGGACGAACTTCTGATCAGGATACTGGTCGGCAACCTGGTCGAGGGGAGTGGTCCACAGGAAGCCTATCAGAACTAGGAGGTCGTATTCTTTGCTCTCGGCGAGCTGCTTCAGCAGGGGAACCATGTCCTCGGAGGACTTCGGAGTCATGTACTCCACTTCAACTCCGAGTTCTTCCTTGGCCCTCTCGGCACCGAGGTATGCCATGTCGTTGAAACTTAGGTCGCCCCTTCCTCCAACGTCGAAGAGTACTGCGACCTTAACCTTCTCCTTCTCGGATTCTCCACCTATGCAGCCGCTGGCCATGGCCATAACGACCAGGCCTATCAATGCCAGGGCAATTCCACCTTTTCGCATGGAAGGATCACCGACTATAAAATTCCCCTTTGCCTTTATTTTCCTTTCTGTTTTCCCTGGAAAAAGAAAACTTCAAACTCTATTCATGAGCTATCTACTTCCAACATCCAGGGGACGTGATCATTCCTCAATCTCAACCTTGTAAACCCTCTCCGGGTTCTCGACGTGGATCTTGTAGGCATCCTCCTCGGTGAAGAGCCCGTTCTGGAGGAAGGCCTTCGTTCTTTTCGGGACCGTCTTAGGGCCAAGGACGGCTCCGGGCCTTCTTTTGTCGTCTATGTAGTCAGTTTCCATCATGAAGCGGTTCCCCTGCCTTATAGCCTCCTCGATGTTCTTCCTGCTCGCTATGATGCTCGGGAAGACTCCAACTTCCTCCGCCACTTTCACCAGCGGAGGCGAGAAGTGCTTGACGACCCTGTAGGGCTTTATTCCCACTTCCCTCACGTACTTACCAAGCTCCATGAACTTTTCCTCGTTGAAGCTCTCGGTGTGGAGCTGAACCGCACAGTCGGCTTCCTTTGCAAGGCTCATACCGTACTTCATCAGCTCTATGCTCGCCTTCCAAATCTCCCCGGGAACCTCGTAGTGCGGCCTTCCTATCTCACCTATGCCTATCGCCCTCCCCTCAAGGCAGAGCTTTTGAGCATATTCTAAGGCCTTCATCACCTCGTTTTTCGCATATTCGAGCCCCTTCTGCCTGGCCAGGTAGTCGAACTCGGCAGGATGGACCCCAACGACCGCGTAGGCCTTTACCGGAGTTTCGCGGTTGATCCTCCCAACCAGCTCGATGTGGAAGTCCATCGCTTTGATGAAGTCCTCTGCCTTTAGCCCCGGGAAACCGTAGTCGTGGGCTGTCTTGTAAACGACGACGAGGTGAGTCCCCCCTGCCCTGTGGAACTGCTTTACGGCTTCCAAAAACAGCCCGTGGTAGGGGTCGACGTGGAAGTGATCGTCCCATATTATCATTCCCGTCACCGAGTGTGAATTATCGGGAGCTTTAAAGACCTTTAGGACTGGTAAACCTCTAAGATTTGCCCGGGGGATACTTCAAGCCTCCCCTCAAGTAGGAGGACCACCCTATCCCCAGAAACCGCAAAATCCACCTTTTTCCTTTCACTCTGAATTTCGCGGATTAAAGCTGTCCCGCCCCCTTTAACCTTGTAGCCCGGATAAATAAGGCCCCCGAGAACCTCCCCGACAAGGGCCTGCCTCCCCTGCCTGTAAAAGACCTCATCTACTCTGAAACTTCCCACCGGCTTTCTTGAGACTATTTCTATCTCACCTTCCCCCTTCCGGCCCCCAAAAATCTTCTCTAGTATTCCCATTCTCACCACTCGTAGACTTCGAGAGGTGAAACTATGAGCTCCTTTCCAAGCCTGTCCCTGAATATGCTCTTTTTGATGAATATCCTGACTTCCCCACCATCGAGGGGCTCAATAGAGACCACAGAAGTCGCTATACTCTCAAGCATGGGGAGGGGTTTGAACCTCAGATTGGATGCCACGTTGGCGTCAATCAGGTAAAAGGCCTTCCTGTGCTCGTTTCCCAGATAGGTTTTTATCGAATTGATTAGGGTGTGGAACTCCCCTGTGCGCTGGAAGAAGGAGAACAACCTCTCCATCCCGAGAACCGCGTTTATATACCCCCCCGTGGGCAGCACCTCTGAAGCTACTCTGTTGTACCTCTCAATGTATACTGATAGCTCGCTCTCAAACGGAATCCTCGCCAGTACTTTGGCAGTGTTGATGCTTCCGGCAGTTTTTATGACCTTCACCGTCGAGAAGTCCCTCTCAATTCCCACCATTTCAAGGTGTTTTACTGCCAAGGGGAAGGTATCGAGAATGTCGTCCACGATTACCTCCAGGCCCCTATTGTCAGCATAGTCGAAGAGAACTTTCAAAACCCCTGGTATGGCATAGGAGGTGTAATCCTCGACGACAACGAGGTTCCCAAAGGGGGCCCTATCGAGGAGCTCGAAAAACTTCTTTCTGGAGTTCACGGTACCACCTCCGGAACGAGCCTAAAGCTCTCTCCAAGGAGCTCCATGTCGGCAGCCTTCTTAAAGGTCAGTATAGAACCATCGGGCACCTGTACAGCCTCTGCCACCGTTGTTGCAATCCTCTCGAACTCGGGGAGTGGGTTGTACTCAAGATACTGGAGCAAATCCCTGTTTACTATGTAAAATGCCCTCCTGTGCCTGTTCCCCACGGCGTTCTGGAGCGTGATAACGAAGTGGTAAAACTCCTGGATCGAGTTTATGAAGGCGAAGGCGCTTTCAAGGCCGAGGACGATGTTTATCGCATTTTCCATTTCAGCCAGAACCGACTGCGTCAGCTTCATGTACTTGGAGATGTAAACCCTCGAGTCCCCGCTGAAGGGAACTCTCCCAATAACTCTCCCAACCTCCATGCGCCCTCCAGTCTTTAGAACTGCAACGTCTTCAAGCTCTCCTGCCTTCCCAAGAAACTTCAGGTGCTGGTAGATCGGATAGAGGGCATCGAAGTTGTCGTCTATTATCACCGGCAGCCCCCTTGAGCGGGCGTATCTAACGAAAAAAAGCGTCGCTAAATCGGGGAAAGTCGAAGTAGTGGAGCATTCTATCAGAACGGTCTCCCCCGGCTTAATCCTATCTATTATTTTGAAAACATCCTCAGGAGTCCTTAAAGTTTCCACGGACTGCACCCCCACATCCAAGCTCGCTCTCTTCTAAATTAGCCGGCGTTAAATATAAGGCTTTCGGAGACAATATAAAAACGACACAATTATAAAAGTCCTCACTGTGTTTCAAAAATCCAAGCTTTTTACAATGCCCCTGGGAAGCGTATCTTTATCTCAACTTCACTCTTATTTGGGGAAGCGATTAAATAACGATTATGTTCAAGGGGAAGGATTACGAAAGATGGATGGAGCAACCAAGGTGACTCTTAACTCGGCCCCAAGGGATCTTGAGGGCGAGCTTTAATGCCCTCCTCAGGGGAATGGGTTTCGCCCCCATAGGCAATTCAATAACCCGCCTTCTGAGAAGCCTGCGCGATGAAGGGATTGAGGTTCCGCGGGAATTTTTTCACAATACCATGAGCCCCGACATACGCCGAATATCATCGAGTTCGTCCGGAAAAGGGCAGAAGATTCCGCCGGAGCTTGAAAGCTTCGTTAAGAGGCTCGTCGAGTACTTCGATGGCGACGTTATGGTTATGCTCTTCGGCTCCTACGCGAGGGGCGAGCACAATCGGGCGAGCGACTACGACCTTGTGGTGGTCTCAAAAAGGCTTAAGGGCAACTTCCTCACGAGGACGAGGCCCCTCTACGAGCTCAACGAGGAGCTTCTGGACGTTGATATCCTCGCTTACACCCCTTCCGAGTTCCTGAAGGCCCTTGAGAACCTTTCCCCTTCGGCACTCGATGCAATGAAAGAGGGAGTAGTCCTCCACGACAACGGCTTCTACGAAGTTGCCAGAAGGCATTTCGAGGAGCTGAGGCGGAAGGGACTGAGAAGGGAGAAGTACTGGGTCATGAGGGCTTAGTCTTTTGCCAGCTCTTGAGGAACTTCTTAACTCCCCTGGCTGGCCCACTTACCCCAGAGAATAATTTTGGAAAAAAGAAAACTCAAAACTTCACGAGGTGGACGGAGCAGGAGATACACGGGTCGAAGGCCCTCACAGTCTCTTCCAGCCTCTGCACCATCTCCCCTTCATCAACCTCGCCGTAGAGGGCCCTGGCTTCCTTGAGCAGGCTAACCTCAATCATGGCGTGGTTGAGGGCAGTGGGCGTTATGATGTTCGAGTACGCGATTTTGCCATCCGAGTCAGTGCGGTAGTGGTGTATGAGCACTCCCCTCGGCGCTTCGACGTAGCCTATGCCTTCCCCTTCCTTCGGCTCCACTGGGACGTTTTCACCGGAGATACCCCTATCGAGGAGGGTCTTAGCTATCTCTCCAGCCCTTTCGAGGGCGTAAACAAGCTCAATCGCCTGCGCGAGGTTGTTGTAGCTCACGTAGCCCGTTGAGAGCTTCTCCCTGTGCTCTTCCAGCAGGCGCTTCGCCTCGGGCGTTAGCTGCTCGCCCTTGAGGAGGAGCCTCGCGAGAGAACCCACGAAGAAAGGCTCTCCGCCGTAGAGGCTCTGCTTGGCGAAGCTGTAAACCAGGGAGCGCTCCTCTATCCTCTCCGCGTAGTGGAAGCTCTCTTTGTCCTCGGCTATCAGCTTCTCGCCCCAGAGGTAGTTGTCCGTGGCCAAGAAGTGCTCCGCTTTCTCGCCGTAGGGCCCGAGCGAGGCAAAGAGCCTCACGGCCCTTTTGGCGAGCCTTAGAAAGGCCGCACTCTCCCTCTCAATCGCCTCAAGCTCTTCAGTGGTGGGATACCTTCCAAAGCCACCCGGCTTGACGTTTATGCCGTGAATCTCCCTTCCGCCGATTAGCTCCCTTATCCTGTTGCCGAAGGCCTTGAGCGCTATCCCCTCCTTAACGAGCTCGCCGTGCTTGCTCGCCATCCTTATGGCGTCTGGATAGCCGAAGACGTCGGGGGCGACGAGGAGGTAGAGGTGCAGCGCGTGGCTTTCAAGGAGCTCCCCTATGAGGCCGAGCTCCCTGAGGAGGGTTATCTCCTCCGGCACTTCAACTCCAAAGGCCCTCTCTATCCCCATGACCGATGCGACGCTGTGTGCCAGATAGCATATCGCGCATATCCTCGCCTCGATGTCCGGGACGTCATAGTAGTGCCTTCCAATGGTGAGCAGCTCGAAGAATCTCGGTCCCTCGATGATCTTCAGCCTAACATCTTTCACTTCGCCGTCCTCTATGACTATCTCGGCCTTCCCGTTCCCCTCCACGCGGGTGAACTCTCTGAGCTCGATTATCATGGCTCCCACCTCGCGAAGGTCTTGAACTTCCTAACGATGTAGTCATCATCGTAGCCCTTGCTCCTGAGTATCTCGTACTCGCTCGCCGGGTTGACCTCTCCCGGGAGAGGTCCCCTGCACCCTATGCATCCCAAACCGGAGCGTATGCAGACTGCGTTGCAGCCGCCGAGCGTGATCGGGCCGAGGCAGGGGAGGTCCTTCTTTATAAGAACGCACTCGTACTCGTTGAGCTTGCACTCGACGCAAACAGGATAGTCCGGACGAACAGGGTCTATGCCCTTCGCTATGTCCATGAGCGCCTGGTAGAGCTCCTCCTTGTTGTAGGGACAGCCTGGGATTGCCAAATCAACGGCCACGTGCTCTACAACTGGCTTCGAGTCCATCGCCCGCATTGGATTGCTCTCGTCGCCGTAAACCGCCTTCAGCTTCTCCCTGATCGGCATTTCAACGCTCCCCTGCACGCTTCCGTGTGTGGCGCAGGTTCCGAGGGCTATGAGGTAGTTCGAGCGGTTCCTCGCTTCCCTGAGCACCTCAAGGTCTCTGTGGGTGGATACAGTTCCAGTAACAATCGAGACGTCATAGTGCTCATTCTCGTGCAGGCTCGAAGCCATGTGGAACTCTCCAACCTCGTAGAACTCAAGAACGTCGAAAAGCCGCTCGTAGAGAAAGAGCACGTTTAGGGCGCAGCCGCCGCAGTCCGTAAGCTCGAAGACGCCAAGTTTGAGCTTCCCCATCATATCAACCCCCTTGTCGAGAGGGCGTCCCAGTAGGTGAAGACCGGCCCGTCCTTGCACACGTACTTGATTGAGGTGCTCGTTCCAACGATGCAGTGGCCGCATTTTCCAATTCCGCACCTCATGCGCCTTTCAAGAGTCATGTAAATCCGCCCGGGCGAGAGTCTCCTGTTGGACAGCTCCCTGATGACGAACTTGTACATCACAGGGGGCCCGCAGATGAGGGCGTATGTGTTCTCCACGTCGAATTCCTCCCCACGGAAGAGGTCCGTAACGACGCCTTTACACACCCTGTCGGAGAATCCCCTCTCGAGGTAGATGCAGGAGGGGCTCTCTATCTCGTAGGCGAGCTTAACCGAGCAGTTCATTGCATTTCCATGCTTCAGGAGGTGGACTATCTCATCGCGGAAGAGCAGGTCTTCGTAGGCCTTCGTCCCGTAGAAGAGCCATATGTGCTCGTACTTACCCGAGTCTATCGCGTACCAGAGGACTGACCTCAGGGGCGCCATTCCCAGACCGCCTGCGACAAGAACCAGGTTAGAGCCCTCCATCCTCTCCATGGGGAAGCCGTTTCCGTATGGCCCGCGGATGCCGACTATCTCGCCCTCCTTCATCCTGTGGATGAACTTCGTCATCCTGCCGACCTTTCTTATGCAGAGCTGGATGTAGCCCTTCCTCGTCGGTGAGGAGCATATGCTTATCGGGAACTCGCCGAAGCCCCTGACGTCCACTATTACGAACTGGCCGGGTTTAAAGCTGAAGTTCTCCCCAACCTCTGGGTCAACGAAGCGGAGCGTGAAGAGCTTTTCCCTTGGAGTAAGGTCTTTTACCTCCAGAATGCGCGCGTCGTAGGAGAGGTAGGGATTTTCGCTCATTGCAGGGACCCCCTCACCTCGTCGAGAACCTTAACGTGTTCTATTCCAGCCGGGCAGAATTCGTCACACCTCCCACAGCCAACGCAGTTGAAGCCTGCCGAGGGGTCGAAGTAGCTCTTGCAGTAGTAGCGGTGCCTGAAGCGGTCAAGCCTTGTTGGTCTGAAGTTGTGGCCACCCGCCACAAGCCCGTGGCTCTCCATGAAGCACGAGTCGTACCTACGCTCCCTCACGGCTTCGTAGGCGTTTATCCACTTATCGCAGACCTCATAACAGCGGCACGTCGGACACACCATGTTGCAGTTGCCGCAGGCGAGGCAGATATCGGCGTACTTCTTCCACACCGGGCTGCCGTAGGCTAAATCGAGCATGTCGGCAAGCCCTTCCTTGCTGAGCTTTCTTTTGAAAGATTTGGCCCTTTTCTCCTCGCACTCCCTGAAGTGCTGGATGTCCTCCTCGGTTACCTCCTCAAAGAGCTCCTCGTTCTCCCAGACCAGCTCGTGGCCCTTTACACTCCCCACCCTGACGAGCCATCCGTCCGGGAGCTCGTGGAGGAAGAGGTCGAAGCCGTCCATGGCAAAATCTGTGCCGAGGCTCCTGCAGAAGCAGTACTCGTCGGGGGTGCAGCTTATCCCGACGATGAAAGCGCTCTCGCGCCTCGCCTTGTAATACGGATCCACAGGTTCTCCAAGGTAAACCTTGTCAAGGATTTTTAGACCGTGGATGTCGCAGGAGTGGACGCCGAAGAGGACGAGGCTCTCCTCCTCGACACCGTTCTCCCATTTGCCGTTTTTGAGGTGGAGCATCTTATCCCTCGGCCTCACGAAGAACTTCTTTGGGGGAAGCATTGTTCTGTTGTAGTCGATGGCCATCTCTTCGGGCCTCTGAACTTCCTGAAAAGAATAGACCTTGCCCCTTTTGACCGGCCCGTAGACCTTACCCCATCCCCCAAGAGCTTAGAAGAAGCCCTCAAAATTTTCGGAAGGCAGCTTTATGTATCTCAATGGCACCACCGCCCTATAGGGAATTGCATCTTTAAGTTTGTAAATGAGTGGTTTAAGGGTTTTGAAAACTTAGAGTTGGGAACCTTTTGTTGAAAACATGTGCTTTAGTGCACTTTTATAAACATTCGAGTCAAAAATCCTTCGAAAAAGCTATGCGGTGGTGCAAATGGGTTCATCATTGGACTACCTCCACTCCTATCCTCCCGAGCCGAGCTCCCTCATCCCCCTTCTCCAGAGAACTCAGGAGCGCTTCGGCTACCTTCCCCGGGAGGTTCTTGAGGAGATTGCGAACTACCTTGGAGTTCCGCTCAGCAGAGTCTACGGTGTCGCGACATTCTACGCGCAGTTCCGCTTTGAGCCGCTCGGGAAGTACGTTGTGAAGGTGTGCCACGGGACAGCGTGCCACGTCAACGGTGCGGTAAACATAGCCCAGGCCCTGACCGAGGAACTTGGCATAGAGGAGGGGCAGACAACTAAAGACGGTCTCGTAACGCTTGAAAGGGTTGCATGCCTTGGCTGCTGCAGCCTTGCGCCGGTCATAATGATCAACGAGAAGGTCTTCGGCAAGCTCACGCCCGATAAGGTGAGGAAGCTCATCAGAAAGCTCAAGGAGGGGAAGCTCGATGTCTGAGGTCAAGGCCATAGCGGTCGGCATGAACTCGTGTGGCATAGCGGCCGGTGCCAGGGAGACCTACGAGGCAATTAAGGCGGAGCTAGAGAAGAGAGGAATAAATATTCCCCTCAAAATCGTCGGCTGCGTCGGCATGTGCTACCGCGAGCCCCTCGTGGACGTAATCACCGAGGACGAAATCATCACCTACGGCCACGTTGACCCGAAGAAGGTTCCGAGGATCATAGAGGAGCACGTCATCAACGGGAAGCCGGTAGAGGAGTGGATAGTCAAGCGCGACTGGTGGGAGAACGGCGAGAGGAAGACGTGGGACGTTGATGGCTACTTCGCCAAGCAGAAGAAGATAGTCCTCGAGAACTCTGGCTACATCGACCCCGAGAACATAGACGAGTACATCGCTGTTGGAGGCTACGAGGCCCTCAAAAAGGCCCTTAAGATGGATCCGGAGGAGATAATAGAGGTCATCACCAAATCCGGCCTGAGGGGTAGGGGAGGCGCTGGCTTCCCGACCGGCCTGAAGTGGAAGTTCACCCGCGAGGCTCCGGGGGACGAGAAGTACGTCATCTGCAACGCCGACGAAGGCGACCCGGGAGCCTTCATGGACAGGAACGTCCTTGAAGGGGATCCCCACCGCGTAATCGAGGGTATGATCATAGGCGCCTACGCGATTGGAGCTACCAAGGGCTTCATCTACGTGAGAGCGGAGTACCCACTCGCCATAAGAAGGCTAAAGATAGCGCTACAGCAGGCGAGGGAAAGGGGCTTCCTGGGGGAGAACATTCTCGGTTCTGGGTTCTCCTTCGACATCGTCATCAAAGAGGGCGCCGGTGCCTTTGTCTGCGGTGAGGAGACAGCTTTGATTGCATCCATCGAGGGCAAGCGCGGCATGCCGAGGCCGAGGCCACCTTATCCTGCCCAGAAGGGCCTCTTCGGAAAGCCCACTAACATAAACAACGTCGAGACCTGGGCGAACGTGCCCTGGATAATAAGACACGGCCCGGAAGCTTACGCCGCCCTCGGGACAGAGAAGAGCAAGGGCACCAAGGTCTTCGCCCTCTCGGGCAAGATAAAGCACGGCGGCAACGTTGAGGTCCCGATGGGAATCACACTTAGGGAAATCCTTTACGAGATCGGCGGAGGAACGAAGACGGGCAAGAGGATTAAAGCTGTCCAGCTCGGCGGGCCTTCCGGCGGTTGCATTCCGGAGGAGCTCTTTGACACCCCCGTTGACTACGAGAGCGTGAACGCCACCGGGGCTATAATGGGAAGCGGCGGAATGGTGGTTATGGACGAGGACACCTGTATGGTTGACGTCGCGAGGTTCTTCCTCGACTTCACAGTCAAGGAATCCTGCGGTAAGTGCACCTTCTGCCGCCTCGGCACCAAGAGGATGTGGGAGATACTCGACAAGTTCACGAGGGGAGAGGCGACCGAAGAGGATCTTGAGAAGCTTGAGAGGCTCGCCTACCAGGTCAAGGCCGGCTCACTCTGCGGTCTCGGTCAAACCGCCCCCAACCCAGTTCTAACGACGCTCCGCTACTTCAGGGAAGAATACATCGAGCACATAAACGGCCGCTGTCCCGCGAAGGTCTGCAAGCCCCTCATAAGGTACGTCATAGACCCCGAGAAGTGTACGGGCTGCACCGCCTGCGCCATCTTCTGCCCGGCCAATGCCATCAGCGGCGAGAGGCTCAAGACCCACTTCATCGACCAAGAGGCGTGCATCAAGTGCGGCACCTGCTACGAGGTGTGCCGCTTCAACGCCATTGAAATCCTCACCGGGAGGGAGGAGTGATGGTCAAGATTATTCTCAACGGTAAGGAAACCGAGGTTCCTGATGGAAAGCCCCTCATAGAGTTCCTAAGGGAGATTACCCACGTTCCGGGATTCTGCTATACGGAAGAGCTTGAACCCTACGGCTCCTGCAGGCTCTGCCTCGTTAGCACGCCGAGGGGCGTTACAACATCGTGCACCCTCAAGCCGATGGAGGGCCTCAGCGTTGAAACGCTCGCCGATGAAGTCATCTCGATGAGGAAGACCGCCCTCGAGCTGATACTCTCCGACCACTACGGCGACTGTATAGGGCCGTGCCAGGACGGCTGTCCAGCACACAGCGATGTTCAGGGGTATCTCGCGCTGATAGCGATGGGCAAGTACCACGAGGCCGTGAAGCTGATGAAGGAGAAGTACATCCTCCCGGCCGTCCTTGGAAGGGTATGCCCTGCCTTCTGTGAGCAGGCTTGCAGGAGGAACCTCGTTGAGGAGCCCTTAGCTATAAGGCAGCTCAAGCGCTTCGCGGCTGATTACGACCTTGAGCACGGCCCGTGGATGCCCGAGATACCTCCCTCAACCGGAAAGCGCATCGCCGTCGTCGGAGGCGGTCCGGCTGGATTAGCATGCGCCTACTATCTGAGAACCATGGGGCACGAGGTGACGATAATCGAGGCCATGCCCGAGCTGGGCGGTATGATGCGCTATGGAATTCCTTCCTACAGGCTCCCAAGGGATGTTCTTGACAAGGACATCGCAACCGTCATCGACACGGGCATTGAAGTGAAGACCAATACAGCCCTCGGAAGGGACGTTACCCTTGAGGAGCTCCGCGAGAAGTACGATGCCGTCTTCCTCGGCGTTGGAGCCTGGAAGAGCAGAAAGATGGGAATCCCGGGAGAGGAGCTCGAGGGAGTGATGCACGGTATAGAGTTCCTGCGGAAGGTCAACACTGGCGAAGAAGTGAAGCTCGGCGAGCGCGTCATCGTCGTCGGCGGTGGGAACACGGCAATGGACGTGGCAAGGACTGCCCTGAGGCTCGGAGCCAAGGTTACCGTCGTTTACAGGCGCTCGAGGGAGGAGATGCCGGCCAACGAGCGCGAAGTGGAAGAGGCGATAGAGGAGGGAGTCGAGTTCCTGTTCCTCACGAACCCGGTTAGGATACTCGGAGACGGCAAAGTTGAGGAAATCGAGCTGATAAAGATGCGCCTCGGTGAGCCCGACGCGAGCGGCAGGAGGAGGCCGATACCGGTAGAGGGCTCCGAGTTCCGCGTTAAGGCCGACAACGTCATCCTCGCGATAGGCCAGTACTGCGATGAGGAGTTCCTAAGGAGTCTCGGCATCGAGGCCAAGCGCGGGAAGGCCGTTGTCGATGAGGTGACACTCCAGACGAGCCTTCCGGGAGTTTTCGCAGGTGGGGACCTCGTCCTCGGGCCTTCGACGGTCATAGAGAGCATCGCCACCGGAAGAAGGGCGGCAATAATGATAGACCTCTACCTTAAAGGCAAGCTTGAGAAGGCAAGGGAAGTCCTGCTTGAACCCGAGAAGCACATCGAGGAAGTTCTGAACGATGAAGACCTATACAGGGCCCTCTTCGACCTGAGGCCCTACAACCACTGGAAGAAGGTCACGGAGAAGGACTACGAGCACATCGAGAGGAGGCCGAGGGCGAAGGTGGAGCTCCTCGACCCAGAAGTCAGGAAGGGGAACTTCGAGGAGGTCGAGCCTTCCCTGACGGAGGAGCAGGTTCTTGAGGAGGCAAAGCGCTGTATGAGCTGCGGCTGTATGGAGGTCTTCCGCTGTAAGCTGAGGGAATATGCTACTCTCTACAACGCGGGGCAGGAGGCTTTTGAGGGGGAGCAGAATAAGTTCGAGCTCGACGAGAGCCACCCCTTCGTCGTCCTCGACAACAACAAGTGCGTCCTCTGCGGCCAGTGCGTCCGCTTCACCCACGAGGTTGCTGGGGAGGGCGTCGTTGACTACATGTTCAGGGGCTTCAAGACGATGATTTCTCCGCCCTTGGGCGACACTCTCGGGGATGCTGACGGGCTCTTCATAGGTGAGATGATAGACCTCTGTCCAGTTGGGGCGATAACCGAGAAGCTTCCCTTCGTAAAGCCCGGCCCGTGGAAGACAGCTCCCGTTAAAACGGTCTGCAACGGGTGTTCCTTCGCCTGCGAGATGAACATAGAGGTCTACGACGGCATGCTCGTTAGGGCTTCGCGGGCTGAGGAGGGCTGGAACGGGCACCTCTGCGACGTCTGCCGCTTCATGAGACCCTGGGCCGAGGACTTAGCTGGACCGCTGCTCAACGGAAAGCCCGTGGGCTGGGAGGAGGCGAAGAAGTTCATAGCCGAGAGGAACTACGCGTTCGTTCTCACGCCGGAGCTCACCAACGAAGAGATAGCCTTCTTCAAGGAGTTCGCCGAAAAGCACAGGGTCCCCATAGGCTCAACGGTCGAGGGAGGTCTCTCCACAGCCACTTTCGAGGACATAAGAAAGGCAAAGCGCGTCCTCCTGAAGGCCGATCCCGAGAGATACCCTCTCCTAAAGCTCCTGCTGAAGGACAAGGAGATAGTCGAGGATGGCTACGATGTTGCCATACTTGAGGGGCCAGCGGAGCCTCTCGAAGTTCCGACGCTGATCCTCCACGAGGGGGTGAACGCGGCAGGGCTCATTAAGGCGGGTGTAACGGGAATCCCCGAGAGCAAAGCCTACGTAGTGATCGGTAGAACGAAGAAGGAGCTGAAAGGAGACGTCCTTGTCCTTCCAGCGGGCCTGTGGGCGGCCAAGGAAGGGACAGTCACAAACGCCTTTGGAATGGAGCTGAAGGTTGGGAAAGCGGTTGAAGCCGACTACAGCGTAAAAGAGGCCTTTTCCCCTTAAAATTTTTATTTGAGGTGGTTTTATGGAGTTTTTTGAGGTTGTTAAGAAGAGGAGGAGCATAAGGCGCTTCCAGGACAGAAAAGTGCCGGAGGAATACGTGAAGAAAATACTTGAGGCGGCTTTTTACTCCCCGAGCTCGATGAACAGGAGACCGTGGCACTTCGTCGTGGTTGAGGATGAGGAGCTCATAGCAAAGCTTTCCAAAACGAGGGGGGCGCTGAGGTTCCTCGAGACGGCACCCCTGGCAATAGCTGTTTGCGGGGACGAGAGCATAAGTAGGGCATGGATTTTTGACGCCTCTATAGCGGCCGAGCACATACAGTTGGCGGCAACGGCCCTCGGTCTCGGAGCATGCTGGGGGCACGTGCTCGAAAGGGAACACGGCGAGGGGAAGAGCGCGGAAGACTACGTGAGGGAGCTCCTCGGAATTCCGGAGCATATAAGGGTTCTCTGCGTCATTGGAATCGGCTATCCGGCCGAAAAAAAGCCCGAACACGGAAGGGAAGAGATTATGGAAGATAGAATACATCGAAACCGCTTTGGAGTGCGCTGAGTTCTTTGATTTTTGCCCCTTCGACTCCCAAACATTCAAGTGCTGAGAGCCTTCAGCAGTCCCTCAAGGAATACCTCAACGTCGTCCATTGTGTTGTAGAGATGGGGCGAAGCCCTTATCCCGTAGTGTCCAAGAACCCCGCGGTGGCTGACCGCCACTCCCATCTCAGCGAGAAGCCGGCATATTTCCTCCTCCATCTCGTAGCTCAGGTCCGTTTTAATCGTCACTATGGCCGAATCTCCGGAGAAAACCTCAAGACCAGCGCTGATAACTTCGTCCCTTATCCTCCCGGCCAGCTTCAGGTTGTTGCGCTCTATCTCCCCTATCCCTACCTCGTTTATGAGCTCCAGAGAAGCCCTGAAAGCAGCGGCCACGAGGTAAGGTGGTCCCCCGCCGAAATCTAACCTCCTGACACCCGAAGCGAGCTTAAAGTCCGCCCAGGGGTCTTTTTCTGGGAGCCCCCACCAGGGGCCCCACTCGCCAAGGGGTGGCTCAAGGTTGAGGAGGCCCGTTATCGGCTCAAGCTCCTCAAGCATTTCACTGGAGACGTAAACAAGCCCCGCCCCAGTGTCCGGGCTTAGGAGCCACTTTTCCCCACCCGCAACAAGCGCATCCACCCCCTCCTTCTCCGGGTAAAGCCTCAAAGAGCCCAGGTGCTGGACGGCATCGACTATGAGGTAAGCCCCATGCTCGTGCGCGACCTTTGAAAGCTCTCCGAGATTAATCCTCTCCCCAGTAACCCAGTTAACGCTGCTCAAAACAACGGCAAGGGTTTCATCGTCTATGGCACTCTCCAGGTCTTCAAGGGGATGGAGGCCGTTTCTGTTCTTCACCACCCTAAGCTCCAGCCCATGCTTTTTCGCGTAGCTCTTCAGGAGTGCCGGGAGGGTTGGAAACTCCGTGTCGAGTGATACTATGTTCTGACCTTTTGAAGGCCTCAAGGACAGAAGAATCCTTCTGAGACCTTCTGTTGTCTGAATTGAGAGTCCCACGTTTTCTTCACCGACTTTCATGAGTTTTGCTGCCTCTTTGAGCAGAGGTACCATGAAGGTCTCGTCCATGTAGTCGACTGAGTTAACCTCGCCGTTAAATGAAACAACATCCGCCAGCAGCTCATTAGCCCTCTGGAGGACCGTTGACGGCATCAGGCCGAGGCTTGCGGTATTTAAGTAGGCCTTAAATCTTTTTAGGGCGGGAAATAGGGACTTTATCATCCCAAACACCAAAAGAAAAGGTGGTTTTGGCCTTAAAACAATTTTGAGACAAAAAGATGTCAAATAACCGCAGGGATCCCGGGAACCCTCGGGAAGGGCTGCACCTCGGCTATGTGTCCGGCTCCCACAATGTAGCGGACGAGCCTCTCAACCCCGATCCCGGCTCCGGCGCTTGGCTTCAAGAGGCCCGCCTTGGCCACTTCCAGGTAGGGCATGAAGGCCTCCTCGCTGAGGCCTGCCTCTCTCAGCTTCCCGAGTATCTTCTCATACTCCCACTCCCTCTCTCCGCCGCTTGAAACCTCCCCATAACCCTCGGGCAGGTAGAGGTCGTAGTTCCTCCAGCGACCATCGACTTCCCTGTCGTAGAACTCCCTCGGTATGTCAGTTATCCAGAAGGGCTCTTCAAGCTCCCTGCTGGCTTCATCCTCACCACCGAACTCTTCGATGACCTCCTCGAGGGTGAACCTCCTGAAGGGCCTCTTTACCCTCGGCAGCTCCCTCTCGAAGGTTTCCCAGACCGGTCCTCTAAGCTCCCTGAAGAGGCCCACTATGAGCTCCTCTATCAGGCCCATCGCATCTTCCATACTGGCGTGCGCCATCTCGAAGTCGAGCTGGGTAAACTCGTAAGCGTGCCTTCCATCGTCCCGATCCCTTTCTTCGAGCCTTATGTTCGGCGAAAGGACGAATATTCTCTCAAGCCCCATGGCTATCGCAAACTGCTTGTGGAGTATCATGCTGTGCATCAGCTTCAACTTGGCCCCATAGGCTTCTATCTCGGGGGCTATCATTTTGCTGGCTGCTGGATCGGGCCAAAGGGGGTCGGTTATTGAGCTCAGCATGACGGGGAGGAGCCAGCAGAATCCCCTCTCCAGAAGAAAGTCAGTCATATAGTCTATGACCTTGGTCTGGACTGTGAGGGCCTTTCCTATGTCCCGGGTTATGAGCTTAACTGCATTCATCACAAATCACCCGCAGTGACATGATAAACTTCAGGTTTATGACATTTATGCAACTTTTTTTGAAAATATGGCAAGAAATGATATTGAAATGAGGATAGTTTCGAAAAAATGCTAAACCTTCTAAGGCTGAGACTCCGGCAGGGTTATAACCCCGTAGAGAGAACGTTTAAGTGGTGGAAAACCATGGGAGTCTACATATTCACGCCGGAAGACCTCATAAGGTACGGGTCCGCGAGGCCCGAACAGCTTGAATTCCTCAGGGAGAAGCTGTTAGAGAGGAAGGACATCCTCATAGTCGGCTCGAGCAGAAGCGGAAAGACTAAGCTCGTGGAGGCGCTCATCCACTACGTTCCGGAGGACAGAAAGGTGGCCGTTATCACGGCCTACGGTGAGTTCAAGCCCTTCAAGCCCCACGTCGTTGTCATTGACACGCAGTTCGATGGGGAAAGCCTGGAAACAAGAACGAGACTGGTGATTGAGAAGATAAAGGCCATAAACCCAGACTACGTTGTTATAGACACCCTCCACACGGTGAGCGTCCCGAAGATCCTGAAGACTCTGATGAACGACTACGCCTTCATAGTTACCTCGCTGGCCCTCACTGACGACATCAAGGGGGAGGTAATGCACTGGCTCAGGATAGACGAGGAAACCTTCAACATGTTCGACGTGGTCGTTGAGCTGAAGAGGGACCTCAGGACGGGTCTGAGGGTGATAAACAGGATATACGAGGTCCGGAACGGGGAGCTGATTCAGGTTCTCTGACTACCTTTTTCCAATCTCCACCGCGTACTCTACCAGCTTTTTTGCTATGTCCACCCCCGTTGCCCTCGTGGCAGTCTTGAACTCCATGGTCGGGTTCACTTCGTTTACGAGAAGTCCCCTCCCGCTCTCGAATATGTCTATAGCTAAAGCCCCCTCGCCGAAGGCCTCCCAGGCCCTAACGGACAGCTCCTCAACCTCCGGGTCGCTGCAGGGCTCGCCCCTACCTCCCCTGGCCGCGTTGGTTATCCAGTCATCGGAGTAGCGGTACATAGCTGCCACGAACTCGCCCCCGATCACTATCGCCCTTATGTCCCTCCCCGGCTTCTCAACGTACTCCTGTAGGTAGAGTATCCGGTAGAGCGGGTTTCCCATGTACTTCCTGTGCTCCACCAGGGCTTCAAGCGAATCTTCATCGTTCACCTTGGCTATCAGCCTTCCCCAGCTGCCGAAGACCGGTTTAAGCACAAGGGGGTAGCCGATCTTTTTTGCCAGCCTCAGGGCCTCCTCCCCATCGAGTGCAACCCCCCAGCGCGGCACAGGAACCTTCTTCGAGAGCCTTGCCGTTGCCAATGCCTTGTCACCGGCCTCCCATATCACCCAGGAGGGGTTGACCGTGGGAATTCCCTCCTCCTCCAGCATCTTGGCCGTGTAGAGTGCCTTGAAGTGGCTCATGTTCCTGATTATGACCACGTCAACATCGGGCCTGGACGGAAACGATAGCTCTCCCTCGTGGAGCATTACGACATCCCCGAACTGGCCCGCGGCCCTTTTGAGGAGCCTCTCCTCTTCCCTCAGAATGGAGTAGCTTATTCCAATCCTCATGCTCATCCCAGCCTCTTTGAATCCCCAACGAGCCTCTCCATCGCGATGCTTGTGAGCTCCTCAACGGTTTCCGGGTTCGGAGCTCCTAGGACGGGCTTCCTCAGACCCTCCTCAAGGGTTACCCTTATTCCAAAGCGCTCCTCCGCCTTTGCGTAGAAGTCCTCAGTAGAGGAGCTCTCCCTTATGAGCGTTGCCACCTCGGAGTAGACCTCCCTGTAAGGCCTCCCGGTTTTAACGGAGACCCTCTCGGCTATGTCCGTTGCGAGGATCGGGAACACCATTGCATCCCGCATCATCTTTTCACCCTTTGGTTCAACCCGTGAGATCAGGCCCCTGAAAGTCGCTAAGGCGCTGAGGGTTCCCTTCAGGATGGCGAAGGCATGTTTGTTGGCCTCCTGCATGTCGAGGTTGTAGCCGGTAGGGAGACCCTTTAAAACGGCGAGCAGGGCCGTGAGGTGGCCTATCGCCTCCCCGGCCCAGGCCCTCACTATCTCCATCGTGGCCGGGTTCCTCTTCTGGGGCATCATGCTGCTCGTTGCCAAGTACTCGTTCGGAAGCTCCAGGTAGTCGAAGTTTGGTGTTGCAAATATAACAATGTCCTCAGCTATTCTCGAGAGGAAGACCGATAGGGCCGCGTCAGCGGAGCACGCTATAGTTAGGAAGTCGCGGGAAGAGGTGGCGTAGATGCTGTTGACGGCTAAGCCGGAGAAGAGCTCCTTCCCGAGCCTCTCCCTGTCGAGGGGGACGCTCGTTCCCCCAACGGCCCCGGCTCCGAGCGGGGATTTATCGGTTATCGCGAGGGCCGTGAAAAGAACCTCCGTGTAATCGGCGAGGCCCTCCTCTATGGCGAGAAGGTAGTGGGCGAAGGTAGATGGTTGGGCAGGCTGGAGGTGGGTGAAGGCAGGCATAACGACGTCCTTATATTCCCTCGCCCCCTCTATGAGAACCAGACGGGTTTTCAAAAGTTCCCTTATCTGCTCCTTGAGGAGCTTCTTGACCTTCAGCCTCAAAGCCCCGGCAACGTGGTCGTTTCTGCTCTTGCCAAGAGGAAGGTAGCCCTCTTCGCTCCCGAGTTTCTCCTTGAGGTAGAGCTCCACGGCCTCGTGGACATCTTCGGCCTGAAGCTCGAAAAGGGGAGAGGGATCGGCTATGAGCTTCTCCAGCTCGACCCTTATCTTCTTGGCCTTCTCCTTTGGCACTAAATCCCCCCGCTCGAGCTCGTTGAGGTGAGCCAATAGGAGCTCGATGACCTCCTCGACTATCTCTCGATCCTCGTCCATTGAGGATATGTACGAGAGCACCTCCTCCCTCGTGCCGCCCAGGAGGGCCTCACGGTACATCGGATCACCTCAGTGGCTTTTGGCCGCGAGCGGCGATCCCTCCGGAACCTTCCCCATCGGCTTCGCCCTGGAGGAGTATGCCATGACGCTCTGCATGCCGAAGAGCTCGATGAAGCCCTTGGCAAGCTTCTGATCGAAGGTGCTGAAGTGCTCGTAGGTTGCGACCTCCTTTGAATAGAGCGCGTTGTCAGATTCCCTTCCAACCACTATCGCGTTCCCCTTGTGGAGCTTCACCTTCACCCTTCCGTTCACAGCTTTTTCTGCCTCGTTTATGAAAGCATCAAGGGCCTCCCTCAGGGGTTCGTACCAGAGGCCGTTGTAGACGAGCCAGCTCCACTTTGAGTCAACGGCATCTTTGAACTCCAAGAGCCACTTTGTGAAAATGAGCTTTTCGAGGTCGTAGTGGGCCTTTATCAGAGTAACCGCTGCCGGAGCCTCGTATATTTCCCTGCTCTTTATTCCGACTGTCCTGTCCTCAATGTGGTCGATCCTCCCGACGCCGTGCTTTCCGGCTATCTCGTTCAACTCGGTGACGAGGGTTAGGAGGTCCATGGGTTCGCCGTTTAGAGCTACCGGAACGCCGTTCTCAAAGTCTATCGTTACGTACTCGGGCTCATCGGGAGCCGAGGATATAGACGACGTCCACTCGAATATCTCCTCAGGCGGCTCGAAGAAGGGATCCTCAAGGGGGCCTCCCTCAATGCTCCTGCCCCATATGTTCTCGTCTATGCTGTATATCTTATCGCTGACCGGAATACCGTGTTTTTTGGCGTAATCCATCTCCCAGTCCCTGCTCAGCTCCCACTCCATAACCGGCTGGAGTATCTCGAGCTCTGGAGCCAGGGCCTTTATCCCGAGGTTGAAGCGGACCTGGTCGTTGCCCTTTCCAGTGCACCCGTGGGCTATTACATCAGCCCCCTCCTTCTTCGCAACCTCCACGAGCTTCTCCACTATGAGGGGCCTCGCGAGAGCGGTGGCGAGGGGATAGGCCTTCTCGTACATAGCGTTGGCCTTGATAGCCTGGGAGACGTACTTCTCCGCGAACTCCTCCTTTGCGTCTATCGTATAGTGCTCAACGGCGCCAAATTTATGGGCCTTCTCCTCTATAGCCTCGAAGTCGTCCTTCTGACCCACATCGACGGTGACGGTTATCACTTCCGCCCCGAGCCTTTCTTGCATCAGCTTGAGTATAACCGAAGTGTCGAGACCCCCCGAATAAGCCAGTACTGCCCTCATAACATCACCGAAAAGGGGAGTAGGGCGCGGGAATTTATAAGTTGCGTAACAGGGGCGTCAGAAAGCCGGAAGGACGTTCTAAATAGAACAGAAAAAGGGAGAGGGCTCACTTCCTCCTGAGCTCCTCTACGACCTCCCTGAGGTTTTCGAGCATCTCCTCGATGTCCTCAAATGTCATGTAGCCCATGTTGCCAATGCGGAAGGTCTTCTCGGCAACGCTTCCGTAGCCCTTGGCAAGCTCGAAGCCCCTTTCGCGCATAGCGTTGTAAACGTCAACGCCCCTCATTCCCTCTGGAACGACAACGGCGGTAATCGTTGGGCTCTCGTAGCCGGGTTCGGCGAGAATTTCGAGGCCGATCTCCCTTACACCCTCGCGTATCATCTCGCTCCTCTTCCTGTACATCCCGAGCCACTCCTTCTTTCCGCCCATCTTCTCGACTATCCTTAGAACGACGTTGAGGCCGAGAACCTGCGGGAGCGGCGGAGTTGATGGAACGCCCTTCTTCGTGGCGTTGAACTTCTTATAACGTGGCAAATCAAAGTACCATCCTCTTTCCGGCATCTTCTCCGCTATCTCGAAAACGCGCTCGCTGACAGCCGCCACAGCGAGTCCCGGCGGCACTCCAAAGGCCTTCTGGGAGCTCGCGAATATCATGTCGATACCCCAATCATCGAACTTAATGTCCGCTCCGCCCATTGCACTCACGGCATCAACGAAGAGGAGCTTGTCGTGCTCCTGAACCACCTTGGCCAGCTCGGGGAGCGGGTTGAGAACACCAGTGGAGGTCTCGTTGTAGGTTATCGTAACCGCGTGGACGTCGGGGTTCTTCTTGAGGGCATCGTCGAGCTCTTCTGGCTTAATTGCCTTTCCAGGCTCCTTCTCAAGGATAACGGCTTTCCTTCCGTTGGTCTCAACTACCTCGGCAAAGCGCTTTCCAAAGGCACCGATGACGGTTACAAGAACCTTTCCGCCGCGTGGAACGGTGTTCCTAACCGCGGCCTCCATGAAGCCCGTTCCCGAGCTCGGGAAGAGTATTATCTCCCCCTTGTCGGCCTCAAGGAAGGCCCTGAGCCTTTCGAGAGTGTCAACGTGAACGGCCTTTGCCTCAGCCGAGCGGTGGCTGAACATCTGGACGCTCATAATAGCGAGAACCTCGGGGAAGCACGCGACGGGGCCAGCTGTAAAGAGCTTGTACTTCGGCTTCACCATCTCGTAGACTTCCCTGTAGGCGTCCTCATAGGTCACCTCAAAGTGGAGCTCCATAGTTATCACCTCGCTTACTAGTGAGAGTCCGGGATAAAAAGGGTTTCGATAGAAAAGAAAGGCCATTTTTGAAGCCTTTTCGTTTTTGAAGGTAAATTCATGGAAAAAGTAAGGAAACTCAGCGCCTGAGTTTGGCCAGAACGGCCACAGCGGCCAGCAGGAGAAGCGCCAAAAAGAGCCATGATCGCGATGAGTGTTCCCCGCTTTTTGGTGTGGTCTCTGGCACTGTGGGGGTTTCCGTCTCTTCCCCAGAAAGAGTGTTGGGCTCTATGACCGAGAACCTGATGGACTCGTTTTTAACTTCTCCACCCTTCCTTGCGGCAATGTAAAAGGTTGTGCTCTGGTTCAGCTCGATTTCTATTTCTCCCTCGCTTGAATCCGCGAAGTTGCTGTCCACCACCTCGCCGCTCGTGTACCAGTAGAGCTTTATTCGCTCCCCCTTATCGAGCACCCGCGAGGTTGTGTTGGCCTTGAGGATTACGTAAAGCGGCTCCTCAAACTCTGGATTCGATGCCTTTATGACGCGGTAGATTACCCTCATCTTCTCCCAGTTCACAGTCTTCCAGTCGTCGAGGAAAACCCCCTTCGTATCTCCGCTCTCTGGGTTCAGGCACCAGTAGAAGAAGTCGTGAATCCCCTTTTCTACCAGCCACTCCGAGAACTTGTCCTGCCAGACCTTATCCTTTCCCTCGTAGTTGCCGCCCCATTCGCCTATGACGAGTGTGTAGTTGAGGTCCTTCAGATAGCCGAAGTGGAGCTCCCATATCTCGGGCAGGTTATCGGGAAAGCTTGGATCGCTGAAGTAGGGCATCTCATAGACGCTTGGACCGTAAACGTGGGGCGAATAGACCACCTTGCCCTCGGGAAGCCTTACGGGGTATTCTCTGACTCCCATGAGGTTCTCTCCCCAGAAGCAGGGGTAGGGGTTTTTAGAGTCTATCTCGGGCACGTGGGTGTATTGAACTCCCTCGACGAATATCAGCCAGTGGGGAGCCTTTTCCAGTATCGCCTTCCCGACCCTCTCCGCGAAGAGCCTGAAGTCAGTCTCGTCCCCAGTGCCCCATGAGGCCTCGTCGTGGGGCTCGTTCTTTATGTCCGCCCCTATGACATTCGGATAGCGCCCAAACCTCTCCGCAAGAAAGACCCAGTCGGCTATGTACTGCTCCTCGGGATACTCATCCGTGTACCAGAGGGGTTCTATGTAGGCGCACCCTATACGGTGGTAGTCGAGCAGAACGTATATCCCGAGTTCGTTGGCATAGGCGATTATCTTCTCCATTATCTCCAGAGAGGTGAGGTTCTTTAGATCGGGGTTGAGCTCGTAGTTTATTTTGTTCGGGTTGGGTTTTGTGCCGGGCTTTATCGACTCACTGCAGAAGGGAAGCCTTACCGCGTTGAATCCGAGCCTCTTAACGTCCTGAAGGATCTCCTTCCAGTTTCTCTGCGTTAAACCAAAGACAACGTGATCTTTGAGCTCGAAGCCAAACCATGAAACGCCGTATAGGTGGATTTCGTTCCCATCGGCGTATATCTTCCCGTTCTCAGCCCTGTATTCGACGGCACTAACCGGCGAGAGAAGGAACAAAAGACCGATGAAAATCGGAAAGAACTTTTTGAGGGCCCTCATAACACGAACCTCCCAAAATTCTGAGGGGGGGGCGGTCGCCCGCCCCCCAAGCGGTGGTTGCCATGGCCAGCAGCTGCGACAGAAAGTAAGAGGAACCACACCCTGTAAAGAGAACTTCACCGGGTATCTTGAATTCGTATAGACTAACAAA
>JASGLT010000051.1 GCA_030156945.1 Thermococcaceae archaeon
GACAACGAGCGCATAGCGGAGAAGCACCTCCACTACCTCCTCACCGAACTTGGAATAGTTGACTGGGACGAGCTGGACGGGTTTGAGAGGAGAATAGCTGAAAAGCTCGTTATCGAGAGGAAGGCCGACCTCAAGAAGAACCCGCTCACGGGGAAGCTTGAGGTCAGAGTGAGGAGGCCGGCCTTTGAGTACTCCTCGCTGAGAACTGCCAGCGACGAGAGCTTCTTCCTCGTGAAGGACGAACCGTGGATAAGGGCGAAGCTGATGGAAAAGTCCTCCCTCAGGGAACTCCTAAACTTCATAAACTGGCTCAAGATGAAGGGCTACATCATAGAGGAGGTCGATGAAGACGAATACCACCGCTCGCTCTTACCCGGAATGGCCTACTTCTCAAGGGGAGAGCTCTACATGGCGAAAGAAAGAGTCAGCCTCGGCAAGTTCCACTTCGTCTTCGCAAAGCAACTAAACCGTCTCTGGGACGTCGAGACCTTCGCGAGAAAGCTGGAAGAGGTCGAGATACTGGAGGAGAGGGCGAAAAAGAGCTACAGAGGCGTGGAGATAGGTCTCGGAAGACTCCGCGTCCGGCATGTTTACACGGGCTTCGCAGTCAAGGGCCTTGACACGGGGAACTACGTGGAGGAACTTATGAAGCTGAAAGAGGCGGGAATACTCAAGGGTGAAATATCCTCTCCCGCGACGGGCGAGAGGGTTGAGGCGGAAGAAAACTTCTCGATACTCAACTGGGAGCGCTTTGCAAAGGTGGAGTTCGAGGAGCCCTACGTCAGGGAGTTCGAGACCGAGGGAATATGGCTCGTCTTCCCCGCTGGGATAAGAGAGCTGACGGAGGAGGAGTTCGGGGAGTTCTTTGGCAGGGCGGCCGAGAAGGGATTTGAGGATTTGGCGTTCCACGTATACGAGAACCTCGACAGGAGAAAGCTCTTTCCTCTCTACCTCGGCGCCACGAGCTTCATAATAAAGAAGGCAATAGGCGATGCCCTCCAGAAGGCCGGAATCCAGGACGAGGAGCTGGCCTTCGCCATAAAGAAGATGGTGGACAGTAAAGATGGTATAGGGAGCGCGCTCCACGCGATAGAGCACAACATGATAAAGATAGCGCCGATATTCACCTACGTGGATTCGAGAGAGCTCGGCGGCTACAGCTACGAGAGCTTTCCGGGGATGCCCTATTTCGCGAAGCCCGTCGTTTTCATCTACGATGGCAACGAGGGCGGCGCTGGTTTGGCAGAGATAATCTACGAGAACGCCGAAAAGCTCATGGAGAAGAGCCTTGAGCACCTGAGCTCGTGTAAGTGCCAGGACGGCTGTCCCGTCTGCGTTCTCTCTCCGAAGTGCGGAACGTTCAACGAATTTCTGGACAAATGGCTGGCCATAAGGGTGTGGGAGCGGATTCTGACTGGAAAGGAAGAGGATACACAATACCAGTCTTGATTTTACTTCTCTCACGATAAATTTTTAAACTCGTCTATAGAGGAGAATCCCATGCAACTACAGAACCTCATAGAATCAGCCGAACACTTTATTAGATCAGGGATGTTTGATGAGGCCTATGAGTTCTTTAAGACCCTGCCAGGAGATCTGCTAAACGAGGAGTTGTATTATTATGTGGTTGAGACAGCAGAGCACTTTGCCAAGACTGGAGACCTTGAAAAGGCCCTGAGAGTGGCTTACCTTCTCGATGGCGAAGGCTTCGAATGGGCAGTTTACAGGGCGTTTTGGGTCTACCTCTGGGAAGATGAGAGCGCCGAGAGGGCAAAAAAGGTCTTTGAGCTTCACCACATTATCCCCCATCCTGAGGACAAGGCTAAAGTTCTGGGGTTGATAGCGGAAATTCTGGGGCGTAATGAGCCCGAACTAGCCAGGACGGCTCTTAGGTTCGGGATCGAGTGGGCGAGGAGGATCAACAAGCGCGCTGACAGGTACTATGCCTTCGAGGGGCTTTATTGGAGAGCGGAAGAGCTAGAAGACTGGGAATCGGTCAGGAGAATATGCGAACTCCTCGACGAGAGGGGAAGGCGCGAACTCGTAGCGGATGTGCTTGACCTGAAAGAGGGGGAGCCCGTTCCCGACTGCGAGGAGTTCATTGAAATCAGGAAAAACAGAGCTAATGATGGTGAAGACGCTCTGGATATCCTGATACAGGCGTACAACGAGCACGAAAGGGAACTCCTGCGCTCCAGGGGCGTCAATCCCTACCTGTACAAGCTCAAGGCCGTGAAAACGGAGGACGGTGTCCAGTTCTACGCGGTGAGAAGGCCAATAACCTTGACCCTCCTCCTCTTCCTCCTGAACAAAGTTAAGGGAGTGCTAACTAAACGCTCCTCATAAACAGCGGCCTCAGCCTTATTCTCCCCCTCGTCTTCTCAGTTAAAAGCTCCATCAGCGGCTCCGCTTCCCCCTTCCTCGTCTCCACCGTGAACTTCACAAGCTCGCCGTACTCCTCCCCAACAACCCTGCCGCCGTTTTCCTCAATCGTGCTTTTGACCGTGTGAAAGAGGCTGTAGGGGAAAGTCACCTCGAAGCGTTCCGTTTCATACACCTCAACGATTCCCGCGTTCTCTATTGCCAGACTGGCGGCATCGCTGTAGGCCTTCACCAGACCGCCGTAGCCGAGCTTTATCCCGCCGAAGTATCGCGTAACCACGACCACAACGTTGCTCAGTCCTTTGTTCTGGATGACCTTGAGAACCGGCTTTCCGGCCGAGCCTTTTGGCTCTCCGTCGTCGTCATACCTGACCGCGAAGTTCTTCCCGTCATTGATGAGATAGGCCGAAACGTTGTGGGTCGCGTCGCTGTGGTGGGCCTTTATCCTCGCTATGAAGTCCTTCGCCTCCTCCTCAGTGCTGGCAGGAGAGGCGTAGCCTATGAAGACGGACCTCTTGATTACCAGCTGGGCAGTGCCGACGCCCTTCAGCGTCCTGTACTCCAAACGCTATCACCTCACCCTCTCAGCGTCGCGATGAGCTTCTTCTCATCGAGGAGCATCGCTATGGCGTCTCTCACGTCGGTGACAACGATGTCGCTCGCCAGGAGGGCATCAACGGTTGCTCCCTCCTTTCCGATGACGCAGAACGCTAACTCGGCCTCCTCAAGCATCGCCACGTCGTTGTTGCCGTTGCCAACAGCGGCATATGGGGCGTAGCCCCTCGCTATCTCGACCTTTTCGGCGGCGTTTGATGCCCTTTCTATCCGAACTGGGAGAGCTCCAAGCTCTTCCTCAAGGGTTCCAAAGGTGTCAGAGCTTATCACGACGACGGTGTACTTATCCGCCAGCCTCTCCAGGAGGGGCTTGACTTCTTCATCAACTCTGCCCCTCTCCCCCAGGGTGCCGTTGAGGTCGAAGATAATGCTTTTTATATCCACATTGCCATAATTGGGAACATTGAGCATGCCGCTCACCAGAGTTTGTAGGGTTGAAAAAACTTTTAAAGTATTGGTAACAAACAACCCATGATTAGAACTCGCGAAAGTTAAACTTTAATAATCGCCGGGGGGTCAATGGCATGAAACTACTCAGGGAATGTCTGGAAGACGTCGAAGTTCTCCTCCGCCTCAATGCATTCCTTATCAGCTACCTTGGTTGGATGTTTTTCGGGGTTGCATACGGTCTCCTGGGTAAATGGAGTGTTGACCTGACGGGGGAACTGCTGAAGCTCCCTTTAACTTCGGAATCATCAATTCTCACGATTCTTGAGTTCACAAAGTCGATAGCTCCTCTCAATGCACTTTTTAATGGTGTCTACTACCTTGGCTTTACGGGCTCAATAGCATTTGCGGTGGCGTACCTCCTGTTGTATCTCCGTGACCTTGAAGCGTCTGATCAGCTTATGGTGGCTTATTTGGCCTCATACACACTGGCGGGCGCGTTCTACTTGGTTTTCCACGTTTACGCCCCCCACGTCGTTTATAATATCCCTGGATATCTAACTGAGAGCACGCTCCTCACAAGGCAGGAATTCGTGTGCCCATCCCTTCACAACGCCATAGCGGCCATAAACATATTAACTTTCTGGAAGTACAGGGAAAGGAGAGTGGCAAAGGCCCTAATTGGGATTAACACACTCATACCCTTTTCAACTGTATTCCTTGCCCACCATTGGGTATACGATGTGCTTACGGGCTTTCTGCTTGGTTTAGGGGCAGTTAAAATCGCTGAACGCTACAGCAGAAGCATATCCTGGAAGTTCTACTCCTATGAGATTTCCTATCTGAAACGGATTACCCTCTTCAACCTCATTCTGGGCATAATAGTTCTTGTGGTTGCAATCAACTCGGATTTCCTTACCGAAATCCTTGCCCGCCTCTCGATGGTGGGTGGGTAAAGCTTATAAACAGTCGGAAAATCCAATGAGTGGAGATGCCGGGGTAGCCTAGCTCGGCAGGGCGGCGGACTCGTAATCCGCAGGTCCCGGGTTCAAATCCCGGTCCCGGCTCCAAAACTTTTCTATGGCCTTCCAAAATTCAGGTGAGAATCTTTGGAGGAATAAAAGCCGACAAAATAAAAAGTCATTTTGAAAATAATCCAAAAGTCGTCAAAGCCCCCTAAATCCAAACAAAGGAACTATTTTGACGGCAACAACGGCCTTCTGATCTCCCTCTGGAATTATAACCATTGAAAACCTGCCCGATGTCGGGAAACGCCAGACTTTTTTCATGGACGTTATGCCTTCCTCAAGGAATACACAGTTCCCCAGAGCTTTTGACGCATCACCTCCATTGGTTATACATACCGTTACAGGTTCGTCAGAACTTATTGATAGGGAAACCACGCTCCAGGAAGTGCCCTCAAGCTGATAGACTGCGGGGTTACCATTTTCAACGACCACATGATTTGAATATCCTCCAAAGGCTATGTTGGACAGGATTATCCCCATCATAACGAGGAGGGCAAGGATGACAGCGACGGCATCCTCACGAGCCCCCCTCACTGTTAAACGTGCTGATGGAAATGCGTTTCTCATGTCCTATCCACCATTGGAGAATTAGTTGTGATAGTATTTAAACTTTGTTGTGGATTTCACAATGATATTCTGATTTTGTTAGAAAATTTCTAAAAAAGTGTAGAGATTGCAACAAGCGACTGCCGAAACTACACTGACCTACAATATATTGCCCAAAGGATCATGCATCCATGACATGAGGGCTTGAAATAGGGTGTGCAAAAATGTTCCAGACCTCACTACTCTTACTGCTTCCCCCAAGTGTCTAACCCCGTACCCTGCAGAATACCCGGATGCTTTGGAAAATATCCAATTGACTTGAATGTTCACACAACCGTAATCACCAGGCTTCAGAACTTTATGAGAACTCTTAAAAAGCGGAGAACATCCTCAAACTTGAAGTTGCTCTTCTCGTTTCCATAAATCATGCTCACGGGGACTTCTTTAATTCGCGCCCCTTTCTTTGCAGCCTTTATCAGCATCTCGGTCTCCACCTCGTAGCGGTCGCTCTCTATCTCGGGTAGAAACTCCCTCCTATACGCTCTGAACCCGCTCTGGGTGTCGTAGACGTATTGTCCAAGCTTCAGACGGATGAGTCTGGTAGTTATTATGTTGCTCAGCCTTCTGTGAATGGGCCTCTTTCCAGCAACTTCAAACTTTCTTGCGCCTATTACAATGTCCGCTTTCCCCTCAACTATCGGCCTTACAAGTTTCTCTATTTCCTCGGGTAGATGCTGGCCGTCGGCGTCCATGAAGACCACGACGTCCCCATTAGCGTGCTTTATGCCTTCCCTCATGGCAGCCCCCTTCCCACTGTTCTTCTCGAGCTTCAGGGCTTTTATTCGAGGGTTTCTGAGTGCGCGCTCATAAGCGACTGAATAAGTGTTGTCTCCACTTCCATCGTCAACCACAATAACCTCGTCAACGAACTCAGGAATCCTGTCGAGAACCTCTCCGATATTCTTCTCCTCGTTGTATGCCGGAATTATGACTGTGACACTCCTTCCATCGAGCATGCTCACACCTCAGGGGGATTGATTAGAACCTCGGCTCATTGAGCACTTCTTTGAAGTGCAGAATTTTGAAGTTTCTCCCGGCATACCGCGCCAGATCGAAGACTCCCCGAACTTTTTCTATAATCGCCACATCCGCCGTTGCAACGTACTCAAAGGACTTCAGTTCAAAATCTGGAGCTCTCACCAGCCTGACCTCCCCATCAATACCATGCCGCTCCAGCGCCCTTTCCGTGATGCGCTTAACCTCCCCGCTACGGGGATTTGAGGCACCATAAAAGAACACGGCCTTGCTCACCTGGATTTCTGAAAGGGCCTCCGCTACAAGGTTTACGCTCTCCTGCGTTTTTTCGGTTGGCCTGTACCTCTTCCTGTACTCCAGGTCTCTAACGAAACCGTCCTCGCAAATAATTGCTCTCCCCTTTATGATGGACTCCAGGGTTATTATCACGTTAAATCCATCCACTCCGAGTACCGCTCCCCTGAGATTTTCCGGCCTTAGAACTTTTTCGCCCACCCTTTGAATCCACTCATCCGAAAAAACACATCTTGCCAGAAGGTGCCTCTGCCTGATAGTAAGCCGGTAGTGGTTGCCCACGAAGTCGAGCGCAATTTTTTTGCGGTACCCTCTGTTGAGTAGATATTTTAGGTCTTCATATGCGCGGTTTAACATGGTCGTGAGTTGGAAAAAGGTATTAAAAACCCTAGTTCCCACCACCTGTGAAGTTGTATAATCTGTCCAGATTCACGGCCAGAATCGCCCCTAAAATCCTGACAGCTAACCCCCTCAAACTAACA
>JASGLT010000023.1 GCA_030156945.1 Thermococcaceae archaeon
TATTGAAAAGCGGTAGGCGTTGTAGCCCAACTCTGCCATCAGCTCTATATCCTCCCTGTAAAGCTCCCAGTGATTGCAGGCTTTACCTGATTTATACGGAAGCTTGCCTATTCCCTCGTAGTACCACCAGTCGTTCCACTTATTGTCACCCTCAACCTGGTGAGCGGCAGTTGAAGTGCCAAACAAAAACTTCTCCGGGAACATTGGACAGCACCGCACATCTAAACGCACGGGTGGTATAAATTGTTTTCGGATGATGAAAAAATTTTAAAGGATCGAAAAGAAGCACCGCCGGTGATCAAATGAGGGAGCTTAGGTTCAATCCCCTAACCGGGCAGTGGATAATGGTCTCAGCCGAGAGAAAAAAACGCCCCTGGAGGCCGAAGGACTTCTGTCCCTTCTGTCCCGGTACTGAGGAGACCGGCTACGGCTGGGAGGTGCTCCTTCTCCCTAACCGCTTCCCGATGCTCTCCTTCGAGGCCCCTAAGCCGGAGAAAGTTGAGTTCTACAAAAAGGCGAGGGGAATTGGTCAGTGCAGCGTAATAGTCGAGACGCCGGAGCACGGGCTGAACGACCTCGACGAGCTTTCCATGGAGGGGATGGTAAAGGTCGTGGAGCTGTGGAAGGAAGCGACCAGAACCCTCAAAGAAAACGGGCACGTAGCCTACGTGGCCATATTCAGAAACAAGGGCGAGGAGATTGGAGTGAGCCTCCACCACCCCCACGGCCAGCTCTATGCACTTCCCTTCATACCGCTCAAGGCGAGGCTTAAGGTGGAAAACACGAGGAGGCACTTTAAGAAACACGGCGAGTGCCTCTTCTGCAGGATCCTTGAGGAGGAGCGCAAGGCTGGGAGGGTGGTCTACGAGAACGATAGCTTCGCGATCTTCCTGCCCTTCTTCGCGAGCTGGCCGTTCGAGCTCCACGTCTATCCGAAGAAGCACATCCAGTACCTGACCCAGCTCGACGGGAAGGAGAGCGAGGACTTGGCAGATGCCATAAGGGCAACCACCGCAACGCTCAATGCCCTCTTCGACAGGGGGATGCCCTACACGATGATGATATTCCAGGCGCCGTTCAAGGGGAAGTATCCCTTCTACCACCTGCACATCGAGTTCTACCCAATCCTTAGGGACGCAAACAAGGTGAAGTTCGCTGCGGGAATAGAGATGGGCACCTGGGAGTTCACGTACGATTCAGTCCCGGAGGAGAACGCGGAGAGGCTGAAGGAAGCTTGCAGAAAGATAAAGGAAGAAAAGGGACTAATTGGCAGGTGCCTTTGAAAGGAGCTCCTCTGCCCTCTTCTTTAATATTGCCTTCACCGCGTCCCTGTCCTCCGGGTAGGTCTTCTTTATCCAGAGCCACACTAGGGCGCACGGTATCCAGAAGAGCGCCCCGATGAGCAGTGTGTACTGGTAGGCAAGGGGCTTTGAGTAGCCCATACCCATTAGCCACTCTATCAGCAGGCCGCCGAGGAGCGGGCCGGTGGCCTTTCCGACGTTGTCGAGGATGTTGAAGAGGCCGAATATCGTTCCCCTGTCCTCGGGGAGGTTTACCTGGGAGACTATCGCCCTCACGTTGGGCCCGGCGTAGGACACGAACTGGATGAAGAGAAGCGAGTATATCGCTATGAACGCCCAATCCTTGGCGGCAAGCTGTGAGGGAAGCGGGTAGAGGATTATGCCTATCGAAGCCAGCATTCCAATGAATATAGCAGTTCCAGTTAAGATGGCCCTTCCGCCCCTCCGCTTTGCCTCGAAGTAGTCACCGAGGAGCCCACCCATGAGGCTACCAAGGACGCTTGAGAGACCTATGATGAGGAGCACGAAGGTTGAGGTGCCCTTGTCCATCCCCCTCGTCACCTGGAGGAAGGAGATGAGCCAGTACATTATGATGCCCCACGGAACGGTTCCGATGATTCCCTGGAGGAAGATGAGCTGGTTTGTCTTTGTTTTGAAGGACTTCTTTATGGTCTCCATGTTCAGCCGGTACCTGTACTCGTAGCCCTGCTCAAGGACTTCTCGAAGCTCCTTTTCTCCTTCTCCCCTCTTGGGCTCCTCCGCTATGAAGTAGAAGAGCGGCGCGAGGATGAAGTTCGGAAAAGCCGCGAGCATGAACGGCAGTCTCCAGCCGGCTATCATTCCGGCCATTATCATTCCGAAGAGAGTCCCAAAGCCGAAGGCCGTCTCCATGTAGGCGTAGCCCCTTCCCCTCTTGGACTCCTCGAACATGTCGGCTATGAGGGAGTAGCCTATGGGGATTATGGAACCTATGCCTATCCCCGTGAGGAAGCGCATGGCCAAGAGCTGCCAGTAGCTGGTGACGTAGGCAGTGAGGAAGCACGGGATTTCACCGAGGAGCACGCCTATGACGAGGAGCTTCTTCCTCTGCTTTATGTCCGACAGAAAGCCCCAGACTATCGTTATCAAAGCGCTCGTTGCCACGAATATTGACGATACAAGTCCCATCTTGGCTTCGCTTATTCCGAACTCCTCCATTATCAGCTGGTAGTTCGGCGGCAGTAGGTTCTGGTCGGCCATCAAAAAGACGGCCATCAATACAAGCAGGGCTATTGAAACCTTTCTCCTTAAATCCCTCATTTCGAACCCCTCCAATCGTTGTATATCGCCCGGAAGGCGTCGAGCCTCCTCTCGGGGAGGGGCTCCCACCCGCGGGCGTCGCTGTTTTCAGCCAGAAAGGCAAGAGGTTCCCCAACGAAGGGGGTAAGCATGTTCAGGCGAGCGTTCCCCTCATCCTCCGTCCATATCCTAAGGCTCTTGTCGGGCGCCCAGCTCGAAGTCCTGAGGTAGAGCTTCCTCCCGCTGTGCTTCAGCTCCGAGGGTAGGGAGAGCTCGACGTTGAGAGCTTTAACCACCTCAAGAAGGCCGTCTATAGTCATTCTCCTCCCGGCGAGGTCGCGGTAGCCGATGAACTCTATGTCAGTCCCATAGAGCAGTACATCGTCCTTACCCCTCAGCCAGTTCGCCGCTTTCTTTGGGCTCATGAGCGGGAAGCGCCCTATCCCGAGCATCACGGCGGTGTTTATCGCCACCCACACGGGGACGGCATCGATGTTTTTGACAGCCTCAAGGGTTACCTTTCCGGGAAATGCCTTTTCCACAGCTTTTTTCAGCTCCCTGAGGCCGAGGAGGTAGTTGAGGAAAACGTTGCCCTCCCCCCGCTGGGCCTTTATGAGGTGCGGATAGAGCGGCTTTATCGGCTTCACAGCGGAGTTGAGGTGATCAGAGAGAAGCATCGCCTCTCCGTCCGCAAAGACGTACCCGTAGCCGTTGTCCTTCAGTATGGCGGGGATTATCGGGTCGTAGGCGAGCTCCGGAAGCCAGAAGCCCTTTGGAGAAACCTCGAAGAGCTCCTCCTTGAGCTCCCTGTCCTTCCGAACCTGGGCCTCTACCCTGTCAAGCGGGAGGAGGGGGAGTATGGCGTGGGTGTAGCTCGTTCCGATTATCTCTATAAGCCCGCTCCCGATTCCCTCCCTAACGAGCTCTATGACCTCCCTGGGGAGGATCTCAAGCGTGTAGCCGGTTATGTTGAGCCCAAAGGGAATCTCCTCCTTGAGGAGCCTGCCGATGACGGGGAGGTAAGCTTTCTCTATGACCTTCGGGATTTCGCTTTTCGGGATTTCAGCGTACTGGAGGTTGCCGTGGAAGACGAGGGACATCATAGAACCCTCACCCCCTCAGAGGGCCTCACCACGAAGACCTCTGGTTTCCATGGGAAGACCTTCGTGTAGAGCCCTACGACTTCCTTTCCGAGGGATTCGCCCTTTCCACGCTCCACGATGGCTATGGCAGAGCCACCAAAGCCCGCCCCCGTGAGCCTGGCACCGAGGGCGCCGAGTTCGAGGGCCTTCTCCACGAAGAAGTCGAGCTCCTCACAGCTGACGTGGTAGTTCCCGGCTATGTCCCTGTGGGCCTCGACCATGAGTTGACCCATGGCCTCAACGTCCCCCTCCTTAAGGGCGTCCCTGAAGGCAAGGACGCGGGAGTTCTCGCGGACAACGTAGCCGAGGTACCTCCTTTCCTTCTCCGGGAGCTTTGAAAGCTCTTCCTCCGTCACGTACTTTGAGGAGCTCTTTCCGAGAACCCTGAGGGCCTCCTCGATTGCCCCCTTCCTTTCCGCGTAGGCCGAGGAGGCGAGCTCCCTCTTCACTCCAGTGTAGAACACGAGAACCTCAAGGTCCTCAGGAAACGGCAGGTACTCGTATTCAAGTGTTTCCGTGTCGAGGAATATGGCCTTCCCCTCCCTGCCGAAGGCTATCGCGAACTGGTCGAGTATTCCACATGGGACGCCAACGAACTCGTTCTCGGCTTTTTTGGCAAGGAGGGCCATATCGAGCCGGGAGAGATTGAGGGAATAGGCCTCGTTCAGGAAAGCGAGCACCGCCAGCTCGAAGCTCGCGGAGGAGCTGAGGCCGGAGCCGAGCGGGAGGCTCCCCCCGACCCTTCCCTTCATGCCCCCCACTTCATAGCCCTCCCTCTGGAGAACCCAGTAGATTCCTTTCACGTAGTCTGCCCAGTTGTTTCCCTTTTCCAGATTTTCCAGCTCAAAGGACACGCTCTCCTTGAAGTGCTCCGAGTAAAGCTCCACCCTCCCGTGCGGCTCTCCCTCTATGACGGTGTAGCGGTCTATCGCCATGGGGAGAACGTAGCCGTAGGAGTAGTCGGTGTGTTCTCCGATTAGATTCACCCTTCCAGAGGAGTACACCTTCATTTGAGCCACCGTCAATGTTCAATTCTTCACAATAATAAGCTTTTCTGAACAGCGATATTCACCAATTCGGAGCCCAAAAGAGAGCATTGGCAAAACGTCCTTATTTGAGCATCGCAGGGTTAAAAATACAGGCTAATCCCTCCCCAAACCGAACGGGTACCTTCTCTTTTCTACCATCCACCACCCGAAGAGCGCGCCTAAAGTGTCCATGAGGAGGTCTCTGGCTTTGTTGGCTAAGGTCTCGTGGATGAAGCTTATCTCGCTTTCGCTCAGCTTTTCAGCCACTTCCCAGCCCATGGAGAGGGCGTAGAAGACAATGAAGGCGTAAAGGACAACCTGCTTTTTGGAGAGTTTGAGGCCGATCCCCTCAAGTTCTGATAAAATCTGGGCGACGATCAGCCAGACGGTTAGACCGCCCAAGAAGTGGCTTACCATGTCCGCGTTTCTCCAGTCTCGATGGAAGAGGTCGTAGTGAGTAAAGGGCACGTTCACGAGGGAGACGTGGAGGGCTATGAAAACAGCGAGGACTGCCATCGTTTTTTCATCATAGACTGGAGAAAGGAACGGTTTGGCTTTTTCAGGGGGATTCGGGAGATTCTTGGGAAGAATCAGCGGAATAGAGAGACCGAGCATGGCAACCAGAGTGCGGTATATGTGGTCGCTCCTTCCGTTGATGACGGCCGTCAGAAAACCCAGGAAGACAACGAAGATCGAGCCCTTTATTATTGCACTCTCACTTGTTATATCCACCACCTGCCTATTTAGGGCCTTAGGGCTTAAAACATTTCTCTCTTTCTCCTCTTCTCTTCCTCAAGCTCCTCCCTGGCCTTCCTCTGGAGCTCTTTGGCCCTCTCAATTCTGTACTCCTCAACCAAACGGAGCAGTTTTTCAGCTTCCCTCTCGCGGTCTTCCCCCTCCCACCTCGCGAGAAGCTCCTCAATGGCTTTCTCAAGCGTCTCCCTCTCAACAACGGCGAACTCATCTACTCTCTTAACGTCAAGCTCCTCGCTCGTGAAGAAGGGGACGTGAGCCTCGCGGAGAACTTTCTTCACCGCCTCCGGAAGGGGCTTTTCGGTTATTATCGCCTTTATTCCCTTCTCAACGAGCTCCTCCGCTATTGCCCTTCCAGCCCCAGCCGGGTTTACCACGAAGAGGACGTCGCCCTTCCTTAAGCCAACCTCTCGCTCTATCCTCTCAAGCTCGCCCCAGCTGAGTACTCTAAGGACTTTGAGCGGAACGGCCGAGCCGCGAACCTCTATAACGTTCATCCTCTTGACCTGGACCAAATCCCTGCTCAGCCTCTCGATGACGGCCTTCGCTTCCCTCAGCTGCTTCTCAAGGATTTCTATCCTCTTGACCTTCGCCTCCAGCTCCCGCTCGCGCAGAACCTTCCTCCTTACCTCCTCGTCGTAGTCGGCTATCTTCCGCTCGAGCTTTCCTATCGTCTTCCTCTGCTCCTTTATAATCTCCCTCAGCTCTTCGTTCTCCCTCTCAAGGAGCTCAATCCTCCTCTCAAGTTCACGTATCCTCCTGAGGTAGGGCTCGGCATCGAAGCTTTTCTCAACCTCTGGCTCTTCCCTCTCTTCCTCCTTCCGCCTCTCCCTCAGGGTTACCCTCTGCATTGCCTCCCCAAGGTTGTAGCCAGCTATGACAAGAGCCTTAACCTCATCGGACTTCTTGCTCAGGCCAGCCTCCCTCAAACGGGCGTCTATGTGCTCAAGCTTCGGCTTTATCCTGAGGTAGGCCTTGTATGCAGCTGCCAGAGCGTCCCTCTGGTGGTCGTCATCGACGGTTATCCCCAGATCCCTGAGGAGTTCGTTCTTCTCCTCCACGCGGAGGCTCTCCCTCGGGACGAAGAGCTGGGCCTTGAAGGAGCGGGCTATCTTTTCCACAAAGCCTGGAGCCGGAGAGACGTCGGTGGCAACTATAACGGGGTGTCCAATCTCGCTGATGAAGCGGAACACCTCTCCGACGGGCATGTTCCTCTCACTGTGGAGGGCAACTATTCTGCCGTCGAGGTCTATCGCCGCTATCCCAACGGTTATTCCCGGATCTATGCCGACTATGATGCTCTTCCTCTCTTTTATAGCTTCTTCCTTCTTCAACGGAGCAAAGCCAAGTTCTGCCCTCTCGACGGGCTGAATCCTGACCTCAACGTCTCCGCCTCTCATCGGCCGTATTAAGCCGGCGAGCTCCTCTCTGCTGGCGTATACCCGGAACTCGCCCCTGGCCAGTCCGTAGTCCTTCTCCTCGGTCTCAAGGTCGAAGGGTATTTCAGCTCTCCTCAGCCTGTCCTCTATCTCCCTCACCTTGTCCCTCACGAGGTTGTGAACGCGCTTCCTGTACCTATCCTGGCTCCAGCCGCCCTTTCCGTGGCTTCTGCCGCGGGTTACCTTCACAATAACCTCATCCTCAAAGGCGAGGACTTCATAGCCGACTCCCTTACTCGCGAGAAGGGCTGCCAGCTTGGCCTCCTCGTAGGGGTCAAAGCGGTCGCCCGTCCTTATGCCGTGCTCCTTGGCGAGGCTCTGAAGGGTTCTCTGCTCGCCGGGTTTTCCCGTGACCTGGACGAGCTTTGTTCCGGCTGGAAGGGCTCGCAAAAACTTCCTTAAATCATCACCGAGCTCTGTAACGCTGTCGATGGCAACTATATCGGGCCTCTTCGCCCGTATGAAGCGGGCTAACCGATAGAGTGTAAACTCACCCTTTCTCTCAAGCCTACCGTTGAACCAGCTTACCAATGCAAAGCGTTTTGGATTTTCGCCGATCACATCTATCCCAAAAATCAGAATAGCTCCTCACCCTTCAGGGTTCTGGTTGAAACTAAAAGGGAGAACTTAAAAAGGTTTTCAGTCCGAGAAGGAAGCCCTCACGGCCGTCTCAATGGCCCTCCTAATGACCTCCAGCGGCATTGACGGCCGAGGTTTGTGGAGGGCCTGCTCAAAGGAGAATGGGACGTGGATGAATCCCACTCTGGTCCCCATGCCCGCAACTTCAACGGTGTGTAGGGCTGTGAACATGGCAGCATTGCAGACGTAGGTTCCAGCGGTGTTTGAGATGGATGCGGGAATTCCCGCATTCCTTATTGCCGATACTACTTTTTTGACGGGAATTGTTGCGAAGTAAGCAGCGGGTGCCCCCTCAAACACCGGCTCATCTTCGGGTCTGTATCCCTCGTTGTCGGGGTTCTCCGAGTCCATTACGTTTATTGCAACCCTTTCCACGGTTATGTTGACCCTTCCACCAGCCTGGCCCGTGAGTATGATGATGTCGGGCCTTTCCTTCACGATGAGCTTCGGTATGAGCTCCCTGACTCCCTTAAAAGTAACCGGGAGCTTGTACTTAACCACTTCAGCACCGCCTATCTCTTCCGGAAGTCCCCTCACGGCCTCCCATGAGGGATTTGTGCTCTCCCCACCAAAAGGTTCAAAACCAGTTACCATAACCTTCATCGAATCACCCAAGGATTAGGTTTTTTTAGGCCTAAAAAACATATCCATTCGGGGTGTGAGAATGAGGTATGATGTCTTGATAATCGGAGGAGGCCCAGTTGGTAACTACCTTGCGAATCTTCTTGGAGATGATGGTTTCAGGGTCGCCGTTGTTGAGAGGAAGGGGGCTTTTGGCGGGAAGGCCTGCACGGGCGTTATAGGCGCAAAAAACTTCAAGAGGCTCGGATTTCCCGAAGAGGCGATTCTAAACGAACTAAAGGGAGCAATTTTCTATTCAAGGATTCAGAGCTTTGAAGTAGGCCGCCCCACAACCCAGGCCTACGTCGTGGACAGGAGGACTCTTGAGAGGAGGCTGGCAGAGGAGGCAGTTGCCAAGGGCGTGGATTACTACATGAGCACTTCATTCATAGGCTTCAAGGAGGGCAGAGCAATTGTCCAGAGGCCCGGAGAGAGGATGGAGGTGGAGGCCAGCTTCTACGTTGGAGCCGACGGGGTGAACAGCACAGTAGCAAAGTCTATCGGAACAACTTCCCAGGCCGAGTTCCTTACGGGGTACGAGGTAGAAGTTCTGGGGAGCTTTGAGCCGGATAAGGTGGAGGTTTGGGTCAACAAGGACGTAAATCCTGATTTCTTCTTTTGGGTAGCCCCCATCAGCGAAAAAATAGCAAGGGTTGGCACATTTGGAAGTTTAAGAGCTTTTAGAGATTTTTTAAGGATTAAAGGGCTCAAGGAGACTTCTGCGGTGGAATACAAAGCCGGAACCATAGGATTGGGCTGGAGGAAACCCTGGGTCAGGGGAAACGTTGCCCTACTCGGGGACGCTGCCCTCCAGATAAAACCGACCACCGGAGGCGGAATAGTTTTCGGTGCATTCTGCGCCCACGCCTTGAGGAAAGCAATCAACAACGGAGATTTGAGCCAATACGAGAAGCTCTGCAGGGAGATAAAGAAGCAGGTTTCTTTTGGACTCAAACTCAGGAAAGCTTTCAGAGAACTGTCCCAGGATGATATAGAAAGGATATTCGAGGTGCTCGGGAGCAGGGAAGGCATAGAGGTCATTGAGAGCCAGGCTGAATTTGACGACCACTTTAAGACCGCCAAGGCAATAATAAAGCGTCCAAAGCTACTTGCAAGGCTGATAAGGATAAGTCCAGGGCTTATTCGCTATTTGCTATGAGGTGAAAGGATGGCAAGGTGGAAGATGGGCCTCCAGGAGGAATACCTAAGGGCGATAGCCAAGGGAAAGAAGAAAATCGAGGGGAGGCTCTACGATGAAAAGAGGCAGAAAATCAAGCCCGGCGACGAGATAGTCTTTGAGAACAAGCTCGTATGCGTCGTCAAGGACATCAGGGTTTACTCGTCGTTCAGGGAGATGCTGGAGAAGGAAGGTCTTGAGAACGTTCTTCCTGGAGTTAAGAGCATCGAAGAGGGCTTGAAGATTTATAGAAGGTTCTACTCGGAGGAGAAGGAGAGGAAGTACGGCGTTGCTGCAATAGAGGTTGAGCCCGTTGCGTGGATAGGGGAGCCTCTCACATAAGCGTTTCATAAAAGCGTTCCCATTCTTTTTCAGATTCTCAAAGATTCTCTTAGCGCTCCAGAATTCTTCCTTGCTTAAAACTCTGTAAATCCTTTTCAAAACCCAGGCATTTTCCTCTCTTATCCCCAGATCACCAAAAGAAGGAAGGAAAAATCACAGATACCTCTCCTTCACCCAGCGGATGAAATACTCTGGTCGTTTTCTGGTATCTTGAGGGGCTTCACTATTAACCCGAATTCCCTCAGTACTTCAAAGTCATTATCCATGGTTATTAAAGGCAATTCGTTGGCAAGCGACACGGCGCCGATAAAGAGGTCTCTCAGCCCCATCGGCTTTCCTTTGTCCTTCAGCTTTTTATAGAGGTAAGCGGCGATCTCCGCGGATTTCCTGTCAAATGGCAGCTCAATGAGTGAATCCAGCCATATAAGCTCCTCTTTCCTTGGGAGGCCCACCAGGAGTTCAAAGCGGGTTATCGACGTTATGTAGAATGTATTATCGAGTTCAAGAACTTTATCAAGAAATTCCCTGTTCCTGGCGACCTCGATTATTACGTTCGTATCAAGGACTGCCCCCATTCTTCAAACGCCTCCTCAATTTCTCTGATCTTCTTTTTGGCTTCTCTATATTCCTCTTCGCTCAAAATGCCGGCTATGTGCCTCAGGGCATCGGCGTTACCCTTTCTTTCCTTCAAAAGCTCTCTGAAGAGCTCGCTGAAGGACTTGTTGCCCTTGATGCGGAGGAGCTCATTATAAACGTCATCGGAAACCGTGATTGTCTTTACCATTGACCTCACCAGTGTATTGAATGCATGCATCATATTTAAGCATTGCTCGGGACAACTCCAAAGGGCCAAAGCAAGGAAAGAAAATGTAGGAGCAAAACAAAAAGATTAAAGAGCCTGAAGAGCCCTCTCAAGGATTTCGCAGGCTCTCCTCTCCAGTAGGAAGGCTTTCCTAATCATCCACAATTGCGGGATACCCCTCTTAAACAAACTGTACTTCCAAAGAGCCTCCTTCACATCCTTAAAATTTTCCACCCTCCACGCCTTCAACATTAACAGTGTAGCGTTCTCATGCAATTCTCTGGCAAGCACCAATGTCTCATTATCAACTCCCGCTTTAGTAGCATTCTCATAAAGCCCAGGGAACTCCTTATGACAATTAAAGAACCAACCCGTCCACAAGTACGAGAGCGTGAACCAATAAGTGTATTGTGACTTTTTATTGGAGGTGCTAGGGTTAGGGGATTCACTAACAAGTCTCTCGAGATAGTACTGCGTTTTGACTGTGGGGCTGGCCTCCTGTGGAACTACGTTAGTGACTTCCACGGAAGCACTCGTCTCCACGACCGTTGCGCTGCTCTCAGATGGGGTAACACTCGTAATGGTTACTTCTGCATTGGTGTCCCCCACGGAAAACTCTGGGTCTTTAATGCCATTAGAGGGAAGATCCCCGTCCTCAGGAAGACGAAGAACCCAAAAATCGTCCCCACCAGCGCCAAAACTACTTGTGGATCCTCCAACTACAATGTCCCCATTAAGGGCAATATTAACCGCTATAGCCCGATCGTAACCGTCCCCTCCCTACGTCTTCTGCCATATGACGTTTCCCTCAGAATCAAGCCTAAGAACCCAAACATCACTCCCACCAGCGCCGAAGCCTTCAGTGTACCCAGCAACAACAACGTCTCCAGTATTTTTATTAATGACAACCGCGCTAGCTCCATCATAACTGCTTCCTCCGTAGGTTTTCTGCCATTTTACGTTCCCGTTCTCATCGAGCCTAAGAACCCAGGCATCGCCGTTACCAGTCCCTAAACTCTCAGTCCAACCCCCCACAATGATATCCCCATTAGAGTCTATGGCAACACTACCAAAGCTATCCCCATCGCTTCCTCCATAAGTCTTCTGCCATTTTATGTTCCCGTTCTCATCGAGCCTCAAAAGCCAACCATCAAACCGACCAGCACCGAAACTCCATGTAAATCCAGCTACAACGATATCACCGTTTGGGACCGTGGCAACTGTATAGGGAACCTCAAAATCACTTCCACCATAAGTCTTGCTCCATTTCACATTTCCTTCAGAATCAATCCTGAGAACCCAAAAATCACCATTACCAGTACCGAAACTATCACTCATGCCAGCGAGGATAATATCACCGTTTGGGGCTGTTGAGACCGCAAAGGCATAATCCTCATCGCTTCCCCCATAAGTCTTCTGCCACTTTATGTTCCCGTTCTCATCAAGCCGAAGAACCCAAACATCACCCCCACCGGCGCCGAAACTATCAGTTTCCCCTGCAACGATAATGTCACCGTTTGGAGCTATGGCAACAGCGAAAGCAACATCAAAACCACTTCCCCCGTAAGTCTTACTCCATTTCACGTTACCATTCTCATCAAGACGAAGAACCCAAGCATCCAAGAATCCAGCACCGAAACTCCATGTAAATCCAGCTACAATAACGTCGCCATTAGGAGCTACAACAGCGGCGTTAGCTCGATCGTAACTGCTTCCTCCGTAACTCCGAGCCCAGAGTGCAGGAACTTCTTGCGCTGCTGCATAGTTCACATTTGATAAAGGCACCGTTCCAAGACTCATCAAAAACAGGAGAACAACGCCAAGGCTTGCAGTCGTCTTTTTCATTTTCACAAGACGTCACCTTCCCACATTATCGGTTAAATGTGCTTAAATAAATTTCGAGACATTACACATCAGGACACAAAGAATAACGCAAAAAACAGGACAGAAAATAAGGAGAAAAATCACAGATACCTCTCCTTCACCCAGCGGATGAAGTAGTCCGGGTTCAGCTCCTCGCCGAGGGCTTTCTGGAGGAGCTCCTTCGGTGGGTAGATGCTTCCGTAGCGGTGTATCTTTTCCCTGAGCCAGGCCTTTATCGGCTCGAACTCGGCCCTTGCAACCTTCTCCTCGAAGTCCGGGATGTCCCTCTTCATGTGGTAGTATATCTGGCTCGCGAGGAGCGTTCCTATGCTGTAGGTCGGGAAATAGCCGATCGTTCCGTGCGCCCAGTGGATGTCCTGGAGGATTCCCTCGGCGTAGGTCTTCGGCCTTATTCCGAGAAGCCTCTCCATCTCCTCGTTCCAGAGCTCGGGTAAGTCTTTCGCCTTAACGCCCTCGTTTAGCATCATCCTCTCGAGCCTGAAGCGGAGGAGTATGTGGAAGTTATAGGTAACGACATCCGCTTCAGTCCTTATGAAGTCCGGCCTGACCATGTTGAAGTAGAGGTACACGTCCTCGGGAGTGTAGTTCGCCATGAACGGGAGGTTCTCCTTAAGCACCGGGTAGATTAAGCCGGCGAACTCCCTTGAGCGGCCGATTATGTTCTCCCAGAAGCGGCTCTGGCTCTCGTGGATTCCGAGGGAAACTCCCCCAGCAATCGGGCTGAACATGAACCTCTCGTCCTGCTGGAGCTCGTATAGAGCGTGTCCAAACTCGTGGACGGTGCTGAGGATGGTTCTCCTGAAGTCGTAGCCCTCGTAGCGGGTGGTTATCCTGACGTCTCTTATTCCGAACTCAGTCGTGAAGGGGTGGGCTGAGACATCAAGCCTTGAGCGAACTCCGAGCGGGAAGCCGAACTTCTGGAGTATCCAGATATTTACCTTCTCCATCTGCTCCTTCTCGTAACGCTCCTTCTCAAGCGGGTGTTCCTTCGGAACCCTACCCTCTTCCATGATTTTGTCGAGGAGCGGCTTGAGCTCCTTCTCGAGCTTGTCAAACATCCTCTCTACGTCCCTGGTGGTGAGGCCCTCCTCGAAGAGGTCGAGCAGGGCATCGTAGGGTTCATTTTCGTAGCCAAGGTAGTCAGCGGCTCTCTTTGCCAGATCAATGATTTTGTCAAGCCACGGCTCGAACTTCGAGAAGTCGTCGCTCCTCTTGGCCTCTTCCCAGGCTTTAGTGGCCTGGCTCGTAACCTGGCTCATCTCCCTGAGGAACTCGGGCGGGAATGACTTGCTTATCCTTATCGAGCGGTCGAGAACTCTAACAACGCCGCGCTCGTACTCGTTGAGGCCCTCGATTCCCTTCGCCTTCTCGACGAGCTCAACGAAGTCAGGCTTGAGGAGGAACTCCTGGGAGAGGACGCTGAGTTCTCCCTGGGCCACCGAGCGCTCAAGGATACCCTCCTTTGGCATGTTGACCTCCATGTCCCAGCCGAGGACGCTCTGGGCATGCCCGATGGCCCATATCCTTCTGTACTTCTCAAGAATGGCCTTTATCGTTTCGTTCTGGAAAACGGTCTCCATTTTCATCACCCACTTATTTTTGAAAAAATTTCGAGTCCGAGCTTTTAAACCTTTTCGATGAACATCTGAACGGAGAGTTGGAAAAGCATTACTATCCCCACAAAACCCCAAACTGATTGAGTTCAGCCCTTTCCGACCTCAAGCGCAAACAGGTATGCCAAAACCAGGACAAGGGCCGCAAGGGCGGTAACTTCCACACTGGGCAAGATGGGAGCCAAGGCTTCAAGGAGTAGGTAGGAGGGAATCGATAGGAGTATAGCCGCAATTAGGACGATGTAGTGGCCCCTTGGGGCTCTCTCCCGATCAAGGTAAGCCATCTCGATTGACAGAACTGCCAGGCTCATCGCTGCCAGACCGTAAATTCCCCCCGTTCTCGAGTAGATTAGAAAAACTCCCACTAAAAGGATGAAGAGGGAACCAAAGAAGTACCACTGCATGCTGAGGAGCGCAACAGGCAGGAGCAAAAGTGTCTGGGGTTTAATCTCACCCAAAAGGAGGAATGCCAAAGAAAGCGGGATAAATGATATGAGCCGTCTTCTGGGTCTCTTCATGGTGCCACCTCCGCTATTGCGGCCTTAAGAGGTTTCCTCACGTCCCAGTCTATTATCCTCCCGTAGGCCGCCATTTTTTTGAGTGTCGCCTTCCTTTGAAGGCTCAGGAGTTTTAGTGCGAGTTCTTCTTCCCTGCTATCCGGCTCTACGCCACTGTAGGGGTTGGGACTTATTACGACAACCCTGTAGCCATAACCTGCCATGATTTTAAGCGCCTCCCTGCTCTCTTTCGTGAGTAGCGTCGAGAAGTAAACAAGTTGAGCCCTAGCGGGGAAGCGGGACTTTATGAGATGCTCCACCTGGTAGGATATCAGGTTGTTCTTGTCGGGCCTTGCCGTGCTGAGTATGTCTATGCACTTGAAGAAGTGCCTCTTCCCGTAGTCGGGACGTATCCAGAGGGGAACCGACTCCGCAAGAACCAGCCCAAAACTCGTGCCCGTGTTAAGGGCGTTTAGCATCAGAGAGGCCGCAGCCCTTATCATATGGTCCAGCACAGGCTCTCCAGCATAGGAAGCGTCAACGACAAAAATCACGTCAACTTTCCTCTCGCTCTCGTACTCGTTGACCATTATCTCCCCAGTCCTGGCAGTTGCTTTCCAGTTGATTATTTTCAGGGGGTCCCCCGGCCTGTACTCCCTCACCGCGTGAAACTCAACGCCTTCCCCCACCCTCGGGGATGGTAGCGGGCCTGCGGTGATTTTGGTACCCTTCGTAGAGTAAGGAGTTGGGACTTCTTCAATTATCGGGACGCCTATAATCTCGGAATAGAGTTCAACCCTCTTCTCAGCCCTGAAGAATCCAAATGGGTCAGAATATGCCATTTTTACCCAGTTGAACTCGTGTATACCCCTCTTAACCCTCACCCTGTAGCGAAGAACCTTCTCCTCACCAGGCCTAAATGAGAAAACTCCCTCAGAACTTCCCTCAACTACTTCCAAACCCTCGGGAATGTCATCAACGACTTTGAGGGATGGAATCCTCTCCTTCGCCCTGATCCTAAGCTCTATATCCACTTCACTTCCCTCAAGGAACCTCTCGTGGGGAACCCTCCTCTCGACTTCAATATCCAGGGAGGGTTTGAAGAAGAAGGCCGCCACGAAAAGAAGCCATAGGATCGGCAAAACAAGGTAAACCATTTCCCAGCGCAAGAGCAGAAAAGCAGCAAGCAGTATCCCCCAAAATGCCAGTAACAAATCCACAGTCTTTTCAGTCGGGCCCAGCCTCCCCTCCCGCCTCGAATTGGTTTCCTCCTCACGAGTGCCGTGGGCTGGAGGGAGAGGGGGGATTACCTGCACGATTTCCACCTCACTCGAACTTGGGAACCGGGACCTTTTCCAGAATCTTCTCCATGACGCTTTCCTGACTGACCCGCGTATACCAAAGCTCCCTCTTCAGGATCAGCCTGTGACTGAGGGCTGGAATTGCGACGGCCTTAACATCGTCCGGGATCACGTAGTCCCTCCCCTCCAAAGCAGCATAGGCCCTGGAAAGCTTCAAAAGGGCCATACTACCCCTCGGGGAAGCCCCCACCTCAACCTCCTTCTTTTCCTGCCTCGTGGCGATGACAATGTCGGTTATGTACTCAAGAATGGCATCGCTTACGTAAACTTCCTCCACTGCCCTCTGCATTTCAACGACTTCTTCCGGCGTTAAAACTGGGTTTATGTCTACTTCCTCCTTCTTCCTCTCCATTCTCCTCCTCAGAATCTCCATTTCTTCCTCTTTTTCAGGATACCCCACACGCAACCTCACCAAAAACCTGTCAAGCTGGGCCTCCGGGAGGGGGTAGGTGCCCTCCTGCTCTATAGGGTTCTGGGTGGCCACCACTATGAAGGGCTTGGGGAGCACGTAGGTTTTACCCTCAACAGTCACCTGCTTCTCCTGCATTGCCTCAAGCAGGGCGCTCTGTGTTTTTGGCGGGGCTCTGTTGACCTCGTCCGCGAGGAGTATGTTGGTAAACACCGGGCCCCTTCTGAACTCAAACTCGAGCGTTTTCTGATTGAACACACTCACACCGAGTATGTCGCTTGGCAGCAGGTCGGGGGTGAACTGAACCCTCGTGAACTCAACCCCAAGTGCCCTTGCAAAGCTCTTGGCCATCAAAGTTTTCGCAAGGCCCGGCAAATCCTCCAAGAGTATGTGTCCATCGGCCAGGATCGTCGTTAGAATGAGTTTGAGGACTTCATCTTTTCCGACGATTGCCTTCTTGACTTCTTCGAGGACGAGTTTTCCTTTTTCACTAACATCTTCCAACTTCATCCAGATCAGCCTCCACAGCTTTTATGGCCTTCTCAAGGTTTTCAAGGAAGTCCCCTCCGGAGCGGAGGAGCCGGAGAGCCTCATTGGGTTCGGATTTAAGCTTCCTATATTCCCCCGAGTAGTTTTCCGAGAGCGTTGCATAGATTTCAATTATCTTCTCCTCCACGAGCTTTCTCGCAACTTCCCCCTTCTTGGCCTTTGCGATAAGGAGTTTCATCCTCTCAAAATCGCTTGCTCTAACTTTTTTCTGCCCCCTCTTAAAAAACTGGGGTGAAACCTCGAGCTCAACCCCAAAAAGGAAGAGCCCGAGTATTATTCCAAGCAACAGGACCGATATCCAGCGTAGAACGTAAGAGCTTCCAAAAATCGCCAAGAGAGCGGGGATGGCTAATATAACTACCAAGGACTTTTTAGACATTCAGCTCCCCCCTCATCTTCCTGTATGTCTCCAAAGCCCTCTCAGCGTCCTCCCAAGTGACCTTTTGGGGAGCGTACTTTGCCTTCTCAAAAATCCTCGTGAGCTCCATAAAAGCCTCCCTCATGTAGCTGACCCTTTTAGCGTGCTCCCAGTGTGTCCAGCTTTCTTTATAGGGGAATCCAAGGGCTTCAAGCCACAGGACGGCATTCTTATAGATGCCTATCACAGCATCCCTTGGATCGTTGAACATATCGAGGCCGAGTTCATCGAGCTTTTCATCGAAGGCCCTGGCCCGCCTCATCATCTCCCTGCGCTCCCTCTTTTTAAGTGCGTCCCTGTAGTACGTTATCACAAAGTAAGACGTGACAGCTATGAGTACAAAGAGCAGAACGTAAATTAAAAAGTGTGAAGGCAATCCCCCACTCGATTGATGCACCGTTGTGTTTCCCTCGGGCATCCCTATGCTTGAGTTAAAACCCCCGGAGGCTGGTTTAGAGGCCCCTGACGTGTTATTGGCCGAAATGCGAATCAGCGGAGAGCCCCTTATTAAAAATATCAGAAAAAAGGCCACGAATCCAAGTGCAACCGCCCAAACTTGGAATCCACGCAGAGGGTACGTCTTTCTACCCTTTAACGGAAGGTCCCTCCAGCTGAGGTATATGCTTATCAGGGCCAGGAGGGAAAGCAGGGCGAATACCAAAACAAGGACGCCCACCCAATTTGTGCCCGCAGGTCTTTTAACCTCCTCAGAAACTCCAACCTGATAGTTCATCATAAGTGACATAAGGAGTATTAAAAGGGCCATGATTGTCAGTATCTTTACTCTAACGGACATCTTCCTCAGGGAATTATAAAGGCGACTTCTTAAAAATTTTACCAAAGAGTAAAAGAGCGGTCGGCAACGTTTAAAACAGATTTGGAGATATATCCGGGGGATGAACATGGAGAGAGTGCCCAGACTTTATGTGGAGCGGTCCAAGGAGGAGTGCATAGAGGAAAATGCCGCAAGAGAGGAGTGTGTAGTGATTCAGGATAACGTTGAGGTCTGGCTTAAAAAGGGCGAACCTTTTCCAGAGTTCGTAGATCCATCAAAAGCCAAATTTCTGAAAAAAGAGGTTTATGACCGCTTTTACCTCTACGTTGACAGGATGGAGCAGAAGATGACTGCCGATGCCATACTCGTCCTGCCTGACGGGAGAACGAGAATCTACCTTAAGAAGGGCGACGAGCTCATGATACTCCCGGTCGAAGGCTTCACAAAGACTCTGATAGCCAACGTTGGCAACAGGGTTAGAACGGGGGACGCTTTTGCGGCAGTGACGACTAGGAAGGGCGAAGTCCATTACTTGAAGCCTCCAAAGGCAGGTACAGTAGTTTTCATTGACGAGATAACGAACAGTCCGCACTACCTCTACTACATCCTGCCGGAGGAGTGACTGCTCTCCCCCAACTCCCCCAGTTAGCTTCTCACCATTTTATTCCAAAAAGCCTTCCGGGCTTTTGCAAGCCCGGACTCCAACAATTCTTTCTGTGAGCTCAAAGTTAATACGACTGGAGAATGGCGTCCAATTATTGACGTGTTGTATAATCTAGTTATACCATCCATCGCCGCAATATTTTTAAGGTGTTGAGTAGTATACGTCATTGCCCGGGGTAGGAGCAGCTGCTGGACGCCCTGGGATCACGACGTTGACGAGAAGAGCTGGGACCCATACACCCTCGTGTGGGCCGGAGCGCACGCGAAAGTACTCGTCTGCAACGGACGCTTCGTTCAGATAATAAAGGACTCCACAACCACGCCAAAATCACCCTACCTCGTCGCGGAAGCCTCGGGGGTGAAACTAACCAGAGATCCCTCAAAAAAGTTGACCCCAATCTGAAGTGGGCTATTGCGGAGGTTGACTACATTGACCCCGACACGGGAAGGGAGAGTTACGTGAGGGCAGTGATTCCCCACACCTGGCCACCCTCATGAGCACTCCCGGAGGTGAAGAGGTGAAAACCCTAAAAACCCTCCTCTTCTTTTCACTTTTTCTAACACTCCTCACAACTCCAGCTAATGGGGCAGAAGTCCCCCATGGTTCAAAAACGGGACTTACGTGACTTACGTGGTTTTTTCAAGCGAAGACCGGGAGGGACTAAATGAACTCTTCCCGTTTATGGGTCTCATGCCGGACCAAGCCAGAAACACCCTCCTTGAAAAGCTCAGGAGCCGGAACTGCACCGACGAGGAGGACGTTATTTTGAATCCTGACTACCTCGGAGACCTAATAGTAACAGACAAAATCCTCGTTACCTTCACCCTGACAAACGTTACCAACACCTCCGCATGGGTTGAAGTTGATCTGGAACTCCACAACACCACAATTCCCTGGTGCAACATTGGAAACGTTACCTTCACCACGGCGCTGCTGCTTAACCTGACGGACGGTTACTACTACCTCAACGGAACCCGGATTGGGAGGCCCTCATTCTTCGTACTCCCCCACTACCTTCCGGACAGGAGAGACCTCATATTCAAGTCCTCCCTCCTGAAAAGCCATGGATTCAGCACCGACGACTTAATAGTCGGCAACGTGAGTTTCAGGAGCAAAAAACTCGTCCACACGTTCGTTAAAACCTTCCAGCCACCTGTAATAGAGGTCAGGTCAAACCAGCCCCCCATCGCATACTCCCGAGAGGGAGGGGGCTACCTGAGCGGCTCCCTTATGTACGAAGGTCTCTATGACATAGACACTGGAATAGTCCTCGGTATCAGGGATATCCCCTACCCGGAATTTTACGCTCTCGGGATAATTGGCGGTCTCGTACACAACGTCTATTCTGCTGAGAAGAATGAGGAGTTGGATTTCTCCCGCGAGTACTGGCCTTACGGGTTTGTTCTCTACCAAACTAACATTGAATTCCCCAAAGAAGAGAGTGGAGTAAAACCAGATTCAATCCTGAAGTACTACTTGCTAATCGGAATCCTCACCCTCATAACATCAACAATCTGGAGGTGGAGAAAGTGAAGAGAATACTCCTAATGGCATTATTATTAACCGCACTCCTCCCAAACACTCACGCTGAAGAGCATTACGGCATTCTAAGCATCACCGGGGACTTTGGACAGGTGGAAATCCAGAACGTTGGAGTATTCCAAACCCCAATAACCCTCGCCCTCCCCGCGGGGAACTACACCATCAAAGCCGAAGGAGAAGTTGAATTCCAAGTTAAAGTCTTCCTCAACACGTCAAAACTCATTAAAATCACACTGAAAACCCCCCGGGGAACACTAATTGAAGGGAACGCAAGCATTCTAAAAACAAAAATCACTTACAACTCATGGAGCAATCATCCAATCCACAACGAAACACCCCACCTCGGACTCGGAGGAGGATGCGGAGGAGGCTGGTCTCCCTCCTACTGGGTTGACCACCCCTACCCCCTAACTGCACTCGACAAAGGAGACACCCTTGCCGTTTTCATGCTCAACAACTCCTTCACCCGGTGTGTAATAAACGGAGAGCCGGTGGGCCAGATATTCCACGTGATAGCGGGCCCCTCCTTTCAGGGAGGTGGGGCGATAGCAGGTAACGCAAGCTTCGTCGTGCCCTTCAGCAGGGTGGACGTGGATTGTGACGTTAAGTACTCCACGGGGTACCTTTACTCAGTCAGCACGAGCAGCATGGTGACTCCATTCACAATACTACTCCCCGTAGTGCCGCAGGAAGTTCACAACGTGACGGGAGTTGATTATTACGGGAACATCATACTGATTAAACGCATTCCAAAAATCGACACTTACAACCTCAGCGTCGGAGCCAAACAATACCTCCTCACATCAGTCATAAAACTCAAACCAAACGAGCACTACCGCCTCAAATACCACTTAAAAACCGCTATGAAAGCCATAACCATCGAAGAAGAACCCGTGAAATTATACGATGTTACACTCACGAGCGAGCCTGATGAAGCCCACTTCAAAATCACCGGAAGGGTAACGGTTGAAGGCACCACGCCCCAGACCCTCAACCTCCCGGAAGGAGAGTACGAGGTTATAGCCTTCAAGAACAACACCGGGGCCAAAACAGCGTTCAAAATCCCGGAGAATGAGAGCGTGCACTTAAAACTCACGCCCCTCCCCGCAAGATTAACCCTGAACACCACCCCCGAAAACGCGAGAATCCTCGTGGACGGAGAACCCATCGAAAACTCAACCCTAACCCTCCCCCCAGGCGAGCACCACATTCACGCTTCAGCCCCGCACTACACTCCAGAAAACCTCACAATCCTCCTCGCGCCAAACGAGTCAAAAAGCTTAACAATACGCTTGAAGCCCCTCCCACTCCTCAGGATTGAAACAACGCCCAAGGGAGCGAGGGTGGAAATCGAGAATAAAACCTGCACCACCCCCTGCAGTGTAGAACTCACTCCAGGCGAGCACGTTTTAAGGGCGTTTTTAGAAGGTTACGAGAATGAAACCACTCAAATTCACCTCAAACCCGGGGATAACACTACAATCACCCTCACCCTCAAGAAGATTAAAGAAACTCCAAAAGAAGAGAACACCACACTCACCCCCACCCCCAAAGAAGAAACCAAACCCTCACCAAACCCCAAAGAAGAGGCCAACATCACGATCAAACTCCTCACCCCACTCCTCATCCTTATCCTGACGATAGTAATGCTCAAACTTAAGAAGAGGTGACGAAAATGGGCTTCAATAAACAGCTGAAGTGGGAGCTCGAAGACCCCTACGTGAGTCTGATTTTCATATTCAGCCTCCTAATGCTCGGAGTGGCGTTCTACACCAAACTGTTCGTCGTAGACGTTCACGACATGCCCCCCGAATTAACCCCCCAGACCGCCAGGTTCCAGGGCGAGATCAATACGGCATACCTCTTCCCCGGGCTCGATGACCGGAGCTTTGTCATACTGGCTCTCACAGGAGTTCTCCTCTCCGCCCTGACCCTCCGATACGACAGGGATACCCGGGTTGCCAAGAGCATATACTCCCTCCCCGTCCGGAATTACGAGGTGGTCCTTGCCAAATTCACGACGACCTTCACGGTTCTTTTCATCTCAAGCACAACGGCGGCCCTTTTGGCCTACATTTACGCCTACGGGGATACTCCGGGAATGATTGTGGGAGGAATGTTCTCACAGCGCTATCTCCTCCTCTGGCTCCTTTACTGGCTTGAAGCTGTGCTCTACGTCTCGGCAGTTTCTTCGTTCATAGCCCTCGTAAGTCCCAACACCTTCGCAGCAATCCTGGGCGGGACAGCGGCCCTTTACATTCCCCCCATCCTCGGCTGGGACTTTCTCCCACCAATGGTGCTGACAAACGGGATTGGGAAGGCGCAAACGATCTTCTGGGATGCTGGAGAGAGGCTAAACACCTTCCTCAACACAACGTTCTACCCTGGAATCCTCCTCCCGGTAATCCTCATCTCAGCGACGTTGATAATAAGCGAATGGAGGGATGTTTCGTGAGACTCCTAAAAGCTTTTCTGCTCTCGATACTCCTATTCACCCTCATCTCATTTCCCCTACAGGAAAAAGCCCTCGAAGAGCAGAGCGCTGGCGTTGTTAGCCAGGTCAGGGGCTTTGTGCTCCCCTCCGCGGGGATTCTCCGTGTTACGACCAACGGCGGCGGGAACTACAGCGTGGCGCTCTACGATCCCGAAACCGGCCATTACCTTATTAACGAGACCACAACGCGCCAGATCAACGGCTATATCAAAATAGAACACTCGGGATATTACATAGCCGAGGTGAGGAGCTACTACAGGCCTGTCATGCTCGCCTATAGAATGACCTCAAAATACCCCTCAAGGCGCATACTCGAGATCAAGTACATAATAGGCGGCACTTCCGCCCTGTTGCTTGCGCTCCTGTTGGTGAGGGAGGTGCGAAAATGATAACTGCCAAAAACCTCACGAAACGCTTCGGGAAGCTGGTGGCTCTGGACTCGATAAACGTGGATATCGGAGAGGGCTTTACGCTGATCCTCGGTCCTAACGGTGGTGGCAAGAGCACCTTCCTGAACCTCTGCTCCGGCCTCTACAGACCAACCTCGGGGGAGATTAAGGTCCTTGGGGGTAATCCCTGGAGCAACGAGCGAGTTAAGGCCAAAATTGGAGTATCCTTCGACCCTCCCGCACTTCCGAGGCACAGAACCGGGAGGGAGTGGCTTGAGTACATTGCGGAGTTTAGAGGGGCCGGGAATGTGGATGATGCAGCGGCCCTGTTCTCAGCCAAAGCATTTCTCGACAGGAAGGTCGGCGAATACTCCGCAGGGATGCTTAAGAGGCTTTCACTGGCCCAGGCGTTTATTGGGAGCCCCGAATTGGTTCTTCTCGATGAACCCCTTGCAAACCTTGACTTCACGGGCATTAAGGAGGTTGCCGAAACCCTTGGCAGGCTGGCCAGAGAAGGCCTCAACATCGTTGCTGTGTCCCACATATGGAGGCCCCTGATAGAGTTCGCAGACGAGGTCATCGTGATAGCGGCGGGAAAGGTTGCCCTGCAGGGGAGCCCAGAAGAGGTTCTGACCGGGATTGAGGGCATATAAACTCAAGGGAATAGACTGCCATTTTTAGGCTTTGAACTTCCCCTTTTCGCCTTCATTATCTCCCAAAACTCCCTTTCATCTTCCTCACTTCCCAAGTATGTTTCCGAATGCCCAAAGGCTTATAAAGGATTGAACTTACCCCACCTGAAGACACTTTTGGAGTTGAAGAAGATGAAAGTTGAAGTTGGAGATTTTGTGGTATTCAACTACATAGGCAGGTTTGAGAATGGAGAAATTTTTGACACGAGTTACGAGGACATTGCAAAAGAGCACGAGATTTATGTTGAGGGCAGGGAATACGGCCCCATTGGCGTCCACGTTGGGGTTGGGGAGATAATCCAGGGCCTTGATGAGGCCATCATCGGGATGGAGCCAGGGGAGAAGAAGACGGTAACAGTTCCCCCTGAAAAGGCCTACGGTATGCCTACTCCGGAGCTCATCGTCGAAGTGCCGCTCTCGGAATTTACAAACGCCGGCCTGGAGCCCCAAGAAGGCCTGTACGTTATGACTGACTCGGGAATAGCCAAAATCGCCGAAATAAACGGAGATAACGTTAAGCTCGACTTCAACCACCCCCTCGCAGGGAAAACCCTCGTTTTCGAGATAGAAGTGGTAGAAGTCAAGAAAAAAGAAGAATCACATTGAAATGTTTATCTTCGTTGCGACGTTGAATATAACAACGCCCAGCACGAGGAGGAGGGCACTGTACCTCACTCCAGCCGAGAACTTCCCTTCCCTTATTACCCCTATTCCCAGCCCTGAAACGACCGCCTGAGCCACAACAAAACCGAGGAGTATGAGGCGTACTGTGTCTATCGGGAAGTTGCCGACCTCCGACGTCATAACTCCCATCAGCTGAGTGACTATTCCAAGGATCAGGGGGCCTATGAATCCGCTCATTATTATAAAGAACATCGTCTGCATGCCTGTTGATGCCTTCCTTTCCTGTTTTATCCTCAGAAGGTCCCTAACGTCGTTTGCCACAGAAACGAGCACGTCTCCCAGTGGAGCACCCCTCTCAAGGGCCTCCATTATGATCATCATTGAACGGTATATGACCGGAGATTTTTTGTTCCTTAGCGCAAAGGCCAGCAGTGCCTCGTTAGTTGGCCTACCCCTCTTTATCTCGGAAACCGTTCTCCTGAACTCCTTCGTCAGAGCCCCAAAGTTCGCTGTGGCGAGCTCTTCAAGAGCCTCTGAAAAGGATATACCAGCCCTCAGGGAGCTCGCAAGGTAGAAAAACGCATCCGGAAGGCGCTTCTCCATGTCCTCTATGCGTTTATTTATCCTCCAGTAAGGATAGAGGTAGGCCATGCCGAAGAACACTCCCGCAAAAGCCCCAATCCCGTATAGAGTGTTGAAAATCCCGACCGCAGCACCGGCTATAACTCCCAAGAGAAGGGATATAAGGAGATACTCTGAGGCCAGGAAGTCTATGTCAGCTGAGTATATCAAAAGCTCATACCTTTTGAGCCAAGTTGTGGGGAGGAGCCTCTCGAAAATTGTGACCAGCCTTGAGGGGGATGACTTGGGCATTCGGTATCACCTCGGTTCGGCCCTTTTGATCATGTTAATGATTATCAACGAGATCGCGGGGAAGGCCATCAGCATTACGAGGGCAAAGGTCTCGACAGGCATTATCAGGGCCTGGGCCATGACAGAGCCAGCCAGAATTCCAACAACGAACATCGTCGGCATGACTATCGTGAGGAACATGTATACGAAGGCCACACCGTTGACCTTCTGGACGTACTCGACCAGCTTCATCCTGTACTCAAAGGAGAAGTCCTCGGCAAGCTTGTAGAGTATATCGGCAAGATTTCCACCGAACTTTACGGCACGCAGTATCTGCTTGACAACCCTTGTAACGTTCTCCGACCCCATTTTCTCCTCAAACTTCGTGAGGGCGTCCTCAAAAGACGCGCCCGTTTTCATGTCCTTTATAATCAGGTCAAACTCCTCAGATATTACCCCATAGTCGGCCTTTGACACCGAGAGTATAGCCTCCGCAATACCCACACCGGCACTCAGCAGGGAAGCCATGTGCCTCAAGGCGTAGGGAAGGCTCTTCTCTACCTCCACGACCCTCCTTCTCCATACCATCCTGGGATACTGCCTCATGTAGAAGAAACCGCCCGCGAAACCGAGAATTCCAATGAGTATGGACATGTCTATGGGCTGATACATTAGGTAGGCCACGAGGAAGAGAAAGACGCCGCTGAATATCGAAACCATGAGCATTAAGGCAACGTACCTCTCCTTCGGCATCAGTATGCTGGCCCGATAAAGGTCCTCCTCCAGACCCGTGAGTGATGTGGTCAACTTCTCCACTGGGCCCCTGAGATACTTGATCGCAATGTCGGCCAGCCTCTCCGAGAAGGGCCTGCTGATCTCCTCCTTTCTCCATTCAATGACCGCTTCCAGCTGCCTTTCTTTCTCAAGCTCCTCCTTCTCAGATTCAACCTCCTGCTGGAGCTGTTTGAGAAGCCTGATTCTTTCAGAGACGCTCTTGGTCTCAGGAAGTCTCGCTAGGGGTTTCTCAGCTACCTCTATGGTCTTACCACCCAGTCTCTCCAGAAAATCCACGAAAGCATCGAAGACCCCCATTTTACCACCTCACAGTATCGCGCTAAGCTGTTCCTTTGTCTTTGTGCTACCCTCTCTTTCTATCTTCTCAAGCAGAGCCTCCTCATCGATGTAGAACTGTCTGATGTAGTATCCAACCTCTTCAAGGCTCCTTATTCCCTTCTCGACCATCCAATCGAGGATGACCTTTCTCTTCTCTCTCTCGAGCTCCAGCTCCCTGATAGTCATGCCGGTGTGGTGGGAAAGGGTGTTAAGGGTTTTGCTCGGAACTCCCGTTGGAACGAGCTCATCCTTGGCAGGGTCGTATTTATAGAGCTTGTTCAGCTGGATGTTCTCCCCCTCTATTCCAGTAACCTCTGCTATTTCAGTTACCCTTCTTATGGCACCCTTCTTTCTGCTGTGGAAGCGAACCTGCATCAGTATAATGTCAAGGGCCGGAATCATGATCTTTGGAACACTCATCGGCGGACTTTCAAGACGGGTTATTGTCTCCCTGGAACTGTTCGCGTGTATTGTCCCCATACAGCCATCGTGACCAGTGTTCATTGCCGTGAACATGGTTCTTGCCTCGGGGCCACGAACCTCACCCACGATGATCCTGTCGGGACGCATACGCAGTGTGTTTTTGACGAGGTCATCCATCGTAACTTCTCCCTTCCCCTCTATGTTGGGAGGTCTTGTTTCAAGCCTTACCCAGTGCTCAACCGAAAGCTGCAACTCGGCGGTATCTTCAATCGTTATAACACGCTCGCTTGGAGGGATAAAGAGGCTGAGAGAGTTCAGGGTTGTTGTTTTTCCAGAACCCGTTCCACCGGAGACAAGAATGTTGGCGGGTTTGACTCCAAGCCCATCGACCAGTATCCACAGGAAGGCGGCTATATCCGTGTTCAGGGTTCCGTATTTTATCAAGTCGATTATGGTCAGCGGATCTTTCCTGAACTTTCTTATAGTTATTGTTGGACCATCAAGGCTTATTGGGGGTATTGTGGCATTAACACGGCTTCCATCTGGAAGACGAGCGTCCAAAAGCGGGCTCTGCTGGTCTATTCTCCTCCCCACCTGCCTTGCTATTCTCTCAATTATGTTGAGTATCTCCCGGTCGCTTGAGAAAACTATGTTTGTCTTACACATGTTGAAGCGCCTGTGCCATGCGTAAACGGGCCTGTTGGTACCTATCACCATTATTTCCTCAAGGTTGTCGTCCCTAACGAGCGGATCAAGGCGCTCGTAGCCTATCATGGCCTGAACTATAACACTCGCAAGAAGTTCAACTCTGCCCTCCGATATCGTTGGAGCCATCTCCTTTATCATCCGCCTGACTGCAGTCATGAAGACCCTTCTCCTCTCCTCAGGATCGGGGATGGCGGAAGGATCTATCTGGATTTCTGTGATAGCCCTTTCTCTAACCTTTTTAAGGATCTCCTCTTCCTCTGCAGTTAGCCTGGGCATTTTAACCTCGTAAATCGGGACGGGCTCTCCTTTAACCTTCAGTATCCTCACGTTACCGTAGGCATCCAATACCTGGGCTTCCCCAACAAACTCAGGTTCCGAGACGGGAGGAGTTCCAAGTATTGATCTCAAATTGGCAGGCCGCCTTTCCCCGACCCTCTTGGGTTGCGTAGGGACGGGTTCGGGTTTTGCTAGAATGCCCTCAAGGACTTCGGCACCGGCCGCCCTCTCCTTCGCAGCCTCCTCAAAAGTAGTGGGAGTTCTCAGTATATCCTCGAGGTCCACTTTTGGTGTTCTTACGAAAGGAAGCTCTTCCTCTTTTTTCTTATTTTTACCCAGGAGAATATTTTCAAGACTATCCTCCTCTTCGTTCAAAATCTCGTCTATCCACGACATTCCCTTCTTTTTCTTGTCCTTTTCCTCGAACACTGCCTCTCACCGCCCCCTACTCCTTCCAGCTTACCCAATAGGTTATTTCAACACTTCCCTTCATCATTATTATCCAGACGGGGAGTTCCTCCTCCAGAGCGCTTTTCTTGCCGCGTATAGCGGGCTGAAGTGAGGGTATCGAAACGCCAGTAATCAACTTGTCAGAGAGGCCGAACATGCTCACCGGGAGCTTTACCTCAACCCCCTGAGGAGCCCTATCGCTTTCCTTCCTGTAGTATGTGTCCAGATACTCCTTAAGAGTCATGGTGTAATCGGGGGTATAGTCGTACATCTTAGCCTCCTTGAAGACTAAAGGTACCGTCGCCGCGAAGAACACCGTGAAATTTGCGAACTCGCCGAAAGCCCCCTCTTCACAGGTTCCCGGTGAGCAGGAGTGGGGGTTCCCAGGAACGTTTGTGAGCACCATCCTGACGAGTCCCTTGTAATCCAGTATCTTTATCGATTCATCACGAAGCGGAAACATTGATTCAAGAGAAAGTATCTCCGGAGAGTTTACGAGCTGGGGGTAAATAACACCACAGCTAATTAGCGAAACCTGGTCAAGCTCCTCTATAACACCCCCGGCAAACTCGTCGCCTATGTAGGTTACATTCGTTATCTTGCCCTGGTCGCCGCAGAGGCTCTGGTAGTCATAGGTTTGAACCACGTAGGGGTTTTGGTCGGTTATTTTAAACTCAACCTTCACGGTCTCGTATGGCATTATCCAGAAGCCAGCGTAGTAGTTAAGGGTCGTTTTCTCGATGTTCCCCGGTATGTGGTATATATCCCCTCCTATAATCTTGGCGCTCATGTTCTCGCTGCCATCCAGCCTGTGAACTTTGAAGTCGTAGCGGGGGTTCACTATTATACCCTAGTTCCCACCACCTGTGAAGTTGTATAATCTGTCCAGATTCACGGCCAGAATCGCCCCTAAAATCCTGACAGCTAACCCCCTCAAACTAA
>JASGLT010000004.1 GCA_030156945.1 Thermococcaceae archaeon
ATCGGCTTTCCTTCGACTTCCACGATATCGAGGGAGAAGTCAACCGGTTTAGCGCTTGCTATTGAGCCACCGACCCCGAAGGCGTCCGCCACATCCGCCAGTTCCTTAAGGCTCTCCTCATCAAGACCGCCGCTGAGGAAGATTTTGACGTGGTTGTACCCCCTTAAATCCAGCTCCCAGCGAACTTCTTCCACGATCTTCTTGAAGTTGCCCCTCCTCGAGCCGGGAGTGTCCAGTCTTACGGCGTTGAGCCTATCTCCAAGTGCCTCTGCCGCCATTAAAGCTTCGAACTTCTCGTCGCAGAGGGTATCAACAAGAGCCGTCCTTGGAACTTCCGGGGGCATGACCTCATCGTAGTACTTCCAGGCCTTCACCTGGTCACCGATTGTTAAGATCAGCGCGTGGGGCATGGTTCCAACGGGCTTTTCGCCTATCATCTCCGCTCCCAGTACTCCTGAAACGCCGTCACAGCCACCAATGAATGCGGAGCGGTCTATCATTGGGGCTATCGCTGGGTGCATGTGCCTTATCCCAAAGGAGTAGACAGGCTTGAATTTCGCCGCTATCTTGATCCTGAGGGCGGCGGTGGCGATTCCACTCGCCTGACTGAGCATGCCGAGCAAAGCCGTCTCGTAGATGCCGAACTCGTCGTAGTAGCCCTCTATCTGGAGAACTGGTTCGTAGGGGTGGAATATCGTTCCTTCGGGCATTGCATAGACGTTCACGGGGAGCCCCTCGAGGAGCTTTGCAACCTCTTCTATCCCCGCTAAAACTCCCCACTTCCAGCCGTGCGGAAGTGAAGTCGTTGAAACGTCGGCGAAGACCTTCTTCCTTATCCCCTTCTCGCGGAGGATTTTCTGGGTTCGGATGAAGTAAACGTCGGTGGTTCTTCCAGCCCTTATATCCTCTTCATGGGCGATGTAGAAGTCTCTCATGGCTCTCACCTTGGAAAATATTTAAGCCCCTCCATATAAGGGGTTTTTGGTCTCCGCAGGCCTTATGAGGGATGAGTCCGTATTAACCCATGGGGATTCCTATGAGAGATCCCATCTCCAAACTCATATCCCTCGCCGGAAGGAAAGCCCTCATAACTGGCGCGGCCTCTGGGATAGGAAAAGCAACTGCACTCCGCTTCGCCGAGGCCGGGGCGTCACTTGAGCTGGTTGACATAGACGAGCTGGGCCTCAAAGGGGTCAAGAAGGAGGCCGAAGAGTTCGGCGTCGAGGTGAACATCCACCGCGTTGACCTCTCGCGCAAGGTCGAGATCGATGCCCTCTGGAAGGCCCTTGAGGGGAGAGAGCCCGACATCCTCGTCAACAACGCGGGCGTCTACTGGTTCAGGGACTTTACCGAAGTTAATGAGAACTTCTATGAGAGGGTGATGAACATCAACCTCCACTCCGTCTTCTGGACCTGCCAGCACTTCGTGAGGGCAAGGAAAGATGAAGGCGGCGTTATCGTCAACGTGAGTTCAATCGAGGCATTCCTGCCCTTCGCGAGGGGTCTCGTTCATTACGACACTGCAAAGCTGGGAGTCGTCGCCCTCACGAGGGCCATAGCCAGGGAGTACGGAAAGAAAATAAGGGCCAACGTCGTCGTCCCAGGGGGCATAGAGACGGAGGGTGTAAAGAAACTCAAAAAGGAGGCGATAATGAAGTTCGACACCGAGAAGATTGGCATATCCTTCCACTTCAACGCACGCCTTCCGATGGGCCGCTTTGGAGAGCCCGATGAAGTGGCGAGAGTAATCCTCTTCCTCGCGAGCGATTTGGCGAGCTACGTGAACGGGGCAATAGTTCCCGTGGACGGGGGCTTTCTCTCAACATAGAGAGCATACAGCCAATTATGACACACCACAACTCAGTGTCATCGCTTCCCATCGTTTCTCCGTCTAAGGATGGCGACCGCCACCAACGCGGCAATAGCAGCAAGACCGCTCTTGATAACTGCCCCCAGCGGAATGCCACTCCTTGGTTTTTTGTACAATGACGAAAGCATCTTGATAGTCAGGTTCTCGAATTCGCCGTTCTTAAAGGCGTACACGCTATCATCGCCAAACACCAACCACTCTCCGCAGCAAAACACCACCCCGTACTCGCTGCCTTTTAGGGAACCTGGCAGCTCAACGCCCTCCCCCGATGTGAGGTTAAAGACGTGGGTTAGATTAAAAAAGAGAACCGAACTTCCGCCGGAGACTACAAGAGGGAATCTCGGTTCGACTTTTAATCCAGATAGAGTCCTCCACGGCCAGTCAGCTCCGAAACTGCCGTAATACCTCACGTACGCTATCCCAACAACTGAATCGTTGACGTTAAGGGAGTTTACAGGAACGAGCGAGAGGTTCCTGAGCTCGAACAGCTCAAGCCTTAGGCTGGCCCCCTCGGAATTCCCGAAAATCGGAGTGGTCGATAGGATGTAGCCCTTATTGGAGGTCACTAACGCGTGGAGTTCAGTGTAGTCGTTTTCGTCTTCAAAAGTGCGAATTTTGGCGAAGTCCGTGCCGTTGAACACCCAGACTGCCACAGTAGAACCGTTTTGAGATTCTCTAAAGAGTATCGGGCTCCCGATCCAGAAATCGGGTAGATAAATTCCCGCGTTTTCTGGAGTCCTGTTTTCTAGCCTCCTATTGTAAGTCAACACCAGCGACGAATTCTCTATGGTGAACATTCTAACCCATCCACCGTCAGCCGAGACTACCAGGAAGGTTCTGTTACCATCGACGGCTATTTCAGTTGAGTACCAGCCTGTTTCGCTAATTTTGCGCTTCGTGAGAACATTGCCATTCTCATCAACCAGATAGATCCAGGAATCAGCAACGACTAACCAGGCATTGAGCTGGGGCACCCATCTCTCAAGCCCCGTGACGTTGAGAAGTAAGACTGTTCCATCCTTCAGGAGGTAGTCCCTGAACTCATAAGAACACTCCCCGTGCGCGAGGTCGTCGTTTGGCCCTGCCCCCAAGAAGGTGATGTAGTACTCCCTGCCGTTCCAGGCGATATCAAGGTCGTTGTCGGTGCACGCACTTCCCCCACGGAAGGTGTGTACGAGCTCAAACTTGCCGTGGCGGTAGAGATAGAGCTTCACTGTTACGGTGTTCCCCTTCTGAAGGAGCCAGTATTTTCCATTCCAGTGCCTCACGATGTACTCCCTGCCGAAGGGGAGCTTCTCGGCCTCGAAGGAGCGGCCGTCGTAAACCACGCCGTAGAACCCGTTCGAGGTTTCGTTGAGGAGCAGGAACGCAATTTTATCGCCTGCCGGGTAGGCGTTCACGATTTTTAAGCTACTTTCAATGCCCAGTGCTGGAGCGGGGCTCACGATCAGAAAAATAAAGACAAAAGCGAGGGCAGCGCAGGTCACCAATCGGGGCATTTCTCCCTCACCAGGTTAACATTCCTCAGGTTGGTACCGTAGTAGTAAGCTCTATTGGGCCATACGTGCCCCTTAATTCTTTTCTGGACTTTAACATAGTCACATGCCTTGTTTACTAAATCCGGATATAAGTTTATAGCCTCATCAACTTCCATTTCGATAGAACCATTCGGGATGTCTTCTATCCATCTAAAAACTTTGGTTAGCTCATCAAGCCTTTCTTTTTCATCTGTGTTTAGATATGGATATTCACCTGGTGGTTTCTGTAAACTTCCTGAGTAGTAGTCCCGCCATGTTTGATAATAATGTGGTTGGACAAAAACGTGGGTGAAGTGCTGTGATAGAAGTTTTATATCAGTTCTATCTAGATCTACCCTATCGTTTACATACGGTATCCAGATGAACTGCTGACCCCAGTCCTTTATCTTCTCAGAGAGAGCTATGATGTCCTCCTCGTAAACCACTGCTCGCACAATCTGCCAAGGAAATTCTAAGTTCCAGTAGAACCCCCTCTGAAGTCCGCTTGTATGGGTATACACCCCATCAAGCCATCCCCTCCAGTAGTCCAAACCTCTGATCCGGGGTTTTATTGTGTAATTTGAGTTCTTAAAGAGCTCCCACTGCTCTTTATCATCCCTGACGAGTACAGGAATCTCGACGAGATAGGGGAGTTCAGGGTTTACCTCTTGTTCCAGCCATTGTGCCAGCTGCTTGCCGCCGTTGTAGCCATTATCGTAGGAGTAACCGCTCATCGGCATCTGCCCATACTCTCCATCCCTACCAGGGGCATGGAGGACTATCATGTAGTCAAACCCGAGATCCCTCAGCTTAGAGGTCGGCATGTTGGTATCAAAGGCCGCGTAGCTCCCGTACTGCGGCTTGAAATACCACAGCACATACGTCGTCATGATACCACCCAACTTAGTTTTTACCTTAGATACTTATAAATTTTTTGGATTCAGCATTTAAACAATGTGATAAAATTCATGTTTCAATAATAAACTCCAATGCCATGTATCAAAACACAACAGAATAAGGGGAAAGCGTTGATTACAGTCTGAAAGGAACCTCAGCCCCTTCTCCCTTCTCGATCTTGTGAAGCTCCCTCCTGTAGGCCTCAAGCGGTCTGTCCTCTACCTTGAGGTAGCCGGCGAAGGTCTTGGGCCTCTTCTCAAGCTCGTCAAAGAACTCCGGGTAGCGCTTATCCCTCACTATGTGGTGGTCGAGGATTATCTCGGCGTTGGTCTCGCGGATTATCTCGTTGAGGTTTTCAACGCCAATTTCCCAAGAGCCTGCTGCCCTCGGGCCGAGGTAAGTTGGGGGCCCGCCGGTTATCAGCAGGTCGGGGTTCTTATCGATTATCCACTCGATAGCCTTTCTGCTAAGCAGCTGAATGTCGCTGGCGTGGATTACCCTCTCCCTCCCATCGTCGATGAGAACCATCACGACGAAGCCGAGCTTCGAACCCTCGCTCCCATGGGGGACAGCAGGAGAGAACTCGAGCGTAACGCCTCCGAGGTCGAAGCTCCTTCCGTCGGCGTACTCTATCTTTTTCGCTATTGGCTCGGCGTTCTTGAGGAAGGCCCAGGCACGCTTTCTCTGGCTGAAGTTGATGTTCTCCCTCGGGTGCTTGATGAAAAGGAGCTTTCCCGCGTAGATTTCCTTAGCAAGAGCCTCACTGGAGCTCTCGTAGAGGCCTTCAAAGAAGGGGGTGTGGTGGTCATAGTGGTAGTGGGAGATCGTTACAACGTCGGCTTTCCTCGCGTAACCCTGGATTTTCCTTCTCATCTGATGCAGGCTCTCTATCTCCACATTGGCCGGAGGAAGACCGTAGCGCCTTGGCCCAAGGGCCACCCCTGGATCTATGAGAATTTTAATTCCCCCGGCTTCCACGAAGGTCGCCAAACTCCTCACTCCAAGGCTCTCAGCAGCAAGGGGGATCACCCGCATTCTACCACCTGCCACTCATTGTTTGCAAGGGTTAATAAGCATGACCACCCGAATTTGAAGCCCCTAAATGGTTGTATCCATTGAGTCGCACTCCGAAGGAGGCGCAAGATTTAAAAGAGTCTCCTGCGCTATTTTTGGGTGTATGGGAGTGTATAGAGCCGCTGCAATCCCAATAATAGTGCTATTTTTCACGGCTGGACTGGTGGGCCACAATACGGGTAGGCTCAGGGAGCTGCCGGTAGTGGGCCCTCCATGGGATGACCTGATGAGTAGCACCATAGAGGGTGTTTACGCCCTTACAGGATTTTATCTCGGGACCGTTGGTGTTGTTGATAGTGCAGTCTCCGAGACGATGCCACTCAATGCACGGGATGAGTACATTTACAGGGTTCAGAACAGCTCCTACGTCTATCCCTACTGGAGCTACACCGCTTTTCCCCGTGAGAAGCTTCCCGAGATCCTCAAATCTAAGGTGGTTCAGGATTTTCTCGATTCCGTGATAGAGGAAGCCGAATCCAGGCTCAGTGGGAAGAAAATTCCAAAAGACGAGTATGTGCTATACCTTCGTGCCACAGCCTACGAGGTTATGGTTGAGAGGCACAAATACTGTGCCGGCGGTCCGACTAAAGACCCCCGCTACGTCGTGACCCGCTGTGGGGACTGCGATGACTGGCACGTTGTGGCCTACGCGTTAATCTCAAAGATAAACGAGAGGTACGGTATAGACGCGAGGTACGACTGGTTCCCGCCCATAGGTCGGCTTTACAAGGGGGAATATTCGAGTGATATTGGTTCGGACTACATTGAGCTGAACGGACACTGCCCGATGCTTCTGGATTCAAAAAATGACTGCGTTGTGAAGATAAGGAGGTTCAAAAAGTACTCTTCCCTAAGCGCATTCTACGCCCGTAACGGAGAGGGGGGTATAGTTTATCTTTTCGAGTTTCCAGAGCTCAGATACGTTTCCATTGACGACATCCTCAAAGAGGAAGGCAATCCCGCGGTAAAGTATTTAAACGGAGCCTGACAATGAAAAACGACCGATGAGGAGTGTCATCCCTCCTGACGTCGAGATGATGACATTATCCCCACCTGAGGTGTTCATATGATTGGACTGTTCAGGAAAAAGAAGGAGAAAACCGGACCTTTCATATATCTGAGTGAACCAACGATGCTGTACCATACCCGGACAGAGAAGGCCATAGTCGAGATAATCAATGAGAAGCTCGGCTCAGAAAACATACTCGTGCCGTCAAAATACGGAATGAGGGACACGAGTCACAGGATCGAGGAGGCGGAGTACTTCGTCGCCGTTGCCCCGCTCGGAAAATTTACATCCCTCGTGGGGCGGGAAGTGAAGATAGCCCTTGAAAGGGGATTAAAGGTGTTTACCCTGCTCCTTGCCAGGGAAGGAGATGAGCTCGTCTACCTGTGGGTAGAGGGAGTTCCAGAGGACGTTGAGTGGCTTTCTCCCGATGAGACCATGGAGTTCACAAAACTCTTCGTGAACTCAGAGTTCATGGACATACTCAAACACGGGCTTCTAATTGGATCAAGAAAAAGGGAATGGTGAAAAGGGTCAGGCGTTGGCCTTCGCCCTCTTCTTCTCTATGTAGTCGCATATCGCCTTGGCGGCCCTCTTCCCGTCTCCCATTGCCAGGATAACGGTTGCCTCTCCTCTTATCGCGTCTCCACCGGCGAAAACGCCCGGAATGCTCGTCATGAGGTTCTCGTCAACGACGAGGGTTCCATCGGGGTTCGTCTTGAGGCCCGTTGCCTCCTCACTGATTATCCTGTTGGGCTCGAGACCGATGGCTATGATTACCGTGTCTGCCTCAAGCGTAACGTACTCGCCGGTTCCAACGATCTTCCTCTTGCCGCGCTTGTCCCTCTCTTCGAGCGGACGCATCTTCTCGAACTTAACGGCTTTGACCCTGCCGTTCTCGTCGCCGATGAACTCAACCGGGTTGAGGAAGAACTCGAACTTAACGCCCTCTTCCTCCGCGTGCTGAATCTCCTCGATACGGGCAGTCATGTCTTCGCGGCCGCGACGGTAGGCTATTGTGACTTCGCTTCCCAGCCTGAGGGCCGAGCGTGCCGCGTCCATTGCGGTGTTTCCTGCGCCGATGACTATCGTCTTCTTTCCAATGGCTATCGGCTCGTCGTACTCGGGGAAGAGATAGGCCTTCATGAGGTTGACCCTGGTGAGGAACTCGTTGGCAGAGTAAATCCTGTCGAGGAGAATTCCTGGTATGTTGAGCAGTTTGGGCGTTCCCGCTCCAGTCCCTATGAAGACGGCATCGTACTCTTCGAGGAGCTCCTCAAGCGTCACCGTCTTCCCAACGACGTGGTCGAGCTTTATCTCGACCCCAAGCTTCCTGAGCTTCTCTATCTCCTTGTCGAGTATCTCCTTCGGAAGCCTGAACTCTGGAATACCGTATATTAGGACCCCTCCCGGCTTGTGAAGTGCCTCAAAGATCGTGACATCGTAGCCGAGCTTCGCCAGCTCTCCCGCGCAGGTGAGTCCGGCCGGGCCGGCTCCAACAACCGCAACCCTGCCCTTTCCGCAGACGGCTGGCTTCATCTCTTCGAGGAGCTGGTCCTCTATGTTGTTCTTCCTCGCGTAGTCGGCGACGAAGCGCTCAAGCTTGCCGATGTTGATCGGGTCTCCAACTTTGTTCATGACGCACGGTGCCTCACACTGCTCCTCCTGTGGGCAGACTCTACCTGTAACCGCAGGAAGGGTGTTGTCGTTCCAGATTACCCTCAGGGCCTCTTTGACAGCCTTGTTAGGATCATCGCGGTACTCTACGAGCTTCCCTATGAATCCGGGAATGTTGATGTGAACTGGGCAGCCCTTGATGCACGGAGCATATTCCGGAGGACACTGAAGGCAGCGCTCGGCCTCCTTCACGGCCGACGCGAAGTCGTAGCCGAGGTTAACCTCGACGAAGCTCTTTACCCTCTCTTCAACTGAAACTTCGGGAGTCGGGACCCTCTCCTTGATGAGCTTCCTCCTGACGGCCATTCAGATCACCCCCTTCTCGCGGAGCTTTGCAAGGTATCTTTCCCTCGCGAAGGCCTGCTGCTCGGCAAAGCGGGAGTCTCTCCTTATCACGTCGTCCCAGTCCACCTTGTGGGCATAGAACATTGGCCCGTCCCTGCAGGCGAACTTTATCTCACCGTCGTAGAGAATCCTGCACGAGCCGCACATTCCAGTTCCATCCACCATTATCTGCCTCACGGTGGTTATCGTGGGAATGCCGTAGGGCCTTGTTAGTTCGGCGAGCTTCTTGAGGCTCCCGAGCTTTCCACCCGCGAAAACGATGTCAACCTTGTCCTGCTCGATCAGCTCCTTCAGGACGTCGAGGTAGTGACCCTTCCTCCCAACGCTCCCGTCCTCGGTCGTTATGTAGAATTCATCGGCGACAGGCTTCGAGAGAAACTTCTCAGGATAGACGTGGTCTTTGGTCTCAAAGCTGTGAATCGCTATGGTGTAATTGCCCGCTTCCTTCATTGCCTTGAGTGTGGCATAACATTCAGCTTGGGCACAGACGGCATCGGCGGCAAAAACAACGTTGCCGTAGTGTTTGACTTCAATTGGCTTCCCAAGCGGCCCGGCAACGCTCAGAAGCTCGTCTCCAACCTGCTTCTCGTACCAGAGCTTGAAGGTCGTAACGCCGTGGCGCCTTATGAACATGCCCACCCTTCCAGTGTCTTTATCTGCATAGTAGACTGACATCGGCACCCTTTCGCCTTTCTCGTCCACTATTAGGACTATGAACTGCCCCGGCTTCCAAGAGCGGGCCACGTGCGGCGCTTCCACCTCCATGAAGAAGTCTATCACGGACAGGTTTTCTTTGGCCGTTATCTTATACCCCATAATGCACCACCTTGTTCACGTGAACAGCCTTGTTCACTTTAGGTTATGAACGCAAGGTGTTTATATACATTTTTTGAACCAAAGGTTTAGAACCCAAATTTTCACCAAAAACTCCTGAGAGGTCTTCTTTAAAGGAAGGTGAGAGCTCCATTTCGACAGGCAATACTTTTTAGTTAGTTCAGCAAACTGTGAGCAGGTGATAGCATGGTGAACATCCCGAGGAGTCACCCACGCTACTGGAGCCTCTACTACCGTGAGAAGATAATCGAGGGAATGGAAAAGGGAATGACGGCCAAGGCCGGCTTAATAGCTCACGGACGTGGAGAGGCCTTTGACTACCTTATCGGTGAGAAAACGATAGAGCCGGCTGAGAGGGCCATGAGGGCTGCCGTTGCGAAGTTCCTTCTGGCTGAGCATCCAGTAATCTCAGTGAACGGAAACGTCGCAGCTCTCGTTCCAAAGGAGACAATAGAGCTGGCAAAGGCCCTCAACGCGAAGCTTGAGATAAACCTCTTCTACCGCACGGAGGAGAGGGTTAGGGCCATAGCAGAGGAGTTGAGGAAGTATGACCCGGAGATAGAGATACTCGGCATCAACCCGACGAAGAGAATCCCAGGTCTTGAGCACGAGCGCGGGAAGGTGGATGAAAACGGAATATGGAAGGCTGACGTTGTTCTCGTCCCGCTCGAAGACGGCGACAGGACGGAAGCGCTTGTGAGGATGGGCAAGTTCGTCGTTACCGTTGACTTGAACCCCCTCTCAAGGAGCGCCAGGATGGCGGACATAACCATAGTGGACAACATAGTGAGGACCTATCCGAGAATGATAGAGCTCGCGAGGGAGATGAAGGACTACAGCAGAGAAGAGCTTCTCAAAATCATAGAAGAGTACGACAACGGCAGAACTCTCAGCGACGTGCTGCTCCACATAAGGGACAGGCTAACGAAGCTGGCCGAGGAGGGCATCTGGAGAAAAAAGAGCCTGGATTGAGGTCTCTAATCCTTTTTTTCCACGAGCTTTCTTAGGGAGAGGATGAGCTCAGACTCGCTCTGAGCATGGGAGACAACGAGGGGAACTCCCTCCCGTTCAGCAAGCTTGACTGCCAGTTCATCGAGCTTTTTCACACCGTGGAGAACAACCACTGCCGGCTTAAGCCCCTGGACGCGGACAGCTATCATTGGACTCCTGCCAGTACTGACCTTCGTGAAGATGAGAGCTCTCTCGGTAGTCCACCCATAGAGCTTCAGAAACTCCTCGCTGCTCATCTCGAGGATAGCCTTTATACTGTCTATGACGGTGTAGCCGTAGATCCTTCTGTCGAGGAGGTGCATGTTGGCAACGACTTCCCCCTTGACGGCCTTAACCACGTCTTTTATCGTGAGTGGGAGCGAAAACTCCCTGATATCGAGGATTGCATTTGTGGGAAGTTCACTTCCAAGGGTCTTGCTAAAGGCCTTTATCACGTTTCCTCCTCGCTTCTCGTCTATCGTGAGGAGGGCCTCTATGAATTTCCTTATCGTGGAAACACCAGGACTCTTCCTGCGCCCGCCCTCATAGTCGCTTATGACGGAGGAAGAAACCCCAAGGTACTCGGCAAGCTCGGTCTGACTTATTCCGAATATCTCCCTCCACTTCCTCATGGTCTTTCCGGGGTCTGAGGAGAGTGTAATCTCGCCAGCTATCCTCTTCGCAAGGGCCTCTTTCTCCTTTTCTAACATGGAACTAGGTAATCAAAAGTTGATTATAAGCTTTTCGGCAATTGCAGAAAGGGTATTCTGAGATAGGAGCACCTGGATAGTCCGAGAAGAGCCTTTTCCCCAAAGTTTGGTGCGGTGGCCGGGATTTGAACCCGGGTCACCGGCTTGGAAGGCCGGTGTCCTAGACCAGGCTAGACTACCACCGCACTTGAAGAATGGTGGGGCGAGGGGGATTTGAACCCCCGACACCCGGATCTTCAGTCCGGCGCTCTCCCAGGCTGAGCTACCGCCCCACGTCCAAAGATAAGGGGAGACGGGTAATTTATAAATCTTGCGGTAGCCTCCAGTGGAGTCCTATTCCCGGACCAATTCCAGAGTTGTTGGGACGTTTTCCCCAGAAAGAGCGCTCGATGCGAGGTTTAATGCGGATTGTGGTATTTTGACGAAAAGAGATGAGGATACTCAAAGAAGTTCTTTCAAGAGCTCTTGTAGCTTAATTGTAACGCTTGTGCCCTCTATCTCGGGATTAGCAGACTTCTCAACCCTCAACCTATAGAGGCCGCCCTCAGATTCCCATTTAACGATGGTCGTCGCCATTTCCTCAAGAAGTGGGAGCGCTTCGGGAACCGTTTCACGCAGGAGGGGCTCGTTTACGAAGTACAGGGCAAAGCGTCTCTTGTTTCCGGTCTCCCCACCTATGCTCCTTATGAGTCTCCTGACCTCCCTCTCCTCAAGGGCCGAAATGACCTTGTATACGCCCAAAACGGGGTTACAAGCTGTTTCCTCCGGCATGTGACTATCAAATATGTCCCAGTAGGGATTGAAGTCTCTTACGTACTTTTCTATGTCAAAACCCCCGATGACGTTTCCCGTCTCGATTCTTCCGCCCATCTTTATAACTGGGACCTTTAAAAGGCTCTCAACGTTTAATCCCTTAACCTCCAGCCTCTTTACGTACTGGGAGAAGGTGTCGGCGATATCATCGATGAGAACCGGGACTTTATCCTCAAGCGCCCTTGATACCACGAGATAAAGCAGCAGTTCAGGAGAAGAAGCTGGAGTGTACTCCACCAACACAGTCTCTCCGGGCCTAAAACTCCGCAGTATGGAATTTATGTCATCGATTTCAGGCACGCTCATCACCAGGATGGTAATGGACGTCGATGTATAAAAACTTTTTTCGATGTGTGTTTGTATACCCGGTTTCGGGCAAGCTCGGGAAATTGAGAAACTCAAATCCCCGGCTCAATAGCATAAACCGTTCTGTCCTCCCCGATGCCCTCGATTAAGCCCCTATGTCGCCTTACGCAGCTCTCGCACTCTCCACAGTGGATCGGCTTTCCGTCCTCGGTGAAGCCCTTGGGCATGTAGCAGGAGTTGGAGTACTCGTACTTGGCATTCAGCTCCTTCAGGAGCTTTGCTATCCCTTTCTTATCGAGGCCTATGAGTGGCGCGACGACCTTCACTTCCGCCATCGTTCCGTATCTGAGCATCTCATTCATCTTTTCAACGAACTCTGGCGTGTTGTCCGGGAACGTGGCTCCTTCCTCGGCGTTGAAGCCGACCACTATATCCCCGCCGCCGAGGGCATCGAGGAGCGAAGCTGCTACCGCTATTAGAACCACGTTTCTCGCCGGAACCCAGACGCTCTTGGCTGTCTCCTGAGCAATTTCCATGTCCTCAAGCTCTTCTCCAGTAACCTTCGGCGTCTCTCCGCCGACGAGCGTCGTCCCGCGGAGCTTCGAGAACTCCTCGAGGAAGTCAAGCTTAACTATCTTGAGCGGGACGTCCAGCTCCTTCGAGAAGAACTCCGCCACCCTGTTAGTAACTTTCTCCTCGTTGCTCCCGTAGTTGGCCGTGAGCATTATAACTTCGTCATAGTTCTTCTTCGCCCAGTAAAGGCAGGCCGTGCTGTCAAGTCCGCCGCTGAAGAGAACGACCGCGCGCTTCATTCTACCACCTCTGGAAGCAGTTTAATGCCCAGTTTCTTAGCTCTCTTCCTAAGCTTCTTATCGTAGGTTGCAAGAGCCCCAACTTCCTTAGCTATGGTCAGCAACACCGAGTCGTTGTAGTGTGTTAAGGAAAGGCTTTGGAGGGTCTCAAACGCCTTTGTCAGGTACCTCCTGTCGTCTACGAGTTTTGTTCTCTCGTCTTCAACTATCTGCTCTACGAGTTCCCTGGCCTCTTCACTTGAGAAGCCGAGCTTCCTGAAGTTCCAGACGACTTCGTAAATGACAATGGTTGGCACAATCCATTTCTCCAGAGCGGGGGAGTGCAGGAGTTCAAAGGCCTCCCTGTGGCGGGGCATCTCCTCAACCGCCGCGTATAGGAAAACACTGGTGTCTATCACGGCCTCCATGTCATTTCCTCCCCCATGGCCTCCTCTTCGAGCCTCTCAAGCTCCTCCTCGGTTATCTTCCTGCCGAGCCTGAAGGTTTTCCACTTCCTTTTGGCCCGTTTGATCACTATCTCGTCCCCTCTGAGCTCAACGTCAAGGTATTCACCTTCCTTTATCCCAAGGGCCTTTCTTATCTCAGCCGGAATCGTTATCTGGTAGTTGCGGGTGACCTTCGTCAGTGGCATAGTATCTCACCGTAGTATAGTAGATATCTCTACTAGATAACTCTTTCGCTCACTCCAGAGCCAAACCTACTATCTCCCTCACGCTTGAAAACCCCTCCTCCTCAAGGTAGCGCTCAATGCCCTCAGCTATCTCCCTGAAGACCTTCCAGCCGCGGAGCGAAACGGCTGTACCAATCTGAAGTGCCGATGCTCCAGCCAGGAGAAACTCCACAGCATCCTGCCAGGTCGTTATCCCCCCAATGCCAATCACCGGTATCTCGAGGGTTCTCGCGAGGTCGTAGACTGCCCTAAGCGCTACCGGCTTGACGCCCGGTCCGGAGTAGCCGCCAACCTTGTTGCTCAAAATTGGTCTCCTGGCGTAGACGTCTATCGCTATGGCCTTTAGAGTGTTTATGGCTGAAACCGCATCAGCTCCCGCTCTCTCTGCCGCCAAGCCGAGCTTTGTTATATCGTCTATGTTGGGGGTGAGCTTGGCTATAACCGGCTTGTCCGTCGCGTCTTTGACGGCCTTGACGACTTCATGGACATTCTCCGGCTTCTGTCCTATCTCCATGCCGTAACCCTTTGCGTGCGGGCAGGAGAGGTTAAGCTCGAAAGCATCCGCTACCTCGCTCAGCTTCTCCGCGAGGAAGGCGAACTCCTCAGGTGTTCCTCCGAATATCGAGACTATGAGCGGAAAGTCAAACTTGTATCCTTCAACCATCTCAAGGAAGCCCTTCCAGCCCGGATTTGGGAGACCCATGGCGTTTATCAGCCCATAGGGGAGTTCAACGATAGTGGGGTTGTCGTAGCCCTCCCTCGGCTCGATGCCGATCGACTTCGTGACAACGCCTCCAGCTCCCTCCTCATGAGCGCGTATCCACTGCTCCGGAACCTTGTCGTTTATTCCCGACGCGAGAATGAGCGGGTTCTCAAACTCGATTCCAATGAGCTTTATAGAAAGTTTCCCCATGCGCTCCACCAATTGGAGGAGGTGAGAAACCATTAAAAAACCTTGGGCTTTCCCGGGGCAAAGCTTATAAAAGCTCCACCCGGTTACACATCGGGGATGGGCCGGTAGCTCAGCCTGGTTAGAGCGCGGGGCTTTTAACCCCGTGGCCGCGGGTTCGAATCCCGCCCGGCCCGCCATCAGCCCTTTCTAACGAAAGCGCTGGCGGAAGGAGGGTATGCTTTTTGAACATACTAATTTTTATGAGGGGTTTACTCCTCAATCTGCCAATCTTACAGGATTTTCTCATGGTATAGCGCTCGAAGAGCGCTAAAAAGAAAGCTGAAATCGTGCTCAAAGAAGTTTTTGGAAGCGAAGCCAGCGAATAGTGCCTTCCAGAAGAGCCCAACGCTCAGAAAGAGGAGAAACGCTTTTGACCAAGCCTCGCGCAAGTGTTTACAACATAGTTCCGGTTTTCGACCCTATTCGTCAATACCTAATTCCAAGAAGCTCTGAACCGTGGACCCCGCTTGCTCCTTTAAAAAGGGATTTTACACTGAGCCCCTTGAAATAAGTGCCGGAATCATCAACACCAGCTCTCAAACTTCAACGGCTTCCGGAGAAAAGCTTATAAACAACCCTCCCAATGCCCTCCAGTGGATTAAAACCACCTTTCTTGGAGGTGTTCGCAGTGGAGATGAAGTTCGAGGTACCCGTATGCACCTCATGCGGAAAGGAAATAACCCCAAGGGAGCACGCCACCCACTTCGTCTGCCCGAACTGCGGCGAGGCGATCATCTGGCGCTGCGAATCCTGCAGGGTCTTGAGTGTCCCGTACAAGTGCCCCAACTGCGGCTGGGAGGGGCCGTGAATTAGGAGGTGAATGATATGAGCGACTACAACCTTGTTGGTGTCATAAAGGTTATGCCGACCGACCCGGATGTAAACCTCGACGAGCTCGAGGAGAAGCTTAAGGCAGTCATCCCCGAGAAGTACGGCCTTGCCAAGGTCGAGAGGGAGCCGATAGCCTTCGGCCTCGTCGCCCTCAAGTTCTACGTCCTCGGAAGGGACGAGGAGGGTTACTCATTCGACGAAGTTGCAGACCTCTTCAGGCAGGTCGAGAACGTGGAAAGCGCTGAAGTCGAGACCGTTTCGAGGATCTGAGGGCCCTGCCCTCTCCAAAGGTTTTTCGGCTGTAATGCATGCAAAAAATTTTTATGGCTTTTTTGTTACCTTTCTCAGCCATGAAAGCCGTTGAAGTGGTCAACCTCAAAAAAAGCTACCCCAAAAAGATACCGCTTCCCTTCAGAAGGGTCGAATGGGTTGAGGCTGTAAAGGGGATAACCTTCAGCGTCAGGAAGGGAGAGCTCTTCGGCCTCCTCGGGCCCAACGGAGCTGGAAAAACCACCACTATAAAGATACTCACCACACTCCTCGAACCCAGCGGCGGGGAGGCGAAGGTACTGGGATACGACGTCGTAAAAGAGGCCAGGGAAGTGAGGAGGCGCATAAACCTGGTAGCCGAGGGGGAGAGAACCCTCTACTGGCGCTTATCGGCCTACGAGAACCTCAGGTACTTCGCCAGCATATACCACGTTCCAAAACGCGATGCGGAGAGGAGAATAAACGAACTCCTCAAAATGGTCGGCCTCTGGGAGAGGAGGAACGACCTGGTGATGGGCTTTTCAAGGGGAATGAAGCAGAGGCTGGCCATAGCCAAGGCCCTCATAAACGACCCGGAGGTCCTCTTTCTCGACGAACCAACCCTCGGCCTCGACGTCCAGAGCACCATCTTCGTCAGGGACTTCGTTAAAAGCCTCGTCAAGGAAGAGGGCAAAACGGTACTTCTCACCACCCACTACATGGTGGAGGCTGAAAAGCTCTGCGACCGGATAGCAATAATCGACCACGGGAAGATAATCGCAATGGACACTCCCCAGAACCTCAAAAAGTTAGTTAGGGACGAGGAGGCCGTTGAGATTCGGGTCAAGGACTTCAGTCCCGAGAAAGTCAAGGAGGTAGACGAGAGGCTCGTAGTGGTGGAAAAAGAACCAGAGAAGGGAACGCTGGTCCTGAGGGGGAGCATTGACGAAGAGGACCTGCCGAAAGTTGTGGAGCGCCTGATAAGGGCCGGGGCCAAGATACTCTCGGTCGAGAAGAAGGAGCCGACCCTGGAGGACGTTTTCATAAAGCTCACCGGAAGGGCGCTGAGGGATTGACATGGCCCTTGTAGCAGTGATTGATAAGGAGTTCAGGATGTTCTTCAGGTATCCCCTAAGGGTCGTGAGCTCGCTTATAGTGGGCCTCGTGTTCCTCCTCCAGTTCGTCTACTTTGGGCAGGCAGTACTGGGTGGCAGGTACTCGGCCCTCCTCCAGAGCTCGACTGGAGTCGGCGACTACCCTACCTACGCCCTCATCGGCTACGTCCTCTGGTGGGTCTCCGTTTCGCCTATGGAGGCATCGGTGTGGGGCGTGAGGAGGGAGCTCCAGAGGGGCACCCTCGAGAGCAACGTGGTCTCTCCGATGGGTTTGGTGGAGATGGTAGTAGCGCTCTCCCTCAGCTGGATGCTGATGGATTCAGTTATAATGGCAGTAGTGTTCGTTATGGGGGCGGTTATCTTTGAGATACCCCTCTCCGGAGCCGTCGTTGTCAAGTCCCTGCCCGTTATCGGACTTTCTTTCCTCGCTTTCCTCGGCTTCGCTCTGGTCTTTGCCGGGCTCGTGATGGTGCTGAAGAACATAGGGCCCTTCGCCCAGATATTCGAGTTCCTCATCCTGTTCCTTTCTGGGGCCTTTTTCCCGCTCTCCACGCTTCCTGGATGGGTTGCCAACCTCTCAAAGGCCTTTCCCCTAACCCACGCGGCCAGCGCCGTCAGAAAGGTATTCGTGGGAATGCCCTATTCGGCAATAGAAGGGGAAATAGCGTGGCTCCTACTCCTTTTACCCCTCTACTGGGCTGTGAGCTACCTCTCCTTCAGATGGGCTGAAAAAACGGCGAGGATGATAGGCTATGGCGGTTACTGAGGAGCTTGGGGCCCTTATGGGGGTTGCCAGAAAGAGCTGGAAGGTGTTCCTCAGCTACAAGGTCTGGTTCATCAGCGACATACTTACCGGTTTCTTCTTCGTGGGCAACGCCCTCCTGATCGGGATAGGCCTCACTGGAAGGAGGTACTCTTCCTCACTGGCCGAGATGACCGGCTATTCCGACTACATCCTCTTTGCGGTCCTGGGCTTCATGGTTCTCGGCTTCGCAATGAGCTTCCTCAGCGGCTTCGTGTGGAGCGTGGTGGATGAGCTCTACGCTGGAACCCTTGAGTACTCCTTCGCCGCGCCCATGAGGCGGATAACATTCTTCCTCGGCAACATAATGGTCAGGCTGATCCTCAACGGCCTGTATTTGGCCGTTTACATCCCCCTCTTCGTCCTGATCTTCGGGATAAAGCTCGATGCCCTCGCGTTTTTGAAGGGTCTGCTGGTTCTCCTACTTGGCATTCCAGGAATGATAGGCCTTGGTTTAGCGGCCGCCGGGCTGGTGCTCTATCTAAAAGACCCAGGCCCCTTTGTAACCATACTCGAGATGCTCCTCTTCGCCCTCAGCGGGGCTATGTATCCGATAAGCATACTCCCAAGGCCCCTCCAGCTCATGGCAAAGGCACTTCCCTACGCCCCAACCACCGAAGCCCTTAGAAAGGTCGTCGCATCGGGCTTTTCCGGGGCTGAAAGCCAGATACTGTACCTCGCCTCCGTGTCGCTTTCCTACGTCCTCATAGGCTACGCAGCCTACCGGTGGAGCGAAAGACAGGCCAGAACCGTTGGGCTCAAGAGCTACTGAAAAAGTTCCAAGTGCTCAACTCTTGGCTTTGGAAGCCGGAAATAAGCCAACCCACCCTTTAGATTATTGGCCCTTTCAAGCAAACCTTTAAAAGCCCAACGTTTTTATTAACTTTTGGTGATGAAAATGCTCGAGGGATACTACATAGTTGAGAACACCGGCGTCGTCCCGGCTGAGAGGAGGTTCAAGTTTAAGGACCTCAAGGCCTGGGGCTACGATCTCCACCTTGGGACAATAGACGGCAGGGAAGCTTACTTCGTCTCAAAGGCCGGTACCAGGGGAGAGGGGGAAACTTACACGGAAGGAGGAAAGGAATACTACATCAGCGAAACCCAGAGCGAGATTCCCAGAGATGCAAGGCTCCTTGCCAGAATAATCATCGAGAAGGGTCAGCCCTACCTTGAGTTCTGGCTTGACACCGAGGACGGCAACTTCCCGCTGGCAAAGGAAGACCCGAGACTAATACTCCACCGCTTCTGGACCGAGAAGAAGTTCAACCAGCTCGAGAAGCACGTGGGAAGCGTCGGCCTGACAACGGACTTCTTCAAGGACAGAGTCTTCGTCAAGAGTATTCCCCTTCCCTACGAGGAGTACCCACCGAAGGTCAGGAGGGTTCTAAGGGCTGTCAGGGACGTCCACAGAGACCTGACTGGCTTCGGAAGGTTCGTCTTCCAGTACTTCGGCGAGGAGGACAAGACCCACCAGTACCGCCTCTGGTGGCTCCTGCCGACGATACACCTGTTCGACGTTGAGGTCTCCAACGAGGTCGACAAGATACTAGCTATGCTCGACTGAAGGGCTTTAAGCCGTTTTTCCAATTTTCTCCGGGTGGGAATATGGACATCAGAAAGCTCGTACGGACGAGGGACTTGTTAGTTTTGTGGAAACTGAAGATAACGAGGGCAGCGAGCTACCTCAGCATCGCCAACAGCTTCATGATACTCTTCGTTTTCGTCAAGGAGCTCTATTCGGTCCCGTGGATAGCGGAGAGGTTCTCCTTCAGGGAGTTCGTGGGCATCGCCTACGCCTTGGCGATTGTCGGGTTTATAGTTCTGGCCCAGCTCGACTGGCACTTTATGTACAAGAGGGAGCAGAGCTACGCCCTGACGAGGAGCCCACTCCTCCCGGCCCAGTGCTTTACCACACTATACCTCCTTGAGAAGGCCGTTGAGGAGGGCAGGATAACCGAGGAAGAAGCCAGAAAAATTCTCTCCTCCCTCAGACTGGCGGGATGTGAGGAGAGAATACACAGGCGGGAGTTATAGGCACACGGATTCGCTCAACATTTATGAACCTCCAGGTAGTGAGAGGGTGATTCCGAAGAACCTATAAAGCTGCACCCCTTACAACATTAGGCGAAATCATGAACCGGATTCCCAGGAAAGAACTAATCAGAAAAGCCTGGCACGTATCCCCCGGCATACTCGGGCCGCCCATCGTTCTTTTCACTCCACGGTGGGTTACACTGATCGTCGTCTGGTCTCTGGCTTTCCTGTATACACTCCAGCATTTAAAACTCAAGCGTGGCTGGTCTTTTACGGTGCCAGTGGCAGGTTTGAGCTACGAAATGATGGCAAGGGAGAGTGAGGGGGATAACTACCTTGGCAGCTTCCTATTCTGGGTAAACCTCGGAATAATCTGTACAGTCTTCCCAAAGCTCCCCGTGCTGGCGGCCCTGTGGGTCTCGACTCTCGGCGACTGCTGCAACGCCATAGCGGGGATGAGCATTGGCGGACCAAAAATTCCCTGGAATCAAAAGAAAACCATCGTAGGGAGCGCAACGATGTTCATAGTCTCCCTCTTTGCAATATGGTTAGCCCACGCGGTTCTTGGCTCAAAAGCAGATTGGACCGTCGCAACACTCATAGCGCTCGTCGCCACCCTCCTAGAGAGCCTGCCGATCCATTCGGCCTACGATGAGTTTACAGTACCCTTTGGAACCGCACTGCTTATGTGGTCGGCATATGGAGGAACGCTTCTGTCTCCGACATGGTGATCGGAGCTTGATGAGCTTCTGTGCATAACACCCCAGCCTTTTACCCCAAAGGAAAAGAAAAGTCAGAGGTTCAGACCGAGAGCCAGCTTCGGCCTCTTCCACTCATCGAGGATTTCTTTCAGTTCTTCGTTCTCGACCTTCTCATAAAGTTCATCAAAGCGCTTCTTAGCCCCATTGTCTCCCGCCTTCCACCTGGCGAGCTCCCCGATAGCCCTGAAGAAGTAAGCGGTATCGTCCTCGAACAGTTCTGCAAAGGCCTCCATGTTCTTTGCAACGGCCTCGTAGGGGCCTTCCTCAAAGAGGCCGCTGATGAAACCAACCAGGGTGTCGAAGACTATTCCAAAGATATCATCGCTCACGTCTATCGCTTTGACGAGGGCCTCGCGCAGGGCCTTGAAGGCTTTATCGTAGTCTCCCCTTCCAGCCCAGATTTCGGCCTCAATGAGCTTGGCGTTTATCTCTATTTCGTCGTCCCTCGGGTTCCTGAGGACTTCTTTTATCAGGGCTTCGGCCTCGTCGTACTCACCAAGCTCGTACTTGAAGTGAGCCAAGTCGAGGAGGCTTATCATGTGGTTCTTCTCGTCGTTGAGTCTCTCGAATATCTCCCTGGCCTTCTCCATGAGCTCTATGGCCTTTTCTGTCTCCCCAATCTCGTCGTAGTTCACCGCAAGGTTCGCTAAAGTTAGGCCTATCTCCTTCTCGTTCTTCAGGACTTTCTCTTCATGCTCAAGGAGCCTCTGATATGTCTCGATTGCCTTTTCCGGCATTCCAAAGTGCTCGTATGCATCGGCGAGGTAATAGAGCGCCGTCGCGTACTCTTCGGGATCGTCCTTCTTCATCTCGACGAGCTTTTTGTAGAGTTCAATTCCAGCCTCAACATCGCCGAGGTGGGAGTAAACGTGGGCTACCTCGTGGGCCAAGTCGTAGGGGTCTTCGCACTCAAGGGCAACTTCTTTGAGGCGCTCAAGCTCCTTTCTAAGGGTCTCCTCGTCCTCGATTGAGTCAATGTAATCATCAAAGAGCTCAAAGAGCTTCTCGCAGTCCTTCTCTTCGAGGGCCTTTTCCCATTCGAGTTTAATTTCACTCATTTCTGATCACCGGGCTCTATCTTGGTTGAGAGGTTAAAAAGGTATGCCGTCCAGATTTGGAGCATTTTGTCAGAAAAATCTTTCTATTTTTGAATAAATGTCAAAATTCTGACGCATTTTATTTGGGTATGGGGTTCTTCTGACGTTTTGACCTGTAGGAACGTCAATAATTAAGCGGTTAATTTGGATAATTTATCCATAAATCGCCACGTTTATGGAGTAATGACCATCGGTTCAAAGGCAATCGTTATTAAATCCCTTCTCATTCACTCTGTTTGGATAAATTATCCAGGTGTTGAAAATGGAGGCAGTGAAGAAGGACGTGATCCAAGAATACGCCGGCTGGAAAAGTCTGGACGTGCTCGAAAACGCCAATCGCTACCCGGGCCCAACGGGATTCTTCGCCTACGTCATGGAGGAGGCCCTGAAGGAGAGCACGGCCTTGGTTCCAGAGGACGGGAGGAAGGCGCACTTCTCGGGAGATATCTACATCCACAAGCTCCCCTACAGCCTGTACATACCGTACTGTTCAGGCCACAGCACCTCAAGGCTGCTCAAAAAGGGGCTGAGAACGCCGACTATAACCTCAAGGCCAGCCAGACACTTCGACACCTACGTTGACCACATAGCGAACTACCTCATAACCATGCAGCACTATTTCAGCGGCGCTCAGGCCCTCTCAAGCGTCGAGTGGTACGCGGGGCCTTTCATAAGAAAGGACGGCCTGAGCAGGGAGAAGATACGCCAGCACGTTCAGAGGCTCGTCTACAACCTCAACTACCCGAGCAGAGTAGGGATGCAGACACCTTTTACAAACTTCACGGTGACCCTCGACGCTCCCAAGGAGATGCTCACGGGCGATATGGCCGTCTACGACGGGAAGGAGGTTGGCCCGCTTGGGGACTACGAGAGGGAAGCAAAGGAGTTTTTCCTGGCTCTTGTTGACGTTCTCAGAGAGGGAGATGCTAAGGGCCAGCCCTTCACCTTCCCGATACCAACGATAATGGGGACCGCGAAGATTCTCTGGGACGATCCCGAGGTGTTCGAGGCCGTTTTCACGACGGCTGCAAAGAGGGGGAGCTTCTACTGGCTCAACACGAACGTGGTTGACCCGGATGCGAGCTACTCGATGTGCTGCAGGATAAACATAGACAAGAGGGAGTTCGCCTTCGCCTTCAGCGCTTCCCCAAAGAGCGCCGAGGAGGAGGCGATGGAGCGGCTTGAGAGACAGCGCTTTGGCGGCCTCTGGGCGATGCCCGACGTAACCGGTTCTGTGAACGTCACAACGGTTAACCTGCCGAGGCTCGCGCTGAAGGCGGGGGACGACGATAGGTTCTGGGAGGAGTACGCCAGAATCCTCGAAACCATCAGAAAGACTACCGACTGGTTCAGGGAAAGGTATGTTAAGCTGCTGACGAACTACCGCGAGATGTACAGCATGATACACACCTACCTTGGGGAGTTCCCGTCAAGCCACTTCAACACCATCGGAATCCTCGGTCTGCCAGAGGCAGCGGCGATATACCTCAACGAGCCCGATCTGTGGAAGGAGGGCTCGAGGGCCGAGTGGATGAAGGCCGCGAAGCTGATGAAGAGAATGGTGGAGTTCGCGGTTGAAAAAGCGAGGGAGTGGATGAGGGAGAGCGGAACGCCGTGGAACGTTGAGGAAGTCCCCGGAGAGAGCGCCGCGGCAAAGCTGGCCATCAAAGACCTTCGCGAGTTCCCAGAGCTGAGGGATTACCTCGACGACCCCGAGAACCCGATATACTCAACGAGTATCGCCCCCTACTATGGACCGATTGAGCTCGCCGACAGGATAAGGATCGAGGAAAAGGTTCAAGGGAGCTTCACTGGTGGAGTCATGATGCACATCTTCCTTGGAGAAGAACCCGACCCAGAGGCGCTGGCAAAGCTTACGAAGAGACTCCTGAGGACGAAGCTGGTCTACTGGAGCTACACACCTGCAGTAACGGTCTGCAATGCCTGCGGGAGGTCATCAACGGGACTCCACACGGCTTGCCCCCACTGCGGGAGCGAGGACGTTGAAGTATGGAGCAGAATCATAGGCTACTACCGCCCGCTCAAGAACTGGAACCCCTACAGGAAGAGGGAGTTCTGGAGCAGGAGGCACTACTCCTAATTCTTTTTTGGAGGTGGTTTCGTGCTCACAAGCGGCTGGAAGAGCGTCAGCATGGTCGATGTACACGGGAAGGTGACCTTTACCCTCTGGCTCTGCGGCTGCAACCTGAGGTGCCCCTTCTGCCACAACTGGCTGATAGCGGAGGGTAAGGAGTGCTTCCCCCTTGATAGAGGTGCTCTTCTCGGCGACTTATCTTCCAGCTCCTTCCTCGTGGACTACTTCCACGTAACCGGCGGCGAGCCGCTGATGCAGTGGACCGAGCTGTCGTCCCTGCTTGCGGAAGTTAAAGAGCTCCTCCCCGTCAGTCTGAACACCAACCTCACGCTCTTGAAACCCCTTGAGAGACTCCTGAAGGCCGAGCTGGTTGACCACATAGCTACCGACCTGAAGACCCCTCCCGCTGAGCTCTACGGCCTCCCAGGGGAAGCATCAAAGCGCCTCTGGGAGCTATTCCTTATGGGTCTTGATTTAATCTCAGAGTACGGCATCCCCTTGGAGCTCAGAATACCAGTGGCCAGGGGGCTCGACCAGTGGCCGTGGATAGAGGAGGGGCTTAAGCACGTTGACACTGACTTTTACGCTGTCCTGAATCCCCTCGTGGGCCCACCTTTGACCAACCCCAGAAACGGAGCGTGGTGCTCGGAGCACTGCTGGCCGAAGAAAGAGGTGGAAGAACTGAAGGAAAGGCTGGAAGAAATTGGGGTTGAAACCTACGCCAGCGACTTCATTAGGCCAGGTGCACTTACCGAAAACTTTATAAATAGCACAAAAGAACAATAGCGCGGAAAACACGTATTGTAACTAAAACTCATACACCCCTGAAAATAAAAACGGGAGGGGGTGAGGGGAGATGGCCCAGCTCGCAGGCCAGCCAGTTGTTATTCTGCCCGAGGGAACCCAGAGGTACGTCGGAAGGGACGCCCAGAGGCTCAACATTCTCGCCGCGAGAATCATAGCCGAGACGGTTAGAACCACCCTCGGTCCGAAGGGAATGGACAAGATGCTCGTAGACAGCCTCGGCGACATCGTCATCACCAACGACGGTGCTACAATACTCGACGAGATGGACATTCAGCACCCCGCTGCCAAGATGATGGTTGAGGTCGCCAAGACCCAGGACAAGGAGGCTGGTGACGGTACTACTACTGCCGTCGTCATCGCTGGTGAGCTTCTCAGGAAGGCTGAGGAGCTTCTCGACCAGAATATCCACCCGAGCATAATCATTAAGGGTTACGCCCTCGCCGCTGAAAAAGCCCAGGAGGTACTCGACAGCATCGCCAAGGACGTTGACGTCGAGGACAGGGAGATCCTCAAGAAAGCTGCTATGACCGCCATCACCGGAAAGGCCGCCGAGGAGGAGAGGGAGTACCTCGCTGAGATAGCGGTTGAGGCCGTCAAGCAGGTCGCAGAGAAGATTGGGGACAGGTACTACGTTGACCTCGACAACATCAAGTTCGAGAAGAAGGAAGGCGGTGCAGTCAGCGACACCCAGCTCATCAAGGGTGTCGTCATCGACAAGGAGGTTGTCCACCCAGGCATGCCGAAGAGGGTCGAGGGTGCTAAGATCGCCCTTATCAACGAGGCCCTCGAGGTCAAGGAGACTGAAACAGATGCCGAGATCAGGATCACCAGCCCGGAGCAGCTCCAGGCCTTCCTCGAGCAGGAGGAGAAGATGCTCAAGGAGATGGTCGACAAGATCAAGGAGGTTGGAGCGAACGTCGTCTTCGTCCAGAAGGGTATCGACGACCTTGCCCAGCACTACCTGGCCAAGTACGGCATAATGGCCGTTAGAAGGGTCAAGAAGAGCGACATGGAGAAGCTCGCCAAGGCCACCGGCGCCAAGATCGTCACCAACGTCCGCGACCTCACCCCGGAGGACCTCGGTGAGGCCGAGCTCGTCGAGCAGAGGAAGGTCGCAGGCGAGAACATGATCTTCGTCGAGGGCTGCAAGAACCCGAAGGCGGTAACAATCCTCATCAGGGGCGGCACCGAGCACGTCGTTGATGAGGTCGAGAGGGCCCTCGAGGATGCAGTCAAGGTCGTCAAGGACATTGTCGAGGACGGCAAGATCGTCGCTGCCGGCGGTGCTCCGGAGATCGAGCTCGCCATCAGGCTCGACGAGTACGCCAAGGAGGTTGGCGGCAAGGAGCAGCTCGCCATCGAGGCCTTCGCAGAAGCCCTCAAGATAATCCCGAGGACCCTCGCTGAGAACGCCGGTCTCGACCCGATCGAGACCCTCGTTAAGGTCATCGCCGCCCACAAGGAGAAGGGACCGACCATCGGTGTCGACGTCTTCGAGGGCGAGCCGGCCGACATGCTCGAGCGCGGAGTTATAGCTCCGGTCAGGGTTCCGAAGCAGGCCATCAAGAGCGCCAGCGAGGCTGCCATAATGATCCTCAGGATCGACGACGTCATCGCCGCCAGCAAGCTCGAGAAGGACAAGGAGGGCGGCAAGGGCGGTAGCGAGGACTTCGGAAGCGACCTTGACTGAAGTCTCTAATCTTTTCTCCTCTTTTGGCCCATTTTAGCTGATTCTGGAAATTAGAGCACTTTTTATACATCACAGGGAACATTTTTGATTAACTATCAAAAATCATATGAACCTTAAACGCTATACTCCGAAATAACGGTTGTAGAAGTGTGCAAGCAGGAGGCAGAGATATGAACTCTCAGTTAAAACGTCCTCTGGCAGCTTTTTTCATCCTTTGGGCACTCTTATCGGCCGCTTGCATTCAGGATAACCAAAAAACGACCGACACAATCACTAAGCCTTCATCTAATCCCCCTTCCTTTCCCCAAGACCTTTACTCCACCGGAAACCTCTCTCTCGAAATAAAAGCTCCCGAATGTTCTTCGGGAGAATTTAACGTAAGTGTAAAGCTATCAAACGTTGGGAACACTACAGTGGCGATACTACCACCCACACCATTCATTGTTCTCAATTTCAAGCTCTACGCCCAGAACGGGAGCGAAATGAGGTACAATGGACCGGTTACTACATATCTCCCCTTCAAGAACTCTGACCTGATAGTACTCAGACCGGGTGAGTTTTATGAACGAGAAGTAGTGCTCAATAAGGACTACTGGCTGGCAGGTAACGGAACTTACAAACTCGTTGCTATCTACGACTCACGGGAGATACATGCAGAAGTCAGCGTTCCAATTTGGAGGGGCAAGCTGGAGGAGTTTACCTGGATAACCTTTGGGGAGTGCGACCAAAACTGAATCTCATCCCCTCCCCCAAAAACTTTTTTATTGGGCTTCGCCTAAACCTCTTGTATGTCCCCGATCAAAGCGGAGAACATCTCAAAATCCTTCGGCTCAAAGCGCGCCCTCGATGGCGTTTCTTTTTCCATAGAAGGGCCAGGGATAGTCGGAATAATCGGCCCCAACGGTGCTGGAAAGACCACCCTGATCAGAATCCTTACCGGACTGTTAAAGCCTGATTCTGGAAGGGTGAGCCTCTTTGGGAGAGAACCCGAGAAAGCCAGGGAGCTATTTGCGCTCCTGCCCCAAGATGTTAGGGCCCACTTCTACACGCTCACGCCGAGGGATTACGTCTATCACTACCTGAGAATGCGCGGTCTCTCAAAGGAAGAGGCAAGGGAGAAGGCCGATGAAGCAATGGAGGCCTTCGGGATAGAGTATGCGGATGAGCTCTTTTCTACCCTTTCCGGAGGCATGGTGAGGAGGGCCCTTCTGGCCATGGTTCTCTCCGCTGAGGTTCCTCTTTACTTCCTCGACGAGCCTACCGTCGGCCTCGACGTCCAGAACAGGCTTAGGCTGTGGGAAACCCTTCGCGAGAGGGCTGAGAAAGCTACCATAATCCTCACGAGTCACTACCTAAACGAGATATCGAGCGTTTGTGATCGAGTGCTCCTCCTCAAAGCTGGGAAGATAGTCATAGACGGCAGACCTGAGGAGATAGCGCGGGACTATCTAAGTGGTTTTGCCTCGAAGATCGTAGCTTTTGAGGGAGTTTCCCTTGAGAGCTTTATCCTGAGGAGGGCAGGCCGGCATACCTACATCTACGCGCGCTCCAAAGCGGAGGAGAGGGAAATAATCGAAAGGCTTGAGGGGCTTGGGGTTCCCTTCAGGAGGGAGGAGGTAACGATAGAGGACGTCTTCCTGGTCGGTGGTCTCGATGATGGCGCTGATTGAGTACTACGCGAGGGCCCTAACCAAGGGAAAGTTCGCGCTGGTGAGCTTTGCTCTTCAGCCACTCTCTTTCATCTTCATAATCTACGTCGTGAGTGGCGGGAGATTCCTCGACAGGGCTCTGGCGGGAGCAATCGTGAGCTTCATAGCCGGAGTAGGTATAGCCGACCTCTCCATCGAGCTCGTAGGTATGAAGGCCCGTTCGAAGTTCTACGACATAATAATGTCCCTCCCCGGTGGAAACTGGAGGAAGGCCCTTGGAATATCCATTGGAATGAGCATCCCAGCCTTTCCCTACGTCACCCTCCTAACGCTCCTGATCTCGTGGCGTCTCGGATTGGAAGCAATACCCGGAATCTTGTTTGGAATAGTTTCTCTCTGGCTCTGGAGTGCTGGAGTTGGCTTCCTCATGGGGGTCAAGATAAAGGAGCCGCTCACCGTTATGAGACTCTCCAACCTAACCGTCACGGCCCTGACGGTCTTCCCACCGGTCTACTATCCCGAAAGCGTCCTCCCGAAGAAGATCGCCCCACTGATGGGCCTTCTCCCAACGGTGAGCGTAGCCCAGTTGATGACGGGGGGTGGTAGAAGCGCTTTTCTGATCTCGCTTTTCTGGGCCTTTTTCGGAGCGCTCCTCCTCTGGAGGTTTAGAGGGTTTGAAAGTTAGAATCTCTGGTAATCACTCCATGATGTTTTCAAGTTTCGAGACCAATCTTACCATGGCGGTACGATGGAGGAAATAGAGACAGTTTACGTCGCGGAGAACATACACCCCGGGCCGTTGATGCATACCACATAGCGACCACCATGCGTACTGGTAGTAATCTTGTGTCAAACGATAGAATCATAGTTCAAAACAGTAGGAGAGCTGACACCAATGCCTTTTATCTGCTTGAGGAGCTTGAAGACTGAAACAAACTTCAAACCTCAGATAACTCCTCAATCTCTGCTTCCAGCCTCTTCAGCTTTCCCTTGAACCTTCTGACCTGGGCGTTTGCTAAGTTTACGATTTTCTTAATGTAAGCTTCATCGACCCACAGTTCCCCGTTCTCACCAAGCGGGACGTCCATCCTCTCGGTTGAACGTATTTCAACGACCAGCTTCTTGTGGCTTACGCTCTTTATGTTGGAGTACTTAAAGCCCAAACCTATCGCGAGGTTTAGGAGCTTCACCGCGTCCTCAAGGGTTCTCGCCCCAACGTGGAGTATTGGGCTCCTGACCAGAAACCAGAGCTGGCCGGAGCGGTGTTTTCCCACCGCCTCAAAAACTTCCTCGACGGTTACCTCCCTGTGCCACTTGCCGAGCCAGACGGAGTTCACCTTGTCACCAAAGTGCGGCATCTCCATGACCGAAATCCTTCCCGAGCAGGATGATGTCGTGAAGTAGTTTTGGAGGGCGTTTATCTTCTCCAGGAGCGGGATTATGTCATGATCCACCTTGTCCTCTTCAAGGGCCTTTCTCAGGCCTTCCATCGCCTTTTTCTTCTGATCGTCGAAGTTTTCAGTGTAGAGGAACACGCCTGATCACCTCACACCTCTATTAAAGTGCCTCTCCTCTTCACGAACTCGATAAACCTCCTGTAAGTTGGATGGTTCGAAAGCGTTGAGGAGTCCCCAAAAGCTATTAACTTTCTCTTGGCCCTCGTGAGTGAGACGTTGAGCCTCCTAAGGTCTGTAAGGAAGCCAAGTTCTCTCCTTCTGTTGGAGCGGACGAAAGACAGCACGATGACATCTTTTTCCCTCCCCTGGTAGCCGTCAACCGTTTTTACCTCGATATCTTCGCCCACCATTGAGCTTATCAGGTCCCTCTGGTCGTCATAGGGCGTGATTACACCTATCCAGTCAGGCTTCACGCCCATCTCAAGGAGCTTCTCAACGGTCTCCGCGACGAGCTTCGCCTCAATCGGGTTCTCTCTGCTGTCGCTCCCGCGCCTCTGCCTCTCGAAGCGGTCTTCCCTCTTTGAGGTGTCAATGAAGACCAGCACGTTTTCAGGCTTAAGGGCTTCGTCCCAGGAGTTTCCGAACTCGGGCTCGCTGACCCCAAGGTCGGCCAGCATGATATTTTTAACGCTCTCGTGGGCCTCTATCTTTCCGTCGTAGAACTCCCTGCTCGGGAACTCCATCAGCCTCTCGTTCATCCTGTACTGGACCGTAAGCATCTCACTCTTTTCTGGATAGCGCTCGATGAGGCCTTCAAAGAGGGTCTTTGACAGCTCCTTTGCCTTCTCGCTCAGTATCGTCGGTGGAAGCTGTTTGTGGTCTCCAGCAAGCACGAACCTTTTTGCTCTGTTTATCGGGATGAGGACGCTTGGGATGGTTGCCTGAGTCGCCTCATCTATTACAGCAACGTCGTATTCGCCGTAGTCAACCACTTCCAAGCCGGCTGAGGCGTTCGTCGTCAGAACCACGTCGGCTTCCTGGATTATCTCCCTCGCTATTCTTTCTTCAAGCTTCCTCGCATCGTCGAACGTCTTTTGCACCTGCTGGTTTATCATAATCCACTCCGCCATCTCCCTGATGAGTCTTGCAGGAACTCCCCTCGTCCCGATTCCCTTGTCAGCGAGTCTCAGAATCTCCTTATCGCTCAAACCCCTCCTGTATTTTGGTGCGGGCTTTGTGAAGGTGTCCCTCTTCTCCTTGAGGTTCTCACCGATGATTCTAAGCTCCCTAAGCTCGCCGTAGAGGTCGTGCTGGGTGATCAGGTAAGCTAACGTCGTCTCGTGGAGGGCTTTTGAGACCCTGCTCGGGTGGCCAACCCTCACCACCTTCAACCCTGAATCTGCGAGCCTCTCGACTATATTGTCCACGGCAACGTTGCTCTCGGCGGTTGCGAGAACCTTATGGCCCCTCGCCACCTCCTGCCTTATCAGCTCCACCAGGGTTCTCGTTTTTCCAGTTCCAAAAGGCCCGTGAACGAGGAAGAAGTCTCCGCTACCGAGGGCCTTCGCTATTGCCTTCCTCTGGCTCGCGTTCAGGCTCTTGTCGAAGGGCTGGAACTCAACGGGTTCGCTCTCCTCAGGCTCCCTAAGGCCGAGGTACAGCTCAAGGGCCTTTCTCCCGCTCTCCCTCAGGTTGTCGAGGTTCTCCATCCAGCGCTTGAAAGTTATGTCGTTCGCGTATAGGTCAATCCTAACGCCCTTAAGCGCCCACTCCGGGACGGTTTCGAGGGCAACGGTGAGAAAGCGCTTTCCCTTCTCCACGACGGTTCCAACGAGGTCGCTCTTGAGCGGGTCGCGTTTGCTGATTACAACGAGGTCGCCGACGCTTATCTCGGTCTTTATCTCCCTATCCCTTCCATACCTCACCAGAAAATAGCCGAGCTCCTCCCCGATTACCTTTCCGTTGAGGCCAAGAACCGCCCTTCCAACCTTCTCTCGCTCCCTGCCGCTGAGGCGCCTCATCTCTAGGCGCATAGCCTCTATCTCGGCCTTCCGCTCCATCTCAACGAGTTCCTTGAGGTAAGCGATGAACTTCAAAAGCTTCTCCTGTTTTTCACCCATTTTCCTTCCCGGGTTCGAGAAAGAGGGGGTGCTTAAAAGTGTTGAGGGTGGTCAGCCCATGCGAGTTTCCTCATCGCTCGGACGAAACTTCCCTCATCATCCCGGAGGGAATAGAAGGGAGGGGTTAAAAAGCTAAGCTCTTCGTCCCGCTGAGACAAGCGCCAGTATCTCCCTGTGGAATGAGCGCAGCGCCCTTAGGTGCTTCTGCTCTATGCGGCCCTCCCACGAAATCCGCTCGTAGAACAGTTCGAGTTCGCTGAGAATACCCTCAAGCTCCTCCTTTGCACGGCCACTGTACCCGTTGCTCAAAAGTTTGCCCCTCAGGAACGGCATTACCTCCCGGGGACGGCCAAGTGCAGCCCAGAAAAGACCTTCCTTCAGGATTTCACCAATCATGTCCTCAAATTTGAAGCCGCTTCTCCTCTCAACTTTCTCCTTAGCGATGGGTTTGGTACTCCCCCCTCATGGCGAATCACCGGCTTCCACTTTACCCTCAACTATTTTAACTTTTTGGAAAGTTGGCTGAACATATGGCAAGATTGGGCCGAAAACAGAAGGCAAAATTCGAAGTTCTGTCAAAAACCCTTAAAAACCCCTGCTTAGTTCATGTTAAAAAGGGTGCGGAGGTTCGCGAAAGATGGGAAGGTTTGAACAAAAACTTGTTAATGCCATAAAGGGGTACACCTTTGACGATGTGTTGCTGATCCCACAGGCAACCGAAGTTGAGCCCAAGGACGTTGACGTTTCTACGGTGATAACTCCGAACGTAACCCTCAACATCCCGATTTTAAGCGCTGCCATGGACACTGTGACGGAGTGGGAAATGGCAGTCGCAATGGCAAGGGAAGGGGGGCTCGGAGTCATACACCGCAACATGAGCATAGAGGAGCAGGTGGAGCAGGTAAAGAGAGTAAAAAGGGCGGAGAAGTTCATAGTGGAGGACGTGATAACGATTAAGCCCGAAGAAACCCTCGACTATGCCCTCTTCCTGATGGAGAAAAACGGGATAGACGGGCTCCCCGTGGTGGACGACTCAGGAGTAGTCGTAGGGGTCGTGACTAAGAAGGACATAGCGGCAAGGGAGGGGGCCCTCGTAAGGGACGTCATGACCGGAGACGTGATAACGGTTCCCGAGACTGTGACCGCGGATGAAGCGGTTCAGATAATGCTTGAGAACAACGTCGACAGACTCCCAGTTGTGGACGATAACGGGAGAATCCTCGGGATCATGACGATGAGCGACCTCGTTATGAGAAAGAAATTCAAGAACGCTGTAAGGGACAAGAACGGAGACCTCATAGTCGCAGCCGCAGTTGGACCCTTCGACCTTGAAAGGGCGAAGGCACTTGACAGGGCTGGAGCGGACGTAATAGTAGTCGATACTGCCCACGCCCATAACCTGAAAGCCATCAAAGCCATGAAGGAGATAAGAAGCTCCGTGGATGCCGACCTAATAGTGGGTAACATAGCCAATCCCAAAGCGGTGGATGACCTGACCTTTGCCGACGCAGTGAAGGTGGGGATTGGCCCGGGAAGCATCTGCACAACGCGCGTAGTTGCCGGAGTAGGTGTTCCCCAGGTGACTGCGATAGCCACTGTGGCCGACAGGGCTCAAGAGTACGGCCTCCACGTCATAGCCGACGGGGGCATAAGGTATTCCGGGGACATCGTCAAGGCAATTGCCGCGGGCGCGGATGCCGTGATGCTCGGATCTCTGCTTGCCGGCACGAAAGAAGCTCCTGGAAAGGAAGTGGTGATAAACGGAAGGCGCTACAAGCAGTACCGCGGGATGGGAAGTCTCGGAGCTATGATGAAGGGCGGGGCTGAAAGGTACTACCAGAAAGGCCACATGAAAACTCGGAAGTTCGTTCCGGAGGGCGTTGAGGGTGTCGTCCCCTACAGGGGAAGCGTTGGAGAAGTCCTCTACCAACTCGTGGGAGGTCTGAGAGCGGGAATGGGCTACGTGGGAGCCAGAAACATTCAGGAGCTCAAGGAGAGGGGGGAGTTCGTTATCATAACTCACGCCGGGTACATCGAGAGCCATCCCCACGACATCACGATAACAAACGAAGCCCCCAACTATCCGCTCGGGAAGTGACCTCTTTTCACCCTTTTCTGTCCAAAAGCGTTTAAACCCAATTCCCAACCCTAACTTGGTGGTGACATGGCCTCAATTGGAATCGTTGGCGGTGGCATCGCTGGACTTACAGCCGCTCTTGCTCTAGCGGAGCGCGGTCACGAGGTCACCCTCATCCACACCGGAATAAAGAAAACGAACTCCTACCTCGCCCAGGCGGGCATAGCCCTCCCGCTCCTGGAGGGAGACTCGATAAAGGCCCATGTTATTGACACATTGAGGGGCGGAAAATACCTTAACGACGAAGAAGTCGTGTGGAATGTTGTATCAAAGGCCAGCGAGGCCTATGACTTCCTCCTCTCGCTCGGCATGGAGTTTGAAACCAACGAAACCGAGGGCGGGCACTCTTTTCCAAGGGTCTTCACGATAAAGAACGAGACCGGGAAACACCTCACCAAGATACTATACCTCCACGCGAAAGAGAGGGGGGTTAGCTTCATCAAAGGAGTTGGAGAAGAGCTCGCAATAAAGCACGGGAAAGCCTATGGTGTTTTTGTGAACGGCGAATTCCTCAAGTTCGATGCCACGGTTGTGGCTTCTGGCGGCTTCACTGGGCTTTTCAAATACACCGCAGGCTCTCCTATGAACCTCGGAACCCTCATTGGGGATGCAGTATTGAAGGGCGCTTTTGCGAGGGATTTGGAGTTCGTTCAGTTCCATCCGACCGGATTCATGGGAAAGGAGGGCGTTAAGCTCATCAGCGAGGCCGTGAGGGGAGCCGGTGCGAAGCTCGTAACCGAAGATGGAGAGCGCTTCGTGAACGAGCTTTCCACGAGGGACATCGTGGCGAGGGCAATCTATCTGAAAATGCAGGAAGGAAAGCGAGTATTCCTCGATGCGACTGGTATAGGAGACTTTAAGAAGAAGTTTCCACAGATCTACGCCTTCCTTCGGAAAGAAGGTATAGATCCTTCAAGGGACTTGATACAGGTATCACCGATAGCCCACTACACGATAGGTGGCATAGCGGTTGACCTCTGGTACAGAAGTAGCATCAAAAACCTCTACGCTATCGGTGAAGCCGCGAGCAACGGCTTCCATGGAGCCAACAGACTCGCGAGCAACTCGCTCCTCGAGTGCATTGTTTCCGGCCTCGAAGTTGCCAGGACAATAGCGAGGGACAAACCGAGGGTCAGAGAGGTAAAAGACCCTCCCTATCACGGCTACGAGACTGGAGATGTCGAATCCCTGCGGAGGATCCTCTGGGAGCACGCGGGCATAGTTAGAAATGCAAAGAGCCTCAGGGAAGGGTTGAAGAAGCTGGAAGGCGTTGAAGCAGACCCGAGGCTCAAGCTCCTGGCCAAGGGCGTCCTTGAGTGTGCTTTAGCAAGGGAGGAAAGCAGGGGAGCCCACTATAGGGAAGACTTCCCTCTCATGCGCAAGGAGTTCGAGAGGCCGAGCTTCTTCGATGGGAAGTGCATGCTCTAACCAAAGGTGTCCAAAAACCCTTTTAATGCCCTTTCACATACCACCAGCACAAGGGGTGAGACGATGGAGATGGAAAAGCTCATCGAGGAGATAAACCGGCTTAAAGAGGAGAGAAACGCGATAATCATGGCTCACAACTACCAGTTGCCTGAGATACAGGACATAGCGGACTTCCTCGGCGACAGCCTTGAGCTCGCGAGGAAAGCTGTAAACGTTGAGGCGGACGTGATAGTGTTTGCCGGCGTTGACTTCATGGCCGAGACGGCTAAGATACTCAACCCCGAGAAGACCGTCCTCCTCCCAACCAGAAGGGCCACCTGCGCGATGGCCAACATGCTCACCGTGAATCACATCCTTGAGGCCAAGAAACAATATCCAGATGCCCCCGTGGTGCTCTACGTGAACAGTTCAGCGGAGGCCAAGGCCTACGCTGACGTTACGGTTACCTCAGCCAACGCCGTGAAGGTGGTTGAAAAACTCGACTCCGATGTCATAATCTTCGGCCCGGACAAGAACCTTGCCCACTATGTAGCGAAGGTTACCGGCAAGAAGGTCATCCCCATCCCGGCCCACGGGCACTGCTACGTCCACGAGAGGTTCACGCTCGAGGACGTGGAAAGGGCGAGAAAGCTCTATCTAAACGCCAAGCTCATGGTTCACCCCGAGTGCAGGCCGGAGGTGCAGGAAGAGGCCGACGTTATCGTCTCAACCGGCGGTATGATTAAGAGAGCACCCGAATGGAACGAGTGGGTCGTCTTCACGGAGAGGGAGATGGTTTACCGCCTGAGCAAGCTCTATCCAAACATAAAGTTCCACCCGGCGAGGGAGGACTTCTTCTGCATCGGCATGAAGGCGATAACCCTCAACCACATCTACGAGTCGCTGAGGGACATGAAGTACGAGGTTGAAGTACCGGCGGAGATAGCGGAGAGGGCGAGGAAAGCCATAGAGAGAATGCTGGAGATGAGCTAAGTTTTCAGGAATTTAAGCTCTTTTCTAGGTTTCTCCCCTAAATTCAAACTCCAAAAACGCAGGACATACTTTAATGAAGTCCTGAAAACCCCCAGATTATTACACCAGATGTCTTTCGGGAATTTGGACAAAATATCCACAGAACAATTTATAAGAACTTGCTAAATCTCCAAAGGAGAGGGAAGGACTTGAGGAGGACCGGAACTCTTTACTTAGTGCTCGTAGTCGGGGCTTACATGGTTGGCCTTGGGAACGTGTGGCGATTTCCCAAACTTCTGCTGGAATATGGTACGGGAGGATTACTGTTATACCTCGTGTTCGTCGTGATTTTCGCCGAGTTTATAGCAATAACCCTCGAAGTTGCGAGAAGGAAAGTGGGCAGGCTCATAGAGTACTACAATAGGGAATTTGGATTGCCCTCGCTTCCTCTCGCTTTCCTGATATTTGACATCATGTTTCTTGGGTACTACTCAACCGTTGGTGGCTGGTCCATATCCGGCCTATTTGTGGAGGATCCACCCAAGAGCGTTTTCTGGACCCTTCTAAGCGTTGTCGCCTTTATAATTCTGGTCTTTCTAATACCCCTTTGGGGAAGGGACAGGGTCTTTGATTTCATGGTAGTCTCCCTTTTGATTTTCATTGCCATGATGGGTTATATAATCTGGGACATGTACATTCACGTCGGGGGTAATGGACCGACCTTGGAAAAAATACATGAAATTATGGTATGGAAGGGGCTTTCAATAAAAATGGCGGTGGAAATGGCGGCACAGGCTGCCTACTCCCTCGGAGTGGGTCTCGGCTTCTATTTGATACTCGGGACATACCTTCCCTCCAAAGTCTCCCCCAAAAGCCTGGCCTTTGGTGGCGCCCTTTTGGACACCCTTTCATCGTTCCTTGGACTGGGAATGACATTGCTGGCAGTATCCATAGTCCCCACTGCCGCTGCTACCGGAACTGAAATCGTCTTCCACCTGGTGCCCTGGATAATCTCAAACGAGCTCAACCTGCCCCTGCTGAGGTTCGGATTTAACGTCACAGTACTCCTCGCGGCAATCTCCAGCATGATACCCCTTGGAGAGGTGGCCAGCACAATATACGCGGACGCAACTGGAATGCACAGGGAAGACGGGATACTGACGGTCGCCATCATCACCATCTTCATAGGGGTCCTGAATACGCTCCTGATCAGCTACGGAGTGGATGCCATTGGGCTATTTGACAGCATCATATCAATGTTCATCTTCTTTGGAGCCATAATCTCCATCATGGGATTCGGTAGAGAAAACATCTCCCTCCCAGAGAAACTATTTGCAGGCATCTCGGTAGTTCTAACGGGGGCAATTGGACTCCATTACCTCATCACCACACTATTAAGAGGGGATTATCTCGCTCCCGGAGCCATAATAGCAGCTTTCATAACTATTATCCTGCTGAACAGACCCCTGCGCAAGAGTCTTGGAAAGATAAACCGGAGGAGATACCTCTCCCATCTATGAAATTGTGCTCCATCCCTTCGAATCAAACGGAAGAGAAATAAACCCCCAAGTTCCCCTTTCTTCGAGGTGGTGGGATGGTTCCGCTTAACTACCTGCTCCGTTTCATTGAGGAGGATGCACCTTTTGGAGACATCACAAGTGAAGCCGTGATTCCGGAGGATGTAAAAGCCAAGGCTATCATAATAGCAAAGGGGGATGGCGTTATTGCGGGCGTTGAAGAGGCTAAAGCGCTTTTTGAGCACTTTGGGGTCAAAGTGAGTGTCAAAAAGCACGATGGTGAACGGGTTAAAAAAGGAGACGTGATACTTCAGCTCGAAGGTAACGCGAGGAAAATCCTTCTGGTGGAGAGAACAGCCCTGAACGTTATGGGCAGGATGAGCGGGATCGCTACGGAGGTCAGAAGGCTCGTGGATAAAGTTAAGGCCATGAACCCAAAGGTCAGGATTGCAGGGACAAGAAAAACCCTCCTAAAACCAATAGACAAGCGCGCGATCCTCATTGGAGGCGGAGAGCCCCATCGCTTCTCGCTCAGCGACGCGATACTCATAAAGGACAACCACCTGGCGTTAGTTCCACTCGAAGAGGCCATAAAACGAGCTAAGGAGTTCTCCGTCTATAAGGTCGTCGAGGTTGAAGTGGAGAACCTTGAGGATGCCCTGAAAGCCGCCAGAGCCGGGGCGGATGTCATCATGCTCGACAACATGAAGCCGGAGGAAATCGAGAAGGTTCTTGAGGCACTAAAGCGTGAGAGACTAAGGGATAAGGTCAAAATCGAAGTTTCCGGCGGGATAACCCCCGAGAACATAACGGAGTACGCGAGGCTCGACATCGATGTTATCAGCCTCGGCTACCTAACCCACTCCGTCAGGAACTTCGACGTCAGCCTTGAGGTCATTGGGAGGGCTTGAATTGGGAGATTAACCCATTAGTGGCCCCTTTCCGTTTCTCTCATTGACCCCAGGATTGAAACTTCCATTGTGCAATCTACCGCACAGGGACAAGGTTTATATTCAAGTTTTGCCTTGAAATTATTGCAAGTAAAAACTTGAAAAGGTGATGGAGATGGGAAAGCTGGACGTTATTCAGGCTAAGGGTACCGAGAGGCTGAAGAGGGGATTCGCCAAGATGGTGAAGGGCGGCGTCATAATGGACGTCACCAACGCTGAGCAGGCGAGAATAGCCGAAGAGGCAGGAGCAGTCTCCGTCATGGCCCTCCACCGCGTCCCTGCTGATATCAGAAAAGCCGGCGGCGTCGCCAGGATGGCACCGATAGAGAAGATCCAGGAGATTATGGACGCCGTTACAATTCCTGTGATGGCGAAGGTCAGGATAGGCCACGTCGCCGAGGCGAAGATACTCGAAGCCCTTGGAGTGGACATGATAGACGAGAGTGAGGTTCTCACTCCCTCAGACCCGTACTTCCACATTGACAAGCGCGAGTTCACAGTACCTTTCGTCTGCGGGGCGAGAAACCTTGGTGAGGCCGTCAGGAGGATATGGGAAGGCGCTGCCATGATCAGAACCAAGGGCGAGGCTGGAACCGGAAACATCGTTGAGGCAGTAAGGCACGTCCGCCTCGTTGCTGAGGGCATCAGGCAGATTCAAGCAATGACTGACGATCAGGTCTACGCCGTTGCCGAAAAGTTCGCGGAACCCTACCTCAGGCTCTCCCTCAACGTCAAGGAGATAGCTGGACTTCCGCAGAGAGTCCTCGACAACGAGCCGATCTACGGCCACTATACCTACCGCGAGATCGTTGACGGGCTCTACAAGATACTCCTTGAGATCAAGAAGCTTGGAAGGCTTCCTGTCGTCAACTTCGCTGCCGGTGGCGTCGCAACGCCCGCAGACGCGGCACTCATGATGCAGATGGGCATGGACGGTGTCTTCGTCGGCTCTGGAATCTTCAAGAGCTCCAACCCGCCGAAGATGGCGAGGGCGATAGTTGAAGCCGTCAACCACTGGGACGAGCCTGACGTTCTCGTCGAGATCAGCAAGGAGATAGGCGAGCCTATGCGCGGGCAGGACATCGAGGAGCTTGAGGTAAGGCTCGAGGAGAGGGGCGTCTGATTTCCTCTTTTCTTTCCGCTTTGGAGGTGATAAAATGGTCAAGGTAGGTGTCATTGGCCTTCAGGGCGATGTCGAAGAGCACATTTGGGCGGCTAAAAAGGCCCTTGAGAACCTCGGCGTCACAGGGGATGTTATCTGGCTAAAGAAGCCGGAAGGGCTTGAGAACATCTCGGCCATCATAATTCCTGGCGGCGAGAGCACGACAATCTCAAGGCTCATGGTGAAGAACGGCCTCTTTGAACCTGTAAAGAAGCTCGGCGAGGAGGGGCTTCCAATCATGGGAACCTGCGCCGGTCTGATAATGCTCTCCAAGGAGGTTATTGGGGCAACTCCGGAGCAGAGGTTCCTCGAACTTCTCGACGTGAAGGTCAACAGGAACGCCTACGGCAGGCAGGTGGACAGCTTTGAGGCCCCAATAAAGCTTGCCTTCAGCGACGAGCCGTTTCCTGGTGTCTTCATCCGCGCTCCCAGAATAGTAGAGCTCCTCAGCGAGAGGGTGAAGCCGATAGCCTGGCTCGGGGACAGAATCGTTGGAGTTGAGGGGGACAACATCATAGGCCTGGAGTTCCACCCAGAGCTTACCGACGACACGAGAGTTCACGAGTACTTCCTGGGGAAGGCCCTTTGATTGACAAGTTTTTTTAAATTTACACCAAAAAACTTTTTAATTTTGACTTTTTCTTGCTAAACAGGTGGTAGTGTGAAGAAGGTCGTCTGTCCCTACTGCGGCTTTGGCTGCAACCTTCTCGTTGACCCTGCAACCCTCAAGGTGAAACCATACAAGGGCGAGCCAAACAGGGGTAAACTCTGTCCCAAGGGCCTCTATTCCACCGAAATCGTCAAGTCCAAGGACAGACTCAAAAGGCCACTCAAGCGCGTCGGCTCCAAGATGGTTCCAATAAGCTGGGGGCAGGCTATTGGAGAGGTATCAAATGGACTTTTGGAGATAAGGGAGCTATACGGCCCCGATGCCGTTGCGTTCATTGCATCCTCAAAGGTCTCCAACGAGGAGAACTACCTGCTCCAGAAGATAGCGCGCCTCTTCGGCACGAACAACATTGACAACTGTGCAAGGCTGTGCCACGAAGCTTCTGTCCACGCCCTCAAGCTGGCCGTTGGTACTGGGGCACAGACCAACCCATATGAGGACATACCGAAGTTCAAATCCATCCTAATCTGGGGATATAACCCGGCCGAGACGCACCCAGTCGTCATGGACTATATTCTGAGGGCGAAGAAGAACGGGGCCAGGGTTATAGTGGTGGACGTGAGAGAAACGAGGAGCATGGCCTTTGCAGATTACAAGCTCGTGATAAGGCCTGGAACCGACATAGTCTTGGCCAACGCTCTCGCTCATGTCATAATCGAGGAGGAGCTCTACAACGAGGAGTTCATCAGGAGCAGGACAACTGGCTTCTCAGAGGTGAGGATGGCGGTTAAAAAGTACACTCCAGAATACGCCGAGAGGGCAGCTGGAGTTCCTGCAGAAAATATTCGGAAAGTTGCAAGGGAGTTGGCCCTGGCCGGAAGCGGGGCGGTGATGTGGGGAATGGGTTTAACACAACACGTCTCTGGAGTCGAGAACGTCTTAGCGATCATAAACCTCGCACTCCTCCTCGGTTACATCGGCGAGAGGGGCGGCCTCTACCCGATGCGCGGCCAGAACAACGTGCAGGGGGCCGCTTACATGGGTGCTCTGAGCGAGTTCTTACCCGGCTACGTCCCGCTCACCGACGGGAAGTTCAGGAAGAGAGTTGCAGGGCTCTGGGGCGTTGATGACCTCCCGACGGAGAGGGGCCTTTACCTAACCGAGCTGTGGGATGCGATAGAGAAGGGTGACGTTAGGGCCCTCTACATCGTCGGCGAGAACCCAGCTGTCAGCGAGGCAGATTTCATGAGGGTGAGGAGGGCCTTAAGGAAGCTCGACCTCCTCGTCGTCCAGGACATCTTCCCAACGAGGACGGCTCGCTACGCCCACTATCTCCTGCCGGCTTCGGCGTTCTGCGAGAAAGCTGGAAGCTACATGAACAGCGAGAGGAGAATTCAATGGAGCGAGAAGGCCTGCGAGCCGGCATACGAGTCAAAGCCAGACTGGGAGATACTGACGATGCTGGGAAGGGCGCTCGGCCTGCCGGGCTTTAACTACACTTCCGTCGAGGAGATCACCACCGAGTACTTCAGGCTCTTCCCGGAGCTTGAGGAGAAGAGCGTTGAGGAGCTGAAGAACTCGGACGGAGTCTTTCTGCCCAAGAAGAGGCTCCACACCTGGGAGTTCGCAACGCCGAATGGAAAAGCCCGCTTTATGGCAGTTGAGTGGATACCACCCTGGGAGAGCTCCGACAGTGATTACCCCTTTGTCCTCACAACAGTCAGGCTCATTGGACACTACAACACTGGGGAGATGACACTGAGGAGCCCGTCACTTGTCAGACTCATGGGCGAGCCGAAGGCGCTGATAAGCCGCGAAGATGCCGAGAGACTCGGAATAGAGAGCGGGGACTGGGTGGAGGTAGAAACCAGGCGCGGGAAGATACGGATGAGGACGGAGATTGGGAACGTGCCCCAAGGAGTTATTGCAGTTCCATTCCACTTCAAGGCCAACAAGCTGACGAGCCATGCGCTAAACAAGGCAGGAACGCCCGAGTTCAAGTTCGCGGCGGCGAGGGTTAAGAAACTTGGCAACCCAAATGATTTAAAAAGTGTGAAGGCAAACTTCCAAATATGACCTCAAAAGAGATAGTCGCAATATATAGGGGGGACGTGATAATCCCCCTCGAGAAGCTTGATATCCCCCCAGGAGTGAAGCTTCGGATAAAGATAGAAAAAATTGAGAGCAGAGACGCTCTCAAAGAGCTTGGATACCTGAAGCTTCTCCAGGAGGGAGAGGATGCCGAGGAACTCTTTGAAATTTAAACAGGGAGACATAGTACTCCTTGAACTCCCCTTCACGGACTACGCAGGTAGTAAGCTTAGACCTGTTCTGGTTGTGAGTTCTAACGAGCTGAACTCCATAAGCGACGATCTGATAGTCCTGAAGATAACGAGCAAACCTCATTTCAGAGAGTTCCAGGTTGAGCTGACCCAGAACGACCTAACCATAGGCAGACTCAAAAAGAAGAGCTTTATAGACTGCTCTTCCGTTTTTACAGTTGAAAAGTCATTGGTCATTAAGAAAATAGCTGGGCTTAGGAATGAAAAGCTCGAAGAAGTCAAAAGGGCCCTTAAGAGGACTTTTGAGATAGACTAAAACCTGAACGCCCACTCCGGGTACTCCCCGGTGAGGCAAGCCAGGCAGAGGTCTTTCTTGCCAACGGCCCTGATAAGACCCTCAACGCTCAAATAGGCGAGACTGTCGGCACCTATCGCTTCCCTCACCTTCTCGACGCTCCCGAAGGCAGCTATAAGCTCGTGCCTCGTCGGGATGTCTATGCCCATGTAGCAGGGGTGCCTTATAGGCGGCGACGCTATTCTCACGTGCACTTCCTTCGCTCCCGCTTTCCTCAGAAGGGAGACTATTCTCCTCATGGTGGTTCCGCGGACTATGGAGTCGTCCACGAGAACGACCCTTTTGTCCCTGATTACCCCCTTCACAGGGGAAAGCTTTAGCTTTACCTTAAGCTCCCTGTAGAACTGGCCTGGAGTTATGAAAGTCCTCCCGATGTAGCGGTTCTTTATCAGCCCCTCCGAGTAGGGAATCCCGCTCTCCATCGAAAAACCCAGCGCGGCTGCCCTCCCAGAGTCGGGAACCGCTATCACAACGTCGGCATCGGCGGGACTTTCCCTAGCCAGTTCCCTCCCCATCCTAACCCTCGCCCGATAGACGTTCACACCATCCAGGGTGCTGTCTGGCCGGGCGAAGTAGATGTACTCGAAGACGCAGTGGTGGTGTCTCTCCTTTGTCAGAATCCTGCTCTCCACATCCTTTTCAGAAAGAAGAAAAACCTCACCGGGCCGAACGTCCCTTATTTCCCCGCCCTCAGTCTCGTCAACGAAGAGCCTTAAAGCTGAGTCCTCGCTCGCGAAGTAGTGGCCGTCTCCAATTCCATAGCTCAGCGGCCTGAAGCCGACTGGATCCCTTGCGACGAGGATTTTACCATCAAAGAGCAGAGCAACGGAGTAGGCCCCCTTAACCTCGCTAAACACTCTCCCCATGGCCTCAAACTCGTCGCCAGTCTCATTCAGGTGCCAGAGAAACGAAATCCCAAGAAGCTCGGAGTCGACGGATTGGTGAAATTTAACCCCCTTATTCTCATACCTCTTTCTCAGGGGGAGAAAGTTCGTGAGGGTGCCGTTGTGGGCAACTGCTATCCTCTTCCCACAGCACTCCGTTTCAAGAGGCTGGGTCTCGGTGAGGGAGCCGGATGTGGAGTAGCGGACGTGACCGATTGCAAGGCTGGAGCGGAGAGAGGAGAGGGTTTTCCCATTGAAAACGTCCTGGACAAGTCCCCTGCCAGCAACGGTTCTTATTTTGTGCTTCCAGACGCTTATTCCAGCACTCTCCTGGCCGCGGTGCTGGAGGGCTATGAGGGCGTAGTATGCTTTCTTCGGCGCGTTCTCTGAGAGTGCTGCAAAGACCCCGCACTTTTCGCGCATTGCTATCACCGGGCACCTTCTTGGAAGGAGTTTTTGATTTAAACGTGCTAATTTAAACGTTTCATGCGGTAGTTTTTTGCAGATTCGAGTTTAAAAACTTTGCCCATTGATTGACACTTTAATGGCAAAAAATTCTTAAAAAGAACAAGCTTTTTACATAAAAATGGTGATTGGTGTGGATGTCTACGAAGGAAAGGCCAAGAAGATAATCCCCCTCGATGACGACAAGGTCGTTATGGAGTTCAAGGACGACGCAACCGCTTTTAATGGTGAGAAGAAGGCCCAATTCAGAGGAAAGGGCTGGCTCAACGCCCAGATAAGCGCCCACCTCTTCAGGGTTCTTGAGGAGAACGGCGTTAAGACCCACTTCATTGGGGTTGCCGGGGACAACAGGCTCATAGTCGAGAGGCTGAAGATGTATCCCCTTGAGGTCGTGGTGAGGAACGTCGTCGCTGGAAGTCTAAAGAAGCGCCTCCCGCTTGAGGAGGGTACAAGACTCCCGGAGCCGATAATAGAGCTCTACTACAAGAACGACGACCTTGGAGACCCCATGATAAACCAGTACCACGCAAAATTGCTGGGCATAAGCGAAGCCGAGCTTAAGGAGATGGAAATGACGGCCCTCAAGGTGAACGATGTCCTGAGAAAGTACTTCGCCGAGCGCGGGATAATCCTGGTTGACTTCAAGCTGGAGTTCGGAAAGAACGCGAGGGGCGAGATAGTCCTCGGCGACGAGATAAGCCCCGACACCTGCCGCTTCTGGGACGCGGAAACCAAGGAGAGCCTCGACAAGGACGTCTTCCGTTTCGACAAGGGCGACCTCATCTCGGCCTACGAGAGGCTATACGAGAGGATCACCGGCGAAGCTCCCGCTCGTAGGTAATCATGACGGTGTAGCAGCCCTTATCGTCCTCTTTTATCTCCACTATCTTCAGGCCAGTGCCGTACTCCTCAACGGCCTTTCTCACAAGGTCTGGAAGCTCCTCGAGGAATGCCTTCTTTCTGATCGTCAGCTCCATGGGACCACCAACCTTATTCGATAAATTGTTGTAACGCAGTATTCTTCAAATAGTCATGTATCTCTGTGAATTTCTCAGAGGGTAACCCTATATTGAACCAACGTTTGGTATCTATCAGTTTTTTGGACTCAAGTGTCACTATTTCTGAATCTGGCTTGAATATCAATTTGCAATCAAATACAGCGTATAATTCTACGATATTCTTTATTAGAAGTTCCTTCAGACTCCATTCTAATGCAGTACTATTTTTTAGTTGCTCTTGAGATGATCGAGAATTTTCAAGTAGTGGACTTAATTGTTTTATGGTTTCTGACAATCGCTTTGAGTATGTTTTGATTTCCTTAACAACTTCCGTTATTGGTGATTGTAGAGTGTCTTGCTCTACAGCAGCATATCGGTTACTGAGTTCTTCTGACGGGCCATTTTTATCTTTATCTTGCTTATTTGGAGTATTTTGGACAATCTTTTCTGTGATATATAAAATGCCCCTAGTCCAAGCAACTAGCACTTTAAATATTGTATCTCTGTCCTCTATATACACTCTTTTCCCACTTATTACTGGAGACACAGGTATTATTTGTGACCTCTCTGGTGTTGCAGGTAAGAGCAAGTACTTGATTTCCATTATCAGCTCTTCAAGATCTTCTCTCGAATTTGCAAGAAGTAGTTCTAAATCTTCGTTCTCTAATTTAAGTAAAAGACCGTCAAAGATGAAATCAATATCAGAAACTGCAGCCAGCGTTTTAGGAGTTCCAAAAATGGCACTTTCACTATCAAGTTTTTGGGAATGCTTAAGATACCTTAACATTTCTTTTATTGACACCGAAATGGATTCCAAGAAGATACGTGCTTGAGAAGGAAGGTATTTTTCAAAAGTTCTATAGTTGAGCTTGTAAAAATTCCTCGAATACATTATGCTCAGTTTGGTAATCATGCCATAGTACATCTTATGCATCCTATACACACTCTCTATTATCCTCGTATCAAGATTAATATCATTAGATAACTCTTGATGGTGTCTTACCAAAAAGTCAGCATAAATCTCGCTTAATGTTTGTACGAGATCCTCAATAATCTCGGGGGGAATTGCTGAAGCTGAATTAGTATGTTCCATGTTGTTTACCACTGTGTCAATAACTTCAAGTGTTTGGCTTAATCTCAGGATATCTTTAGAAAAATCAGTAGTTTCATTCATAGGATATTTTTTTAAGTAACTTTAAAAACCGTATTAAAACGTCCCTTGAGTCATATATTAATGTTGCGTCTTTTAAAGAAATCACCAGTAGCTCAGACATGCCCTTAAATTCTTCAAATATCTCCTGAAATGACTTGTAACTATTTTTGTCTCCCAGCTTTTTTTCAACGATCCATTTGGCAAGTTTAGATGGAGTAACTGACATGACTTCTATTAAATGCTTGTAAATCACGTATAACAAAAGACCAGACACCAAAAACTCAACGAATAATCCAGTTTTAAGAATAAACTCATATGAAAACTCAATCATCGGTATATCAGGATAATTTGGAAACAGTATAAGAGCAACAGAAGCGATACCCATTAAAGTGAACAATGGAAGAATGTACTCTTTGACTCTATCAATTGCAAATTGGAGGCCACTACGACCATATTTAGAGTGCAAATAGGATGAATAAAAGGCAAATGGAATAGCGATTAACGCGGCAAATGACTGAATTAATGCACTCCCAAGATATTTTAGTGTATCAGACTCTACTAATTCTCCAACATTTGGAACAATAAGAGCACTGATGGATATTAGGATTACAACACTAACCACCAGCACGTCTTGTTTTTCTCTAATTGACTTGAGAATTTTGAGATCCATATACTCCCAGTTTAAGTTGAAAATTAATAAAAGTATCGATAAGCCCGAGAATGATTTAGAGCTTTACTCCGTAGTTCTCGACCCTTATTCCGGGCTCCTCCACGACCCTTCCGAGCTCGAAGCTCTCGAAGTGTCTGTTTAGGAGCTCGAGGGCCTCTTCCTTTCCCTCCTGCGGGACAACGGCAACCATCCCGACGCCCATGTTGAAAACACGGAACATCTCCTCAAGAGGGACACCGTTATCGTGAATGAACCTGAAGATTCCCTCAATAGGCGGCATCTCCATGGAGAAGCCATAGGGAGTAAGGCGCTTGAGGTTGAGAAGGCCGCCACCTGTAATGTGTGCCAAGCCGTGCACCTCAACCTTTTCGATTAGCTCAAGGACGGCCCTAACGTAAATCCTTGTAGGTTCGAGGAGCCACTCCCAGAGCTTCTTCCCTTCGTAATCGTAGTCGAGACCGTACTTTGGAATGAGGAGCTTTCTCGCGAGAGTAAGACCGTTGGAGTGTATCCCCGAGCTCGAAATTCCGATGACTGCATCGCCGGGTCTTATCTTCTCGCCCGTAATCAACCTCCCCTTCTCAACGACTCCGATGGCCGTTCCAGCCAGATCAAAGCCGTTGATTAGATCAGGCATCACAGCGGTCTCTCCACCAACGATGGCTATTCCAGCTTGCCTTGCCCCCTCGTAGAGGCCCTTCGCTATCCCCTCGAACACTCTTTCATCAGGCTCTCTAACGGCCAGATAGTCGACCAAAGCAACGGGCTCGGCCCCAACGCAGAGCAGGTCGTTCACGTTCATCGCTATCATGTCTATTCCTATCGTGTCGAACTTCCCGACGGCTTCAGCCACTAAAACCTTCGTCCCTACTCCGTCTGTTGTCATGGCAAGATAGAAGTCGCCAAAGTCCATTAAGGCCGCGTAGTGGCCGAGGTCTTCGGCCGGTTCTCCAATCTTGCCCCTCCTGAACTCGAAAGTTCTCTTGGCAAGCGAGATTATGCTTTTCAAGGCCTTCGAAGTCTTTTCATCATCAACTCCCGCCTGAGCGTAGGTCAGCATGAGCACCACCGATGGGAGTTGGAGAAACGGCTTAAAAGGTTTGTCATTTTTATGACTAAAAAGGCTTAAATATTTTGAATTTTAAACATTTAAACGTCAAAACAAGAGGTGGTGCTCATGATAAAGCCCCGCGATGAAATTGGAACTGCCACGACTGATTCCGCTCAGAAGATAGTCCTCCTTGGGAGCGGAGAGCTTGGAAAGGAGATAGCGATCGAGGCCCAGCGTTTGGGAGTTGAGGTCATCGCCGTTGACCGCTACGCCAACGCCTCAGCTATGCAGGTTGCCCACCGCTCCTACGTGGGGGATATGAGGAACGCGGACTTCCTCTTCTCGGTCATCGAGAGGGAGAAGCCGGATGCGATAATTCCAGAGATAGAGGCGATAAACCTCGACGCCCTCTTCGAACTTGAGAAGGACGGTTACTTCGTCGTCCCAAACGCCAAAGCAACGTGGATAGCGATGCACCGTGAGAGGACGAGGGAAACCCTGGCCAAGAAGGCCAAGGTTCCCACTTCCAGATACGCCTATGCCTCAACTCTCGACGAGCTCTATGAGGCCTGTGAAAAGATAGGCTACCCCTGCCACACCAAGGCCATAATGAGCTCCTCGGGGAAGGGCTCCTACTTCGTCAAAGGCCCTGAGGACGTCCCGAAAGCCTGGGAGGAGGCCAAGAAGAAAGCCAGGGGAAGTGCCGAGAAGCTGATCGTTGAGGAGCACATAGACTTCGACGTGGAGATTACGGAGTTAGCTGTGAGGCACTACGACGAGAACGGAGAGATCGTCACGACTTTCCCGAAGCCAGTCGGCCACTACCAGATTGACGGGGATTATCACGCCAGCTGGCAACCGGCCGAGATAAGCGAAAAGGCCGAGAGGGAAGTCTACAGGATAGCGAAGCGCATAACCGATGTTTTGGGTGGACTCGGCCTCTTCGGCGTCGAGATGTTTGTGAAAGGAGATAAGGTATGGGCCAACGAGGTCTCTCCGAGGCCACACGACACAGGCATGGTGACCTTAGCATCTCACCCCACTGGATTTTCGGAGTTTGGGCTCCACCTTAGGGCAGTCCTCGGACTTCCGATACCGGGCGAGTGGGTGGATGAGTACAGGCTCTTCCCGCTCTTAACTCCAGCGGCCACTCACGTCATAAAGGCCAACGTTGCTGGTTACTCACCGCGCTTCAGGGGGCTGACAAAGGCTCTCAGCGTCCCGAACGCCACAGTGAGGCTCTTCGGCAAGCCCGAAGCCTACCCAGGAAGGAGGCTCGGCGTGGCAATAGCCTGGGACAAAGATGTGGGTGAGGCCAAGAGGAGGGCTGAGATGGTGGCCCACTCGATAGAGCTGAGGACGAGGTCAGCAGACTGGCACTCCCAGGACTACGAGAAGAGAAAGCATTTGCTCTGATTTGATTGGGTTGAATTTTCATTTTTGTTCTTAATGGACTGAAATGGGATTGGGCTTAGATTTTGGTAGTGATCTTATGTGTGCCTCAAAATCCCAACATGTCAATGGATGTCCGAAAAATTTAAATTTCATTACCACCATTAACCCCCGTGAAAGTCTCATGTTAAAATAAGGATCTCAAATTGACCAAAGTTGAGCTAAAATTGACAACTCATGGAATCAGAGAGGATGAAATAACGGGGGCATCCCCCCACTTTTCAGGTTAATATTCCTACCTAAAATTCCTCAAAGATGATTCTGTGGTCTCTTACAGCGTATTCAAAGCTCAATATGTCCTCCAATTCAGGAGCCTTTACCACAATGAGGTTTCTGACAACCTTGTCTCCTTCTATTGAGCTCCCGGTCTTTAGGACGTAGTCTGCTTTTCTGTAGAGGAAGGGCAGTATCACCCTGTCGACTCCAGAATAAACCCAGAGGTTCGTGCCCGACGGATACTTCCTGTAAACGTCAGCCGTGTGTCGCTGAGCATCGACGAGCTCGAGGTACCGGAGGGTTGGCTCCTCCCCGAATATCCATTTGTAGTCCGAGTTTGAGACCGTTATCCCCCACAGCTCCCTTCCCTCAAACATCCCCTTTTCAGCCCAGCGGCGCTTGTGTTCTCGGATTACTTCAATGTACCTATCGTTGAGCGTTTCAAGCGAAACAGGGGTTCTCAGGTACTGAACGTTCTCAAAATCCACCCTCTGACCATAGATGCTCCCGAAGGTATCCACCAGGAAGAACCTATCCTCATCAAATGCGCGCCTGTAGTCTATACCCATCTTATCAAAGAGTTCAAAAAGAACGCTGATTGGCATTCCCAAGTTGAAGTAGCCAACGAGGTGACCGCCATCCAGCTTTTCCCGGAGGACCTCAAGCGCCATTAGCTTCCCAAGAGATCGGGGGTCCTCTTCATGGAGCAGTATGAGAGACTTTTCCCTCACGCCCCCCAGAGCCTTGTCTAAAGGTCTCAAACCCGTCTTCACAAGCTTCATGGCAGTACCCCCTTTGTTAGAATCGCCTTTCTTTGATTTTCTTCCACAAACCCCTCTATCACAAAATCCGAACCCATATACAGGAATTCCTCAAGAGTTGGACATTCAGGCTGAAGATGCGTGGAGATTTTCAAAACCTGGAAGGGAACCTCTCTTCTAAGGCCCCAAACCAGCCGCTGAACCTTTACAGGGTTGCGGAAAATCCTGCACATCCCCGATTCGTTGTATCCAAGTACGTAAACCCTTTTCGGAACTTCCGGAAGCGAGTTCAAAACGTTTTTTATCGCCTCCCTATACTTTAGGACGAAGACGTTGTCATCTATGTAACCTGAAAGCGTTATTATGCCCTCCATCGGTGCGGTAGGAACCCTCTTCACCGAACCAAAGGCATCGAGTATGAACAAGGTCTTACCAAGGTAGCTCCCGTAGTCTATATCCATCCTTTTAAGGTCCCTCAGGGTGTTCTGTAGGGAGTCGTAAGCCACTATCCATACGTATTCCCCACTCTGTATGGGCTGTTTAAGTGCCTCGATTGCATCCAAATAGAGCATTGACTCGAGATCACGGTCTATAACCGAGATTACAGCGTTAAGACCGCCAGTTTTTTCAAGATGCTCCAGCAATCTGCTCACTAAGTTTTCCATACCTCCTCCCCTTCCTCAATTCGCTTGGGATGGATAAATAACTTTCGGAACTCCTCCCAATCAAGTTATTGACATAAAAAAGTCAAGAAAACGCTTAAAAATACGAAATTTTTACATAAAAATGGTGAACATCATGCGCGTCCTGCTCGTTGGTGCAGGTGGGAGAGAAAACGCTATCGCTGAAGTCCTTGCCAGAGATGCAGAGCTATACGTTGTGGCAGGCCACAAAAACCCCGGAATCGTGAGGCTCGCAAAGGACTACGCCCTCGCGAAGGAAACCGACGTCCCGAGAGTCCTCGACTTTGCCCTCAAGTGGGGCATAGATATGGCATTCATAGGCCCTGAGGCGCCCCTTGAGAAGGGCATCGTCAACGTTCTGGAAGAGAACGGAGTTCCAACGGTCGGCCCCACAAGGGAAGCGGCCATGCTGGAAACAAACAAGGCTTTCGCGAGGCAACTCATGGAGGAGCATAAAATCCCTGGGAGGAAACTCTTCAGGGTCTTCGACGACGTTTCAGAAATGAAATCCTGGATCGACGACTTTGGAAGGCCCGTTGTCGTCAAGCCCCTTGGCCTCACAGGTGGAAAAGGGGTCAAAGTCGTCGGCTACCAGCTGAAGGACAACGAGGAGGCCAAAACCTACGCCGAGGAGCTGATAAAGAGGGACGGGAAGGTCCTCATAGAGGAGCGCACCGACGGCGTGGAGTTCACCTTCCAGGTCTTCACCGACGGAAAGAGAGTCGTTCCAATGCCCCTCGCACAGGACTACCCCCACGCTTACGATGGCGACGTTGGTCCGATAACAGGCGGCATGGGTTCATATTCCTGCGAGGACCATCTCCTACCCTTCATCCCCAAGGAAGATTACGAGAAAGCCCTTGAAACGCTCAAAGCGACCGTCGAGGCCATGAGGAAAAACGGAACCCCCTACAAGGGCATCCTCTACGGCCAGTTCATGCTCGCCAAGGACGAGCCGAAGATAATAGAGTTCAACGCCCGCTTCGGCGATCCGGAGGCAATGAACGTCCTTCCGATTCTGAAGAGCTCTCTTGTGGAGATAGGCGAGGAAATAGTGGACGGCAACCTGAAGGGGGCGGAGTTCGAGCGGAAGGCAACGGTTGTGAAGTACATCGCTCCAAAGGGCTATCCTACGAACCCGGTGAGAGGAGTAAAGCTTCACGTGGATGAGGCCAAAATTAGAGAGGAGGGCGCCAAGGTCTACTACGCTTCCCTCGACGAGAACTTCACGATGCTCGGCTCAAGGGCTTTGGCCGTTGTTGGAATCGCCGACTCGCTGGAAGAAGCCGAGAGAATAGCTTCTGCCGGAATAAAGCACGTGAGTGGGGAGATTTTCTACAGGAAGGATGTGGGGACGAGGGAGAGCATAGCCAGGAGGATAGAGCTTGTTAGGGCTATGAGGGGTGAATGAAATGATTGAACGGGAGCAAATTCTTGAGGTTCTCGAAGGGTATGAGAAGGATAAGATAAAGGTGGGCGTCATCGGAAGCCACTCGGCCCTTGACATAGCCGATGGGGCCAAGGCCGAAGGTTTTAAGACGGTCGTAGTTGCGCAGAAGGGGCGGCACAGGACTTATGCCGAGTACTTCAAGGAGAAGAAGACGAGGGACGGCCTGACTAAGGGTTTCATTGACGAAGTAATCGTTCTTGAGAAGTTCGGCCAGATAATCGACATCCAAGAAGAACTGAGGAAGAGGAACGTTATCTTCGTTCCGAACCGGTCCTTTGTTGTCTACACTGGCATTGATAGGGTTGAGAACGAGTTCCTTGTGCCCCTCTTTGGAAGCAGAAACCTTCTGAGGAGCGAAGAGAGGAGTGAAGAGAAGAGCTACTACTGGCTCCTTGAGAAGGCGGGTCTACCCTACCCAGAACCCGTTAAGCCGGAAGAAATCGACGAGGTAGGCCTCGTCATAGTCAAGCTCCCCCACGCAAAGAAGAGACTTGAAAGGGGCTTCTTCACGGCCGCTTCTTACAGGGAGTTCAGGGAGAAGGCAGAACGTTTAATCAAGCTCGGCGTCATCACAGAGGAAGACCTCGCCAAGGCAAGGATAGAGCGCTACATCATCGGCCCGGTCTTCAACTTCGACTTCTTCTACTCGCCGCTCGACGAGGAGATAGAGCTCCTCGGGATAGACTGGCGCTTCGAGACGAGCCTCGACGGCCACGTTAGGCTTCCAGCGAGCCAGCAGCTCACACTTCCCGAACACCAATTCGAGCCAGAATATACTGTCTGCGGCCACGCTTCCTCAACGCTTCGCGAGTCCCTTCTGGAGAAGGTATTCGACATGGCCGAGAAGTACGTCAAAGCCACTCAAGAGTACTATCCTCCAGGTATAATCGGGCCGTTCACACTCCAGACCGCTGTGGACAAAGACCTGAACTTCTACATCTACGACGTTGCCCCGAGGACCGGAGGCGGAACGAACATCCACATGGCTATGGGACACCCCTACGGCAACGCCCTCTGGAGGAAGGAAATGAGCACGGGAAGAAGGGTTGCGCTCGAAATCAAGAGGGCAATTGAGCTGGACGAGCTCGAAAAGGTCGTTACCTGATTCTTTTAACTTCTTTGGGTGAAACCCATGCAGATAGCGGTTGCAGGCTCAGGAGACGATGTGTTGATTCCGAAGGCAGAGAAGAAAGCCAGAGCCTTCGCAAGGGCCCTTCCGCGGGAAGCGGTTCTGCTGACGGGAGGAAAGGGCGGAATAATGAGAGTGGTTTCAGAGGAATTCAGGAGAAGGGGCGGAACCGTCGTTGGGATTCTGCCCTACAGGGAGGATGGGAACGAGTTCAACTCCGTAAGGATCAAAACCGGCCTCAATCCTGTCGGGCGAAGCGTTGTATTAGTGGGCTCGGCCGACGTCCTCGTCGTCCTCGGGGGCGGTGCAGGGACGATGATCGAAGCTCTGATGGCCTACAACCTTGGAATTCCAGTGGTCTTGCTCACCGGTACCGGCTATCCAAGCGATGGACTCTCTGAGCTCCTGGTAAACGGCTACTTCGACCACAGAAAGAGGGCAAAAGTTCTCGTTACCGAAGACCCGGAGGAAGCAGCCGGCCTGGCAGCTGAACTCAGCTCCAAGCACTCCGGATGATGTTTCCTTTTATTCCTCAAATTTCCGGATTTAATTCGTGGAGTGCTTTCGAACGCCGCATCTCCTTCGAGGAACGTTTTTAAGACCTAAGCCGGGCACTTCTCCCGGAGGGATTCGAATGGACAAGAGGTGGAGGACTGTCATCCTGGATATGTTGCTCGTGGCCGCTGGGTTCGGCACGATGCACATGCTCGAAAAGTTCAAAGATGCTGTCCTGCTCCACTACGGGATAGCCGAGAGCGCTCTGAGGTACCAGCAGACGGCCTACGTCGTCGGCCTGTTCGTGGCTTTTCTCCTCGGTGGAACCGGACTCTTCAAGGGTTCCTTCAAGAGGAGCGTCGCTTTGATAGTCAGCTTCGCCGCAGTACCACAGTTTATAATCCCCTTCGTGGGCAACTGGTGGATAGTGGTTGTCCTGCGCTTCTTCCAGGGCTTCATAGTCGCGTTGATAGCGGTCTTCAGCACCCAGATAGCGAGGCTCTTTCTCGCTGAGAGACCCTTTGCCAAGGGCGTAGTTCTCTCTGGAATTTTCTGGGGCGGAATCTACGGCATAGGGCTCGCGAGATGGGCCGGTGGAAAGAACGCCGCGTGGGGAGACGTTCAGAAGGTCTTCCTCCTCTCGGCCGTTGTTATGTACGCCATGCTCGCCCTCTGGTGGCTCCTCGTGGAGGACTTTGAGATACCGAAGGAGAAGCACAGATCCAAAGGAACAAACGTCTGGAAGATGCCCTTCACCTGGGTCTTTGGGCTCACCTTCTTCCCCGCCCTCTGGATAATCTTCACCCTCGGCTCGTTCACCCTCCACCACGCTGAATTCACCGAGAGCCAGACGGCCAACCTCGTCATGGCCCTCGAAATCTCGATGGGCCTCTGGTCGATCATAATGGGCTATTTGGGCTACCGCTTCTCAGTTAAGAACACATCCAACCGGGGCCTCTTCAAGGCCATCGTAAGCGTCATGACTATCTCCTATGCAGTAACCCTCCTCGGCCTCGTGGCCGTGTGGAAGGCAACCGGGGCAAGCGACTATACCATGGCCCTCATAGGCTTCGCGATAGCGGGAATAGTTCAGGGAACCGGCCCAGCATTCTGGACGACTGCACCGGCGGCATATCCAAAGGAAATCTATCCTGAGGCCAGCTTCGCCCTTGGGCTCATTTCCAACAGCGCCAACATCTTCGCACCCAACGTGATGCTCATCCTGGTCAGTGGGCTCAACACTGGGATGCTAATATACATGGCCATGCCCCTGCTCGGAATACTCCTCCTCCTGGCCTCCTCCAGGATGAGGCTCCCGGTTGAGGAGTTCGGGGCTTGAATGCCCCTTTCCTTTTCTGCAACTCCCTTGTTTGTAGTTTGTTCTTGGTTTCTCGGGTTTGAGAGTTCCCTTCTTGATTTACATTTTTATGTTAAAATAAACCTTAAAAACTCCAGATTTTTACATTTTTCTGACAAGGTGGTGGGCATGAAGTGGAAGGTCAATGTCATCGTCCGGCTTAAGGAGGGCCTCAACGACCCGGAGGGAAGGGTCATCCAGAACGCTCTGAGGAACCTCGGGTTCAATGTGGAGAACCTGCGCGTTCCCAAGTACTTCGAGTTCGAGCTTGAGAGCGAAAATCCCGAAAGAGAAGCTGAGGAGATGTGCAGGAAGCTCCTCGCCAATCCTCTTATCCATGAGTGGGAGTACAGCATAGAGCCGGTGAGCTGAGATGGTGAAGTTCGCTGTAGTTGTATTCCCTGGAACGAACTGCGACTTCGAGACAGAGAGGGCAATAAGAAAGGCTGGAGGGGAAGCTGAACGAGTCTGGTACAAGACCTCGCTGAAGGACTTCGACGGCGTCGTCCTTCCCGGGGGCTTCAGCTACGCCGACTACCTCAGGGCGGGGGCGATAGCGGCGAGGCAGGAGATAATGGAGGAAGTTAAGGAGTTCGCCCGCGAAGGAAGACCTGTCCTCGGAATATGCAACGGCTTCCAGGTTCTCACGGAGTCAGAGCTTCTTCCCGGAGCACTGAGGCCGAACAGGGTTCCGAGGTTCATCTGCAGGTGGGTTCACCTCAGGGTTGTTGATACTGAAACGCCCTTCACCCAGTTCTACGAACCCGGGGAGGTCATCAGGATGCCGATAGCACACGCGGAGGGCAACTACTACACTGACGACCCCTCGAAGGTTAGAGTGGTTTTCCAGTACAGCGACGAGAAAGGCAACATCACGGAGGAAGCGAACCCCAACGGCTCCATCATGAACATAGCGGCGGTAGCTAACGAGAGGGGCAACGTTTTGGGAACCATGCCGCACCCGGAGAGGGCAAGCGACCGCTTTTTGGGCAGTGAGGACGGGCTGAGACTGTTCAGGAGCATGGTGGAGTGGGCAAGGAGGTGAAATCATGTTCGAGCACGAGGAGAAGCTCATCCGCGAAAGGCTCGGAAGGGAGCCGAACGAAGTTGAAAAGGCGATGCTCGAAGTAATGTGGAGCGAACACGCCTCTTACAAGTCGAGCAGGCCCCTTTTAAAGCTCCTTCCAACGGAGAACGAGCACGTGGTTCTGGGCCCGGGAGAGGACGCTGGAATAGTGAAGTTCGACGATGAAACGTGGATAGCCGTCGGGATAGAGAGCCACAACCATCCCTCAGCTGTTGAGCCCTACGGAGGGGCAGCGACGGGCGTCGGCGGAATAGTGAGGGATATACTCTGTATGGGCGCCCGTCCGATAGCCCTCCTCGACCCGATCCGCTTCGGGCCGCTTGAGAAGGAGCGCAACCGCTACCTCCTCCAGGGTGTCGTGAAGGGCATAGCGGACTACGGCAACAGGATAGGAGTTCCTACAGTCGGCGGCGAGACAGAGTTTGACGAGAGCCTGGATAACTACACACTCGTCAACGTCGCCTGCGTTGGAATAATGAGGCCCGAACACCTTATCCACAGCTACGTTGAGGAAGCGGGACTAAAACTCATCCTCGTCGGCAACAGGACCGGGAGGGACGGAATCCACGGCGTGACCTTCGCAAGCGAGGAACTGAGCGAAAACGCTGAGGAGGAAGACCGCTCCGCGGTGCAGATTCCAGATCCTTTCACGGAGAAGCTTTTGATTGAAGCCACGCTTGAAGCCGTTTACACCGGAAAGGTTAAGGCCCTCAAAGACCTCGGCGGCGGCGGTTTAACCTGCGCCTCCTCCGAGATGGCGGGGAAGAAGGGCTTTGGCGCTGTCATCTACGCCGACCGCGTCCCGCTGAGGGAGCCAAACATGACACCGACGGAGGTAATGATATCCGAGAGCCAGGAGAGGATGCTCTTCGCCGTTAGAGATGAAGACGTTGAAGAAATCGGAAAGATTTTCGAGAAGTACGGCCTCGAATGGATGGTTGTAGGAGAGATCATTAATGAGCCGCGCTACATCGTTTACTGGAAGGGCGAGAAGGTTGCCGATCTTCCGATAGACCTCCTCACGGAAGTTCCGACGATCGAGTGGGAGATGAAGCCCTACCGCCTCGAAAGGGACGTTGAGACACCCAAGATAAGCTTTTCTGACGCCTTCGAGCTCGTCTGGAGCAGTCCTAACATTCTGAGCAAGCGCTGGATATGGGAGCAGTACGACCACGAGGTCCAGGGCAGGACTGTCGTAAAGCCGGGAAGAGATGCTGCGGTGCTCAAGATAAACGAGCGCTACGGGCTGGCCTTCGTAGCAGACGGCAATCCAAACCACAGCCACCTGAACCCGTACCACGGGGCGATGGGTGCGGTAGCTGAAGTAGTGAGAAACCTCGTGAGCGTCGGTGCCGAGCCCCTAGCCCTGGTGGACAACCTCAACTTTGCCTCCCCGGAAAGGCCTGAAGTTTACTGGAGCTTTGCGGAGGCAGTGAGGGGACTGGCGGATGCTGCAAGAGCCTTCGGTTTAGCGTACGTGAGCGGAAACGTCAGCTTCTACAACGAGGTAGTTGACAGGCCCATAAAGCCGACTCCAGTCGTTGCTGGCCTCGGAAAGGTGAAGCTTGAGAAAATACCTGGCTTTGGCCTTGAAGAAGGACTCCTCATAGGAATCGTAGGGATTACGAAAAGAGAACTTGGCGGAAGCGAGCTCTACGCGAGGCTCGACATAGAGGGGGGAACCGCTCCGCGCGTGAACCTTGAGGAGGAAAAGGCGAACGCCGAGGGAATCCTTGAGGCGATCAGAAGGGGGCTCGTGAAGGCCGTCCACGACGTTAGCAGGGGCGGAATAGCAGTGGCCCTGGCAGAGATGGCAGTTGTCAGTGGAGTTGGCTTCACCGCTGACCTCTCGAAGGTGCCCGCCGAGACTTCAAACCCGCTTGAGGTTTCATTCAGCGAAAGCCACGGGCGCTACATCGTAGCCTTCCCCGAGGAAAGCCTTGAGGAGCTTAAGGAGCTCTTCGGACACTTCGCAGTCATCGGCAGAGCAGGAGGAAGCGATGCCGTCTTCCTCTGGAATGGAGAAGAACTTCTCGGGAAGCCCGTGTCCGAGCTTAAGGACGCTCACGAGTCCCTCTCAAGGCTTTTGGGTGAGGGAGAATGAGGGTAGCGACATACGCTTCCCACTCCGCACTTCAAATTTTGAAAGGGGCAAAGGACGAGGGGTTCGAAACGGTTGCCTTCGGCCCTTCCAAGGTTAAGCCGCTCTACACCAGGTACTTCCCAGTTGCGGATCATTTCATAGAGGGCAAGTACCCCGAGGAGGAGCTGCTTGAGCTTGAGGCTGTTGTCGTTCCAACTGGCTCCTTCGTTGCCTACCTCGGCGTAGAGCTGGTTGAGAAGATGGAGGTTCCCTACTACGGCAACAAAGCAGTGCTGAGGTGGGAGAGCGACCGCTCCCTCGAAAGGGAGTGGCTGGAGAAAGCTAAGCTGAGTCTTCCGCGGATTTATGAAGATCCAGACGAGATAGACGGGCCGGTTATCGTCAAGCCCTTCGGTGCTGGGGGAGGAAGGGGCTACTTCTTGGCCAGCTCTCCAGAGGACTTCTGGAAAAAGGCTGAGAGGCTCGGCGTCAGGGAGAAGGAAGACCTTTCGAGAGTTCAGATACAGGAGTACGTGGTTGGGGTGCCAGTTTACCCGCACTACTTCTACTCGAAGCTCAACGGCGAGCTTGAGCTGATGAGCGTTGACAGGCGCTACGAGTCCAACGCGGACGCCATAGGAAGGATTCCGGCGAGAGAGCAGATTGATCTTGGAATCAGCACGGACTACACCGTCGTCGGCAACATTCCGATCGTTCTAAGGGAAAGCCTGCTAATGGACGTCATAGAGGCTGGAGAACGAGTGGTGAAAGCCGCGGAAGAGCTTATGGGCGGCCTCTGGGGCCCATTCTGTCTTGAGGGAGTATTCACGCCGGACATGGAGTTCGTGGTCTTCGAGATATCCGCGAGGATAGTGGCTGGAACGAACCCCTTCGTGCACGGCTCGCCTTACACCTGGCTCCGATACGACTTCCCCGTCAGCACGGGCAGGAGGATAGCGATGGAGCTGAAGCAGGGGATTGCCGAAGACAGGCTCGGCGAAATTTTGACATGATTATGACGAGCAGATTTATAAGAAAGGGTCGAATTAGGCGTAAAGGCGTTTAGGTGATGAAAATGTGGGAGAGCTTCATCGAGGAGAAGGTTAGGGAGATAAGGGAGACAGTTGGAGATGGAAAGGCCATCATTGCGCTCTCGGGCGGTGTTGACAGCTCAACGGCAGCGATTCTGGCGCACAGGGCTATAGGCGACAGACTGCATGCTGTCTTCGTGAACACGGGCTTCATGCGCAAGAACGAACCCGAGTTCGTGGTCAAAACCTTCCGCGACGAGTTTGGACTGAACCTCCACTATGTGGATGCCAGCGAGCGCTTCTTCATGGAGCTCAAGGGCGTTACCGACCCAGAGGAGAAGAGAAAGATAATCGGCAGAGTCTTCATCGAGGTCTTTGAAGAGATAGCGAAGGAGATAAACGCCGACTTCCTGATTCAAGGCACGATAGCCCCGGACTGGATAGAGAGCCAGGGCAAGATAAAGAGCCACCACAACGTTGGCGGGCTTCCAGAGAGGCTCAACCTCAAGCTGATTGAACCTTTGAGAGACCTCTACAAGGACGAGGTTAGGGAGCTGGCGAAGGAGCTAGGGCTTCCAGAGAAGATATACAACCGCATGCCCTTCCCTGGGCCAGGCCTAGCGGTCAGAGTTCTCGGAGAGGTCACGCCTGAGAAGGTCGCCATCGTCAGGGAAGCAAACGCGATAGTCGAGGAGGAGATCGAGAAGGCCGGACTCAAGCCCTGGCAGGCCTTCGCAGTTCTGCTGGGCGTTAAAACCGTGGGAGTTCAGGGCGACATAAGGGCCTACAAGGAGACGGTAGCGGTTCGCGTTGTTGAGAGCCTTGACGGGATGACCGCCAACGCGATGAACGTCCCGTGGGAAGTTCTCCAGAGGATAGCATTCAGGATAACGAGCGAGATTCCCGAGGTCGGGAGGGTGCTCTACGACATCACCAACAAGCCTCCGGCGACGATAGAGTTCGAGTGAAAGCCTTATCTACTTTGACGACGAAGTTAGAGCGGTGGGAGAATGGGAGAGAACGTTGAGGTCGTTGAAGCGGTTTACGAGAACGGCGTGCTGAAGCCGCTCAAGCCGCTGAAGCTGAAGGAGGGGGAGCATATAGTGATAAAGCTCTACAGGAAGGGCATAGTTGAGAAAACGGAAAAATTCAGGAAAATAATATCCCCCGAGAACTTCAAAGAAAGCCCTGAAGAGTACCTCCAGAAGCTCAGGGAGGAGAGGCTATGAAGGCTGTCCTCGATACCTCTGTTGTGGTTAATCTTTTTTCCAGTTTTTATCCCAACAGGTCTGAAGTCGCCAAAAGGATCGCCAGGCTCTCGGAAATGGGCGTTCTTGAAATCTATGCTCCGAGGCTCGGGGAGTTCGAGTTCATATCAGTCCTATCTAGATTCCTTCCCCAAGAGATGGTGAGGGAAGCTCACGAAGTATATATGGAACTCGTTGCAGATTTTGTGGGGGAAGGCCTTTTGTCCGATAGAATCCTTGAACTCGCCTTTTCAACCGGTTATCGCGTTCCTGACCTTTACTTCGTTGCGACTGCGCAGTATATCAAAGCTTTCCTCCTCACAAACGACCGAAAAATGGCCGATATGGCCAGGTCCGCTGGTGTGAAGGCTTTCTACCTCGTTGAAGAGGCCGATGAGTTTTTCAAGCTTGCGGGGGTGAGTGGATGATAGTCATAATGGATAACGGCGGGCAGTACGTCCACAGGATTTGGAGAACCCTCCGCTACCTCGGCGTCGAGGCGAAAATAATCCCAAACACGACGCCGCTTGAGGAAATCAAGGCGATGAAGCCGAAGGGGATCATCTTCTCGGGAGGCCCGGACATCAACAAAACCGGGAACTGTTCCGCCATCCTGGAGCACTACGATGAGTTCAACGTTCCTATCCTCGGAATATGCCTCGGCCACCAGCTCATAGCGAAGTACTTCGGCGGAAAGGTGGGAAGGGGCGAGAAGGCTGAGTACAGCCTTGTCGAGATAGAGATACTCGATGAGGATGATATCTTCAAAGGGCTTCCCAAGAAGCTGAAGGTCTGGGAGAGCCACATGGACGAGGTCAAGGAGCTTCCGCCCGGCTTTAAGCGCCTGGCTAAGAGTGAGACCTGTCCCGTCGAGGCAATGAAGCACGAGAGCCTCCCGATCTACGGCGTCCAGTTCCACCCAGAGGTCGCCCACACCGAGCATGGAGCTGAAGTATACCGCAACTTCGCGGAGCTGTGTGGAGAGCTTTAGTTCCTTCACCCATTTATTAAGTTCAAACCGACTGGATGTATTTTCTGACGAAAAACTTTTAAGCCATTTTTTCTTACATCAATCTGTGGTACAATGGGGCACACCATTTATTACAACACTGAGATAAGAAGATGGGAGGACTTCAAGAAGTTCCTGAAAAGGATTGCCCGCGGGCTTGGTTATAGTTTGCTTCCTGAAAAGGAATGGATTATCCTGGTCCCTGATTCTGATGGGGTCGAGCCGCTCAAAATAAAGAAGTCAGGAGCCCATTCCGCAAAAACTTACCTCCGGGAGCCGTACCACTCAATATACCTGTTGATCCTCTACTCAGCCTCCGCTTTTGGTTCCGTTGAGGTCTGGGAGGACTGAGTTTCCTCTAAGAAGACCTCAAGAATTCTGACCGGGACACTGCTCCTGAACCTCCTCTCCTCCACGAGGAGTTTGACAATGCTCCCCACCCTGAGATCATCAACCGCCTCCACCCAGTAAAAGCCGGGTTTAACGTTGGCAGCTATATCATCGTGGACGAAAACCCTTGCAAGGTCGTTTTTGATTTCCTCAACGACGCCATAGGTATAGTCCCTACCGTATCTCTCCTTAAAATACCATCTGAATGCAAGAACCACAACAAACACGGCAAATATGTAGAGGTAGTAGTGATAGAGCTCGGTAGCCACCCTCCTGAAGATGAGATACCCAAGGAAGGCCACAAAGGAAATTGTGGAGAGGACATAGTAGAAGAATCTATAGGGCTCGAGGTCTACAAAGTAATCCCCGTACTTTTTGAAAATCCACCTAAAGTAGAGGAGAAGCAGCAAGAAAAGCCCTGACAGGGGGATTATCCCACACCTGAAGACCACACAGATAAACGAGGCGACCAGGTAGGCAAGGAAAGCTATCTGGAGCCTGAGACTGAGGAATTCATGCGGAGTTAGCTCCCTCTTTACGAACCTGCGCAAAATGGTAAAGGATGGCGGCCTTTCCGCGGGGTGCGGGTTGATTATATCAACGACCGCCCGCGAAATACTCCTTGCAAAAGCCTCCCCCCTCTCGCCAACTGTGTAGAGAAAGTCCTCGAATCCCATGCTATCACCTCAGGGACAGGTGTAGCCGTCCAGCAGCTGGCAGGCCCCCTGCGTTCCGAGGATCACCTTGGCGGTGTCTACGTCCAGGAAGAGGGGAATCCGCGAAAGGTATACGGAAGTACCAAGGTCGATGTTGTAATAGTCCCCCTGTGAAATTCCCCACACCCGGTAACCATCTACCTTGCTACCCCCGCCAAAGTAGTATTTGAGGAAGTAGTAGTCAACGCTACTCTGTCCCTCCTCCAGGGGGATCTCGAGGAGCCTCATGAGGTTAAAGAGCTTCTCGTCATAGTTTGCATGGGGCACCATGAAGCTTACAAGACCAATGGGATAATAACCCACCGGAGGCTTGTAGTTCAGCTCATCCTGCATTTCATGCGCCAAGGCAACGTAATCTTCGTGGTTCTCGTCGCTTCCCTCAAGGCGCTCGAAGAAGGACCAGCCGTCCTCGATGGCGAAGTACCTCTGATCCTGAATGCAGTCTATGAGAGGCTGGAGGTCGTATACGCTTCCTCCGATGGAGGCGCCTCCCGTGCTCGGCTTGAGCTCTACCGATGAAGAGACTGTGGCAGAGGGCATTACGGTGGCGTACTTCCTTATTCTGAGGGAGTCCACGTAATACTCGTAGCCCCCATGTATAACCACACGGTCAAAGGAGTTGTACGTGGTATCGCTGGCCGGAACCTCTGCGTAGGGCGTCGAAGTGGTGAGGTACCTGAGTGCCCAACCGGCACTTCCCTGCGTGTAGATCTGGAAGGTAATTTGAGGATTATCGAATATCATCCTGAAGAAGTACCATTCATCCTCTGGAACGGACGTAGAGATAGACCACGACCCATCAGCTCCCCCATTATCCCTGATATCTATTTTTATGGATTCCCTGTTCTGGTTGTTGTTGTGAACCACGCCCATCGTGTATCCATCGTTGTTGGAATCCTCCAGCCCAAGCCTGTCCTGAGACCCTCCTCTCCAGTTCCTTGGTCTGTAAACATATCCCTCAAGTATGTAACCCCTTCCAATAGTTTTACCAATGAGCTTGTATCCACCGTTGGGATCATTCCTTTCGTCCTTCTTTAGACTGTATATCCCATCATAAGCCTGTTCACTTGATTGATACACGGCACCGTTACTGTAGTTTGACCACCCCTGCCAAGTCTCAAAGTCATCAAAAAAGTCGAACACTTTACTGGCGTCTCCAAGGCTTTCAGTGCCGCTTGAACCGAAGTATATGCTCACAGTTTTCGAAGAGAGGGCCGGAAGGGTGACGTTCAACCATATAAGGGCTCTGTTGTCGTTGTCATTGTTCAAGTTGCCCCAGTCCCACTCTTCCACCCAGAAGTTTATCCTGTTGCACGAATCATCGTAGACCTCCATGATTGGAATTCCATCTTGATCCCCATCCGCGACTGAGAACAGCGTTTCAAGAACACTACGGGTAGTATGGGCAGAATCTATGTAAACCGGCACCTGGAAGTTAATGAGCTCAACGCCGTTGTTTTGAAGGGTAATGTTCAGCCTGTGGTCGAGCTGGGAGCACCACAGCATCTCCCCATCGCCGGAGGGCACGTCACCAAAAACTATTACCCCCATATCCCCTTTTTCTCGTACAACCGACTTCGAGGGGACCCTCTTTCCGTTGATGGTCAGGTATGTTATGTAGTTACCCTCGGAGTCCCATATGTGGGTCAGGTTGTACATTAACTCCCTTCCAAACCTGCCCAGAACAAACTCATCGCCACTCCCAGTTCCGTTGGCCACTGTAATTGGAGGGGAAATTTCGGGAAAAGCGTACTTGCAGGCCCTTATCGAGCGGTGATATTTACCCCTCGTCATGACGGAATGGAACGGATCCTCGAGGTCTCTTATGTCAACCCTGGAATACACGTACTCGCCAGTGGATGGTATTGGGCCATTATAAACTACGGTGCCTGAAGCGTCCCTAATTTCGATGTGAGGAATCCTGGCTTTTATGACAATGGTAAAGGCGTCAAGTGGCGCAACGGTTATCTCAGTGCTATCGGCGAGCTCCTCTATAGAGGGGGAGATTTCGAAGCCCTGGTTTCTCAGGATTTTGGTCACGTTGGAAAGCCAGACCCTAAGGGTCTGCTCCCTCATTATGTAGCTGACGTTATAACCCCTCAGGGAGGATGAGTCGCCCTCCCGAATCAGGTCTGCGATAGTCTGATTCGCACCGTAGTCGGGGTTTATGAAATTCCCAGTAACTGCAACGTAGTCAACAGCCGACACCACGGCCCTCTTTCCGGAAATCTCCATTGCCCTCTGAAACTCCAGGGAAAGGAACGTGACTACGTTATAAGCCCTCTCCGTTTGGGTTCTCTCACTCTGGGAGTGGACTATAAGGGATGAGACGTCCTCGTAAGTTGCCGCGAGAAGCAGCAGGGGGATTAGAAGGACTATTGCAGCAGAATTTATGAAGAAGCCCCTCCTCTTCATCAGTCCTCCCTCCATATGCGGAGAGTTATCTCTATGGGTTCAAAAAGCCCTGGAATGTTGCCCATTGAGGCGAAATCTATGTTTATGCTGCGGTGGAGGTCCACGTCTATGGGGTTATCCCGGGAGCCGTCGTAGGGGGGATTTCTCCATGAGTTAGAATTTTGGTCGTCTTCGTAGTTGAGCCTGTCGAACAGCCTGAGTATTGCATCATCAACCGCGTATTTCGTCGGGTCAAGCTCGTCAACGGAGATAGCTTTATAGGGATGCTCCCCGATAAGGATTGTTCTGGAGTTCGTGTCGCCGCTGTAGTAGTAGGTTAAGTTGTACCCCTTGTATTGTGGATAGCCCTGGAGAAGGAAGGGGAAAATGTCACCATAACCAACGTAGCCGTCTATGAAGTATTTTATGATACCTCTTGTCTCCCCATCCCTCACCCTAGAATCTCCATCCGTCATCCTAATCTCAAAGTTGTTTAACTTCGGCAGGGAATACCTCACCTGAAGACCGTTTCCATTGTATGTAACTCTTGAGTCGCCGTAGGGGAAATAAACTGACAGAGGGATGCTGTACTGGGTTGTAAGTATTCTGGGCACGTAATCTATTTTGACGTAGGACTCTGGGTACCCGTATATTCTCCGCTCCCTGTTGGCATCGTCGTTGTAATTGTCGTCCCCCTCATAATACCAGTCCCCGTTCTCGTAATAGGCATCGAATCCAACGACAAAGTCAAATACCATCCTACTGAGGTCATCGTAAGCAACTCCTATTGCGTTCAAAGCGGCCTTTATCTCACTGTCCGTAAACTCCACCACGGCATCCCCGTTTGGATTTCCGGTTTTCGTAAGCAGGAGATTCAGGTTGCCACCGAGACCGTAGTATAGCCTTACAGTACCGACGTTGTGAACGCTGAAGCGCATGTTTATCGAGGTTATGTTTCCGGGCACGAAAGTTTCAAGGAGATACATGATTCCAGTCCTTTCCGAAGTTACATCATATATCTTAACAGTTCCAGGATCTTCCACGCTGAGACTGCTGCTTCTGTAATCGACGTAGAGAGTGGTACCGCTTGCGGATCCTATCTCATCGCCCTGTGCATTTGAAAATATGAGGGAAATGACGTTGTCGCCCCCTCTGAGGTAGTTCTCAAGGTTGTTCAAGTTGACCTGATCATAGCTTCCCCCAACTCTGTTCCCATTTATGTAGACCTCCACGTACTCTCCCTGCCTCGAGACAAACTTTCCATCGGCACTTAGTGGAGTTGCATCCGCAGGGAGAGAGATGACGCGGGTTATGTTCAGACGATTCAATGGGACACCGTTAGCATAATCAGCACCCGCGAGAACCCTAAACCACCCGTACAGGTCTTCCCTCTCAATAGTCGCCTTGGTCAGATATGCCCTCGCCATGTAACCCCTCGGCGTCTGGTTGTACTTGTATCCGCTCAGCACGAGGGTGGCGGAAGATACATCGAATGCGCTGGAATAGTTGGCCCCCTTCCTCCCAAGGTACGGAACGGTGTAGTTGTTTATTATGAGCTCGTAGTGGTAGCCCTTCAAAGCCATATCGAGAATATACCTCATTATGTACACTGCCTTATCCTTCAGGTGTTTTTCGGGAAATATCGGCTCGGTGGCCCAGTAAGTAGCGACAATATCAAGGGGACTCATTTCAGGACTCACGAGGAGAGGATCCAGGGTTTCGTTATCAACCCAATCCTTGATAACGTCGCCAGAAACTATCTGATTCAGGGGGACGGTTCTCAGCATCATCAATACATCCTCGGCGGTGTACTTTGACTGGGAGCGCATGTATGTTGAGTGGACGTTACCCTCGGTTATCGCCGCTATACTGGTTACAAACATTGCAACGAGCAGGAGAGCAAGGAGCGCATCGAGCGTGAACAGGAATCCCCTCCGCCTCATGAGTCATCCCACACCCAGAGTTTTATTACGACCGCATCTATCTTTGGCTCCAGGACCCACTCCAGAGAGGGTACGAACCTGAGCTCCACGGAATCCCTGTTCCAGCCGCTTATGGAATAGAACCACATCCCTATTGTATCTCCAGCACTCGGCTCCCCAAACAGAGAACTGAGGGGTAATATGATGGAGTTTGAGTTGCCAGAATAGTGGTTCACGCAATCGTTTTGAGAGTTGACATCACATCCTCCCCTAACGATTACGGCCTTCAAATCCTCTCCATCCTCGCGGTAGACGAACAGAGCCCTCTTTTCTGAACCGGCCACTATCACAAAAGCCATCTCTCCTGGCCCATCAGGCACTTTAACCCTGAAATAAGACCCCGTGGGGAGGGCCCCGTTGAGAACACCGTAGACCATCGGCAAGCTACTTGATGGTTCCGCGGAGAGGTTGTACTCAAACCTGTTGAGGTTGACTATCCTCCTCTCAACCTGAATCCAGGGGGAGTTGTTCATAGAGGCTTTTACCACGGAGTTGTCAGTAACAACGCTGCCGTTTATGACGGCAAACCAGTAGGTTGGTCTATCAAGCATCTCAAAAACCGAGGCGGGGGTGTAGTTGCTTATTATTTCCGGAAGCTGGCCGTCGTAGGCCGAGACCGTTACAACAACGTTTCCTTTTCCAGAAAACTTGAACGAGTAGGGACAACTGCCACCACCGAAGTTAAGCTTAAAATTGCTAACCTCAGGCCCCATTATGTAGATATCCACGAGAGCCCCCGCAGGTATTGTAAGAGGGGAAGGGTCTATATAAGGGCCCTCCGGCCCCTGTCCCCTCTTTGCACTAAGGATAACATCCTGGGCCAGAATAAACCTTATCCTGTCACCATCCTGTAGATCAATAGTGTTTCCCGTTTTAAGGGAGCAGATGTCCTCATTTACGTAGCTATCTCCTCCCCTAACTATTTCCACGTAGCTCACAGTAAAAGCCGTGTTCCCATTTCCACCGGATATCTGAAAGTTAACTCCAGGGGGGTTCCCTCTGGGGTTAGCAAACGTCACATTATCAAGATAAACCCTTGGATAACTTCCCCTTATGCCTATCTCAAAGGTAGAAACAAAGCTTGCAATCTTGAAGTCCTTTCCCAGGGACATGTTCACGAGGTTTTCAACGAGCTGCTCCCGGGATGTGTTGAGCGTCATGAACTTCTTGTAATCTATTGCGTAGGAGAGATTATTGTCCCTCAAACCCACGACTCTCGCAGTTGAAGGGTTCAAATACCAGTCCCCTGGCCCCCCGGGGTTCTTGGTCAGGACGTCAAGCATATTCTCGGCTATGTTTGCCCTCTCGTACCAGCCGAGCATCTCGGCTATCTCACCCTTAAGAGCGGAGGACGTGCTCGTTATCGCGCCGAGCATGAGTATTACGAGCACAATGGAGAGCAGGGCATCCAGGGAAAGCAGCTGGGCACGCCTCATGACCCCTCACCGCTGACTTCCACGTTTATCACCGCTCTCTTCCTCCCAAAAAGTATAGCATTTCCACTCCTTGAGGCGCTCGGATTCGCCTTCAGGACGTACCTAATGATGTACTCCTTCACCCCGTTTTCAATGCTATCCAGCTGCTGACCACTGTTCTCCCAGAATTTGGAGGATTTTTGAGATTTTATTCTCACTCTCACAGTAACAACGTTCCCGCTTTGAGACGTGGAAATCCCTTCGAGCACAAAATTTGATGAGGAGTAGTTTGAGGCCTCGAGAATCTCATTTAAAGGCTCATGGAGCCAATCATCCATTTTAACCCCGGTGTTGAGGTAAGCACAAGCGTCAGAGGCAGCGTTCCTAACTTGGACTACTATAGAGGTCTCTTCACTGGAGTCAAGATAGGGTGGCACTATGAGGACTACCCCCGTGAGTATGATGCCCAGGATGAAGAGGGCCTCAAGGGCCGTCTGTCCCCTACGGCGAGAGGGTGACATTGGTCTTCCCCCCCGTCTTGTCGTACTCCGCCTCTATCCAGAATACTGAATTCCCGGAAGTGAGGTTAACAGAAGAATCCTCGTAAATGGGCACTGAGAGCTTCTGTTCCGTTTTATAGCTCTTTCCACCGATTTTTGCCGTTACGACGACCTTATCCGTTTTGGAATTGAGCGCAACCACGACCCACTCCCCAGGCTTCAACTCGATTGGAAGTTCCTTCCTCACCCGAAAGCCATCCCCAACCGAATAAACTTTAACCGTGGTGTCCCTCACATCGACAGTAAAAACCTTTAGCTTTGCCAGCAGGTCGAACTCCTCAGCCTGGGCCCTCTCCCCGGTCGCTATGTAAACTAAGTTGAGCACCGTAAGCATAACGAGAACAACCGCAAACAGGAAGTCTATGCTGACCTGCGCCCTCGCCATATCATCCACCGGGGTTTATGTTTATTCTAAGCTCTCCCTTATCTGGATCAAAATTCCAGCTCTCCCTCTCCGGACTGCCTGGGTTCCACTCAACTACTATCTTCAGGGTCGGGGGGAGCTCCTCGGGACTTACCTCAATCCCATAAGCCGTGGTTGAACCGAGAGTGATGCTCCCCCTGGGAGACCAAACCGACTGGTTGCTGTAAAGAACTGCCTGATACATTGCCCTGCTCCAGAAGACGTTCTTATTCCCTCCCTCCAGGACTGGGACAGCACCTGTTCCGGTGACGGTAACGTAAGTGCCGTTGCCCTCGTAGGTGTAGTTGCCGTAGGTTATGAAGATCTTTGGATCAACCACCTTCAAGGCCTTGGTTATCATCTGAGAATCCCGGAGGTACGTTAACTTCACGTAGGAGGTTGCCTTCGCCCCGGGGCCCTGGGAATAAACCTGAGAAATTGTTGTTGATATAGCGTTGGCAAGATTCTTCTCCTCAAGACTAACCTGAATCCTAAGCGTTTCGGTTGAAGGGGAGCTCTCGTTGAAAGTGACGTTTCTAACGGAGTAGAGGAGCAGAACCAGCATTACCCCAAACACCAGTAGGAATTCCAGTGACACCTGACCTTTTTTAATACCTCTCTTCATAACCTCCCCCTCTCAAACATAATGTTGGGTTAAGCACTATTTAATCTTTACCCTCCCCGTTTTTAAAGGAGATGAAGGCTTTAAGCTCGGTTCCAGCCCTTTCCAACGAAACTCCAAAGTACTCCCCGGTAAAAATCTTGAAAGGATACTTCTTTGGGGGAAGTGAGTGCCCATAAACGATATCCCTCAGCTCATCTATGAAGAACTGGGTCAGGGAGTAGTAAATCAAATCGAGCTTCTCCAGCACGTAATCCCTCAAAAAAACCAGCAGGGGCAGAAAAGCAACGCCTATTATAAAGTAAGGCTCGGAGTGAATGAGTGATAAAGCAACAAGCAAAACCTCTGCAATTAAGAAGCTCGCATATCCAGCTTTTAAAATACGTTTAAGCTTCTTTGCATCCCTTATTTTTCTCTCCCAGAGGTCAAACAGCTCTGGATTGTAGAAATCAAAGGCCGTGTGCCGTTTTCCCTTCGTTATCCTCTCCCTGATCAAATCCTCCCAGTCATCGCGGTAGTAGATCACCTCTCCCCGCAGTTTGGCCCTCTCGGCGTCAATGGAGGATATTATCCTTGCTATGTCCTCTGCACTCTCATGGGCTATGTGGGAGTAAACGCTCTTCTCGTCGAGGTCCAGAACAGCCTCAACGGAATCCTCGACCTTCCTCATTCCCCTTTCCTCCTAATCCTGCTTATATCGGGAACGTCCTTGTTTATCTCCTCCAAGACACTCTTCAGGTCTGGAATCCCCTCGGGAGAAGGATATATGTCCTCAAAATCCGGCAACCCAGTGAGGAGTTCGCGTTTTTTATGTTCTGCTTCCTCTTTTGCCCTAATGAAGGATTTAGCGTATTCTTTGGCAGTTTTTATTATATCTTCGATGCTCTTGCTGTCGTATATCCCCGTCAGAAGAGTTACCACTTCAACCTCCCTCTCCCTCGGGTCTGGGTAAAATCCCCTGAATATCTGCTTCCCCCTAATTTTACCTGTCAGATACTCAAGTGCCTCGAATATCTCCTTGGCCTTCAGGAGTTCTGGGGGACCGTGGATTGCCACGAGGCCGTAGAGTGCAGACTCGATGTTGGCCTCAAGGTAGAGACCCTCACTCTCAAAAGACTTTATGATGAGCCTGGAGAGGTTCCTCACCTTTGCAGCCTCAGCTTTTGCGTAACCCACCGTTGCAAAGCTGCCAAATGCCTTAAGAACGAACTTAAGGTCGCTAGCGTCAAGAGTCTGCTCGCCTGGGACGTCTATAAGCGCTAAAAGCGATGCTATCCTCTCCACTATGGTGTAGTTTATCTTTTCGTAGGCCTTGCTTATGTCCTCGCCCCCTTCCTTCAGCTTGTTGTTGTCAATCGCTATGATCGAATCCGCGACTTTGGAGAGCTTTTCCAGGGTTATAGCAGCGTTTATGGTTGGTCTTATTCCCTCCTCCTTAAGGGGCAGGGCCCCTATAGCGACCACCAGAGAGTCAGGGTACTCCTCCTTAAGGGCCTCCGCTAAAACAGGCGTTCCTCCAGCCCCCGTACCCCCACCAAAGCCGAAGGTCAGGAAGAATATGTCAACGTCCTCATAGCCTATTATCGATCCAATCTTCCGCATTACAAGGGGCAGGTCGTCCTTCATGGCCCTCATGCCGAGGAGAGGGTTTGCGTTAACACCCTTGCCCCCCGTGATGCTCTCCCCTATGAGTATCCTCCTCTCCGGCGGGATGTGCTTGAGGTAATCGAGGTCGCCCTTCGACGTGTTTATGGCCACTGCATCGAAATCAACAAGGGAAAAAAGGTCGGCTATCTTGGTGCCGCACTGGCCGACCCCTATTATAAGGGCCCTCAATCCATTTCACCCCTTGCCCGCTTCATTTATCTCTGAAATCTCAATAACGCCATCCCTGTCAAAGTCGCTCCCCGTGAGAACCTCATACTTCCCGCTCAGATACTTGATGAGGTTGGTCTCAAAGAGCGCAACCACCAGCCTGTAGTTGGACTTGCTGCAGAGTATCATTATGACTTCCTTCCCCTTAACGGAACCCGGTATCACAGCAACTACCGAATCCTTGATGTAAGCCTTGCCGTTTATTCTGACGATGTTGCCCTCCAGGGAGTACTCTATTGACGGGTTGAACTCCACGGGATTAAGGGAGTCGAAGGTGCCAACTAAAATGGCCGGGCGGTCTCCAGAAAGCTCGAAGCCCTCCTCAGGTATTATATTCAAGTTCGAGTTCCTGGCCAGCGACCCAAGAATAATGGGTATTACATTGGAATATATGGGCTCGTAATGGAGTTCGACCTCTCCCCCCGTGTAAAGAAGCATGGTGACCCCTGAAAGGTCAGGAGCCTCCTTAGAAACCTTGTCGGAGAGATAGAAGAGGGCGAGTGCCTTCTGGTAGAGCATGTCCCCAGCGAGACCCTTTTCGATCATCCATGACGTGACCCCATCCACTGCAATACCGGCCTTTTCGAGGCCCAGGGTTGAGAGGAGGGTAGTTTCAGTCCTTGAAGGCAGTTTTATGAGCTTGTCGTCGCTCGTACGCACGTACTCCTTTATAAAGGCCCATCCCCCATCATCCGCCCTCTGGTCGAGGAGCCATTTTATGTGCGGCTCGAGTTCCTCCGCAGTAGAGATCGGTGCGAGTGCCGCTATCACCATCGAAGTCGTGAAAACGTCCTTAGTAGCCATGTACCCTCCAGTTGGTGTCGTAAGATAGACGCCCCATCCCCCACCGCTTATTGTGAGAAGCCAGTCTTTGGCCTTCACGAGGGAGGAATCGTTAGCGGGAGTACCGAGACCTATTAAGAGGTCAACGGCCATTGCAGTTTCAAGGGGCTGGGGTCCGGGAGGCATGCCCCTCCATCCTCCGTTATCAAGCTGGAGGCTCTTTATGAGCTCGACGTTTCTCTCCTTTTCCTCCTGGGTCAGGGAATCCGCGGCTATGAGCAGTTTGACAATGTAGTAGTACTCAACGGTAATCCTCCGCTTGAGCCTCGCGTTTCCCATGGCTGTCTCCAGCCTTCCCCTGGCCCAATCCACTGCCCTCATGAAGGAGTCATCATCCGGTCCGTACCATTTCATCAGTGCGAGTGCCGCATAGTATGTGAACTTAACATCCTCCTCCAGGGGCCCGCAGCACTTGGGGAGAGTAGCGTTGAATGTCCACTTGCCCGAGGGGAGCTGGGCAGCCTTGATTTCTTGGGCAACACCCTCCAGAATCTCGTAAGTCCCTCCATTCGAGGCCCTCCTAAAGCTGAAGAAGGGCAGAACGGCGTAGGAAGAGGTAAGTTGAGTGTCTGGGTAGAACATCATCTCATCGCTCCAGGAGTAGGTGTCGTTGACGAACAGGGATCTGCTCTCAAGCGTTGCAAGGGCCTTAGCAAGCTCAAAAGAACCAGACTTGTAGAGTGAGAGGGCATAGGTTACCTTGGCGAGTGTTTTTGTCGAGAGACTACCTTCCAACACGGCTTTCTGGAGGAGTTCAAGGTCCCCCTCAATTAGGGGACTCTCATATCCGAGGGAGTGGAAGGCAATCAGCCTTAGGGCTATCTCCTCGGCCGAATCGAGATTCAGGGACTCCAGGTAGCTGAGAGCATCGGATATTGGGTACTCGTCCTTCGAGTAGCCTGCCACTCCAAGGGCCCAGAGGGCCATAACAGTTGGATAGAACTCAGTTGGAGAATCCTTAACGTAACCCCACGCCTCACCGTTGAAGGCACTCTTCAGGAACCCGGCTCCCCTGTAGACGGGACCCTTAACCTGGAAGGCATCAAGGTAGATTTTCCCGCTTTCAATTGCGGATGAAAGGGCGCTTAGACCTATTAGGGCATAGGAGGTCGAGATTACATCGCTCGGACTGTTTGGATAGTACCCCCAGCCGCCGTCCGGGTTCTGATTTTCAACGAGAAACCTGGCGTGGTACTCTATAGCCTCCTTAATTCCAGCTTCGTTGGGATAGGAATCGAGAAGGGACGTTAGCGCTAAAAGCGTCATGCCCGCTTCGTCAATTCTGTTTGTGGGATCTACTGCTGTTTTCTGGATAAGAAAGTTCCCAGCACCCTCCAGAAGGGGAACTGCTGAAACATATGACGCCATCATAATTACCATCAACACTATTGCCGCCGCTCTCTTCATGCTGTAACACCCCTCATACCTAATGTGCGAGCATTGTAAATAAACTTTTCCCGAGAAGAGATAAAAAGGATAAAGCCCCTAAAGCCCCAAAAATCTGCCCTCAAGCCCCCTGCCTGCAGAGTCGACGTCATCACGCATTATTAGAATAACGCGGCTCGGAGCGTACTCTTCCTCTACGTGATATCCCGGGAGGTGCTTCACGAGCTCCTCGGCAAAGGCCCTGATTTCCTCGTGGCTCGGCATGTTGTTTATCGTGAGCCTGTTCCTTGAGAAGCCAACGAACATGTACGCTTTTGCCTCAACGAACATCGGATTGGCCAGCTTTATCAACTCAGCGTAGCCTTTGGGGTTGTGCATGTTTTCACCCTTGACGAGCGTGAGCCTAACCACCGTCCTCGTCTGGGCGTCGCTCATCAGTCTGAGGAACTCCTTTATTCTGTCCCAGCCGTCGGGAATCATCGGGACGTTGACGCGATTGTAGGTCTCAAGGTCTGGGGCGGTAAGCGAGACGTAGAGCTGGGTCGGGAGCTTGTCCTCCTTCATCATCTCCTCAAGTCTCTCCGGGAGGGTTCCGTTGGTGACTATGAAGGTTGTGAAGCCCCTCTTGTGGAACTCCTCGACGAGGTCGCCCATGTAGGGGTAGAGCATCGGCTCGCCGGAGAGGCTTATAGCTGCGTGCTTCGGGTTCCAGGCCTCCTCGAACTTCTTCATGTTTATGCCGGGCATGCCCTTGTAGCCCACTATCAGCTTTCTCTGTGCCTTTATGCTCTCCTCTACTATGAAAGCCGGATCGTCCCAGGGCTGGGGCAGTTCGGTTCCCAGGAAGCCCTCCATAGGACGCCAGCAGAATATGCAGTTGTGGGTGCACCAGGCCAGCACCGGGGTCATCTGAAGGCATCTGTGTGACTGTATCCCGTAGAACTTCTGCTTGTAGCAGAAGCGGTTGTGCTTCAGACTCTCCTTTAGCCAGTGGCAGAGCTTGACGCCGCTGTGGTGACCCACTATGGCATAATGTTGCTTCGTGAAGAGGTTAGCGATCTCCTCGGGCATGTTGGGTGTGGACTTAAACGTTATCGCCATTAGCCTCACCTAATTCCTCTCTGGGGAGAGTTTTGGGAAGTCCGCTTAAAAAGGTGATGGGGCATTTGCGTGTACTCTGAACCTCTGAAGAGGGCCCCAAAAGTGGATGGAGGTTATTATTTTATCGTCGAAAAATAGTTCGGCAATCTGCGAAAGACTTAAAAAGAGGACGCCTTCCTTTAGACCATGTTCGGGAGAATAAAACCAACGCCCCTGCTTGAGCGAAAGAAGCTCAAAATCGAAGGCTTGCCAGAAGAACCTGAAAACCCCGAGAGGCCGCCGGTAAGGCTCCTGCTCGAAATCAAGCGCCATCAGCTTGCATAGAGGCGTTTATCAGCACTATGTCTTCAAAGAAGACGTGCATACTTGCCATTATTTCAGCCCTAAGTCCCGCTTTTTCAAGCCTTTTGAGGGTCTCTTCTACCCCCGTTATCGAGCTCTGGACTATCTGAACTACCCCACCGGGCTTTAAGTAGTTAGGAACCTCCTCTATGAACCTGTCGAGGACTTCCCTGCCGCGCTCCCCGCCCACGAGGGCGAGGTCTATCGGTTCTTCAGGCTCTCCGGGAAGGTAGGGAGCGTTGAAGGTTATAACGTCAAACTCACCCGAAACGTTCTCAAAGAGGTCGCTGACGCGGAATTCGACGTTACTTATGTTGTTAAGCTCAGCGTTTTTCCTTGCCAGCTCAACGGCTATGGGATTTAAGTCAACACCCAGAACCCAGCGGGCTTTCCTTGCCATTAGAAGGGCTATTATTCCCGTTCCAGTGCCCACGTCGAGAGCAAGGTCGCCTTCCTTAACGGCAAGGTTCTGCGCAAGCAGGAATGTGTCTTCAGCGGGTTCGTAAACCTGCGGGTGGAGCTTTATCCTGAGTCCCTGGTACTCGAGGAGCATGAGAAAAAATGGATGGCGGGGGTTAAAGCATTTCCGCTGGAGGGGGTGCTCTTTTAAGGTTTACAAAACCGCATCAGGGGACTTCTTTAGTCCCCACACTTGAAGATACCGGAAAACCCAGGATGGGACGCAGACTACGGTTACGGTATTGTCAGGGCCGACATTGCAGTCCAGGCCGCCCTTGGTTGATTAATTTCTCTCCTCTTTTTGATGTTTCAGCCCTCAAAAATTGCCATAAGCTCTGAAAGGAATAAAGAACAAGGCAAAATAGCTTCACTTCTTCCACTCGGTGTAGCCGCACCTTCCGCAGGACCAGCGGTCCTTGTGGTTGGCCATGAAAACACCGGGCCCACAGCGCGGGCAGAACTTGTTTTTCCTCTTGACCTTCCCGCCCTGAACCTCGTAGAGCTTCCACTTCTGGCTGGTCCTCTTACCCTTTGCCATTCAAACCACCTCACTCCTCCTCCTTCTGAATGAGGCCGTCGCGAAGAAGTACGTACTCAGGCTCAATGTAGAGCATCCTCTCGCGGGTCTCGTAGGCCTTGGCGTAGCCCTTGCTCACACTGCTACCGAAGTAGCTCCTTATGTACTGGATGACCACCGTTCCCGGGTTCAGGTCAAGCATCGCAACGAGCTTACCCTTCACGTCCGCCCTGCTTGGAGTGGGCTCCCCCTCGTGGAGTATGTCGAAGTATATTTCCTTCCTTCCCAGGAGCTTGTTCTCCCTTATTTCGGTAACCTTAATCTCCATAGTGAACCACCTCCATCTTTGACATCAGTCTTCCGCACCTGAGCTTGCATTTGGGTGTTACCTTTATAAGCACTACCCCCTCTCCGGGCTGACCGTAGAGGACAATGCTCCCGTAAGGGGCGTAAAGGACGGCCGGAATTGCTGCAAGGTCTTCCTCTCCGTCAACCTTGATGTAAACTCTCCGGCCTCTCTCAACCAGCTCGAACCCCTTTTTGACGGCGTTTAATAAAGCTTTCGTTATCGTTCCCGGAGGATTTTTAACGGTGAGCACAACGGCATCAAACTCTATATCCGGAGTGTACTCCTTACGCTGCGTTTTGTGGTCATAAACTGCAAGATGGGGCTTTATGCCCAGTCTCAGGACGTTTTCAGTCACCACGTCCCCAACGGTCACGAGATATGGGGCCCGCTCAAGTTCCCGCCTAACCCTCAGGTAGGGCTCCGGAATGTCCCCCCTCACAATGAGGCCGAGGGGGTTTTTAAGCTCCTTCCTCAGTTCAGGGGTCAGTTTAAAGAGGAGCATCATCTAACCCTTATGGCGTATTTGCCGGGGACTTTAACCCCAAGCTTCTGCGCTATCCTTGAATTCTCGGGGTCTAATATGATAACGAGGTCGAACCACTCCTCGCTGAGATCCCTGCTCCCGCAAACGGGGCAACGGTCCTCGGTGGTTATGTAGTGGCAGTGTCTGCAGGCCCTCTCCTTGACCATCAGGCCTCACCTTCTTTCCGCTTTTCCTTCTCAATCCATTCGCGCTTTCCGAGGCCCGGCTGCCTCATAGTAAGCCCTATCTTGTTCTCCCTTATGACCCTGCTCTTGACGCTTATGGCTATGATCCTGGCCCTCACTTCGTCGCCCAGCTTCAGGATCCTCTTAGTCTCTTTACCGACGAACTGCTTGTTCTTTTCGTCAAAAACAACGTAGTCGTCCATGAGCTGGCTTATGTGAACGAGACCATCCATCGGACCGATTCTAATGAAAGCGCCGTAGGGGGCAACGTCTATTACCTCACCCTCGAGGACCTCGTGCATCTCGGGCTTCCAGACGAGGACGTCAAATACCGCCTCATGGTAAGTTGCACCGTCCCCTGGCACTATAACTCCCTGTCCTATTTCTTCAACGTCCAAAACAGCGAGCACAACCCCCTCGTCCCTGTCATAAACTCCCTCGTAGGCCTCCCTGAGAACCTTCTTTGCAGCCTCTCTGGGATCCATCGTGAACATTTTTGGCGGGATCCTTACAACGTCCTTAACCTTTAGGAGCTTGTACATTTCTTAACCTCCCGAAAGGGATAAAGAGAGCAAAATCACTCCTTCTTACCGAACTTTTCCTTGTAGAGCTCGATAGCACGGAGTATCTCCTTCTTGGCTTCCTCGGCGTTGCCCCAGCCCTCGACGGTTGTTACCTTACCCTGGAGCTCCTTGTACCTCTGGAAGAAGTGGGCTATCTCGTCGAGGAAGGCCTTTGGAACGTCGTCTATGTCCTTCCAGTCCTCGAAGTACGGGTCCTCAACGGGAACGGCAAGAACCTTCCAGTCCTTGTCCCCGCTGTCCTCCATCTTCATGATGCCTATCGGCCTCGCCTCGATGATGGTGAGCGGGTAAACGGGCTCGCGCATGATTACCATGATGTCGAACGGGTCGCCGTCGTCGTACCAGGTCTGCGGGATAATACCGTAGTCAACCGGGTAGAAGAACGGGCTGTAGAGGACCCTGTCGAGCTTAAGCAGACCAGTCTTCTTGTCAAGCTCGTACTTGTTCCTGCTCCCCTTTGGAATCTCTATTAGAGCGTACACAACCTCTGGAACCTCCGGCCCGGGCTCAAGTTCGTGGAACGGGTTCATCTCTAACCACCTCTAACCTTTTGTAGAACTTCTAAGATGGCTTTTGGATTGGGCTTTTAAAGTTGTTGGTTAAAAAAGAAGGGATAAAAAGAACCCCGCTCAGCTTGGGGGCTTTTCCGACTCTGGAGACTGCCTGCGGTACTCGTAGGCAACTCCTTCATCAATTATCACGTAGACGTCTTCGTTTCCTTCCCTGTAGTTCATTATCGGGCGGTCAATCAGCTCAAAAGTCTTTTTGAGGTCATCATAGCTCTCAAGGACAACCTTCCTGCTCACCTTGCCCGGGGTTCCCCTCACTATGTAGGGGCGCAGCTTTGAGGTTTCGTCCTTTGGCGGGCGGGAGGTGTACAGGTATCCCAGCACCGGAAGCAGCGCTCCAAAGGCCAAGAAAGTTGTAACCGTTCTCCCTGTCTCCACGTTGCTATTAATTCCCAAAACGCTCGCATTAGTCTTCACGATGCTTCTGTCCACGAACGGCTTCTTTTCAACCTTCTCCGCATCGCTGAAGTAGTAGATGGATGCTCCGATGTCATCTACCAGCTCCCCCGTGTGAGAAAACTCCTCGTTCACTTTCCTGCCGTTGACGTCTCCAGTTCCAATAACCGTAGCCGAGAAGACCATCTTCCTCTTAAGCCGTTTTATGCCAAGCTCCTCAGATATCAGGGCGCTTCTGTTGTTTAGCTCCGTCATGTTTAGTGTAAAAGACTCCTCAAAGCTCCCATTGACGAGTTTGCCCTCCCTGTGGAAGCTCTCCTCCTCCCAGAGTGAGACCTCCTCGGTGCCCTTCGTCACGTAGTACACCGTGGTTACCGAGATAATGTAGTGGCCTTCGCTCAGCCCAGGTTCGCTTTGGTATCTGTACGTGAGGTCAAACGCATCAACCAGGGCCCTTGGATAGTTGTCCATTGAGCCCTTTTCCCCATAAAGCGAGTTGTTTAGGAAGACCGCGCTGTGCTCAAGCTCCCCATGGGCTTTAAAAGTTCCAACGTCCTTTGTAACAACCATCTGGGCCTGCGCCCTTATCAGCTTTACCGAATAAAATCCAAACACCAGGAAGAGAAGCAGAAATATTGCCGCTACCCTCCTGCTTTTAAAAAACCTCAAAAAACTTCCTCTAAACTTCCTCATAAGTAATTTCCTCCTTCCCATCAGTCATCATCCTCACAGAGGGCCTTCACAAGTATTCCCTCGCTTACAACGTTGTACTCCTTAATTATGGCCCCTTCGTTCAGATAGTAGTCCCCGCAGGAAGTGAACTCCCATTTGTCTCCTTTCTTCGTGCTCACGAGCCTTGTGTGAACCTTCACGGTCATCTGGGCGGTTTCGTTAGGGGCGAGCTCGACTTCCCACGTTATGTGGGAGGACTTTCCATGAAGCACCATCTCGTAGTCCCCGGTGGAGATGGTTATGTTCTCCACTACGAATTCCCCGGGAACAACGTCGGTTATCGTGAGGTTCCTGGCCTTCCAGGGGTTTTCCAGGATTACAGCGAAGGCCCACTCCTCGTAGGTCTTCATGGGGACGGTGAGGTTGCCCTCAAGCAGTACCTTCTTTATGGTGGGCCCTCCCCTAACCACGAGCTTAAGGGGGCAAGCTGAGATTGAAGCGTCCCCATTCCCCCATTCCGCGTAAACCGACATCGGTATCAGGTATTCGCCCGGTGTAGCATCTCCAACGCTGACATGGCCCAAGAAGGTGTACTCCTCTTCGGGGTCTATGATCCTCGGAGCGTACTCACCATCGATCGCTATTAGAACCCCCGAGGGGAGACCCGAGTAGTCGGGCCAGAGGGTTACGCTGACGGCTCTAAGTTCGTTGAGGTGATTTCTGAGCGTGATGGCATTGAAATCCGCCTCCTCCCCAGCGTACGCCACAACAACCCCCGAATATCCATCCTCACAGTCAAAGCCCAGATACTCGTTTTCGTGAGGTACGACGTTTACTCTGACCTCTCTATTGGCCCCGAAGCTCACAAAAGTGCCGCTGGAACCAATGACCATCATAGAACCCAAAAAGATTACCAGAATCAAAGCTTTCATCATAATCCAAACACCTCCGCTATGCGCCTGATTTTTAGGCTCCTTCTGTTTATCCTGAGTATCTCCTCGTTCCCGGCCCCTGAGATAATGTAAATGAGTGCCAGTAGCACTGCCACCTCCCCAAGAATCCCAAGCAGGGGGAAAGTCGGGCCCATCCCGTGGAGGTATGTAATCCAGGAGACTGGAAGTGTGCGGGGATAGGCGTTTATCCTAATCTTGGTCGAGTATATCGAAGTGTCCTCGGGGGCCTTCAGAGTGACGTTGAACTTTTTCTCGGCCTTCGGACCAAGGGAGAAACTCCTTTCAGAGATATCCTCCACGGGACCCCCTGCGGATACGTAGTACACCATCGGGTAAAAGTTGTTGTTCTTCACAGTCACTTCCCTCGAAAACTCTTCACCCGGCAGGTACCACCCTTCCCTGAGGCCTCCCCCAGATGTTACAACGTAGTCCAGGGGCACGACCTCCCATGAAACAAAGACCGATATTGCGACCGTTATCAGAAGAATGACGGCGGCCATCATATAGAGGGTCCTGAAGCGTATCTTAAAGACACCCTTTTTTCTCCTGGCAACCTTACCCTGGCCCGAGAACGCAGCTATTCCGAGGAACGATAAAAGAACCCCGAGCAGGAGTTTTGTTTTATCCGAAAGCCCCTCCCCGAGGTAGTTTCCAAGAGCGGGTATCTTTATAACCCTTCCCGAGATAGAAACCACTTTCCCAGCCACATCTTTATCCCTAACCGCAGGTATTAAGCCGCTCTGCTGGTCGGGGGCTATGTTGTTGTCCCCCTTGGTGATGTAGCCGTCCTCCGTAACAGCAATCACCCTGTGCACCGTCCATCTCCCGTTGGCGTTGAAGACTATTATGTCCCCAACTTCCGGGTGCCGCGAGAGGGGGTTGACGAAGAAGAGGTCGCCCTTCTCAATCGTTGGCCTCATGCTGCCAGAGTAAGCGTAGGAGATGAAAATAGGCCTGTCAAGGAGAACCCCAATCAGAGAGCCCACCAGAAGGACTCCCACCGATATTAGCACTAAATACTCCAAAAACTGCCTCATAAGGAAGAACCCCCAAGAACATCAGTAAAACCCGAGTCATAAACCACATCAGCATGATGAGAGCAAAATACGTCAAATGAATTAATGGAGGAAGACACGAGCTCTTTCACTGGATAAAAGGTCTCAGCACACAAATTGACTGAATACGTGTTCTCCTGGCAAATTTTCCTCATCTTCATCCTCCTCCACTAAAAAGGGCAAAGGCCCTAAGAAAGAAAGTTCTCACTTCAAATCATTCACTCTACGGTTGGGCATTCCCCTGCCTCTGCGTAGAACTGGATCTGGCCGTCAAGGCTGCTTCCAGCGTCCACGCCGCTGCTGTCTATGATAAGGCCTATCCTGACAACGTCTCCTGGCATTACGGTCACTATGAGCTCGCTGGCCCCGGTGGTAACTCCAGGCACGTAGTCGCCCTCAAAGAAGGTAACCTCGTCCGCGCCGGTGTAGGTTATGTGCATGCAAATCGGCATGTTCTCCCAGAGGTGGTTGGTTACCCCAAATACCTCCTCGAACACGTAGGTGCTGTTCGGGCTTACGCCCTTTCCAAGTCCGTCTTCCCAGTTTGCGTTGTGTTCACTCAGGTCTATCACGAGCATTCCGTTGCTGTTTATGTAAGCGTAGGGCTGTAGGGGCTCCAAATCAATGAGCTCGTTGTCGTCGGGCACGACCTGAATATGGACGTTCCTGTCGGCGTGGAAGTAGGCGAAGTTGGCGCTGCTTGCGGTCACCGCTATAAGCATCCCTGCAAAGAGTATTACCAAACCAAGAATCTTTTTCATTTAGATCACCCGCCTCCGCAAGTTATTGGTGCGTTGTCCGCGGGCCACGCCTGTACCGTGATGGTCACGTCGTAGCTTCCGAGGGTGTTTCCTGCAGCGAGTTCCATTCCGATACCAAGGGCCTCACCGGGCTCAAGGTAGAAGCAAACGTCTCCGACTGCAGTGTCCGAGTTGTAGGGTTCTGCTGTTCCATCGGTCTCAGTCATGTGGCCGGTCGGGTCGTAGAACGATACCTTTCCGCTGTCCGAGGATGTAACCCTTACCAGTATGACTTTGTTCTCCCAGAGGTGGTTGCTCACGTTGAAAACGTGGTCGAAGTTGTACCTGCTCTGCGGGCTCAGGCCGCTCCCAAGTGGGTGCTTCTCCTCATCGTACCAGTTGGCTGGGTCGTTGTGACCAGGCCAGTTTATGTTGTTTTCTGAGAAATCGACGACGAGTTGTCCGCCGTCGTTAATGTATGCGTAGGGCTGGACTGGGGTGAGGTCGATGAGCTCGTTGTCGTCGGTTACGACGGCAATATGGGAGCTCCTCTGCACCCTGTAGTCCCTAAAGGTCGCGCTCGTCCCCAAAGCGAAGGCCGCCGCGATCATCAGCCCCAGCATACCCAGGGCAAAGACTTTTTTCATTTCTTTTTCCTCCAAACACTGAGGTCACTTCCCCGGGAAAGGTTACCCGAGGGAAGCTTAGACCCTACTACAACAAAGGCATATATAGTAAATTCCGAGTTACTATCCGGACAGAAAGAGGTAACTACCCGTTACCAGGGCGAGGGCTCACTCAAATGGCCTCACGCGCGTATGGTGAACTATACCAACCAAGAGATAAATTCCCGCCGTGATGAGCAGAACCCCGCTCTTAATGTAGAAGCCAACGACGAGAAACATCAAAGACGTCAAGATGTAGAACGTGCTCCATCTGATATCGTGATGTTTAACTACCTCCATGTAAACCGTGACGTCATCTGGAACCTCAAGCAGGGTTACGACGCCTCTCTCGAACTTAACAATCCCCTCCCTCTCAAGTTTGGGTATGTGTGTCTGAACAAGGCTCACGTAAACGCTTTTCCTGTGCTTCCTGGACGGATCGCCTTCCCTCTCAACTATGTATTCCACAACGTCCCTTAGCTCGCTCTTCCCGTTTCTTTCCTTCAGGTACTCTATGAGGAACATTCTCCTGTCGTTTCCGAGTATTGTCGTGGTTGCACCCATGCAATCACCTGACCCTGTAGTGCTTCCTCTTGTTTCCGTCCCAGTAGAAGGCCTCAAGGATGCCCCTATCAACCATACTCCTCAGCACCCTCTCTACCTTCTGCCTGGTGCAATCAACACCCCTCTCGTGGAGGAACCGCGTGATGAAGGCCGCACTAAGCTCGCCGTGAGCCTTGAGTATGCTCTTGATTTCATTTTCAACATAATCGACCGTAACCATTAAATCCACCTCCAAGTTAGGCACAAACACAGTAATACTACTCCGCTCTCAAACTATATAAGGGTTCGCAAAAAGGTTCTTTTTCGAACTTGGGCTGATTTATAGTCCACATTCCAGTAAAAGACAAAAATCACAGTTTTTTAAGCGAAGAAAAGCCCCATTATTGATTACAGCTACTATAAGCGTCAGAAAGAACCAGTCAATAAACAACGAATTCCCAGTAACATGGACTGTCTCCCAGCCCTTACAGAAAATTGAAGGGAAAAGTCCGTCAAATGAGGAAGGATTAAACTGACGAATCCAACCACAACTTCCGTTTCAAAGTTTAACATGAGGTTCGAATAAAGAAGTGGGGTTCGAGGTCTGGAGCCCGTTGAATGGTAGCCCCGCGGGGATTCGAACCCCGGTCGCGGGATCCAGAGTCCCGCATGCTTGGCCGCTACACCACGGGGCTGTGCCCGTTGGATAGCTCTTGGGGGAGATTTATAAATTTTGCCCCTGCGGGATATACTAAAAGGCCGTGCTCATTCCTTCCGATGTACGGAAAATAAAGAGTTAAAATACCCCTCCTAGTTGTGCCATCTTTCAGACATTCTTTTATCCGAGAAAAACCGCCCGAGGCTTACGCAGCATATAAAGTATGGCCAATGCTATTAAACCTTGTAGCACACAAAGAGTTATACTACGAAAAAGAAGTCGAACTCACATTTCAAGAAGCAAAAAGAAGAGCTAAACAAAATATTCCCTCCTTGGGTCTCTCACACTGCCGATATAAAGCAACTGCAGGACTCAGTATTCCGAAAAGCTATTGAACTCTTAGGGTATGCATGGTTTATAGAGGTGGATTGGAGAGAGAAACTCATAAAAGTCAAAACCACCAGGAGAGTTGGCTCCGACTTAAAAGACCTCCTCATCAAAAAAGCTGCAGAGGGATACCTAGGAAAGAAAAGCGAAAAATCAGAATTAAAAAAGAAGAAGAGAAACCAAGGAGAGATTTAACAAAATGGGTTCGCATAAGACGGAGGCAGGAAAATGAGTGAGAGCCCGCTAAAATCATTGAGCTGTTAGCGAAATTTCATACCCAAGTCTACAAAAACGGAAGGATAGCAATTCCAAGCAATGAAAGAAAGTATTTTGGTTTAGATGCACATGATGTAGTCCTCCACAACAGGATTCAAAGATTATGATGTACGAAATTTGCACATTTATGTTCATTTAACGAATAGTTAAAGTAATAATCAAGTACGAAACTTATTTAAGCCTCGCATGGATACTCCCCATTAGGGATAGAGATTGTAGAGGGTGATCCTTGTGTGTGCCCAAGTGGCGAGAGAATACTATGCATTCTGGCAAAGATTCTTTAAGGACGTTCCCCTCCCTATGTTCACGGATATCACATCGGTATCAGACGTATTCGAGAAAATACGAGCGCAAATAGATGAAAACTCTGATGAAATCCTACAAAAACTCCTGCAGATCGCCCCCGAGGAGGCAACTAAAGAATCCTACGAAAGAGCAATAAGAGAGATCAACACCATTATCCTATCTGAAACATCTCAATTCTTAAATGAACTCATAGAAGCCGCAGAAAACAACTACCAGAATCCAGAAGAAGTCAAAGCGGAAATACTCAATATCTTAATTCCAGATATTGTGGAACTTCAAGCCCAAGTGAATGAATCAAACAAAAAACTATGGGAAAAAGCATTAAACAAAGACAACCTAACCGAAGATGAGATTAAACAATTTGAAATCCTCGACAAATTCTTATCCCTTGAGTCAAACCTCCTTGGAATAATGGCAGAAAACAGGGATCTCAAGACTATAGAAGAACTAATCGGATACTTCCTTCTCCTGCTTCTAAGAGTGCTGAAGATTGTCGAAGAGAAAAGAGACATAGCTGAACTTGAAAAAGACTTCAAAATCATCGCGGAGAAAATAAAATCCCTAAATCCTGAACCAAGAGCAATAGACGATTACTTCATTGATGAACTCCTAGAAGACTGACTTCTTCGAAGCCGAAGGAGGACAAAACATGCTGAAACAAGGTGAAATATGGACAGCACCGTTTCCCTACTATGAACTCCAAAACAACAGCCAAAAATTCGTTTTAAAAGACAAAATAAGGCCCGTCATAATTGTCTCAGAGAATAAATTCAACTCAGATAACTTAGATGTCATAGTTTGCCAGGTATCCCGCCACAAAGACTACCGAATACTCAGCTTACGCCCGGAACTCAAAAAGAGGGTGATTATAATCTCTAACTCCAACCTAGTACCTGGAACGGGAAGGCTAAGGAACATAAGCATCATCAAGCCATTCAAACTATTCACCATTCCCAAGGACCTCGTTCTAAACGGAAAACTAATTGGAAAACTCGACCAGCCGACACTCCAACAGCTGCTATCCAACATCCGCGGCCTCTTTTAGCTCCCCTTCCAAACGGTAAACCTTATGCACAACCAAGGCACACAAAAAACAAGCAATCCCTCATTAGCTAAAATCTAAAAAGGATTTGAGATTGGAAAGGTTGCCGAGTTGTGGTGATCTCGCATCCATATATACCACAATGAAGCACATGGCCTCGGTGATAACGAGTGGGACAGAAGTGCACTATGGCCCACGAAAGTAAAGGCTCTCAAATTGCCCAAAAAAGCCCGAAAAGAGCGAAAGACAGGGAGTTCATTTGCACCTTAATGAAGAAGTGGTCGGAGGTCTCAGAGAAGCAGGATATAGCCTCTCGATCCTCACAAATAAGCTCTTAAAAGAGAATTCAGAGAAGGTGAAGCGTATGGGGGCGGTTATTCCAAGAATGGTGGGTTTGACCAAAGAAACTTTGCTGGGCAAAAATTCCATTTTAACGGGCTTGTTCTACGTGAGTTTGCTTTGTAATCGACGCCTGAAGGTCTTTGTACTATGAGCAAACACTTGAAAATTGCTGATTAAATGTTGAGAACCTCGCTGAAATAAGGGGGTACATAGCGGCATTAACCTTTGAAGGAGCTTGTCAAAACAGCCAAAAACATTCCGCCAGCGCTCTTTGGGAAGCAAAGCTTCCCGAGATGTTGAGGCTTTGTCCCAAAATTCTTCAGAAAGGCTGTATGGCGCCCGGGCCGGGATTTGAACCCGGGTCACGGGAGTGACAGTCCCGTATGATAGGCCGGGCTACACCACCCGGGCGCGTGATAGTGGCCGGCGGCGTCCCCGGTTTCCCGCCCCCTCTCGGAGGGCAGTACCGCCGGGATCGCTGGCGGGCTTAACTTCCGGGGTCGAAACGAGACCGGGTGTGGCCCCGCCGCTATGACCGCCGTACCGGTACTGAGCTCCAGGCTGAGGTTTATAAATCTTGCGGTCAGGTTAGATGAGTAAGCTATGGTAAGGGCTCAGCGGAGAGAATCCCGCTCATCAAAATCGGTAGGGAAAAGGTTATAGGCCCCCTGGAGGAGTTCAAACAATGGGTGGTGAGAATGGGAATTCTTGAAGACAAGGCCCTCGTTGAGGCCGCCCTCTTCGTGGCCGGGAGGCCCCTAAGCGTAAAGGAACTCTCCCGCGCCCTCGGAATAAAATCCCTCGAGTACTTGGAGAAACTGATAGAGCTTATTGCGGCCGAGTACGCTGAAAGGAAAAGCGCAATAGAGGTTGTGAAGGTACTCGGAGAGAAGTACGTCATGCAGGTCAAACAGGAATACAGCCAGCAGGTAGTTCACCTTATGCCGAGGCCAGACCTGAGGACGGGAGAACTCAAGACCCTCGCGCTAATAGCCTACCTTCAGCCCGTTGAGCAGAGCAAGATAGTGAGGCTTCGCGGCAGTCAGGCCTACGAGCACATAAGAAAGCTCCTCGAGATGGGGATGATATACGCCGAGCCTTACGAGAGGACTAAGCTCCTCAGGACAACTCCAAAGTTCGCAGAGCTTTACGGCTTCCCATCAGACGACCCGGCCGTCATAAAAGAGGCCTTCAAAAAGGTCGTGCATGCGGAGTATACAGACCTCGTATCAAAGCTGGAGGGCAAAACCACACCAGAGGAGGAAAGCAACGAGGGCGGAGCCGAAGGGGAGGAGAGTCCAGATAGCGGGGCTGAAGTAACTTCAGGGGCTCCCGAAGACGAAAATCTTTGAACCTCTCCTTTTTCCTCCGCAAAAAAGTTTAAATAGTCCTCTGATGGATTACCATTAAGGTGAGTGTTATGGTGGTGCTGGATAAGGAAAGTATCGTGAAGCTTATAGAAAAGGGGAGCGGTTTATCGAGGGATGAAATCGAGAGTAAGATAGCCGAGATTTCAAGAAAGGAGGGCATATCTGAACATGCTGCTGCCCTTCTTCTCGCAGAAGAGCTGGGAATCAGCATTGAGGATCACGAAAATCTCCCCCACCTTGGAGACATCGTGCCGGGAATGAGCGGCGTCAACGTGGTTGCTCGAGTGATGAGAAAGTATCCCCCTCGAGAGTACACCAAAAAGGACGGCTCAAAGGGTAGAGTGGCCAACCTCATAGTCTACGACTCCACTGGAAGGGCGAGACTCGTCCTCTGGGACAACTTTGTGACTAAATACTACGACGAGCTGAATCCCGGGGATGTCATCAAGATAATAGACCCGAGCGTCAGGGAGGGGAGAAACGGGATAGAACTACACACTTACTTCAAGACACGCATCATAAAGAACCCCGAGGACCCGAGGGTAGAGGAGATACCGCCACTTGAGGAGGTGAGGAGCTACAACTACCAGCGCGTCAGGATAGGGGACCTCATCGGCGGGGAGAGGTTCGTTGAAATCAGGGGGACAGTTGTAAAGCTCTACAGGGTTACCGTATACGATGCCTGCCCCCTGTGCAGGAAGAAGGTTGACTACGACCCGGCAACGGAGAGCTGGATATGTCCGGAGCACGGAGAGGTTGAGGCTGTGAAGATAACCGTGGTGGACTTTGGAATTGACGACTCCACTGGCTACATGCGCGTAACCCTATTCGGGGACGAAGCCGCCGACCTGCTGGGCGAAGATCCGGAAGAAATCGACTCCAAGCTTAAGAACCTTGTTGAGAGTGGCCTGACGATAAAAGAGGCCGGCAGAAAGCTCGCTGAAGAGGAGTACTACCCACTCCTCGGAAAGGAAATCGTGGTGAGGGGCAACGTTGTGGAGGACAAGTTCCTCGGAACCATCATGAAAGCAACGGGATGGGACGAAGTTAACGAAAGGAACGAGATAGCGAGGGTAAGGGCGGAGCTCAGAGAGATTCTGAAGGAGGTGCTCTGAAATGGAAGTTGAAGGCGGAGAGAGACAGTTCAGGAGGAGAAAGCCGGCAGTTGAGAAGAAAATAGCGGAGATCACGGAGGAGGACACCCGGGTTGCTCTCATCGGAAAGGCGTTTAAGGTCGACAAAATAGACTACACCTTCTGGCTGGACGACGGCACCGGAGTTATAATGGTTGAAAGCGAGGAAAACGTCCTGCCCGAAAACGGACAGATGGTAAGGGTTATGGGCAGGGTGATCAGAAACGACGAGATTCACATCTTCGGGGAAGTGGTTCAGAACTTCGAGGGAGCCGATCTTGAAGCGCTTGAGGAGATACAGAAACTCGAAAAACAGGTACTGCCAAAGATTCAGAACATCATCGGGTTCTTCGGAGGTGAGGAGGAATGAAGAAGCGCCTTCCAGCAAGCAGAGTGTACCTGAAGGACATCCTTGAGGGCTACTACGTGAGGAGTGAGGGGGACTTTGAGCCCAATTACCTGATAACAAAGGACGCAAGGAAGGTTTACAGGGTGAAGATAGTCGCAACCGTGATCAGGGACCCGATAATAAGCGACGACGAAACCTACGGCAGATTCCAGATAGACGACGGAACCGGGACCATATGGGTCATGGGGTTCCGGGAGAACACGAAATTCCTTAAGCTCGTCAAAAAGGGCGACCTGGTTCAGATCGTAGGCAAGGTGGCTGAGTGGCGCGACGACAAGCAGATACTCGTTGAGGGGGTTGCCAAAGTCAGCCCCAACATGTGGATACTGCACCGCTTTGAGGCCCTCAGGGACGCAGTTGACCACGCAAGAAAAGCAAAGATAGCCTTTGAGATATACGACAAGTACGGGATAACGGCTAAGGCCAAGGTAATCGCGAAGAACAAGGGTGTTAGTGAAGAGCTTCTGATGACCATTGATGAGCTATACACCCTAATGCTCGAGCAGCGCGCCCTTGAGGAGGAGTTCGTGGAAGAGCCCGAATTGGAGGAAGAAACCCCGGAGGAGAACCCAGAGATTGAAAGGGCAAAACAGGCCGTTTTAGAGCTCCTGAGGGAGAAAGGGAAGGCCTTATCACATAAGTTCATAATAAAGAAGCTCTCCTCCGAGTTCAGTGAAGAAGTCCTCGAGGAGGCAATAACTCGCCTTCTGGCAGATGGGGAGATATACGAACCCGAAATAGGCTACTACGAGCCCCTGTAACCCCTCTTCTCATTTATTTTGGCCGACTGGAGATTAATCATCCCAATGCAAGCAGTCCTTTTGACTTTGGGATTTTCATGGAGCTCGAGCAAATTGAAAAAGAAAAATCATCAGTACTGCTCCCTCATTGTCCTTATAACGGGGTCGTGAATCAGTGTTGAGGTTATTCCGTCCACCAGGCGGAAGAACTCGTCCCTTCCCTCCATTAAGGGAAGGTTTTCTATCCCCAAGAGAACGCACTCCTCTCCAAGTATCCACCTTCCGAGGAGTATCCTCTCTCTATCGCCCCTCCTGAGGTCTATTCTAATCAGGCCGTAGGGGATGTCGGCAGTCCACCAGTTTGCCTTAAAAGTAGCCCTCCAGCCTATCTCCTCAACGGCTTCAACAAGCTTTTCAAGGGTTGTACCCGGGCCGTGAGGAGTTTTGAAAGTAACTATTGTCCAAAAACCCTCGCCCTCAAGGGCCCTCTCAAGCTCCTTTTTGAAATTCACAATCTCACCTCCTAAATCAGTGATGCAGCCAGGAAGACCATAACGGCCAGGAAGACGCTCAGTTTGAGGAGCCGCTGAGATTTTGCGGCTGACTCTCTCCCCTGATCCCGAAGGATAAGGAAAGCTGAGTAGAGTATAATAAGGTCCACGGGGATTATGCTGTAGTATCCAGCGCCCACCCCCGCCCTGACTGGAAGGAAAGAGGCAATAACGGTTAGAACCGCAAAGAAAGCGCCAAGATAAGCGGCTTTCTTTTTACCCCATATTATCGGAAGCGTCTTGGAGCCCCTCGCAACGTCCCCTTCCACGTCTTCAATGTCCTTTATTATCTCCCTGGAAACGTTTACGAGAAACGCGCATATTGCCAGATAACCGGCCAGACCTATTCTCCCAACTGCAACGGCTCCGTAGAGGGGGGTGGCCCCGGTTAGAGCAGCCACCGTAAGGTTGCCCAGGAAGGGCATGGGTTTGAGCTTCCATGCGTACAGGAACATGGCCACGTATGCTATCAGCGCAAAGATGAAGGCCTCTTTGCTTATCAATGCCGCGAAAAGGAGTCCCAACGCAAATAGCACTAAGGAATACCAGAGCGCCTCTCTCCTGCTCATAGCCCCCCTTGGAAGCGGGCGCTCGGGCCTGTTTATCTTGTCGACCTCGTAGTCAAAATAATCGTTTATGGTGTTCCCAGCGGAACATCCGAGGACAACGACGAGAAAGGTCAAAACTCCAGTTTCCAGGGGAGGCAAGGCACCACTGGCCACAACAGCGCCAAGTAGCCCCACCACGCCGGCAAGAAGGCAATTATGGGGACGGGTTATCTCCAAGTATGCTCGGAGGTTCATTCGGGACACCTAAAAGGGGTAAAAAACAGGGTTTAAAACCTTTTTCTAAAGCTCTTCCCTTCTCAGAAGTCCAAGCTCTTCACCGGTCTCAAGAACTCTGATACGGCCAAACCTGAGCTCAACTGCATTTTCGAGAATTCCCTCGTCAAGGGGCGTCAAAACCTCCGCTCTCATATCACCAAACCGAAGCCACTTGAGGATTCCAACGCCCAGACATAGGCCCGAAGGCCCTATGAACCCAACTAGAAGGTTGCTTAACTTTTCAAAATCGACCGCATGGAGGCTGCTCCTCTTAGGAATCCTAAAATCACCCCTATCCGCTTTGACCACCACATAACCCTCCCCCTTCCATCCCGCAAAGACCACCCAGCCAAAAACCTCGGAGAAAATTCCCACTTCATCATCGCTGAGTGGCCTGCCCTGGAACATGGCCGTACCTGTCGGAGCAAGCTTTCTCAGGTCTACTTCAACGATCCCGGAGCCCTTGAAGTATTCTTCCCACTTCCTGCGCCGTATTTCCCTTCTCTCCTCCCTCGAATGAATCCTTGCCTGCTCGCTAACCGAGAGGGAGACTACACTCGTATATGGATAGAGCCTGGCAGCGAGACCATCGAGCTCCCCTTCCTTCCCCATTAGAACTGTTAGGTCGGGTTTGACTAGTTCGGCCTTGAGACGTTTCATTTCAGCTCCAATGCCGGTAACAAATCCGGTAGTGTCGATTAGAACCACGTCAGCGTGCTTCATACCAATATCCACCAGCCTTTTAACGCCAACGGCAGTCTCACCAGCGTACTCGGCCGGAGTAGTGGTTCCTATGAAATAGTGTGCCAGAGGTTTAACTTCACTCAGGGATGAAAAGGGGCCGTCTGGAATACCGAGACTCACAGTCGCTGGTGGCAGGATACTCTTCTGGCCAACGTCAGAGTCAACCACCGCAACCCTAATACCATCCTTCAGGAGCTCGTTTGCTAAAAACGTCAGCAGAGTTGTTTTTCCACTGTCTGTGCCCCCCACTATCATGACCTTCAGGGGGCCCTTGAGGGATTCCCTCACTATAACCTCAAGGAGCTGAACCCTGTCCTCGGGTACCTCCTTTGTGTACGTCGCCTTGTTCATGGTATTTGATTCTCCAGTTCTGGATAAAAACTTAACCGAAGAAAGGCTTATAACGAGTAACTCCACCAAGAATGTAGAGGCCCGTTGTTTACATTGGCCCCATCGAAAGTTGATTTAATAAAACACCAGAGGGTGGTCATCCATGAACGGTAGGGGAACCCTAACTCCCAGGCAGGTTAAGCTCCTCAGGAAGCTCTACGAGGAGAGCAGGCCCATAGAGGTACATACCGTTGAAAAGACCCAGGATGAGCTCGCCAATGAGCTCGGAATTACGAGGCAGGCCCTCAGCAACCACCTGAAAATCCTCAAGGAGATGGGATACATAAGGACCGGAAGGGGCTTCATAGACCTCACGGAGAAGGCCCTTGAGGCCTTGGGAGAAAAGAAGGGTGACGTATTCGTTTTTGTTAGAATAGAACCCACCAAGAGGAAACACGTTTACGAGAGCATAAAGAAGATGAACATAAAGCGCATCTACCGCGTTACCGGCGATATAGACCTCATAATAGAGGCTGACAAGACGAATCTGGATGAGATCCTCGAGGAGATAGCTTCACTGGACGGAGTTAAGGAGACCATGACACACGTTGTTCTCGAAGTTCTTTGATCATGCCCCTTTTTCCCTTAAAACTTCCTCTATCCTCTTTCTCAGCAGATCTATGTTCGTCCCGAACTTCGCCGACACTGGGACGAATATTTCAGGAATCTCCGAATAAGGAACCCCCATCCTCTCGGCGAGGTAATTCAAGGTCGCCCCAAGATTTTTGACTTTGTCAATCTTGTTAACCGCAACTATCACAGGAATCCCAAGCTCCCTTAAGAACTCAAAAAACTCCACGTCTATAGGAATCTCACCCCTCTTTTCCCACCTTTCGATGATCTCGGGTGCCGCCTTTCCATCCACAACGAGAACTGCGAGGTCTATCTCCCCGGCCCTCTCCTCGATGAATCTAACTATCTCGTCCTTAACCCTCTCCTGAACTTCCCTCGGAACGCCGCTCATGAAGCCAAAGCCCGGCATGTCAACTACCTTCCTGTTGCGCCAGGTGACCTCAACAGGCCTCCTCGTCACCCCCGGGCGCTTTCCCCTCTTAACCCACTTACCCGTAAGTGCAAATATCAGCGTGCTTTTCCCCACGTTCGATCTTCCCACGAACACTATCATGTTCTCCCCATCAAAGAATCCAAAACCCGTTTATAAGGGTTAGCGGAAAGGTTAAGTATTCCAAGTGGCTAATAGAGAGCGGTGGTCAAGATGTCTGAGAACGTGGAAACGAGAGGTAACCAGCTCGTAAACAAGTTCGTGGTCTCCCTCACAGAGGGAAAAATACTCGGGTTCGTGACTGACATAAACGTGGAAGTGGAGGGTGACGAGTTCTACTTCATACTGAAAATGAAGGAAATCGAAAACGTTGGAAAAGGTCAGAGCATGTTCTCAAGCGAGAAAAAGATGAAGATAAGGCCCAAGGATATAGTTAACGTGGGGCCCGACGTTATAATCCTCGGAGAAGGCAAGGTCCCACCATTAAAGGAGATAGAGAGGCTGAATCAGATTGTAACCGAGTACAATTCCCTCATGAGGGAACTCGAGAACAGGGAGAAGACCATAGAAAAGCTCAAAGAGGAAAACTACCAGTTAAAGAAAGAGCTGGAAGAAATACAGAAGGAGCTCAGGAAACTCCAGCTCATAAAGGACGACTTCGACCACCTCAAAGAGCAGCTTGTGAGGCAGGAGGGGCAACTTGAGATGGCCAGGGAATACATAAGGCTCCTCGAGGGCATAAGACACGATATGGACAAGCTCAAGGACGACGTCGACAAGCTCATACAGGGACAGCTTGAGAGCATTGTAAGGAGCATAATAAACGAAGAACTCAACGCAAGGGGATTAAAGAAAACGAGCTTTATTTAGCCGAATATCTGAGAGCCGAAGGAGTGCAGGAGTATCTCGACCGCAATTAGTATCAGGGCGATTGCTATAACTCCTTTCGGACTTACCTTTATTGCCCTGGTATCCTCGTCAAAGAACCTCATCAAACCGGCACCGGTTGGAGGCAGCGTTGCCTTGTCCTTTGCCATTTTCTTCACCTCTCTTCAAAACCTAAGGGTCACCCTATAAAAAAGTTGTGATGGGAAACTTTTTAAACAAGGGGCATTAGCCCATGCTGGATAAGGGGACCACCCAATGAATCCCGCTAATGACGTAGGAGGTGGGAGGAATGGCGACCTTCAAGCTGGTTATATCGAACCCGAAGAACGGAGTTGCAAAGCAGGTTGAGATAAGCAGCCCAGAGGCTGACAAGCTTATTGGAAGGAGAATAGGCGAGGAAATCCCGGCGAGCGAGCTCGGCCTCAACCTCTCCGAGATATTCGGTGAGGAGATTCCGGCCGATGCTAAGCTCAAGATCACTGGTGGAACAGACAAGGACGGCTTCCCCATGAGGCCCGACGTCCACGGCCCGAGGAGGGTTAAGATTCTCCTCTCGCGCGGCCCCGGCTTCAGGCCCAGGGAGAGGGGCGAGAGGAGGAAGAAGACCGTCCACGGCAACACCATCAGCCCGAACATCGTTCAGGTGAACATGAAGATTGTCTTCTGAGCTTCTTCTTAATTTTGCTCGATTGAACTTCAACCGCTTTCAATTCTTTGGTCCCATCTCCATGCAACTCCATTACTCAGGCTTCTTCTGCCTCATTTTAAGAGCAAAACGCAACTCTTAATTAAATTTACACTCATAAAAGAAATTAAGAGTTTTCACTTATTTGAAGAGAAAAACTTATAAGGGTGAAGTGATTAGAGAATATTGCAGAGAACTAAATGGGGATGAACGTGGTGAAGTGGAAAGGCTTAGGGGCCATTATGATTGGGTTGTTGGTAGTCAGTTCAAGTTTGAGTATTACGCGAGCTAAATCTTTTTCTTTTGATTCTAAGGCCGTCGGAATCTATGATCCACACCCAGTGTTTGGAGATGACTTGAGAGACGCGGTGCCACTTTTAGCAGAGCTTTATGTTGACGTTCATAAGGGTGCTGGATATCTTAAGGGAACAGTATTCATGGCAAACAAAACTTTTCCAATAAAGAAGCGTTTTTCATTAATTCAGTCCAAAGCTTTTGATGGGTACACAATGATCTTCAACAACAATCCCAACGACAAACTTATGGGACTTCAGGGGAACATTTACAAAAATGGAACAGTATTTCTGTTCTTCGAGGATAAGCGGGGGGGACTGCTATTTATTCAAATGTACGATTTGGATATCGTCTCCAATATCTCAAAGTTGGATATTCCCAGAAAGAACATCGATGAAAATGAATGGCTTTGGAAGCTTGGTTCTACGTTAGTTAAAACAAAAATTATTAAGAATCTTAAAATCTCCGCTCCTCATGCTTATAGGGTGTTTCCACCCACCCCCAACCCAGATTGGACATCCTCCACGTTTGTTACAAAGTGGTTTGAAGTGGGATGGTGGAGATTTAAGACCAAATACTTCATAACGCTCGAGCTTAGAGTACATGGTCCACCATACATTACACACACCTCTCCTCAGAGGATATATCAAGTGGAGGTTAAGATACATGACGAAGGGACAAAATCAAAAAGTGAGGAGACTCCTCTTCTAATTGGAGACATCGCCCAATTTGGCCCAGAAGCAGTAGAGATGGGAATGGTTGTTCCAGAGTGCGATAGAATCATAGAGATATACGGTCATACAGCATCTCGCTATGCAATAACTTTAGGAGACGTTGGATTATCCTTCGGATTTGCTCTTGGACCAACATCTCTTGACCCGATAACAGCGATTTCGCTGGTTCTTTCAGGAGGACTCCATGAGGAGATCGAACCTACGCATCCTGTTAATGCAGTTCACATTAAGTACAACGACATGTATGCATTGCACCCCGGGGAGTACATTGGGACAAAGGATATAGTTGTGGAGTACCAGTACCAGCAATATTCCGGTGTTAAACCCCTTAAAGTAAAATTTAAAGTTCCAGTTTACTATCAGCTAAGTGCATCCCAGGGACTCCGTAAAGTCGGGGTTATCGAAGGAGAGGTTTATCACTATGTTAATCACGGCAACACTCCCTAACTTTTGAAATTTATTTAATTTTGTGCACATTCCATTTTTAATATTTGAAACCATCAAAAGACCTGAATTGAACCGTTAAAAGTTGACGATTGAAGGAGGGGTGTAATGTGAACAAGAATGAAAAGCGACTCTTGGTCGCGTGCCTTGTTCTGATTTTAGTGCTCTCCGTCTTCTGGTGGCATAAGGTGGATACCTGGAAAACCCGATATTCCGAGAGTAAGAGGTTCTACATTGCAATGTGGGTCTCCCAAGACGCCGCCCTTCTAAGGGCTTTCTCTGAAGATGCGCTGGAGTTTATAAACTCCTCCAACTACACCGAGGCTGCCGTCAGTATTAGACACGCTGAGGGTGTGATGACGTCCCTTACGAATCCCCTGTACGAGACCCTCCTTTACCTTGGGGATGGATTCAACGAGAGTAAACTTGAAATGACGCATACCGACTACTGCGCCAGTTTTCTCAATTACTCAGCGGAAAGAGTTATTCATGGAAATGAGTATGACATCCGGGTAATCAAAGAGGGACTCACCGAAATACAGAATTTCTCGGCTCAGATACTAAAACGCTACCCCCTAAGTGCTCGGGCCTCGGAGGAGACCCTTAGAGAGAACTGGGAGTTGCAGAATAAATGCAGGGCGTGGTTGAAAGAACTTGGGGGGTGAAATTTAAAGCCCCCGCTCGCTGCGAGAGCTCGCTGCGAGCGTTGGGAGTTTGGCCTTTGTACGCGCAATCATCCACTCAATCTTCTTCCAACTCATTTTAAACGGAAAACGCAGCTTTTAATTAAATTTACACTCCAAAAAGAAATGATGAATTTTAGCTTATCTGAGGAGAAAAGCTTATAAAGATGTTGATCTTTTGGAATATGGGGACAAGGGATGAGGAAATACCTGATTTACTCCCTCGTGGGGGCTCTCCTCCTTCTGTTTTGTATAAACTCGTGGGTGGAGAATAAGGACAGCTATACCTCCTCCCTGTACGTGGGTACTGTGCTTTCTATAGCTTACTATAGCTTACATTATAGCAAACATTGGCCCGATTGTGTACGGGGGGATGTCAATACCGAAAGTAACGATAGATATCGTTTCCCTCTATGTCATATCGCTCTCTGCAATCGTTGCTTCGAGAAGTGTGGAGTACTCCTACAGTGCCATTCCCATAGCAATAATTATTCTGGTATCGTTGGCCATCAAGGGAAGAGATGTTGAATGGATAGAGCGGTATCCAGCGAGGTAATGAAAATGACCTCCGAAAACACAGTCCGGGCGATTACATCCCTACCGGCCGTTATCATTGCACTCGCCATCCTTGCACTCTGGGGAATTTCTCCCGAAACAGTGCTTGTCTTGGTCGTTCTCTGGGCTGCAGGTGTCGTTCTCCCCCGTGCCTGGGAGTTCCACAACGGAAAGCTGAGCAGGAGATTTTTACTTCAGAACCTCCTTCTGTACACCCTTTTCCTCATGCTCATAGGTGCAGAGTATCTGACCGTTGAAGGAACTCTCCACGGCATCTCCAAGGAGATGGTAATGTTCCTCACGGCCTGGCTTCTCAGTGGAGTCTTTGAGTTCCTGTGGCCGGGCTTTGCAAGGGGAGAGTCCAAAGACCCAACGCCCCCAATAGAAACAGGGGAGGATGGAGGGGCTGTACCCCCTGAGACTCCTGAATTTTTCCTCCCATAGAAACGTATGCGGGTCATGATGAGAGGGCGGAGGGCACTGATGGTATTCCTTCTCTCCTTACTTATTTCCTCTTCAGCCCTTGGCTGGGCAGTAGTCTCGATGGCTTTGAGGGAGATGAGGGGAGATAATGATCCCTTACCGGCCAGTATATTAACGGGTCTGTACTTAGACATCCTCATTCCTGCCGCAGTGTTTTTATTCTGTGGATATCTCCTCGGGGAATTCCTAGGACGGGAAAACCTAGAAAGAATAGGGATACCCACGCTCATAGGTTCCTTTATAGTCTTTCTACTGCTGATCACACCGTTGGACAGCATCCTGAGACCCTGGGAAATTTCTCCCGAAGGGGTCTGCCAGAGGGCACCTTATATGCCTGAGGAATACCTTCTATCTATGGCGTTCATGATTAGCGTCTCCTCACTTTTCATAGTAGGCTGGGCCTTAGCTTCCACCAGGAGCAATGAACCATAAAGACTGGCAAAGCCATGGTTCCTCAGCATGCGCTCAATGCAAAAACAGAGTTGGACGAAGAAACCTTAATAAGCGCCCATCCTTTCTACTTCTTAGAGGTGAGAGAGATGGCGAAGAAGAAGGAGTTTAGGCAGGCCGAGGTTAACATCGGTATGGTCGGTCACGTTGATCACGGTAAGACGACACTCACAAAGGCCCTAACAGGAATCTGGACAGATACACACAGCGAGGAGCTGAGAAGGGGTATTACAATCAAGATAGGCTTTGCCGATGCGGAGATAAGGAAGTGCCCGCACTGCGGCAAGTACTCAACCTCCCCGGTCTGTCCCTACTGCGGGCATGAGACTGAGTTCGAGAGGAGAGTCTCGTTCATCGACGCTCCAGGCCACGAGGCGCTGATGACGACCATGTTAGCAGGAGCGTCCCTCATGGACGGCGCGGTTCTCGTCATAGCGGCCAACGAGGGAGTGATGCCCCAGACGAGGGAGCACCTGATGGCCCTCCAGATAGTAGGCAACAAAAACATAGTCATAGCCCTCAACAAGATTGAACTGGTTGACAGGGAGAAGGTCATGGAGCGCTACCAGGAGATCAAGGAGTTCGTAAAGGGCACCGTTGCTGAAAACGCGCCGATAATCCCGATTTCAGCTTTGCACGGCGCGAACGTTGATGTGCTCCTTGCGGCAATAGAGGAGTTCATACCGACTCCAAAGCGCGACCCCAACAAGCCGTCCAAGATGCTCGTCCTAAGGAGCTTCGACGTGAACAAGCCCGGAACACCACCGGAGAAGCTCGTTGGTGGCGTCATCGGCGGTTCGATAGTCCAGGGCAAGCTAAAAGTGGGAGACGAGATTGAGATAAGACCGGGAGTGCCGTACGAGGAGCACGGCAGGATAAAGTACGAGCCGATAACGACGGAGATTACATCGCTCCAGGCTGGCGGTAGGTTCGTGGAAGAAGCCTATCCGGGCGGTCTCGTTGGCGTAGGCACTAAGCTCGACCCGTACCTCACCAAGGGTGACCTGATGGCCGGAAACGTCGTCGGAAAGCCGGGCCAGCTTCCTCCCGTCTGGGACGAGCTCACCCTCGAAGTCCACCTGCTTGAGCGCGTCGTTGGAACCGAGGAGGAGCTCAAGGTCGAGCCGATAAAGAGGAGGGAAGTCCTCCTGCTCAACGTGGGCACAGCGAGAACGATGGGACTGGTAACGGGCCTCGGAAAAGACACCGTCGAGCTCAAGCTCCAGATCCCGGTCTGCGCCGAGGTCGGCGACAGGGTTGCCATCAGCAGGCAGGTCGGGAGCAGGTGGAGGCTCATAGGCTACGGCTTCATAAGGGAGTGACTTTTCTTTCCCAATTTCAAATTTCGAGATTCTGGTGGTTCTTATGAGCGAAAGCCGGAGGCGGGAATGGCTGGTCGTTCCGGACACGAACTTTCTCCTCGTTCCCGGCCAGTTCGGTGTGGACATAATCGGCGAGCTCCACAGGATTCTCGACGTCAAGTTCAGGGTTCTCGTTCCAAACGTCGTCCTCGACGAGCTGAACGTCATAGAAAGGAAGTCTCGTGGGAGAGACTTAATGGCCGTCAGGATGGCGAAGAAGCTGGCGGAGAGGTTTGAAACCGTTGAGATCGGCCGCTTTGGGGAGAGACCTATAGACGACCAGATATTCGACTTCGCGGTGAAAAACGAGCGTGTTATCGTCTGTACGAACGACAAGGGGCTTAAGAAGAGACTCCGCGAGAGTGGCGTCCCTGTTGTCTACCTCCGCTCGAAGAAGATTCTGGAGCTTGAGGGAATGCTTGAATGAGCTGATTTTTTGAATTCCAGTGCCTATTCTGACCCACTTGACAGCTCATTTTATTCACTGTCCCGTTCAAAACCCTTAAAACCCGACCTTCTCCAGTTCCGGGAGTGGAGGTGAGAAAATGTACACCGAAGAGGGACTTCTGAATGAAATCCGCGAGCTTATGGACGATGACGAACTCTTTAAGATGTATGAGAGAGCCTTCAGAGAGTACCACTACTACTTCGACACGACGAACTACATCGTCCTCAACGTCTACAACTTCAACGACCACGGGCCAATTCACGTCCTACTGACGACGAGAAGGGCCCTTGAGCTCCTCAGGATAATCAGGAAGTTCGGCATCCAGACGACGGCTGAGAAGCTCGGAAAGCCCTTCCGCTGGAGCAAGTTTATCGTTGCCTTCGGCGCGCTCTTCCACGACATCGGCAACATGATACACAGGAGCCCGCACTACCAGTTCAGCGTCTTCCTGGCTGAGCCGATAATAGATAAGCTCGTCTCAGAGTTCGAGGATCGCGACCCGCTCCTGCTCAAGGCCTTAACCCTCAACGCCATCTACACTCACGACGAGCATGTGCCGTGCACGACCATCGAGGGCTCTCTGGTTACCATAGCCGATGGCTGTGATATGGAGGAGGGAAGAAGCAGACTGGTTCACAAGAAGGACAAAGTCGATATCCACGCGGTCTCGGCCCTCGCCATAGAGAGGGTGGAGATCAAGGAAGGAAACGAAGAGGAGCCCATACTCATTGAGATCTGGATGAAGCACCCGGCTGGAATCTTCCAGGTGGACGAGATATTGACTAAGAAGGTCAAGAGCTCGCTCCTGGGCGGAAAGGTCAGGCTCAGGATACACACGCCAGAGGAGATAATGGAGAAGGTTGTATAATCGAACTTTCTCTGTTAGGACTGCTTTAAACCTTTAGATTCTTTTTTAACGCTTCAATTTAGTCTGAAGCTTTGGAAAGATATTTATATCCCTTCAGACACATCTTCTAATTAAGTCGCAGGTTGCATGCTTTCTTTTCTTTGGCAGGCTTGTAAGGAGGTATGGGTATGAAGAAGGTAAGCACGTTATTTTTGATCTTTATCCTTCTCGGCATGGTAGTCTCAGCCGGCTGTATGGGTGGAGGAGGGAGCTCAAACACCCAGTCAACTGAGAGCTCTGCCAACCAAGGATCGAGCAGCATGAGTTCAACGAGCTCAGCTCCTCAAACGAGCACTTCATCAACGGCCACTCAAAGCTCCTCAACTACTTCCACGGAATCCTCTACAACGACTGAGTCTCAAACTACAACCACATCCCCAACGGAGACTACCACTCCAACGGAGGAGGCCTACTGGGAGCATCCGTGGGAGTACGTCCCAGTTGTGATCAACGGCAAGGAGTACAGGGTCGTTGAGTACACCATAACCTACAAGGTCCGGCCAACTCAGGATTCACCCCTTTACGAGTACAGGATCCACAAGAGCGTGAGGAAAACCAAGGTTCACGTCTACGGAACGGATATGATGGGTGGAAAGGTCGACCTCGGAGAAAAGGAAGTCTACGAGTACACCACAGTGGTTGAGCCGGTAAAGGCCCAAAACCTGGAGGACAAGCTCATCCTAAAACTCTGGTTTAAGGTCGAGGCCCCGGAGGTCTTCATCTACCCGTGGAACATGGGGTGGATGGTTTTTGCCTCGCCCTACAGCGTGGGAAACAACACCTTCGTGGGAATGGAAATGGATTACAGGGGAAACAAGTTCACGATAACCAACGCGGCCGCTTACCAGCAGGGCCTCTTCCCGAGCTTTGAGGGGGACTCCGAGTGGATGAGCGACATAAACGACGACCTCACCAACCTCTACATGGGCTGGTTTGCGGTTATGCACCTCGGAATCTGGGCCGCCTGGTCCGACAAGAACCTTCTCGTCCCCCAGAGCGGCACCTGGAGCGATGGCATGCACAGCTGGGAGTGGAGCACCAAACCCGACGGAACTGTGACCTTCTCGGGAGTGACTTTCAGACTCGTCGATGCCGAGTGGAAATATGTCGGCTCCCCCGAAGAGGTCAGCATGAACGGCAAATCGAGGTTCTCTCCAAAGCTCTTCCTTCCAGTTGAAGTTGACGGTTACTTCACTTACCAGGACGAAAGCGGAAAGAGCGTCACCGTTTACGGCTACCTCAAGATAGAGGACCTAAAGCTCGAACAGGTGGGCTGAGATGAAAAGAGGGGCTCTGCTCCTCGCAATCTCCTTTATTCTGATATCCTCCGGATGCCTCCACTCAGGCCAAACTTAAAGCTCCCCAATCTCTTCTCCCTCAAGCTCCGCCCATAATACCTATGAAGCCTCCAAGTGGGATATGACTCCCATCTGGAACGTCTCCACGGTGGGCGTTCCTTTCATGGACCTTAGTCCGGACGGAAGCCTTGGGGCGGTTATAGACTGGAGCGGTCTCCTGCAGGGTTCAGTTAAAGCCAACGGAAAAACCGCTGTAGTTCCAGAACTGCCGATTCCGGTAGAGATTGAGGCTTCACTCTCACTGCCGGAGGGACCCCTTTACCTCCATGTAGTCGTGGAGGACATGATTCTCCTCCAAGAGGGCTAAAGCTTATATAAACTCCACCCAATTTCTTTTCATGTTCGGAGAGCATGAGCTGAAGACCCAGTTCATCAAGATAGGTGACAAAAAAATCCACCTGCTGGAAGATAAGGGAAACATTGTGAGGTACAGACGGGACGAGGTGGAGAGACTCATCAAGAAGGGTGAAGACAAACTCAGGGTTCTCCCCTCCCCACCCCTCGGATACGGAGTGAGGCTTCTAATGATAAAGTTCAAGGAGCCCCTCGTGATACCTCCCCGGGATTCAATGACCGGATTCGTCGAGGCTCCAGTGGAGATTGACGTTAAGGTTGGAGAGCTAACCATAGACCACTTCATCCTTGGAAAAGAAAAATACGCCCTCTACGGCGCCATAGAGGCGGGTGTAATCTGCCGTTATCATGTTAGCCCCTTCTACGTGGAGGAGCCCAACTCGATAGGGGTGGCTAAGCTCATAGTTTCCAACCCCTCGTCCGAGTGGAAGTCCCTTGAGAGGGTTGTGGTCCCAATATGGAGGACAACGATGTACTACACTCCTGAAAGGGCTTACTATCCCCTCCTGGTCGTTGCAATCAAAGACCAGATTCCAGAGGTCAACAACACTGGAAGGCCGCCAAAAGAAGGTTTGAGTGCCGTTGGAGAAGGCTTATCGTTGCCCAACTTCCTTATGAGGTGGTGAGTATGGGTGCAGCAAACAATACCTCCTTCTGGGGGCAGGGGATCCTCGAACAGAAGCTCTTCTTCGAGATGACATTGGGGAGTGTCCTAAAGGCAGCGCTCATAATCGTGGTGGGCCTTCTAATAGCCAAAGCACTCAAAAGGTACCTCCTGAACCTCTCAAGGAGCACTAAATACGTGTGGATAATCAACGAGGACACCGCATCAACGCTCCACAACCTGATACTCCTCGTCTCGTTTATATACTCGGTCAGGGCGCTGGGCCTCTCATTCTCTCTTGGGGGGATGGATGTAAGCAACGTTCTTACAGCGTTTTTCGTCTTCTACTTCTCATACCTCTTTGCCAAGAAGTCAAAGGACTACATGATAATGCGCTCTTCAAAGCAGAGGCTCCCCGAGGTTCAGCTCAAGGCGAAGCTCTTCTACTACACCCTCGTTACCCTGGCGTTCTTTATAGCCCTCAACATAGCTGGACTGAGCGGGAGGCTCTCGACGATAATAGCTGCCGCTGGGATAACGGGTATCGTTTTGGGTTTCTCGGCCCAGACGGTCGTGGCCAACTTCATCTCGGGCATATTCATGTATTTCGACAAGCCCCTTAAGATAGGCGACCCCGTTGAAGTGGCCGGCTACTCCGGGATAGTCCACGATATAAGGATTCTCTCAACGAGGATAAGGACATGGGACGGTCTCCTCGTCAGGATTCCAAACGAGAAGCTCTTCAACAGCGACATAAAGAACCTCCAGAAATATCCGGCTAGGAGAGTTGACATAGTGGTTGGCATAGCCTACAAGGAAGATGCCCAGAGGGCGATAGACGTGATAAAGAAGACCCTCGACGAGATGCCCTACGTCCTGGCGGAGCCGGAGCCAATGGTCTTCGTTGATAACCTCGGGGACAGCAGCGTCAACATAGCTGTAAGGGCATGGGCACCGAGCGAGAGGTGGTTCGACGTGAGGTGGCAGATAGTTCAGAAAATAAAGGAGGCTCTGGATAGAGAAGGCATCGAGATACCCTTCCCGCAGAGGGTCAACTGGTTCGCGGAGGAGCTGAGGGTGAAGGTGGAGAAGGACTGACCCAACTCCCCATTTTTCTATACTCAACTGGAGGATCTTTTGCCCTTTAAAGCCAAACGTTGGACAAGTTGGATGACATACTCAAAAGATCACGTTATCTTTAGTTTTTATTGTTAAACACTTCTACCACTTAAATATCATCAACACAATGATCAAAAACTTTATATACATACTGGGCAAGTTATTTATAGTGATGTCCTTATGAAAAGAACATACATTATAGGTGTGAGTGTAATATTTAGTATTTTGCTAGTATTTGCAAAAGCGGGTGCTGTATTCGCGACTGAACCTCCACATCATGAAGAACAAGAAATAGGAGCCTTAATGGACCCCGGCTTCAGAGACCCTGTCGTTCAAGACTCCGATAAGGTTGGGGGGGAGTATGACCCATATATAGATGCTGCATATGTCTACATTAGTGGGAAGGCAAGTCAACTATACCCGCCTCTGCTTTATAATATCCGAAAGTATGCTATAGCATACCCACAATGCCACTTAGTCTATACTACTGGGACTCCTGGGACAGTAGCATATGGGTTTGCTTGGATCCACGCAGAAACAACTTGTGGCGAGTTGTCTGCAGAGATACATTGGATTGAAGGTCATGGAGCAATGGGAACAGCGAACGAAGAATCAACATCAACAAACTGAATATTTGTAGACCCCAATGGCCTTAACACCTGAACGTGATTAAGTGTCAGAAACAGCATGCGGTGGGCAATATGAGGGAACACGCAGGGTTACGAACCAAGAGGGGAGTTTTATCTCTTTTCGTGTTTTTCCTTGCCATCTCAACTCTGAGTACCGTGGTGTTCTCAAGACCATACTGGGCGATGCCGGGGACTTATTTTGAGTACACAGCCAGAGGGGAGCGTGCGGTAGTTATTGAATGTCACAACGGAACCGTATATTTTGGAACCTATGGTGTGCTCAGGTGGGAGATACTGGATGTTGCCAAGGACCAAATCGAGCTAAAGGCCCAGCTCAGGGTTTACAACCTCACGATGCACTATCAGAGAGCACTAAATGCCGAAGAGGGTCTCAAAAAGGCCAGGGAATTAATCGAGAAGTACTCAAGTCTGAACTTCACACAAAGTGGACCCTGCAGATTTGCAGATGTTCAGGACGGGAGAGTCAAGGTATGTGACGGTGCTGAAGGTGTTCTCGTAACAATTGAAAAGACCAATCAAACTTACTGGCTATACGCAGGGGATAACGGAGCCACTGAGGGCCTGTTCTCAAATGAGACGATCCCAAATCTGTCGAGGTCTATAACTTTCAACGTGTCCCTTACGGACAATTCTGTTTTACGTAACGGCGAAAAGCTCGGAATGAACACGCTGTTTCTTACAGATTTGGATGTAAAAGGAAGAACCATTATGAACGGGTGGTTCATAAACGAAGTCAGGGAACTGAATGCGACAGTCCACACGAGATTTGGAGCCTTCAAACCCCCGGTTGTCTTAGTAACTACGAACTTTTACGGGAATTTATCCAACTTCGCACTCTACGATCCCGGCTCGGGGGTCTTAATTGAGGGATACACCCCGGTATCACCGATCTGGGAACTGTTCGGTTTCAAGAGAGTCCTTTTCTCAGATAGGGAGCACTTCAACAGGACAGACGACCCCATAATCAAAAGCAAGGATATATACGGGTTCGGAATGGTTCTCGAAGATACTAACGCCTTTTATTCTGAAACTGGAATGCTTGAAAACGTCCAAATACCCCTCGATGCCATTGCCGTGTTTGTGCTGGCCATAACAGTTTTCTTGGTGGTTGGTTATGAAAGGGCTAAAACTCGTCGTATGGGAAAGCAATGACCCAATAAAGGACTACATTCTCGTAATCCTCGCTGGAATCTCGGCCTTTTTCATGAAGATGAACTTAATAAAAGCCGTACCACTCATTTTGTCAAACACTCCACAGTCGTGGCTTCATGATTCTCTTTTCATTATGTTCTCAGCGAGCACGTACATCCCGGTGAGCCTTGGTGTCTCAATTTTGACTGCCCTGACGATAAGGGGAGAACGGGACGACGGCAGTTCCTACTTTCTGTACTCACTCCCCGTGTCAATCCGGACAATAATCCTTTCCAAAATCGTATGTGTCTACATGCATTTCCTCGCAATCATATTGATCACACACATCTTGCTCTTTTCACTCCATTTCTCCTCCACCAATAGCCTCAAGGTTGTCGCAGCACATTTTCACGTTTTACTCGCCTTTTACGCTTCGGTTCTCCTCTATATAGTAAGTCTGTCCGCACTCTTCTCGGTGCTGGTTCCAAATGCTCCAATCGCAGGCATGTTATCGTTTTTCACTGTCTTTGTCCTCACATACGTGAAAATTTTCAACCCAGTTTTGACACTCCAAAATATTGCAATAGAAAACGAGCTGAAAACGCTCTTGCCATACTTAGTCGTTTCAGCAGTTCTCATCCCTGCAGCAATAGAAATTTCCGCCAGGAGGGACGTGAGATGAACTCCTGGAAACTCGTTCCAGCGGTAATTTTTCTGATCACCGCAGTGTCCATAGCGTTCCAACTTGCAACTGATACCGATGATGTCCGGTACCCTGTTCTACCCCTCGGGGCAACTGAAGTATCATGTTTCTACT
>JASGLT010000005.1 GCA_030156945.1 Thermococcaceae archaeon
TTTTATGATCAGGATTTTCCTTTGAAAGCTCAATACAACCACCAATCAACCAAAAGACTTAAGTGCTTATAACTCTAACGATCTAATGGGAACTAGGGTGACTTATATAAGTTTCTGCTCAGATTTAAGTATAAACCTCCCAATAATGATGCATCCATACTGGTCCGGTAGTTCGTTGTTTAACATCCAAGGTGTTTGAGATGAAATTGGTAAATATCCAACACGATTCAGTGAGCATTGAGGATTGTGTGGCAAACGTTGTGATGAAGTCCCAGCGGGTACTCTCAAACACCGAGGGCTACATAGTGTCCTCAAAGATAAGCCTTACCTTCGGTGCCTTCATGAATCTCTCCGTTACGCTCGCCATAGATTCCGAGAAGGACATGAAGAAGGGGATAATAGCTGACTACTCCCACGGGAGGAGCCGTGGGGAGGCCCTTTCCCGGGCCATCGAGAGCCTCAACTCCAAACTGCCAGCCAGGGCTCAGATAGTCGACTTCGAGACCGGCACCTACACCACGCCCGTAACGAGGAGGATATACGCTGTGGCAGTCGCCGTCTACAACTATCCCCTCGAAGAGAAGAGGCTCGATGGAATGGGACCGGCTGAAAGGAGGAGCCTCCTGAGAAAAGTCCTCAGGGAGTTCAACTACAACCCGAAGGTCCTCAACATCTCCGAACTCGCCAGGGTCTTCGGCGTTTCGCGGGACTCCATATACTACGACATCGAACAAATCCTTAAGGAAAGGAAGGTCAGGAAAGGCTGAAAGGAACCGGCGTGGCCGAGAGCACGAAAATAACAACAGCCACCACAACCAGAAGAAGTCTCTTCTTGGAGACCGGGCTAACTTCATCCAGAGCTCCCGGGTTTCCTGCAGAGCCCATGAGGAGTATAAGCATTCCCCAGAGCGTCCAGCCCACCCAGAGGATTCCCATGGCGACTAAAATTACTCCCAGGGCGAGGGTGAAGTAGCGGTGGGTTCTTTCGCTCATGAAGGCCCGCGCTATATGCCCCCCGTCAAGCTGGGCCGCGGGGATGAGGTTCAGGAAGGTAACTAATATGCCCACCCAGCCCGCAATCGCCATGGGGTGGAGATAGAGAACGTAGTCTCCGCTCTGGCTCAGGGAGAGCTTCATCAGGAGGTAGAAGAATAGGTTGCTCCCAAAGGCTATGCCCCCTTCCGACGGGAGCGCCGAGGGTGGGACCATCACCGATAGTTTTATGCCAATCAAGGTTACCGGGATTGCCACAAGGAAGCCCGCTATCGGCCCGCTGACACCGAGGTCTATGGCAGCATCCCTCGTGGGGACGGGAGATTTAACCCTTATGAGGGCCCCGAGCGTGCCTATAATGTTGGGGAAGGGAATGAAGTAGGGGACGGTGGCCCTTACCCCGTGGAGGGTTGCGGCCGTTTTGTGGGCCAGCTCGTGGGTGCCGAGAATGGCAAGCACGCTCACAGAGAAAGAGAGGGCTATCAGGTAGGGATTCCTCAGTCCCGGGATTCCAAGGTAATCGAGGAGCCATATGAAGTTAACGGCCTGATAGTAGCCCGCCAAAAACGTCGTCCCGACCGTGGCCAGTAAGAGAATCCAGGGAAGCCAGGAACGCCTCCCCTCCTCCTTGACTGCAGGGAAGATGAAAAGCACGATTTTTCCGTTGCGTTTCTTCAAAGCGGCCCAGTATCCGAGCTCTTCAAGCTCACCAAGGACCCTTTCAAAATTCTTCTCGTAAATTTCGAGGACTTCAAATGCAGCCACGCGACCGTCGAAACCCTCGAAGCGCAGTGAGCAGAACTCAGAGAGCTTGGATTCCACTTCAGGGGAGAGGGGTCCATAAGCCCCAGTTGTCCCTTCCGTTGGGGCAGAGGCAGTTTCCACATTATCCTGCCTTTCCGACCCTTCGATGGAGTACCCCACGAGTATCATGTCGCCCCCGCATTTCGGACACGCCCGGGGGAGAATGGGCTCGGTGGTGTCAAGAACCTCCCTGTGAGCGCAGTTTACACACTCGTAGATTCCCCTCGGCATCTCAACTTCCCGAAAAGGATTGGGAGGGAGGGTTAAAAACTTACTCCTCCAGGACTTCAACCTCCCCGGTGTCAGCGTTTACCCTTACCCTCATCCCGGTTCTGAGCTTCGAGACGTCTACCTTGTCCACCATCGGTATACCGGCTATTATAGCACCTGTCGCCACTATGGTTTCCGCTTCACCGACTATTATTGCCTTAGGCGCTTTCCCACTCTTCTTGAGGGCATAGATTACATAAGATCCCACCGTTGAGCCTTTGCCCCTCGGGAAGACGAGTATCTTGCCCGCTACGCTCTGTCCCTTTATGTCACTCTCTGCATCGGTGACGATTCCAGTTTCAGGGTCAACTCCTCCAAGGAACGACAGAGGTTTCTCAGAAACTACCACCTCCCCCTCGGCCTTCCCGCCAACTATCTTCCTCCCCTTCAGCTTCATGCTCTCACCTCACGGAGCTTCATTTATCAGGTTCTCGGCATCGTCCAGCCTCACGCTGAAGCCGAAGGAGCGGAAGTAGAAGGCCGACTTACCGCTGTTGGTCGCTATTCCATTGTACCAGCCCTTTATCGGAGAGACGACGAAGCATGCGTCCGGGACTATCCTCCCGTTGTAGCGCTCTATGACTTCCGTGTAGCCGAGGGCATCAGCCAAAGCCTTCACCGCCCTGCTCGCCGTGATGAAGAGGGGTATCTTGAGGGGCTTCCCGCGCATTCTGAGGAGCTCAGCAATTTCTTTCACCTCGGGCAGGGAAGCGTGGGGACAGCCAATTAAAATCATGTCTATTTCGCCCCAGTCGTCCTGGAAGGACTCCCTAACGGCTCTCAGGTCAGACTCCTCGACGGTTATCGTCTCCAGTTTGTCCGCTATAGCGCTTCTGTACTCTGGGGTCTCGCCCTCGACGTGGTAGAGGGCTACCGAGCCGGTAGCTGCCATCGCCGCCCCGAGCTCCTTCAGGAACTCCGTCTTCTCCGGCTTAAGGTTCCTCAGGTATGGGACGTCGTTTTCGAGGGCTTTACCGAGGTGGTAGCCGAGGGCAGAATAATCAACGAAACTTCTCACCCTGGCATTAACCTCAACGATGACCGTTGCCTTCCTGTTCTCATCGAGGTGAAGGCCGTAGTTGGGTGTTTTACCGACTATTGCCGCAGCTAAGCTCGACGGTCCGCCTTCCCTGTTCGTCCTCGCCCCCAGTATGGAGTTGGCAAAGCTTACCGCAGAGCTCTCGCTCCAGGCTACGTGGTCACCGAACTTGGGAAGGTTTGCGCCGTAGTAGGGGGTGCAGGTTGAGGTAACCTCTATTCCCATCTCGCGATACAGCCCAATGATCTCCGCCTGCTTCTCCATGAACTCTTCATCGCCGATTCCAGCCGGGTTGAGTGTAGTGTAGACGCTGACTTTTGCCCCAGCGTTAACGAAGTCCCTAAGGAACTCAATTCCGGCATCGCCGATGTTCTTGTAGGAGACCCCCGCAACCTGGGCGCTTTTTATCGGGATGAGCCTGTCGGCACCGTAGATGTCGCCGAGGGCAACCAGTATCTCCATGGCCTTCTGGAGGGCGTAGCCGTACTCGCCGGCTAAAATCAGTTCCTCCTCTTTCGTCAGGTACATGTCACCACCGGCGAAAATAGGGGAGAAGGGGTTATAAAACCGCTCCCGCAAAGTTTATAAACCCTCCCCGGTTCACTAACTAACGGGTCGAGCAGCGGGGTGGGGCAGCTAGGAGTGCCCGCCGGGCTCATAACCCGGAGGTCGGAGGTTCAAATCCTCCCCCCGCTACCAGGCCACTTTTGTGCATTGATGTTTGTGTTTGTTCACCAAGTAGTCCCCCCTCATAAAGGGCTTGTGCCAGCTTTTGTTGCCTTCTCTGGATTGTGAAGCCTATCGGAGGATGATAGTTCAAAACGCTGTTTCTACCATGAACTCTGGCTTCGTACAAATCTTGCTTGTATTCATACCACTTACCCCGTATTTTGACGGGAGTTCCCTTTGGTGACCTGAGGCATGTCCGGGGATAACTTTTTAAACTCCTTCCGCTACGCCGATGCGAAGGGGCGGCCGGCGGGAGCTGGCCGTCACCGGGAGGTGTATGATATGGCAAGGATACACGCGAGAAAGAGAGGTAAGTCGGGTTCTAAGAAGCCCCCGAGGACTGCCCCGCCCGCATGGGTCGAGTACACGGCGGAAGAGGTCGAGGGGCTTGTTGTAAAGCTCAGGAAGGAAGGCTACAGCGCAGCTATGATAGGCACAATCCTCAGGGACCAGTACGGAATCCCGAGCGTCAGGCTCGTGACCGGTAAGAAGATCACCAAGATCCTCGAGGAAAACGGTCTCGCCCCGGAGATTCCGGAAGACCTCATGGCGCTCATCAGGAAGGCCGTAAATCTCAGGAAGCACCTCGAGCAGCACCCCAAGGACAAACACTCGATGCGCGGCCTTCAGCTCACGGAGAGCAAGATCAGGAGGCTCGTCAAGTACTACAGGAGAACCGGAAAGCTCCCGGCCAAGTGGCGTTACGACCCAGAGCAGGCCAAGCTCCTGGTTCGCTGACCCCTTTCCTTCTTCTTCCGGTGATGCAAGGTGGATAAAGGAGCTTTCTTGGAGCGGGCCAGGGAAGGAGCTGAGCTAATAAAGATGCACATAGAGTTAGGGCACACCATAAGGCTCATCTCCCACAGAGACGCCGACGGCATAACAGCCGGGGCAATCCTGGCGAAGGCCGTTGCGCGAGAGGGAGCCAGTTTTCAGCTCAGCATCGTAAAACAGGTGAGTGAAGACCTAATCAAAGAACTCGCCGAGGAGAGAAGGGAGATCTACGTTTTCAGCGACCTCGGAAGCGGCTCTATGGGACTCATCGAGAAGTACCTCGATTTTGCCACAGTAGTGGTTGCAGACCACCACCCGCCCGAGAAGGAGTCCTTTTCCACAGATTCCCACGTTCTCGTAAACCCTGTTCCCTTCGGGGCCAACAGCGTTCGCGACCTGAGCGGTTCCGGAGTTGCCTACTTCGTTGCCAAGGAGATTTCCAGGGAAAACGCGGATTCGGCTTACATAGCCATGGTGGGTGCGGTCGGTGATATGCAGGATGTCGACGGGACCTTCCACGGCATGAACCTCGACATAATCGAGGACGGAAAGGAGCTGGGAGTTCTGGAAGTCAGGAAGGAGCTCAGGCTGTTCGGGAGGGAGAGCAGGCCGCTTTACCAGATGCTGGCATACTCAACAAACCCCGAGCTCCCGGAGATAACCGGCGACGAGAGGAAGGCCATCGAATGGCTGAGGAGCAGGGGCTTTGACCCGGACATGAAGTACTGGCAGCTGAGGGAAGAGGAGAAGAGGAAGCTCCACGATGCCCTCGTCATCCACATGATAAAGCACAACGCCCCCAAGGAGGCAATAGACAGGCTCATAGGCGACGTTGTGATAAGCCCCCGCTATCCAGAAGGGGATTCAAGACACGAGGCGAGGGAGTTCGCCACGCTCCTGAACGCGACTGGCAGGCTCAATGCAGGGACCCTGGGGGTGGCTATATGCCTGGGAGACGAGAACGCCTACCAAAAAGCCCTGAAGATGCTCGAAGACTACAAGAGGGAGCAGATTGAGGCCAGGAAGTTTATAATCCAGAACTGGAACATGGCGGAGGAAGGAGAGCACGCCTACGTCTTCTACGCTGGAAAGAACATAAGGGACACCCTCGTCGGAATAGCGGCCAACATGGCCATAAACTCCGGCCTTGCCAACCCCGAAAAGCCCGTAATAATCCTGGCGGACAGCGAGGAGGACGAGAATCTCGTTAAGGGCTCAGCGAGAACAACTGAAAGGGCACTCCAGAAGGGCTACCACCTCGGGGAGGCCCTGAAAGAGATAGCGGAAAAGCTCGGAGGAGAGGGAGGGGGGCATGCAATAGCGGCAGGGATAAGGTTCCCCAAAGCGAAGCTCGAAGAATTCATCAAACTCATCAACGAGCTCCTCGGAAAGCAGGTGAGGGAGAATGGAGATAAGAGCGAGAGCTGAACTAGTATGGCATTACCGTGACGAGGATAAGGCGAGGGCAATAGCGGAAGCTATAGAAGTCGACAACAAGTCCATACCACCTTCGCTAAAGAAAAGTTTAAATGTGGAAACCCGATGGGTTGATGGGGACGTAATAACAAAGGTTAAATACCGGGGAGAAATTGAGACTCTCATCAAGGCACTGGATGACCTTGTGTTTTCCGTCAAAATCGCGGAGGAAATCGCTGAAAAGGCGTGAACTGGAGGTGTTAAGATGGCGAAAGCTAATCCGAGAAGAAGGGTTGCGGCTGCAAAGGATAAGTGGAAGCTCAAGGAGTGGTACGTTGTCTACGCTCCCGACTTCTTTGGGAGCAAGGAGATAGGCCTCACACCTGCCGATGATCCCGAGAAAGTAATCGGCAGGGTAATCGAGACCACGCTGAAAGACCTTACCGGTGACTTTACAAAGGGACACGTGAAGCTCTACTTCAAGATATACGACGTGAAGGGACAGAACGCCTACACCAAGTTCAAGGGGCACACTCTCGCGCGCTCGTACATCCGCTCCCTCGTCAGGAGGAGGACAACGAGGGTTGACGGCATTTTCAACGTGACCACCAAGGACGGCTACAAGCTTCGCGTCATGGGAATGGTGATAGCCTACAGGAGGATTCAGACCAGCCAGGAGAGGGCAATCAGGGAAATCATCAGGGAAATCATCTACAGGAAGGCCGAGGAGCTCAACTTCCAGGACTTCGTTCTCCAGTCCGTCACCGGACAGATAGCAAGTGAGATAGCCAAGGAAGCGAGGAAGATATACCCGATAAAGAGGGCCGAAGTTAGGAAGATAAAGGTCCTCGCCGAGCCCGAGGCCTGAAGGCTTTTTCAATTCCTTTTTGCGGTCTTCTCAAAATTTGCGCGACTCTTAGAATGCAAAACGTTATATTCTCCACCCCCTATCCCAACTTGTGAGCTTGTGAACCATCCACGATCAAGTTCAGAATTATCTCGTAAATGTCTGGAGGTGGTATTTTGAAGCTTCTCGTCAAAACGCAGAAGGGTATGGAAGCGGTGGCAGGAAACTACATCAAGGAGGCCCTTCCAGATGCGAAAGTTTGGGCTTCTCCTATGGGTTATTCGGGTCTCGTCATAGTTGAAACCAATGATGAGAACGTCGAGGAAAAACTCCTCGAGATACCGGAAGTGGAGCGCGTTATCCCTGTTCTCGTCGAGACGCAAGCGGAACTTGAAGAGATTACAAAGTCCGCAGAGGAAATCGCCCGGTTCATAGGAGAAAAGGAAACCTTCGCCGTGAAGACCAAGAGGCGTGGAAAGCACGACTTTTCGAGCATTGACGTCAACCGCACCCTGGGAGCGAGGGTTAAGGAGCTGACAAACGCAGATGTAAACCTCAGCTGGCCCGATAAGGTGGTTCAAGTCGAGATAATAGGAGACAGGGCGTTCATCTCAGTTCTCCCCGGTGAGGAATACCGCAAGTACACTCCGGACAAGTTCGACGCAAGGAAACTTTTTTCCAAGGTTACCCTCGTCCAGATGCCATACTGGGGCGATTACAAAGCCTGCAGGTCCTTCGGCGAAAAAATTGGCAGGGCAGCTCAGGCCTTTGAGGTTAAGGAGCTCATAATAGCACCCAAGGAGAAGATGGACGCATACGAGCTTATGGAGTTCTTAAAGGGGATAAAGGTGGGCCAGGAAAGCAGGTACCAGATACAGAAGGAGGCATATCCCTGGAAGGTTGAGAAAGTTCCCGTTTCGGTTTGGGACCTCTACCAGGTAGCCAGGGACAAGAGAAGGAACAAGAGACTCCTAATAATCACCGACCCCAAGGGGCCGACTTTAGCAGAGGTGAAGGAGAATCCGGCAAAAGATATGCACCACGCAAAAGAAGTCGTCATCTTCATAGGCTCCAGGGAGGGGATTCCGAGGGGACTTTTCAGGTTCGCCGACTACGTTGTTGACCTTGCACCGTACATGACGTTTGCAACGGAACACGGCATCCCAGCGACTCTGGTATCGCTCTGGGAGGTCTACGAGGAATTCCTGAGGGAGAAGGAGAAAAAATCGGACGAATCCAAGTGAGTCATTTATCCATTTTCCCTCTTCTCGGCCAGTAGATGAAAGGGGCAAACCTGGCGTCAGACCCTAAGGTCATCCTCACCCCTCGGGAATCCGCCGTATTCATCATCCGCCGGAGGCTCACATGAGCAGGGAAAGGGTTAATGCACCAACACAGCCCCCGCAGAAGGAAGCTATAAAGTTCGTGGAATTGTTATCCGTGATTCCCCTTTCCTCCAGGGTTGCACCGATGAGGCTGTCAAGGTTTACGCCAACGATGCCCCCGAGCACAATTGAAAACAGCATCCTCAAGGGCTCTGAAGCAAGGGGGATTGAAAATACCCCAACCGCAAGGATTCCCAACAGGGCGGCAAGTTCTCCCTGAATTGAGACCGCACCGTTTTCACCCGGGCTAACCGGCTTAAGGGTTGTTATTAGCCTGGGCCTCTTACCGAGAACCTTTCCCAGCTCGCTCGCCAGAGTATCGCCGCTCGCCGTCGCTATTGAGGCAAAGGTTGCAGCCCAGAAAACGTCCTGCCTTGTTATGTACTCCACTGCAATGAAAATGACCGCGGGGAGGCCATTGCCGAGTACATTCCTCCAGCTCCTGACCCCAAGCCCACTCTGGGCTATTCCCAGTCTAAGCTTCTCCGAGAAGCGGTAGCGAGTTGCAACAACGCCCGCAACCATGAAGGTCAAGAGGGCCAGAAACGGGTAAACCCCACCAAAATGCAGGGTTGTAACGCCGATTAACAGCGCTGTCAAAGTGCCTTTTGCATCAAGCGCCCTGCCCCTGTAAGCTCCCAGAGCGAGTATCAGCATCACTGCAACTTCTGCCGCTACCCTTTCCATCACGGATTTCCACCTATCCTCACCCTCTGCAAGCCCTTTATTACTCTTTCTATCGTCGGTTGCCGAAGATTCGAATTTTCTTAACTCCTTCAGAGAGTATCAAACTTGATGACATCTGTGACTATCGTGACGTCAATTCTCTCGATTCCAGGTATAATCTTCGATATTTTCCTAAGCTTCGATTCGAGCTCCCTGATGTCGCTGTTACATATGACGTGAGCAATGATGTCGTATGTTCCAAGGCCCCTCTCAAGAGTCTTGATCTCCTCGAGCTTTCCGAGGTGGTTTAACATGGCCTCCATGTCCGCCTCAGCCTTTAGCTTTATCCCCAGGATTATGCGAACGTATCCAAGGGCATCATAGTCCGGGAGGATTGTGTATTTTTTGATTACGCCCAGCTTTTCCAGTCTCTCTATTCTCCTTGAAACCCTCTGGCGGGTGGTCCCCAAGGCTTCAGAAAGCTCCCTGTGGGTTGTCCGGGCGTTCTTTGAGAGCAATTTGAGCAGCTCCATGTCAATACTGTCGAGACTCTCCCCCATTGTACAACCCCCTACCGTTTGAATTTTATACGATGGCAGTGTAGATATTGCAAAGTAACTATAAAAATCTTCCTGATAATCCAAACTAATCCGCCATAATCATCAAAAATAGTAATCATGAAAAGAGGAATAAAACGGAAATAGCTCACCCGGCTAAATCCCTCTTTCGGTATTTTTCAATACTTTTCTCAAGCGCCCTAAAAATGTCTATCTCGTAGTAGTTTGCTATGCACGCTGTGGCGAAGATGAGGTCTCCGATTTCCTCTTCGAGCTTCTCTAGATTTCCCTCCCCCTTTACTCCCTCCAGCTTCAGGAGTTCCCTCGAAACCTCTCCCAGTTCTTCGGCTAGGGCTGCGAGCATCTCAAATGGGCTCCAGTATCCCCCAAGCTCGGAGATTAGCCTGTCAACTCGCTTCTGGAGTTCGTTCATGATCAACCCCCTAACAGTATCTCTCCAACCCTTTCCAGGTGCTTCTGAACCGCTTCTTTGTTGAGTCGGTAGAAGTGCATCTTCCCTATTCTCTTCTTCTCCACCAAACCGGCCTCCTTGAGGGTCCTGAGGTGATGGCTTATCAGCGTCTGGTCTTTTTCAAGTATGGACGATATCAGACAGACACACAGCCAGCCCTTGCTGAGGAGTTTGAGTATCTGAAACCTAATCGGGTTTGAGAGGGCTTTTAGGAACTCTATCGTATCTTTGTCCACCGAGGCATCAACCTCGAGGTCCAGGTCGAGCATGCCGGTGCTCTGGTAGGCCTTCATGACCGTGTTCCTTTGGGGTTCTTCCAGCTTATTGAGAAACTCCAGTATCTTCATCGCAACCACCCTAAGGTTTATGTTAGGTTCCCCTATAAAAACCCAGCCCTCAGGGTACCACCTTGAACCTTACGGGGGTGCCGTCGCTGAGGTATGCTTTCACAGAAAAGGGTTCAAAAGGGTAAGCTATTATGAAGTGAACGCCGCCAAACTTGGAGAAAAAGTGAAGGTCGGCCTTTGATGGGACTGGGCTCGGGGAGGGATGCGAGTGGACGGTTCCCTTAATCGACTCGTCCATGGGGAGCATCCATGTGTCGAAGAATGCCGCCCTGCTCCCAAAGTGTGGATTGGGGGCCAGTAAAACTTCCTCAAAAACCCCGTTCCTCTCCCTAAGGAAGCCGGCAAACTCGTTGGGGTAAAAGTCCCGGGAAAGCTCCAGCAGATACTCCAGAAGCTCCTTTCTTATCATGACCTCCATCGTGATCACCGAAAAAATAAATCAGAGAAGGGCTATGGCCTCTATCTCGACATCAACGCCCTTAGGGAGCCCCGAAACTTCAACCACAGCTCTGGCAGGCTTTGATTTCGAGAAATACTCCTCATAAACCTGGTTGAACTTGGCGTAATCATTGATGTCCCTCAGGTATACCGTGACCTTCACCACGTTTTCAGCGCTCCCCCCGGCGGTCTCCACAATTGCAAGGAGGTTCTCGATTGCCCTTCTGGCCTGCTGCTCGATGGAACCCCTAACTAATTCTCCACTTTCAGGGTCTATCGGTATCTGGCCCGAAACGAAGAGGAGCTTCCCCTCCCCAAGAACCCCCTGACTGTAGGGCCCTATCGGCCTTGGGGCCCTTTCGGTGAAGACAAACTCCCTCATAGCATCACCCCTCAGCGAAGCGAAGACTCATCACCGCTCAGGTGTCCTCGGCCTCATCATTTCTTCTCCAGGTACTTCTCCAACGCCTTTGACGGGACGTAGAGGGGGAGTCCAAGCTTCTCCAGGAAAACCCTCAGGGCGTGAATCCTTGCGTGCGGCAGGAACGGCTCGTCGGCATAATCCGAAGGTTCAAACTGCATGTACCTCTCGACAGCCTTGGGTATTTCACTCTTCTTAACCTTCTTGAGGTCTCCAAAGAACTCCTCTATCCCCTCCACATCTATCCCCGCGTAATGGGGGAGCTTAGCTGTCACGCTTTCATTTATGGCAGCGAGCAGCCTTGCCACGTCGGCCATTGGAGTCTTTTCATCGAGTATCAGTCTCCTAACGGCTATCCAGCTTCCATGCTTTGCGGTAAAGTTGATGTGCGGCTCCTTAAACGGGGGCTCGACCTTTAGCTCTCTGATGGAACCCTCAGGATACAATATCTCCACCTTTCTGCCCAGAACCCCCCTTACGAGAACTGCCTTTGCAACGTCCACAAGCAGTTTTTTGAGCTTCTTGTCCTCCTCAAACACAAACGCCCCCAGTTTTCTTGCAACCCCTGGAGACTTCAGAGCGCCAACGGCCTCCTGGAAATCCATCGCCTCAAACTCTTTAGCCAGCCCCATTACGCCCTCAACGTCCATAACGTCCCTCAGGTAAACTGGAATGCGCTCGTTTACGGTGTTGGAAATCCTTGCCAGGATGCCAGCTATCTTCTCATCTTCCATCTCCGTTAGCTTTTCACCAACTTTCCAGTCCCCGTGGATAGCGGTAAATGCTATGTGGTCTTCCACCTTCATCGTCCTTTCCCCGGCTTGTTATGGACCGCCCCATATTTTAGCTTTTCTCTCAAAAAAGTTATAAGCACGGAACCCTACCGACCTTCAGAGAAGGGGAAGAGGGAATAAGTATGGACGAGGAGAAAGAAGTCAAAAGACCAGAGGCTTTGGAGTACCGGGAGAAAATTGACCTGGGTATCGAATTCGAGACTACAGAGGAAATCCAGGTGCCGGAAAAGCTCATAGACCAGGTTATAGGACAGGAGCATGCAGTTGAAGTCATTAAGACTGCAGCCGGGCAGAAGAGACACGTCCTCCTAATCGGCGAACCTGGAACCGGAAAATCCATGCTCGGCCAGGCAATGGCAGAACTCCTCCCCACCGAGAACCTGGAGGACATCCTCGTCTTCCCGAACCCGGAAGACGAAAACATGCCCAAGATAAAGACCGTCCCCGCGTGTCAGGGCAGGAGGATCGTAGAAAGCTACAGGGAAAAAGCCAAGAGCCAGGAGAGCATAAAGTCATACCTCCTACTTGCCATAGTCTTCCTCGTCATGATGGCGGTCCTGATGGACTACAACACCACGAACTTCCTGATGGGTCTCTTCGTCATTCTCCTGACCATGATGCTCCTCTCGAACATGCGCTTTAAAACCACGGTGCTCGTGCCGAAACTCCTCGTCGACAACTGCGGAAGGACCAAGGCCCCCTTCGTTGACGCCACAGGTGCTCACGCCGGTGCACTGCTCGGAGATGTCAGACACGACCCATTCCAGAGCGGTGGTCTCGGCACTCCAGCCCATGAGCGCGTTGAGCCGGGCATGATACACCGCGCCCACAAGGGAGTTCTCTTCATAGACGAGATAGCAACACTCTCCCTTAAGATGCAGCAGAGCCTCCTCACTGCGATGCAGGAGAAGAAGTTCCCGATAACCGGCCAGAGCGAGATGTCGAGCGGTGCGATGGTGAGAACCGAGCCGATTCCATGCGACTTCATCCTCGTCGCGGCCGGAAACCTCGACACCGTCGACAAAATGCACCCTGCCCTCCGCTCCCGTATAAGAGGTTACGGATACGAGGTCTACATGAGGACAACCATGCCAGATACCATAGAGAACAGGAGGAAGCTCGTCCAGTTCGTGGCCCAGGAGGTTAAGAGGGACGGCAAAATCCCCCACTTCACAAGGGATGCGGTAGAGGAGATAGTCAGGGAGGCCCAGAAGAGGGGTGGAAGGAAAGGACACCTAACGCTTCGCCTAAGGGACCTCGGCGGCGTTGTGAGGGCTGCTGGAGACATAGCCATCAAGAAGGGCAAGAAGTACGTGGAGAGGGAGGACGTACTCGAGGCAATGAGAATGGCCAAACCTCTCGAAAAACAGCTCGCCGACTGGTATATCGAGAACAAGAAGGAATACCAGGTCATAAAGACCGAAGGCGGCGAGATAGGGAGGGTCAACGGTCTGGCAGTGATAGGAGAGCAGAGCGGTATAGTGCTCCCGATAGAGGCTGTAGTCGCTCCGGCAGCGAGCAAGGAGGAGGGCAAGATAATCGTCACAGGAAAACTCGGTGAGATAGCAAAGGAGGCCGTCCAGAACGTCTCGGCCATCATAAAGCGCTACAAAGGTGAGGACATCAGCAAGTACGACATACACGTTCAGTTCCTCCAGACTTACGAGGGCGTCGAGGGCGACTCGGCAAGCATAAGCGTTGCGACAGCTGTGATTTCAGCCCTCGAAAACATACCAATAAGGCAGGATGTGGCAATGACAGGTTCTCTAAGCGTCCGTGGGGAGGTGCTCCCGATAGGCGGGGCTACGCCGAAGATAGAAGCCGCCATAGAGGCGGGCATAAAGAAAGTCATCATACCCAAGGCCAACGAGAAGGACGTGTTCCTGAGCCCCGACAAGGCCGAGAAGATAGAGATAATCCCCGTAGAGAGGATAGACGAGGTGCTGGAGATAGCACTGGAGGACTGCGATAGAAAGAAAGAGCTTATAGAACGCATAAGAGGCGCTCTGCCCCTCTACACCTGACTCCTTTCTTTTCCTACCCTGAAGAGATCCACCCGAGTAATTATGCCGATAATTCTTCCTGACCGATCCTGGACGAGGACGGCCGGATGCTCCTCAAGGAGGTACCTGACGACCTCAAGGTCCTCTTCCTCCCCCACTATCGGGAAAGGCTCCTCCATGACATCCATGACCTTTCTTTCGTAGATGTTATCGTATTCAAGGCTCTTTCTAACGAGGTTTCTCTCAGTAACCGACCCAACTACCTTTGTGCCCGAAATTACAGGAAGCTGGGAGATGTTGTTCTCGCTCATAAGCTTTATGACCCTCTCCACGGATTCGGAGGGCTTCACAGCTATCACGGGAGAGGACATTATGTCCTTCGCCTTCAGCTGGGCCTTTTTACACTCCAGAAGCGCCTGCAGAATTCGATTGAACGTTGAGAGACGAGGATCCACCTTTCCAGACTCAAGTTTTGCTATGTAAGCCTGCGTAACCCCGGCACGTCTTGCAAGCTCCTCCTGAGTGATACCGAGCTCCTTTCGTATCCTCCTGATTTCCGTGGGGTCTATAGGCCTGGGGATGGGAGACATAAATAACCACCGGTTATTAAGTTCCCAAACGGGTTATAAGTTTTCCTCAGAAGGGCATCGAATTGTGGGCCGGGTACAGAGGCCCGCGGTCACCGTTCCCACGGGTGGATGCTCCCGGCCCTGTGGGCTCGGCGTGAGCACGCTCCGCTCACGGAACCCGATGCCTTGCGGAGGCGGTACTACCGAGCCCGTGCGAGGAGACGGATTGTCCCCCCGCTGTCGGCGTCTGATATTTCTGAACTCTCCCTTTAAAAGTTTAAGCCGTCGATATTAAAATCACACCAATGACCGCAAGGACGAGGGCCTCGATTATCCTCCTGTTTGCAGGCTCTTTAAGAAGCAGTATGGCCAGGAGCGAGGAAATTATGGGGTTTATGGCCGAAACTGGGGCGGCCACTTCGGAGCCCACTGTCTGGACTGAGTAAACGAATGCATACTGCCCCAAGAAGAGTCCGAAAAATGCCGCGCCGGCGAGCAGAAGGGCTTCTCTTTTGGTTATTCTCCTCACTTCCCCAGCGTACTTCGGGAGAAGCAGGGAAATCCCAAGGGCAGCCATGAGCATCCTTAGCCCCGCCAGAGTTAGAACCTCAATGCGCTGGGAAAGCCAGTCCATGATGGTTATCGCAATGCTCCATGAGATGGGGGCGAGTATTGCAAACAAGAAACCCCTGGGATCAACACCCCCACCATCGTCGGCCTTTCTCACTATGATGATCGCCTCCACCACCAGAACCGCACCCGCAACTATCTGGAGGTTAATCTCCCTGCCCAGGAAAATTATTGCCCACACTATCGTCCAAAGGGGGTAGGTCGACGTTATGGGCACTGTCCTCGAGACTCCCATTATCTTCAGGGCTGCAAAGTAGAAGTAATCCCCTATAACGAATCCAAACTGGGCGGATATGAAGGCAATGAGCAGGAACTCAGGGCTGAGGGAGATGAGTTCTTGAAACCTTCCGGTGAAATAGAAGACCACAGCGTACATTAGGGCGACGGTGTAAAGCCTGAAGATGTTCGCGGATATGGGGCTCTTATCCTTCATTCCAACTTTGATGAGGATGGTTGAAAATCCCCATGTGAAGGCAGAGGTGAGGGCGGCAAGAATTCCCAGCAGCATGGTATCTTGAACTTGCGCTCAATTTAAAAATGTAACGTTTCGATTAGGGCCGAACCCATGGTAGCATTTTTATAAGACCCCCTGGAAATAACACAGAGCGTGATGAGCTCGGCAGAACTGACCCTCGGAATGATGAGGATCTTGAGTGCTGAATTAAAAAGAAAAGAGCTCAGCGGAGTATTATGTTGAGAACGCCTATCCTCATTGATACTCCGTAGTCCCTGCTGACATCCCTCACCGCCTTCTGGATAGCCTCAGATATTTCCCTTCTAAGCCTCTCCTCCGAAACTCCTGAGAATGAACCAAAGAGGGCGCTGGTCTGCTCCTGAAGGAAGCTGACTTCTATGTCCAGGATGACCTTGTCCTCAGCCAGGGTGTGCTTTATCTTCAGCCACTTAAGTGTCCCCCTCGGTATCTGACGCAGCTCCTCGTAGATTCTTTCCCTGAGCTTTTCAAGTGCCGGCTCCACCTTAGATTTCAGGAAGGTTTCTTTTGCAGCCTCCTTCTTCTCCTCCGTGAGGAAGGAGAGCTCGTCAATGCCTGCTGCTTTGAGGAGTTTTTCCACTTCCTTTTCGAGGTCTTCCTTCTTAGCGAGGATTTCCGAGGCCTTTGCGCTAACTGGCACTGAGCCAGGGGTCGCTGGGGCGACTTTTGGAAGCTCCACCTCAACCTTGTGAACGGTGATGTACCTGTTTATCGTGCGCCCGAGTTCCCTCGCGTGCTTCGTGAGTATGCTTCTTATCCTGCTCTCGACTTCAGTCTCTGGAAGGGTGCTCCTAACGGAGGCGTAGAGGTTTATCTCAAACTCCCTTCTTCCCTTTATGTCGAAGTAGGCCTTCTCGATTTTTATTCCCGAGTTCTCTATTTCAGTTGCAACGGTCTTTGCGTAGGCGCTGAAGTAGGGCCACACGTCCTCCAGCACGGACATGGTAATTCTTCCATCGGGGGTTACTTTGCCGCTCTTCTTTTTATCAGCCTCAACGATTTCCTGGGGCTTTATTTCCTCCCCGTTTATTATTACAGCGCTTTCCTGCAGGATGGGCTTGAAGCCGGTTTCCCTCAGGATAATCGGTGCGTGCTGGCTTATTGAATGGAGTAGCCGCTTCTCCGCAATCTCAATCTCCCGGGAAGAGGCCTCCGAAACCCCGTAAACCCTTACCTTCAGGTAGGTGACTCCTTCCCCAGCCTCCGAATCGAACTCTATTTTGTAGACTGTGACGTTTTTGATCCTCTTAGCGTCCCTCAGAATTGCTTCCGCATAGTGCTTAAACGCCTCCTCCGGCAGTTTTTCGCCCTTAAGGTTAACGACGACCTGGGGCTCCTTCGGTATCTGAACTGGAGCCTTAGGCTTTTCCTGGGGTTTCTTAGCCTTCGGAACCTCTTCGGATTTCTTTTCTTCAGGCTTTTTGATTTCAGGCTTCTTGGCTTCAACCGGAGGTTTCCGCTCCTCTACTTTGGCCTTTTTTTCAACGACGGTCTTTTCCCCCTCAACCTCGACGGGAGCTTCTGGCTTCTCCTCCGTGACCTCAACTCCAAACAGTTCGGATATGGGAATCTGCGGCGTTTGTGAATACACGTCCACGTTGTCCGCTATTGAAAGCTTAGTCTCGAGCTCATCGAGAGAATAAACGTCAACAACCATTGGATTGTTAACCACCGAGGGGAGCACTTCCAGTGCATCTTTGCCTACCAGCTCCTTTTTTTCGTCTATCAGCAGTCCTTCCGCAGCCAAGACCTTTGATCTGTCAAACAGCACTGTGATGTAGTACTTCCCTGCCTCATTGCGTCCAAGTATCTTAGCGAATGCCCCACTGGCACCAGATAAAGCCTCCTCAAGGAGCTTTAAAAACTCCTCCCGGGACGTGACTACCACGTTTTCCTTGAGGGGCTGCTTTGTTGGCAGTTTCATGGTTCATCACCATTAGGTATATATAGCCCAAAAAGGTAAAATACCCGTGGCCTAATCACCAGTATAGCTCTGCAGATATTTAAACATTGTTGTACTAAAAGGTGGGGAAGATGAGGGTGCTCATACTGGGAGGAGGCTCCTTGGGACGCTCAATCGCACAAGCACTAAGCAGCAGATTCGAGGTAGTGATTATTGAAAAAAATGAACTCAGGGCAAGTGCGCTTATGGAAGGCGGCTTCTCCGTGGTGCAGGGCGACTTTTCCTACACCGCAAGCCTCCTGAAAGCTGGCATCGACAAAGCCGACCTTGTTATCATAACCACGATGGACGTTGATACGATCAAAAAGACCGTATACGTCATAAGAAGCAACAACAATGAAGTCCCCCTGATAACAGTTCTCCCCGATAACGTTGATCTTGATGAGCTCGTCTCTTCTATAGAGGAGGAGTTCAAAATAAAGGCCAGAATAGACTACGCAATAACACCAAAGGATGCCATAATGAACGCCGTGTTGAAAACTGTAGACTCGGTTGGTGAGAAGAAGAACGTAAACCAACTGATGAAGAAGCTGAGGGAGCTAAAGGAGCAGGGGGATGCCCTCCTGATCGTGGTTCACGATAACCCCGATCCCGACTCAATAGCAAGTGCAGCCGCTTTAAAGACTATAGCCCAGACCATGGGCTTCAAAACCCAGATCGTGTATGGAGGAGAAATTACCCACCATGAGAACAGGGCCTTCGTAAACCTGCTCGGTATAAACCTCTTGAGGGTTTCGAGGGGAAGCTACGAGCTCAAGAGAGTGCCATTCATAGCCCTCGTAGACTGCCAGCCCAACGGAAACCTGACTATCCTCGATGAGGAGGACTACGGCAAGATCCAAATAATCATCGACCACCACCAGATTCTTCAGCACCTCAAGGAAAGAATCCCGGAGGAGGCCTTCGTTGATATAAGGCCCGAGGTTCAGGCGGCCGCTTCCATCCTCACAGAGTACATAAGAAGCCTCAACATAGAACTCTCCCCCGAGCTCGCCACGGCCCTTTTCTATGGAATATACGTTGACACCAAGAAGTTCTCCCGTCTCGGCAGCACGGATATAAAGGCAATCGAGTTTTTAGGGAACAAAATCAACTCGGAACTTCTCCAGAAGATAGAGTATCCCGATATAAGCACAGAAACCGCTGAGATACTCGCCAAGGCAATCATAAACAGAAAGGTCTACAAGAACGTTGTCATATCAAACGTTGGATTCATAACGAACCGTGATGCCCTGGCAGAATCGGCAGACTTCCTCCTCAGGCTGGAAGGCATAAACACCGTCCTAGTTTTCGGGATAGTCGATGACAGGATAGAGATATCCGCGAGAACAAGGGACGTAAGGGTGAACATTGGGCAGGTTCTAAGAGATGCCTTCGGAGATATAGGAAGTGCCGGAGGTCATCCACAGGCAGGCGGTGCCAGAATCTCCCTCGGCATTTTCAAACTGGCCAAGGACAGAAACTCCCTCCTCCGCCTCGTGGAGGAAGCTATAACAGAAAAGTTCCTGGAGGCTCTAAAAGTTAAGGAGGGATGATCACCCCTCCTTGGCCTTAACGAGAATTATGTCTCCTATGGCGGTTACCCTGTCGTAGGGCACTCCAACTTTTTCTCCAGGGAGTCCAAGGGCCAGAACCCTGCCCTTTCCACTCTCGATCTCAATAAGAACCTCATCAACGTAACCCACGTAGTTGCCCTTTGTGTTGTAAATCTGCTTCCCGTATAGCTTTGAAAGCCTCATCACCATTTCAACCACCATAACTGCTTATCAGAGGACATATTTAAACGTTACCTATCCCGGAACCCTCATCTAAGAACCCTTATCCTAACCCTGTCCCCATCTTTGAGCCCAAGTGTTTCTCTGAGGTTAACTGGAGCAATTATCTCAGCTATCTTTGGCGGGTGTACGGTTCTTGATGGGATCACTATAGCCCCCTCAACGTCTCCAAGCTTTATCCTGTAGGCCTTTACGTCACCAAACGTTCTCCCATCCTTTACAAACCCCGGCAGCACCACAGGAGAAACGTCAGAAATCGCATCGAAAACTGTCTTGGGGAAGATAACTCTGACGTTGAGGGTTCCGGGGTAAGGATCAAACCCGAGGTATTCCCTGATAAGTGGGGCGTACTGCTTTACGTAATAAGCCCCCTCACCGAGTCCCGAGATGACCTCCCCAACGATAAGCCCCCTGGATACGGACTCAGAGATTTCATCACATATCCTCTCAAGGAACTCCAAACCGTCCTCTGTTATGGAAACCAATGTCTTCTTTCCATCCCTATGTCTTTTGATGAGGTTTTCCTGCTCCAGTTCATTAAGGAGCCTCATAACCGATTGGGGCGAGATGCCAAGCTCCTTCGCGAGGTCTCTCAGAGTAACGCGGATCCCTTCGAAAGCAGCCCCCCTCTTTCCAAGGCTGAGCAGCAGCTCAAGCTTTTTCATTGCAACCACTTCCCTCAGATCACCATGTACTTTCCCAATAATCCAGCATCCCCCACTTAAATAAACCTTTCTGGGCAGGAGGAAGGCTCACCCCCCTACCAGCAGAATGGACCCCTGTGGGCCCGACCGATCCCCCACCTTCATAGAATGCCAGCGGCACCCTCGGGCAGTCCGGAGGGCGGGCCCTGTACGCCCGGCATCGTCTGCCTCCTTCACGGGCGGCCATATACCCCCTCCAGGGCACGGGCCACCGGGCGCGACCGTCGGCGAATATTATTCGGCCCGTGCTTTAAAGGTTTCGAAGTTTCGACCTTTTAATAACTCTCAGGAATATCATTCCCCGGCTTTCATGCCGAAAATTATATAAACGGATGGACAGACCAGTTCACACGTCCAGGAGGTGACGCTCATGGTGGAAAAGGTTAGGAACATCGTTGTTGAGGAGCTCGTCAGAACTCCCGTGGAAATGCAGAGGGTTGAGCTCGTTGAGAGGAAGGGTATTGGGCACCCGGACAGCATAGCGGATGGTATAGCCGAGGCAGTGAGCAGGGCACTCAGCAGGGAGTACATAAAGCGCTACGGGATAATACTCCACCACAACACTGACCAGGTCGAGGTCGTTGGAGGAAGGGCCTACCCTCAGTTCGGCGGCGGGGAGGTCATCAGACCAATATACATCCTCCTCTCGGGAAGGGCCGTTGAGATGGTAGACAGGGAGTTTTTCCCAGTTCACGAGGTGGCAATAAAGGCTGCAAAGGACTACCTAAGAAAGGCCGTAAGGCATTTGGACCTCGAGAACCACGTTATAATAGACTCGCGCATCGGGCAGGGAAGTGTTGACCTCGTTGGAGTTTTCAACAAGGCCAAGGAAAACCCGATCCCCCTTGCCAACGACACTTCCTTCGGCGTGGGCTACGCTCCCCTCAGCGAAACCGAGAGGATAGTGCTTGAGACCGAAAAGTACCTCAACAGTGACGAGTTCAAGAAGAAGTGCCCTGCAGTTGGAGAGGACATCAAGGTAATGGGTCTCAGAAAGGGAGACGAGATTGACCTCACGATAGCTGCCGCCATAGTGGACAGCGAGGTAAGCAATCCCGACGACTACATGGCGGTTAAGGAGGAGATATACGCGGCCGCCAGGGAGATCGTTGAATCACACACCCAGAGGCCCACCAAGATATACGTGAACACCGCCGACGATCCAGAGAAGGGTATCTACTACATAACCGTCACCGGAACGAGTGCGGAAGCCGGAGATGACGGCTCAGTCGGAAGGGGCAACAGGGTAAATGGCCTCATTACCCCCAACAGGCACATGAGCATGGAGGCCGCCGCTGGCAAAAACCCCGTAAGCCACGTCGGGAAGATATACAACATTCTCTCAATGCTCATAGCTAACGACATAGCTGAGAAGGTTGAGGGAGTTGAAGAGGTCTACGTCAGGATACTCAGCCAGATAGGCAAGCCCATTGACGAACCGCTCGTCGCGAGCATACAGGTCATCCCGAAGAAGGGCTACTCCCTTGACATCATCGAAAGACCCGCATACGAGATTGCCGACGAGTGGCTGGAGAACATAACAAGCATCCAGAAAATGATACTGGAGGATAAGGTGAACGTTTTCTGACTTTTAAAATTTTTAAAATCATCCAGCCTGTTTTATGGCCCTCAGAAGCCTTGCCTCCTCCGCCATTACCGCAAGCTTTTCCCTTTTAACCTTGGCAAGCTGAAGGGCGACCTGCTTTTTCTGCTTGGCCAGCCTCATTAGTCTGGCCTCTTCCCTGATTATTGCATACTTTCTTAGTTTTACAACCTCAAGGCGCTTCGAAAGGATGGACTTTATCCGCTCCATGCCGGAATCACCCGGATATGCTTAGGATGTTCTCCCTTATAAGTATTTCGATGAATGCCAACAACTAATTCGACGATTGACTAAAAAAGTTCTTAAACTCGGTTGAGAAGCTATTTGGGGGAGGAACATGAGGGTGCTTGCCATAACGGACATCCACGGTAAACTCGAGGCAGTCCACAGACTTCTGAAAACCTTGGAACATGGCGATTTCGATGGGATTTTTATAGCCGGAGACATAACCCATTTTAGCGGCGCGGATGTCGCCCTAAAGGTCCTTGAGCCGCTTCTAAAGACCGAGAAACCCATAGTGGCAGTCCATGGCAACTGCGACGGCAGGGACGTGCCGGAGCTCTTAGAAAAGCTCGGAATATGGGCCCACGACAGAAGGATTGAGGTCAACGGGATGGGAGTGGTTGGCATAGGGGGCTCAAACATAACCCCCTTCAGAACGATCTGGGAGCTCACGGAGAAAGAAATTCACTGGATTCTCGAGCGAAACTGGAGGGAAGGCGACATAATTCTCTCCCACGTGCCGCCATACAACACCTCCGCGGACAGAGTTTATTCAGGCCATCACGTTGGCAGCAGGGCTCTAAGAGAATTCATAGAGGAAAACGAGCCGCCACTGGTGATTACAGGTCACATACACGAGGCAAGGAGCATAGACAGGATAGGCGATGCCCTCATTGTGAACCCCGGTCCCCTCTTCAGGGGCTATTACAGCATAGTCGACCTTAGGGAGAGAAAAGCGCATCTTCTGGAGCTCTGAAGCTGAGAAAACCTTTTATTTATTCCAGTACAACGTTAAGATGGTGATTTACATGGAAGACCCGTATCTGTGGATGGAAAACCTCCAAGATGAGAGGGTTCTGAAGCTCGTTGAAGAGGAAAACAAACGCTTCCGCGAATTCGTTGGAGAAATTAGCGAGAAACTGTTCCCAGAGGTCTGGGAGTTGTACTCCATCCCAACAATAGGTGGAGTAAAGCTCACCGAAAGGGGAATCATAGCAATGTACCGCGAAAGGGATAGGCAGGTCATAAGGTGGCTCGGTGGTGAGGTTATAGTCGACTCAAAGGAACTCGAAGAGGAAGTCGGTGACCAGGTGCTGCTCCAGGGGTTCACGGCCGATAAATCTGGAAAAAAGCTCGCATACAGCTTCTCCATCGGAGGTGCTGACGAGGGAGTTACCAGGATAATCGACCTCGAAAGTGGAGAGCTAATAGACGAGCTAAAGCCTTCCGTCTGGAACGTGACCTTCCTTGGGGACGGATACTACTTTTCGCGCTTCTACCGGCACGGCGAGACCCCCGATGGAGTAAAAGCGCCGGCAGTGAGGCTCTTCTGGAAGGACAAAAATGGGGAAAAATTAGTATTCGGAGAAGGTTTCGGCTCGGGCTACTTTATGGGGCTTAGGAAAAGCACAGACGGGAAGTGGGCAATGCTCACCGTTACCTTCGGCTGGAACAAAGCCGATATCTACATTGGGCCGATTGACGCTCCAGACCTATGGCAAAAGGTCTACTCTGCAGAGGTCCCTGCAGAACCTATAGACGTGGTCAACGGCAGACTGTACATCCTCACGAGGGAGGGAAAAGGCCTTGGAAAGGTCGTTGCCATAGAAGGGGAGAAGACCAAGGAGGTTGTTCCCGAGGGGGAGTTCCCGCTCGAATGGGCAGTAATCGTGGGAGACAAAATCCTGGCCGGCAGACTCGTCCACGCGAGCCACAGACTTGAGCTCTACACACTCGAAGGAGAAAAATTGAGCGAATTTGGCTTTGAACTCCCCGGAAGCGTTTACCCTCTCGATTCTAATGGGAAGAAGGTTCTCCTCCGCTACGAGAGCTTTACAGTCCCCTACAGGCTCTACGAGTTCGACGGAGAGCTGAAGCTTATTGAGAAGCAGGAGGTCGAAGGCGAATTTACAGTTGAAGAGGACTTCGCAACGTCAAAGGACGGGACAAAGATTCACTACTTCCACGTCAAGGGTGAGAAAGACGAGAAGAAGGTCTGGGTTTTTGGCTACGGCGGCTTCAACATCTCCCTGACCCCACGATTCTTCCCGCAGGCGATTCCGTTCATCAGGCGCGGCGGAACCTTCGCCATGGCCAACCTGCGTGGGGGTAGTGAATACGGCGAAGAGTGGCACAGGGCAGGGATGAGGGAGAACAAGCAGAACGTCTTCGATGACTTCATAGCGGTTCTGGAAAAGCTAAAGAAAGATGGCTACAAGGTTGCCGCATGGGGAAGGAGCAACGGCGGGCTTTTGGTATCAGCCACGCTCACGCAGAGGCCGGACGTTATGGATGCGGCCCTAATCGGCTACCCCGTTATCGACATGATGCGCTTCCACAAACTCTACATCGGCAGTGTCTGGATTCCAGAATACGGAAATCCGGACGACCCAAATGACCGGGAGTTCCTGCTGAAGTACTCTCCCTACCACAACGTTGACCCTAACAAGAAGTATCCCCCAACGCTCATCTACACGGGTCTGCACGACGATAGGGTTCACCCGGCACACGCCCTCAAGTTCTTCATGAAGCTGAAAGAAATAGGCGCGCCGGTTTACCTCCGCGTCGAGACTAAGAGCGGTCACATGGGGGCTTCACCTGAGACCAGAGCCAAAGAGCTAACGGATCTCCTCGCATTCGTCCTCAGGACCCTTTCCTGAGATCCTCTCCATTCTTTACATTCCCCCAAGGTAACTCTTAAAATGGGGGTCTCCTTACAAAAAGTTATTAACTTTTGGTGCCAAATTCTAGCAGGGGTCATTATGGAAACCTTTCAAGCTGCCGCAAGAATATCAACAGGCGTGGAAGGATTAGACAGGATGCTGAACGGCGGACTCATACCAGGGAGGAGCTACCTGGTGAAAGGTGCCCCCGGGACCGGGAAGACCACTCTCGCGATGCACTTTGCCATGGCCGGCGTTTCAAACGGAGAGAACGTTCTTTTTGTGACGCTGGAGGAACCCCTCGATAACCTTCGCGCCGACATGCTGAAGCTGGGCTTCAACGTAGACGATCCCCGCCTTGAGATAATTGATGCCACCCCAGCATCCGACAACTACGTTCTGCTTGAAGACTATTTTGAGTCATTTGCCAAGAGCCTGGAAAGGCTCACCGACACAATAAAGCAGAGAATGGCAATAAAACGCTACTCCAGGATAGTGGTGGACCCCATAACCATCCTGAAACTTGCCTCCGGAAACGAGATGGACTACAGAAAGTCGTTCCTCTCCTTCGTAAAGAGCATGATGAAAATGAAGGTCACCGTTCTACTAACCTCCGAACTCCAGAGAACCGATGTTGAGGAGTACATAGTGGGGGGCATAATTGAGCTCAGGAACTTTGAAATCGACGGATTTATGGTGAGAGGTATCAAAATAACCAAGTTCCGGGGGAGCGACTTTGACAAAGCCTTAAGACCCTACGAAATCTCCGACAGGGGCATAGTTGTCTACACCGACAAGGTCGTCAATCCCGCGAAGTCCCTTCCCCTATGATGGCCATGATTTTTCTGTGAAGCTCCTTTATCAGCTCCCTTCTGTCCTCCATGAGAACGACATCGCTTGAACCTATCACCTCAAGGTGGAAAGCGAATGGACTCGGTAGTCTGTTGTGCTCTATAACGAGCCCTATCCTCCCCTCCCTGACCCAGCTCAGAAATAGCTCCGCACTTTCAACGTCCATTTTATCCTCCATTATCTCCCTATAGACCTCACGGAGGAGAGGAAAGTCAGGATAGTGCTTCTTCAGGATTTTCAGAAGTGTAACTGCCATCATCTGCTGTCTGCTTAAACTCTTATCCCTCCCCACGTATCTTCTAAGGATGAGGAGCCCCCTGTTAGCAACGTGCCTAAAACGTCTCTTCAATAGCTCTGTGTTGTCAAGGGCTTTCTTCAATGTTCCCCTCAGGTCTTCAAGGTTGAAGAGCTCTCTGATTTCATCCTCAGTCAGTCGCTTGTCATGGGGGACTATAAGGGAGAAGCCGTTGTCGCTTATGGCGACGCCAACGTTGCAGCGCTTTCTTCTGCTCACGAGGTACGCAAAGGCCCTGCTGAGGGCTTCGTTGGCTCTCCTTCCTACCAAAGTGTGGAAAAAGTACTCATAAGTCCTTTCTTTCTCAACTTCCTCAACGAGGAGGAGCCTATCGTCGGGAATCGTTGAATATCTTTCCTGCTCCCTGAAGTATGCCAGTATTGCCCTTGCAGCTCTTTCGTCGATCTCATACTTTTTCATGAGTTTTTTCAGGGCGTCTTTTCGCCCGAGGAGCCTTTTCATTTCCCTCCTGAACGCCTGAATATCGAGCGCGAGGTCAAAGCTCAGGGGCAGCATCTCTGAGAACCAGGCTGGGATAGTTGGCTTTGCACCCTCGCGGGGGATCACGTAAATCCTGTTTCCCCTGCTCTTCACGAATTCGTAGGTTCTGCCTGCCAAGACAAAGATGTCTCCGGGCATCAGTCTCTCCGCGAACTCCTCCTCCACAGTTCCTATTAGCCTCTTGTCCATGCTGTAAACCTTAACCTTTGCCTCGTCCGGGATGGTCCCCGTGTTCATGTAGTAAATCGCCCGGGTCATCTTCCCCCGTTTTCCGAACTTGCCCTCATCAAGCCATATTTTTGCATACACCTTCCTCTCCTCAAGGCCAACGTACTCGCCGGCAAGGTACCTAAGCACGCTCATGAAGTCCTCAAAGGGGAGGTCACGGTACGGGTAAGCCCTCCTGACAACTCTGTATGCCTCTTCGACATCCCATACGCGAGTGAGGGCCATGCCGAGGACGTGCTGCACCAGGACGTCTAAGGGGTTTCTGGGGATTTTAACCCTATCAAGCTTTCTTCTCCTCGCGTTGTGGGCCAGAATGGTGACCTCAACAAGGTCGTCCCTGTCGAGGGCGAGTATTATCCCTTTACTCACGTCGTGGAGCCTGTGGCCTGCCCTCCCTATCCTCTGCAGGGCCCTGTTAACGCTCTTCGGCGAGCCGATTAGAACGACGAGGTCTATCGTACCGATGTCAATACCTAACTCCAGAGATGTACTGCTGACAACACAGCGAAGTTCTCCCCTCTTCAGCCTTTCTTCAACGTCCAGGCGGACCTCTCTCGACAAGGAAGAGTGGTGGGCCTCTATTAGACCCTCAAATTCAGGAAACCTTTTCTTCAGATTGAATGCAACCCTCTCCGCCCCGCTCCTCGTGTTGGTGAAGATGAGCGTCGTTCGGTGATTCCTTATGAGCTCCGCCAGGCGGTTGTATAGAGCATCGCTAAGGACGTTGGCAGGGGTGTAAATCAAATCCTCAACGACGCTCTCGACCCTTATCTCAGTCTGCTTGGCGAAGGAAACATCAACTATGAGGCCGGGCCTCGGGTTTCCATCGTCATCAAAGCCAAAGACGAACTTGGCGACCTCTTCAAGCGGGTGTATGGTGGCGCTGAGCCCAATCCTCACGAACTCGTTCTCGGCCATCTCCTGGAGCCTCTCAATGCTGAGCGCAAGGTGAGAGCCGCGCTTGTTTTCAGCGAGCGCATGAACCTCGTCGATGATGACGTACTTCACCGTCTTCAGCCTCTCGCTGAACTTGGGGGCGTTTAAGGCAATGGCAAGGCTTTCTGGAGTTGTTATCAAGATGTGAGGCGGTTTCTTAACCATCTTGCTCTTCTCGTAGCTCGAGGTGTCGCTCGTCCTTATCCCAACTCTTATTTCGGGCAGTTCGTAGCCGAGCTCCTTCGCAACCTCCTTTATCTCAGCCAGCGGGCCTTCAAGGTTCCTCTTGATGTCGTTGTTCAGGGCGCGGAGAGGGGAGACGTAGAGGACGTAGATTTTATCCTCAAGCTTTCCCTCCTTTCCAAGGAGTATCAGCTCGTTTATGGCAGAGAGAAATGCCGATAGAGTCTTCCCAGAACCGGTGGGAGATGATATGAGGACGTTCTCACCTTTGTGGATTTCAAGAACGGCATACCTTTGGGGGGGTGTAAAGGTGCCAAATTTTCTTTTAAACCATTCTCTAACCGGTTCCACTAGAATTGAGAATATCTCTTCGTCCCCGTACTCTTTTCTCGCCCACCTTATCCTCTTCCTCGCCATCGTCCCCCAGTCTCTTGCTCAGATTTTTAAACTATTCGGTTTTTTCATGAAACCAATTAGGTTCTTAAAACCTCCTCTGAGGAATTCGACTCAGCGTAAGATAAGAGGGTTAAAAACAAAAGAACTCAGTCCACCCTCAGCTCGACCCAGTTCTCCCTTCCGAGCCTGTAAACCCTTACGAGACCCCTTTCCTCAAGACGCCTAAACATCCTCCAGGCAGTGGACTTTGGAATCCCCAGAGCCTTTCTTATCTTAGCCTGGGGTGCTTTGCCGCCGTTTTCGAGCAGGAATATTAGAGCTCCTCTTTCGTCGTCATTCAGATCGTCAATTGATTCTATCCTCTCCCGGATTCTCTCAAGGGCCTCTTCACTTCTTGGAAAGTCCTGAGGAGGGATTTGAGTTCTGTTCCTCTGGAAGTAGAAGTAAGCACCCAATGCAAGAAGGCCGAGGAGCACCAGAACTCCGGCGAACTTGAGAACCGATGAACTGCCCCCTTTTTGAGGGGCTGAAGACTGGGAAATCCCCGCATTTGCTCCCGATGTAGTGTAAGAGTCCCCTCCGGAGCCCGTCGTGTAAGTTGCTCCCGCGCCCTCCAAAACGTAAGACACCGTTACGTTCCCAGCGGGCATGAGAACGGTTGTTCCCTTTATCTCCAGGGGGATACTGCTGAGGTCCACTATAACGGCATCCGCGGGGAGAAGTATCCTCACGGGTACGGGGCTCTCAAGGGAGAGAGTCCAAACAGGACCCTCCTTGGAGGTGAGGTCCGGAGTGTAGTAGGAAAGGGTTATGAGCTGGGAGTCCTCAAAATAAACGGTCGCATTGCCCCCTTCAATCTCAACGGGTAAAACTTCACCCCGCTCGTCCACCGCCAGAATTCCCTCCACGTGTTCTCCCAAAAGGGGGACTTCCAAAACAACGGTATAGTTAACGGTGGTTATGGTCTCGTTAACGAGAACGTACCCATCCTCATAGACAGTGAGGGTAAGGGATTGAACCTCCTGGGAATGAATCAGGGGTGCCGTTGTGGAGAGCAACATGATGGAGATAAATAGAGCGCTCACTGGAAGGTTTCTGCGTTTCATCTCTCACCACCACCTGTACTTCCCCAAACACTCTAAAAAACTAACGGAAAAGAGAAAAAGGCTAAGGTCTCTTACCCATCCCAGGATTTTCCTTGGAGTTACCTTTTCCTTTCTCAGTTCCTTTTCCTGGAGACTTAACGGGCCATTTTGGTTCCTCTTTCTTTTCCGCCCACCTGAGGTGCATTGCCGTTACTCTGAGGGTTTTACCTGACTCTTTTGCGAGCTTAAGCGCTTCAAGGTACTTGCCCTCCTGGATGAGCCCCATGATCCTGTTTTGGAGCTGATTGAGTGCCTGAGTAAGGTTGACCACTTCAGTTTCATTCGCCCCGGCCATGTACTTGAACCTCTCAAACATTCTGCACTGAACCTCAAGCCTCTTCTGGAGGCTCAGCGCAAGACCAGGTGCCTTGGCCTTTAGGAGTTCCATGTGGAGTTCCCTTACAGCATCGTCCAGCTGCCTCTTTAGCTCCCTTGCAACCTCAAGGTTTTCAAGCAGTGCCGTTGTGTTCCCGCTCATAACGCTCTCAACGACCTTGGCATAGGCTTCCCTCGTCTGATTCAGGAGGAGTTTCACCTCCGTAGTGTTCGCCCCGTTCTCTTCCGCCGCCTCAATCAACGCCTCCACGTGCCTGAAGTACCCGTTCATCCTGAGGGCCTCAACTTTTGCGACGAGATCAATTGGAAGGCCCGTCCTCCCTGGAATCTCATCAGTAACGTTTCCGGATTCCCTCTCATTTTCCTCCTCGGAGATTCCATGAGCAACGGCAAAAATGACATCCCTGTAAGCTTTCATGGCTTCAATTGCAAGCTTCATAGCCTCCTTATAGTTGCCCTCCTCGTACGCCGCCTTTGCCTCTTTGATAAGGTTTTCGGCCGACTCAAACTTCTCCTGCACTTCAGGGGTCACGTTAGTCGCGTTGGATAGCAGTGAGGCGGTGTAGTTTGCAAGCCTCTCAGCGTTTCTGATGAGATTCTCAGCTGCTATCTGGAGCCCGGGGGCGTTAACGCTCACGTTGGTCGTTTGGTTGGTGGTAACGTTCACGCTGGTGTTTGCGGCCTCATCTGCCATCACGGCATACGATGGAATGAGGCTAACCATCAGTATTAGACTAACGAGCACTCCCAACTTCTTCCTCCACATCTCACATCACCACTTTAAACTGGGGCATACACCCATATTAGGGACTCGGATGATAAATAAGGTTCAAAATCGTTCCATTAGTCATTTAAAGGTTCAAAATAGGTTTTTTATTAATTTAAGAACATTAAAACACTTCATTCTGCCCAAAACCTGCTAATTAGCCATTTTCTAGCTGTGAGGTTAACCTTTAAAAGGCTTGCCCCCGGTAATCCTCACATGAACCCGCTCCTACTCGGGCTAATCCTCATCGTGCTTTGGGATTCCTACTTTTTCCTCAACTACCTCCTAAGCCTTCTCCAACCCTACAGAACCCGGGAATGGAGCCCGCGGGTTAGTCTGATAATCCCCGCATATAACGAGGGGAAAAGGGTTTTGAGGGCCATAAAAGCCGCCCTGGAGCAGGATTATCCGGACTTTGAAGTGGTCTTTGTAGACGATGGGAGCGAGGATGATACATTCAAATGGGCATCCTCCATAAAAGATTCAAGGCTCAAGCTCCTCAGGATAAAACATGGGGGGAAAGCAAGGGCTCTGAACGCAGGGCTGGTGCATTCAAATGGCGAGATAATTGCTGTAAGTGATGCCGACAGCATCTTGGAGAGGAGCGCTCTCAGAGGGCTGGTAAGACGGTTCTACTCGGATGAAATAGTGGGGGTCGGCGGGCAGGTCAGGGTTATGGGAGGTTCGTTTCTCGAGAGGGCCCAGGACATTGAACACCTCCGAATAGCCATGTTCCGAAGGGCGAAGGAGCTGGAAAACCTCAGCCTCGCCCCCGGGCCCATAGCGGCGTTCAGAAGGGGCGTGTTGGAGAAAATTGGAGGCTTTGTAGAGGATATTGTTGAGGACTATGCAACGACTAAAGCCGCTAAAAGGTTCGGCAGGGTTGTTTACGCCCCCAGGGCAAGGGTATGGACCGAAATGCCCACAAGCCTTCGTTCTCTATGGAAACAGCGCAAAAGATGGGTCCTCGGGGACATGAAGGGCATGGGCGGAGGTTTCACAAAGGAATGGGCCTTCATGATATTCTCGGACATCGTGGCCCTCATGGACGTCCTCGTGCCACCATTACTCCTGCTATCCGGGGCATGGCATGCTTTTCTGTTCTGGTATCTTTTTGAGGTCACCACGATGCTGATACCCTCAAAAATCGAGGGGGGTTCCCTTGTCAGTGCCCTGATCTTCCCATTCATCCTGTGGTTCTGGGCGGTCTTTTACCTCTCACTGCACGTTTACGGATACTTCACCCTGCTCCTCAACAGATCAAAGTGAAGTCTCACCCAGAAATTTTTTAAACGATTCCAGGTCTTTGCTATATAGACTATTTAGAGACAAGGAGAATATAGAGATGATAACTGCAATCTTCATGGCGTGGGCAATAGGGGCAAACGACAGCGCAAAGGCCGTCGGAACCGCTGTAGGTTCTGGAATACTCGGCTTCAAGAGGGCTGTACTCCTCATTGGAGTCTTCGTGTTCATCGGAGTCTTCCTCGGCGGTTCCCAAGTTTCGAGCACGGTGGGAGGGTTAGCGGAGGGTATGGGAACCCAGACAGTAGAGCTCGTCCTGTTCAGTGCAGCCACTACCGTGACCCTCGCGAGTCTCTGGGGGAATCCGATTTCTACAACTCAGGCCATAATAGGCGCCCTCGTGGGTGCTTCCATTGCGGAGGGTCTCCCCATAGACTGGCCCGTTGTTGAAAAGATCGTGGTCACCTGGATCGTCTCACCAGCTCTGGCAGGGACTTTGGCCGTTGGAATTTAAATTCCATACAAACATATCCTTAACAGGATAAAGCACCTCGGAACCTTGGAGCTGACACAGAAATGGCTCGCATTCATAGCCTCCTCCTACGCCTCATTCAACCTCGGAGCAAACGAGCTCGCCAACGTGATTGGGCTGGCAGATGGAAACGCAGCCCTCAGAAGCCTTTTTGCAATTGTCCTTACAACCGGGGCACTGACGTTCAGCTACGAGGTCATAATGACGGTAGGGAAGGATCTCGCCCCCCTCGGTCCAACATCAGGATTTTCAGCCCAGATGGGAGCGGCTATAGCAGTTACCCTGGCCAACACCTTCAGAATTCCGGTAAGCTCAGGACAGGCCATAGTTGGTGCAATCTCAGGCGTGAGCCTCTACAAGGGGGAGAGGATAAACAAAAGGGCCTTTAAGGGAATTCTGAGGGGCTGGATCACCGCCCCTACCAGCGCTGGCATTCTTGCATTCCTTCTCCTAAAACTATTTTCAACCCTTTGAAGCTTTTTAAAGGCTTCTCCCAACTTATGGGAGGTGAGAAAAATGGTCGATTTCAGGTTCGAGGTCAAGGCGCGCGATGCAGCCGGTAGGATTGGAAAGCTCACGATAAACGGGAAGACAATAGAAACCCCGGCCATAATGCCCGTCATCAACCCAAAACAGCTCATCGTGACGCCGAAGGAGCTCAGGGAGATGGGCTTTGGGATGATAATCACAAACTCCTACATCATCTACAAGACTCCCGAGCTGAGGAAAAAGGCGCTGGAAGAGGGTATCCACAAACTCCTCGACTACGACGGGATAATTGAGGTTGATTCCGGCTCCTTCCAGCTCATGCGCTACGGTGGGGTTGACGTGACCAACAGAGAAATAGTGGAGTTCCAGCATAATATAGGCGTTGATGTCGGGACTTTCCTCGATATCCCGACACCGCCGGACGCGCCGAGGGAGAAAGCAGAAGAAGACCTTAGGATAACGCTTGAAAGGGCAAAAGAGGCCGAAGAGATCAAGGAGATAGCCATGAACGCCGCGGTGCAGGGCTCAACGTATCCCGACCTGAGAACATATGCGGCAAAAAAGCTGAGCGAGATGAACTTCGAGATACACCCGATCGGCGCAGTGGTTCCGCTGATGGAAAGCTACCGCTATAGGGATCTGGTTGATGTTGTCATAGCTTCTAAGGTGGGACTGAGACCGGACAGACCGGTTCACCTTTTCGGTGCAGGTCATCCGATGATATTCGCAATGGCGGTGGCTATGGGGGTAGACCTTTTCGATTCGGCCAGCTATGCCCTCTACGCCAAGGACGACCGCTACATGACGCCCGAGGGGACAAAGAGGCTGGATGAGCTCGAGTACTTCCCGTGCTCCTGTCCAGTCTGCTCCCGTTATACTCCCCAAGAGCTCCGCGAGATGCCGAAGGAAGAGAGGACGAGGCTTTTAGCTCTCCACAACCTCTGGGTGATCAAAGAAGAGCTAAACAGGGTCAAGCAGGCTATAAAGGAGGGGGAGCTGTGGCGTCTCGTCGATGAGAGGGCGAGAAGCCATCCCAAGCTTTACGCAGCTTACAAGAGATTGCTCGAGTACAGGGAGTACCTTGAGAAGAACGAGCCTGTAACGAAGGCGAGCGCTTTCTTCAAGGTGAGCGAAGAAGCGTTGAGGTGGCCAATCGTTGAGCGCGCCAAAGAGAGGGCAGAGCGCGTTAGAGCAAAGTTCCCCGAAACCATCAACCACCCGATCTTCGGAGATGTTCCGAAGTACCTCTCTCTCAGCTACCCGTTTGCCCAGAGCGAGGGTGAGGAAGACTTCACAGTTGAGAAGCCGGAGAAGGGCGAAGCCAGGAAGTACGTTATGGCCGTTGCCGAGTATCAGTTTGGAGAGGGAGCAGGAGAGGCCTTCAAGGACGCTTTCGTAGAGCTTTCAAGAAAGACAGGGATGCCGAGGCAGATAAAGGCCAAAGGCAGACATCTCGCTACCTTCAGAGCTGAGGACGGCCTGCTGACGCTCGGAATTGAAGGTGCCAGGAGGCTCCACGAAGTCCTCCCGTTCCCGAGAATGAGGGTCATCGTTGATGAGGACGCAGAACCCTTCGCGAAGAGGGGCAAGAACGTCTTTGCGAAGTTCGTTGTGGATGCTGATCGGGATATAAGGCCCTACGACGAGGTTCTTGTGGTTAACAGGAACGATGAGCTCCTCGCGACTGGGCAGACCCTCCTCAACGGTGAGGAGCTGAAGATATTCCAGCAGGGGTTGGCAGTGAAAGTTAGGAGGGGAGTCGAGAAGTAGAAAAAATTATAAACCCTCTCCTTTTTCCTATTCCGGGCGGGCCCGTGGTCTAGATGGTTATGACGCCACCCTTACAAGGTGGAGGTCCGGGGTTCGAATCCCCGCGGGCCCACCATAGAAACTTTTGCCAAGCAAAAGTTTCATCAAAAACGAATGTCCTTTTGAGTGCCCTGCTTTTCAGTGATTCTCAATCATCAATTAGCAATTTCAGGGGGTTACTCATAGTATAACGCCCGACGGGCGTTAAAAAAGAAGAAAACCCTCATTTCTCTGCTTGCTCATTAAGAGAATCCTTATTCTTAGCCAATCCTCAAGGACATTCAAACTTTTGGTGAAGCTTTTTCTAAAAGCTTCAGCGCTGGCGGAAGAAAAGTATGCGATTCTAACGAGCTGGCTTTTGAGTGGGTTTACCCTCGAGTTGCCAGATATACTGGATTTCCTTCACAGTATAGCGCTCGAAGAGCGCTAAAAAGAAAGCTGAAATCACAATTAACGAGAAATTTTGAGAGCAAACCCGCTCGAGGTTGTCTTTTCAAGGGCATGCTCTCATCAACGGGCAAGTTCAAAAGGAAGGGAAACCTTTGGTCAAGCTTTTCCCAAAAGCTTGCTAGAAAAGTTTCAATGGTGAAGCTTTTTCTAAAAGCTTAAGGGCAAAGTTTCGTCAGAACATAAGAATATAGAAAATGGGAAGAGGGATCAGCCGAAGAGGGCACCGAGACCGGCGAGGGCTTCCTCCTCGCTGGCCCCCTCCTCTTCTTCCTCTTCCTCCTGAGCAGCGGCCTCAGCGGCACCGCCCTCGGCAGCCGGAGCGGTGGCAACTGCCACCGGAGCGGCGACCGGCATGGCCGCCTTCTCGATGACCTCGTCGATGTTGACGCCCTCGAGAGCTGCCACGAGGGCCTTTATCCTGGCCTCGTCCGGGGTAACACCAGCGGCCTCAAGGACTGCCTTGAGGTTCTCCTCAGTTATCTCCTTACCAGCGGCGTGGAGCAGCAGAGCGGCATACACGTACTCCATTTTTCGCACCTCCAATCATCTTCATCCTTTTTCTTTTACCACATGTTGAGGGATACATGGGAAAGGAAATCAGCCGAAGAGCGCGCCCAGTCCAGCGAGCGCGTCCTCCTCAGAGGCTTCCTCCTCTTCCTCTTCTTCCTCCGCCTCCTCAACCTTTTCCTCGGTCGGCTGAGGAGCGGCGGCAACTGCCATTTGCGCCTGGGCGTTTAAAAGTTCTTTGGTCTTTTCATCGAGCAGATCCCCAGGCAGGTTCTGTGCTATGAGGAGGACGGCACGGATAGCCCTGCCAAATATGTCCTCCACAGTGTCCTTGGTGATGTAGCCGGCCTCGACTGCGACATTCTTCGCTCCGAGGTAGGCCTTCTGGATGATGGCCTCGATCGTCTGCTTGGTCGGGTAGGCTATGTTGACTGACAGGTTGAACGCGTGCATGTAGGCCTGCTGGAGCATGTTGATGTACTCGCTCTCGTCGATTGCCAGGACCTCTGGGGTATAGACGATGCCGTCTTCGTAAGCAGCGAGCAGGTTGAGACCGACCTCGAGCGGCTCAATACCGAGAGCGTTGAGGATCCTCGCGAGTTGCTCAGTTATTACCTCACCTGCCTTAAGGACGGTGTAGTCCTTCTGGATGCTGACCTTACCCTTCTCAATCCTCGCCGGAATGCCAAGGGACTGCATCTCACCCACGAGCGGGCCCGGGGCGAGTGATGTAGGCCCTGCAGGAATTACAACGTCCTTCGGAACGACCGCTCCCGGCTTTGGCGGAGCAGGGGTCTTGCTCTCCTCAAGGAGCTTGTAGAGCTTGAACGGGTTCATTTCTGTGGCAAGTATTGCAGCGCCACCCTGGATGTGGTCAACGAGCTTCTCAAGCTCCGGCTGTCCAAGCTCCTGAGCGGCCTTCTTTATGGCGAGCTCGATGAGGGTGTTCCTGCTCACCCTGAGAAGGGCCTTGCCACGGAGTTTCTCACGCATCTTGCTGAGGGGGTAGGCTGGGACTCCGGCCACATCAACGAGCGCTATCACTGGGTGGCTCTTGATGATGTTGGCAAGCTCCTCAACTTCCTTCTTCTTCCACTCTGCTACGTGGGCCATCCTCCTCACCTCTCCACCTTAACGGCCGGGCCCATGGTAGTCTTGATGTACACTGACTTCACCTGGTTTTCACCGCGCTCAAGCTTGTTGATGATGGCGTTGAGTACTGCCTCTGCGTTCTCGGCGAGCTTCTCATCCTCCATGTCCTCAGTCCCGATGGGGGCGTGCACAACCGGGTTGTTCTTGAGCTGAACCCTGACGGTTCTCTTGAGTTTCTCAACGATGGGCTCGAGGTTGGTCATTGTCGGCGGGACGACCTGGGGCATCTTGTTCCTCGGACCGAGGTACCTACCGAGGTACCTACCGATCTTCGGCATCAGTGGTGCAGCCGCTATGAAGAAGTCGTACTTCTTTGCTATTTTCCTAGCCTGTCTGGGGCTCTTTGCTAGCTCCTCCAACTCTTCACCACTAATCACATCAAGCCCGAGCTTTTTAGCCGCCTCGGCCACGGCACCATCAGCGATGACCGCGATTTTTGGCTCCTTCCCACGACCGTGGGGCAGCACAACCTCAAGCTTAAACCTGTTCTCCGGCTTGCGGAGGTCGATATCCTTGAGGTTGACTGCCATCTCGACGGTCTGTGTGAAGTTACGCGGCTTAGCCCGGGCCTTCGCCTCCTTCACCGCTTCCACGAGTTTCTGCCTGTCGAAGGCCACTTTACAGCCCTCCTTCTTTTTTTCTCAACTGATTCCAGCAACCGAAACGAGAATCAAAGATGGCTAACGGGAGGTATTTTTAAACTTTTCCCTGAAATTTGGGAAGAAGGGGGCCTCATGAGCCCTCCTCAGCCTTTGCAAAAAGCTCGTCGTAAGCCCCTTCATCAATCTCCCTCTGGACTTCCCTGGGATCCTTGCCTTCAACGGTAACCCCCATGCTGAGTGCCGTGCCAATGACCTCCTTGGCTGCAGCCTTGAGGTCGGCGGCGAGCATCTGCTCCTTCTTGGCCTTGGCGATCCTTATCACCGCGTCCATGCTCAGGTCTCCAACGGGGCTGTGACCCGGCTCGCTGGACCCCTTAGGAATCCCAAGCTCCTTCTTAATAAGCTGGCTTACCGGCGGTATGCCGACCTCTATGCGGAAGGTCTTCTTTTTGGGATCCTCGACGATAATCTTAACGGGGACCTGCATCCCCTCAAATTCCTTCGTCGCCTTGTTTATCTCATCAACAACCTGCTTAACGTTAAGACCCAGTGGACCGATTGCAGGACCGAGTGGGGGTCCCGGGGAAGCTTTCCCACCTTCGACGAGAACTTCAACAACCTGTGCCATTTCTTCTCACCCCTCGCGCCTTTGACTGTTCACTCCTTTTGGCGCTTATTTATAAGTCTAACGTATTCGCCCCTAACTGTAACGGGTATGGGTACTATGGAGCCTATGAGCTCAACTACTATCTCGTCCTTACCCTCATCAACGCGGACGACTTTGGCCTTCTCGCCCTTGAAGGGACCGGCGATGAGCTCAACGATATCACCAGGCTCAAACCCGCTTACTGCCGGCTTCTCCTCAAGGAAGTGCTCTACCTCCTCAAATCTAACCTCACCAGGCAGTGTGCCCTTCGCATGCCGTATTCCCCTTATGGCTTCGTCAACTGCACTCTTGCTCGGTGCTTCTACGAATATGTACCCTTTAACCTTCGAAGGAGCGAGTATGGCTTTTATCGGAAGCCCATACGTCTGAACCTTGCTGTATACGAGCTTTGCAGTGGTTTCCTCCTGTCCCACCGTGACCCTCACTGTGAATATCTTGCCCTCACTCATTTTCATCACCGGTGAGTTCATGAACCCAAAACAAGCTGCCCTATAAGTCTTATGATGAGGCCTATCGTGCCTATCAGCAGCATGCCTATTCCCGTGATCTTCGCCGCCATCTTGAACTCCTTCATTCCAGGCTTCTTAGTAACCATGAGCACTCTTCTGGACTCCGCAAAGAACCCCTTAACCCTCTCCATGGTGATGGCCACTTCACGTCACCTCACTGAATTGTTAGATTTTAGAAAACTAAAGGGAGCATTAGAGCTCCTCGAGATCCAGTTTAATAACTTTTCTCTCCTCTTCCTCACCATAGTAAGTAGGTTCTTCCTCAGCCACGGCATAAGGCGAGCTTACGCCCGTGACTACCAGGAGCACCCTAATCATCTTGCCGAGCTCCTCATCGAGCTGGATGCCCCAGATGACCTGGGCCTCCGGGTCGAGCTTGCTGGTGACTAGCTCGATTATCTGCTGGGCCTCCTCGAGCTTGACGTCGCTTCCGCTGATGCTTATGAGAGCGCCCTTGGCACCGCTGATGTCAACGTCGAGGAGCGGGCTGTTGAGTGCCTGCTGGGCCGCCTCAAGGGCTCTCTTCTCGCTGTCGCTCTCACCAATACCTATCATTGCAACGCCGCCGTCCTTCATGACAGCCCTGACATCGTTGAAGTCGAGGTTGACGAGACCAGGCTTGGTGATGAGTTCGGTTATGCCCTTGACTGCCTGGACGAGTATCTCGTCCGCAACCTTGAAGGCCATGTGTATCGGCAGGTTCGGAGCAACTTCCATGAGCTTGTCGTTCGGGATAACTATGACTGTGTCGCTGTTCTTCCTGAGCCTCTCAAGGCCGTACTCCGCGTTTTTGATGCGCCTGATGCCCTCCACGGTGAAAGGCAGAGTTACAACAGAGACCGTTAGCGAGCCCATCTTCTTGGCTATTTCAGCAACAACCGGAGCAGCACCAGTACCGGTACCACCACCAAGACAGCAGGTTATAAAGACCATGTCCGCGCCTTCGAGGGCATCCCTTATGTCCCTCTCGCTCTCCCTTGCAGCCTCTTCACCGACCTTCGGGTTGTTTCCTGCCCCTAAGCCGCGGGTAAGCTCCTTGCCTATGAGAATCTTCTTGTGGGCGCGAACCTTCAGAAGATCCTGTGCATCGGTGTTAACGGCTATTATTTTGGCACCCTCAATTCCAACCTGCATCATCCTGTTTATCGTGTTGCACCCAGCACCGCCGACACCTATGACGTATATCTTGGCCTGTATCTGCTCCAGAATCTTTTTGAGCTCTTCATCAATGTCGCTCTGGGGCACCTGGGCCTCCGAAACCTTGTTGAGGTCTGCGGAGGTTCTTTCGATGGCATTTTCAATCAGCTTCAGCATTTTCCCAACCTCCGTCCCAAATTACAAACATGCCTGTTTCAGTTTGTTTGGAGGGAGTATATAAATTTAGCTAAAGGGTTACCTCTAAAATCTCCGTCACCATCTTTAAATATTTCGATGAGAGGGGTCAGTCCCTAATGAACTCCAGACCGAGCTCTTCTGCAAGGGCTCTTACAAGACTCCTCATCTCACTTAAGCTCCCCTTCCAGTCAATGTAGAGTGCATCGACACTCCCTGACGTCCTCCTAATCGCTTGAATCAGCATTTCCCTGCTTAGGGGGTGAACGTACTTGGGAGCTATGTGGCTGAATGCAATTTCCCCCTCCAGGGCTCTTTTAGTCTGTTTGGGAGCATAGTGTCCCCCACCAACACCCACGGCCACTGAGAATTTGGAATTCCTGTAATTTTCCAAGACGTAGAGTATTGTCTCAGCTATTATCTCCCCGGCCCTTTCATTTCTCCACTCCGTCTCGCTCGAACCTATCTCGATGAAGAAGCTGGGAACATCGAGCTCGCTCGGTCCGTGGTGTGTTGCCTCATAGCAGACAGTCCATCCAAGGTCGTTGAGCTCGTACATCTTTAAAAGCGCAAGCTTCATTGCCCTCGGTTCGGCAAGGGCGAGATGTCCATCAACGCCCCCGTACATAGCGTCCTTCCAGTTCCCAGTTACATGAACAGTCAGTGCAGGGAGCTTCTGCTGGCTGGAATGCCTGGAAGCAAAGGCTATCATCTCAGGCTCAACGTTAATCTGCCTCTCGATTTCCCTGTCGAGATGATCGTAGTATATCATTTCCCGGTTGGTAGTTAAAATCAGGAAATCCCTCATTTTGTAGACGGGAATCCCATCGAAGCTCAGATCAACCTCCTTGAACCCAAAATTTTCAATGAGCTTCTCCCTGATGTTCATGGATGCCCTATCAACCTCTGTCGTCATTATGATCTTCATGGAACCACCGAGAGATGTGAGCGGAATAATGCCTTAATATACTTTCCCTCAACCACTGGATGAACTCATGTTACGGAGGACCTCAAGTATCTCCCTGCTCGTCCGGTTCACATGAAGTTCCACTTTGCTGGCAGTTTGATGGACGAGCTTTATTGTGATGAGAACCATGATTAGGGCTAGTGAGACCATAAACAAGTACTCGACGGCTGCTTGGGCTCTCCTCATGCTCTCACCTCCAGTACAATAATCGAAAAGGGACTATATAACCATTTGGTTAAATTTAAGGGGTTTTTAGGCTTTTTAACCTCCTAACGAGCCGAGCTGGGTCAATCTTAAAGGGGCAAAATCGTCGGAGTCAAGAGCAGGCCCTCCCCCCATCACCCATCTTTTTAAGGAGGATGTGCCTAAAACACTCCGTGGTGGGCATGAAATTCGTCCTCGATACCAGCATATTCGTGAACCCTGAAATAAGAGGAAGGTTTGGAAAAAGCCCCTCTGAAGCTATGAGGGAGTTTTTAAGGTATGCTGAGAAGCTTTTCGGAAAAGTTGAGTTTTACATGCCTCCCGGGATATACCGAGAGGTGATGCACTTCGTCGATGACGAAAGCCTCAGGCCCCATATAGAGCTTTACATAGTCAAAAAACCGCCCAACGTGCACGAAATCAAGATTCCAGCTTTCGTTGTTTACGAGCTTATCGACGACATAAGGAGAAGGACAGACAAAGGTCTTCGAGTAGCTGAGTCCGCAGTCAGGGAGAGCGTCATAGAGACCGACAACGTTGACAAGATCATACAGAAACTTAGGAGGAACTACAGAAAAGCCCTCAGAGAAGGAATAGTCGACAGTAAGGAGGATTTTGAGCTGATACTGCTCGCAATGGAGCTGGACGCAACAATAGTCTCGGCCGACGTTGGGATACTTACTTGGGCCCAGAAAATGGGGATAAAGTGGGTCGATGCCTCAACATTCCGTGATGTGCTTGAGGGCCTTGTTGAAAAGCTAACGGGCAGTGATCCCTCTAAAAGGTCCCAAGTGGAATGAAGTAAGTTCCCAAGCCCCCGGGCAAGATTCATGAATGCCGGGGACAAGGGGGAGAAAAATTTATAAACGCTGCACTTCATGGTTTCATCGACGCCCCGGTGGCTCAGCCTGGTGGAGCGGCCGCTTGGTAAGCGGCAGGTCGCGGGTTCAAACCCCGCCCGGGGCTCCATAAATCGATTCTCAAAACTTTAACCCCTCAGACGCAACCCCGGGGAAGATTGTAGCTATTTCAAAAATGCAAGTTTTGTCGCGCTTCTTCCCCCGTCGACACGACGTACACCCATAACACTTTTATCTACCAAAGTGGAAAATTCCACCAGGTTGATGCTAATGAGCGTGGGGATAAAACCCGGATACATCCTCAAAAGTACGAAATGGAAAGAGCCGTTTCTCGTCAGAATGGTGCAGGCTCAGGGAGACACAATGATGGTAGCCGGCCACTACCTGCTCCGGTGAATCTTCTTCAACGTGACTCAGGTCATCAGCGAGGTACTTCCGAAGGATAGCAGGGAGAAGAAGCTCCTTGGTGGGTTCCTGGCTGGCAGGGAGCACATAAGGAGGGCCATTGAGAAGGGGGACTACTCGCTGTTCAACGGTGAGGAAGAGCCGGAGAGGCAGGTTACTATTGACCAATTCGTGCGGAGATAACGTTTTTTCAGCTATTTTTATCTCCTTCCTTTGAGTAGTGGGCCGAATGCCTCTTCTGGATCACAACTGTTACATGCCTTTCTGGATGTTCCCCATTATGGAGTATGTTCATAAATGTTGTTTGATACTCAACCCAATACATCGATTGACGAGCTGTTCGGGAGGAAAGCCGAGTATTTGGGCTTCATTAATGCTTTATCAAACCAAGAGCTGGACATAGAGATAGATGAGAAGGTACCTTTCAAAGCTTTATGAATTACGGTTTTGTTGAAACTATAGGATAAGGCAAGTATAGAATCCTGATCCCGTAATGTGTAGGGTCTTTAGGAGAATGTGAGTGAGACATGAACAATTTTACCAAAATCAAGACAGTCAAAGGTTTCTGCTCAACCTTTTTTGAAGCCTTCAGCGAAAAGCTTAATAAGGGCACCTCACCACATACGGCGGGCTGGGGCCGTGGGGTAGCTTGGTCTATCCTGCGGGCTTTGGGAGCCCGTGACCCGGGTTCAAATCCCGGCGGCCCCACCAGGTTCTTGAGCCTTTTCAACCCAAGTCATTAAGGTTCACGGACTCTTCCCGGAAGCCATGAACACAATAATACATCAAAGAAGCATTCTGGCTTCAAAAAAGGTTCTTAAAGTTTTCGTAAGCAATATAAAGGCTTGTTGCTGAGTTACAACACGAAAAGCTTATATATCATTACCAAAACTCGGGGGGTAGAGAGATCGTTCTAAAAAATATTAAGGGGGCAGTTCTCGGTGGCGAGGAAAAAAGAGTTTGATATATTTAGTCACGAATTGGTTCCTGAGCATAGAGTCCTCAGCGAAGAGGAGAAGGAAGCCATCCTGAAGAAGTACAAAATAAAAATCTCCCAGCTACCCCAGATAAAGGCTTCTGACCCCGCCGTCGTGGCACTTGAGGCAAAGCCCGGAGATGTCATAGAGATCAAAAGAAAAAGCCCAACTGCAGGTTACTATTACTACTACCGCCTGGTTGTGGAGGATTGATTTTGAGGTGAGAGCATGAGAGGACCTACCCTTGTAGAGGTTACTCCTGACGACCTTTGGATTGTTATGGAAGCTTACTGGAAAGAAAAGGGACTCATCAGACAGCATCTGGACTCCTACAATGCCTTTCTAGATAGTGGACTCCAGGAGGTCATTAACGAGTTCGGCGGCATAAAGCCAGATATCCCGAATTTCGAAGTCAAATTTGGCAGGATAAGGCTTGGGGAACCTGAGTTCCAGGAAGCTCAGGGACAGAGGAAACCCCTCTACCCTATGGACGCCAGGGTGAGAAACCTCACCTACTCAGCACCACTTTTCCTTGAGTTCATACCCGTTGTCAACGGCATTGAGCAGGAGCCAGTTGAGGCAAGAATAGGGGAACTCCCCATAATGTTGAAATCCAAAGCCTGCAGGCTCTACGGCCTCAGCGATGAGGAGCTAACGAAGCTTGGTGAGGACCCCAAGGACCCCGGAGGATACTTCATAATAAACGGCTCTGAGAGGGTCATCGTTTCTATCGAAGACCTCGCACCAAACAAGACCCTCGTAGAGAATGATGAGAGGCAGAACAGGATAGTAGCCAAAGTTTTCTCTTACAGACACGGTTACAGAGCTCTAATAACCGTTGAAAGGAGAAAGGATGGAATACTTTACGTAACTATACCCAACGTCCCCAGACCCGTCAAGTTCGTATACGTAATGCGCGCCCTGGGCATTCTAAGTGATAAGGAGATAGTGGAGAGCGTTAGCGCCGACCCCCGCATCCAGCAGATACTATTCGACAACCTTGAGGACGCAAGCGACATCACTACGCAGGAAGATGCCCTCGACTACATAGGAAAGCTCTCACTGCCCGGTCAGCCCAAAGAGTACCGGCTGAGGAGGGCCCAGAACATAATAGACAACAACCTCCTCCCCCACATGGGTGTCGAAGAGAAGGACAGGAGGGCAAAAGCCTACTACCTCGGCATGATGGCACTGCGCGTTCTTGAACTGTCCCTCGGCCTTCGCGGGGAGGACGATAAGGACCACTACGTCAACAAGAGGCTCAAGCTGGCAGGAGATCTTCTCAAGGACCTCTTCCGTGTTGCCTTTGGCCAGCTCGTCAAGGACATGCAGTACCAGATGACCAAGACGTACCAGAGGAAGGGCGAACGCTACACCTTTGAAAACGTACAGCGCTTCATCAAGAACTCAATCAGGCCTGATGTACTCAGTGAAAGGATTGAACACGCCCTGGCAACTGGTTCGTGGCCCGGCGGAAGAACCGGTGTAAGCCAGCTCCTCGACAGAACAAACTACATGTCAACTCTATCTCACCTGAGGCGCGTGACTTCACCGCTGAGCAGGGAGCAGCCTCATTTCGAGGCCCGTGATCTTCACGGAACACACTGGGGCAGAATCTGTCCAACCGAAACCCCCGAAGGTCCGAACTGTGGTCTCGTGAAGAACCTCGCTCTTATGGCCCAGATAACCACCGGACTACCGGAGGAAGAAGTTAAATCTTACCTCTTAAAGCTCGGAGTTGTCCCAATAGAGGACCAGAGACCGGCTCCGGGCCTCTACAAGGTCTACCTAAACGGCATCCTGATAGGCACAATAAAGGACGGGGCAAAGTTCGTGGAGAGGATTAGAAAGGACAGGAGGAGCGGAAAGATAAGCGATATCATAAACGTTGCCATCTACGATGCCGGAGAGGTCAGGGAAGTATACATAAACAGCGACGACGGCCGCGTTAGGAGGCCCCTTATAATAGTCGAAAACGGAGTGCCAAAGCTTACGAAGGAGCACGTTGAAGGGATAAAGAACGGAACTCTAACCTGGAGCGACCTTGTAAAGAGCGGTGTAATCGAATACCTCGACGCAGAGGAAGAGGAGAACGCCTACGTCGCAACATGGCCCTGGGAGGTTACCGAGGAGCACACTCATCTCGAGGTCATGCCAGCGGCCATCCTCGGAATTCCTGCATCACTCGTCCCGTATCCCGAGCACAACGCCGCCCCGCGTAACACCTACGGAGCGGGCATGGCAAAGCAGAGCCTCGGTCTCGGTGCAGCTAACTTCAGGATAAGGGTGGATACCAGGGGCCATCTCATGCACTATCCGCAGGTCCCCCTCGTCAACTCCCGCATAATGAAGGCTGTAGGCTTTGAGGAGAGGCCGGCCGGCCATAACTTCGTGGTTGCAGTCCTCAGCTACCAGGGATACAACATGGAGGATGCCATCATAATGAACAAGGCCTCCATCGAGAGGGGCCTCGCAAGGAGTACTTTCTTCAGAACATACGAAGCTGAGGAAAAGCGCTACCTCGGCGGCCAGATGGACCGCTTTGAGGTACCAGACCCAACGATACAGGGATACCTCGGAGAAAAATACTACAGAAACCTCGATGAGGACGGTCTGATATTCCCAGAGTCAAAGGTCGAAGGAAAGGACGTTCTCGTCGGAAGAACTTCTCCACCAAGGTTCCTTGAGGAGCAGAGCAGCCTGGGAGGAATAATCCTTCAGGAGAGGCGGGAAACGAGCATAACCGTTAGACCCAGCGAGAAGGGAATAGTTGATAAGGTTATCGTGACCGAGACCGGTGATGGAACAAAACTCGTCAAGGTCACCGTGAGGGACCTCCGCATCCCGGAGCTTGGTGACAAGTTTGCCTCAAGGCACGGTCAGAAGGGTGTTATAGGCCTCATAGTCCCGCAGGAGGACATGCCCTGGACGGAGAGCGGAATAGTGCCGGACCTCATAGTCAACCCGCACGGTATCCCGAGCCGTATGACCGTCGGACAGCTGATTGAGGCCATAGGCGGTAAAGTAGCTGCTCTTACGGGCAGGCGCGTTGATGGTACTGCCTTCATCGGAGAGCCGGAGGAGAAGCTCAGGAAGGAGCTTGAGGAGCTCGGCTTCAAACACAGCGGAAGGGAGGTCATGTACGACGGCATAACCGGAAGGAGGCTTGAGGCGGACATATTCGTGGGTGTCATCTACTACCAGAGGCTCCACCACATGGTAGCCGACAAGATGCACGCGCGCTCGCGCGGTCCGGTTCAGGTGCTCACAAAGCAGCCAACCGAGGGAAGGGCCCGTGAGGGAGGTCTCAGATTCGGTGAGATGGAAAGGGATGTGCTCATCGGCCACGGTGCTGCTATGCTGCTCATCGAGCGCCTCCTCGAGGAGAGCGACAAGACAGAGGTCTGGGTCTGCGAGAGCTGCGGACACCTGGCCCTGGAAGACAAGCGCCGTGGAAGGGTTTACTGCCCCGTCTGTGGAGAGGAAGAGAGGATAAGCAAGGTAGAAATGAGCTACGCCTTCAAGCTCCTGCTCGATGAGCTTAAGGCGATGGTAATAAGGCCCTCCCTCAAGCTAACGGATAGGGTGTGATACCATGCAGTCGATAAAGAAGATCATCGGAAGTATTGAGTTCGGAATCCTCTCCCCCCAAGAGATTAGAAAGATGAGCGCCGCCGAAATCACCATCCCCGACACCTACGACGATGACGGCTACCCCATTGAAGGAGGCCTCATGGACAAGAGACTCGGTGTCATAGACCCCGGACTGAGGTGTGAGACCTGTGGGGCGAGGGCCGGAGAGTGTCCAGGTCATTTCGGTCACGTGGAACTCGCGAGGCCCATAATCCACGTCGGATTTGCAAAGACCATTCACAGAGTGCTCGAAAGCACCTGCAGGGAGTGCGGAAGGATAAAGCTCTCGGACGAAGAGATTGAGGAGTACATGAGCAAGTTCGAGGTAATGAGCGACAGAAGAAAGGCCAGGGAGAGCCTGATAAAAGAAATCCACAAGAAGGCCAAGGAGAGGATGGTCTGCCCGCACTGTGGAGCTCCACAGTTCCCCATCAAGTTCGAGAGGCCAACCATTTACTGGGAGCTCAGGAAAGACGAGGAAGGCAACGAGTACAGGCACAGAATGATGCCGAGCGAGATAAGGGAGAGGCTTGAGAAGATTCCCGACAAAGACTTACCGCTTCTCGGCCTACACCCGGAGAAGTCCAGACCTGAGTGGATGGTGCTAACGGTTCTCCCAGTGCCGCCCGTTACCATGAGACCCTCAATTACCCTTGAGAGCGGCATCAGAGCCGAGGACGACCTCACCCACAAACTCGTTGACATAATCCGTATCAACAATAGGCTCAAGAGCAACATTGAGGCCGGAGCACCGCAGCTCATCATCGAGGACCTCTGGGACCTTCTCCAGTACCACGTCACCACCTACATCAACAACGAGACATCCGGCGTTCCACCAGCAAAGCACAAGAGCGGAAGGCCCCTTAAGACCCTCGCCCAGCGTCTCAAGGGTAAGGAGGGCAGGTTTAGAGGAAACCTCAGCGGTAAGCGTGTCAACTTCTCGGCCCGTACGGTTATCAGCCCCGACCCGATGATAAGCATCAACGAGGTCGGCGTTCCGCTGGCCGTGGCAATGGAGCTCACCGTCCCTGAGAAGGTCACGGAGTTCAACTTCGAAAAGCTGAAGCAGAGGGTCCTCAACGGCCCCGAGAAGTATCCTGGTGCCAACTACGTCATTGACCCAGAGGGAAGGAGAATCCGCCTCATGGAGAACAACCTCGAGATAATCGCAGAAAAACTCGACATAGGATGGACGGTTGAAAGACACCTTGAGGACGGCGACATAGTGCTTTTCAACAGGCAGCCCTCCCTTCACAGGATGAGCATAATGGCGCACAGGGTTAGGGTCATGCCCTACAAAACCTTCTGCCTCAACCTCTCGGTCTGCCCGCCCTACAACGCCGACTTCGACGGTGACGAGATGAACCTCCACGTTCCTCAGACGGAGGAGGCGCAGGCAGAGGCGAAGATCCTCATGGAGGTTCAGAACCACATCATCTCACCGCGCTATGGAGGCCCGCTCATCGCTGGAATTCAGGATCACATTTCAGGTGGCTACCTCCTCACCAGGGAGGGAGCCTATTTCACCCGCTCAGAGGTCGAACAGATGCTAATGTTTGCTGGGGTGGAGGTTAGGGAACTTCCCAAACCAGACAAAGTCGAAAACGGCATCGAGCTCTGGAGCGGAAAAACGATATTCTCCCTGATACTCCCAGAAGACCTTACGATCTGGTACCGCAACAAGCTCTGCGATGAGCCCGAGCGCTGTGAGGCTCTCGAGAAACTCATAGAAGAAAAGCTCGTCCCCGAGCCCGAGGAAGTAAGAAAGCTTGCCTACGACGGCTTCGTCTACATCCAGAACGGAAAGCTCCTCAGCGGAGCTATAGACAAAAAAGCCTACGGAAGGGAGGATGGAAAGCTCCTCGACATAATAGTTAGAGAGTACGGGGCCGAGAGGGCCAGGCAGTTCCTCGACCAGGTGACCAAGCTCTCAATATGGGTCATAACCCACAAAGGCTTTACAACTGCAATAGACGACGAGGATCTGCCCCAGGAAGCTCTCGACAGAATCAGGGAAATCATCAGAGAGGCCGAGGAGAGGGTGAAGAGGCTCATAGAAGCCTATAGAAACGGTGAGCTCGAGCCGCTTCCCGGCAAGACCCTCGAAGAAACCCTTGAGAGCCACATCATGGCAGTTTTAGCCGAGGCCCGTGACAACGCAGGTAAAGTGGCCGAGAGGTACCTCGGTATGAACAACCACGCCGTCATAATGGCCAAGACCGGAGCAAGGGGTAAGATACTCAACATCACCCAGATGGCGGCTATGCTCGGTCAGCAGTCCATCCGTGGAAAGCGTCTCTACCGCGGCTACCGCGGAAGAGTCCTCACTCACTTCAAACCAGACGACCTCAGCGCCAGGGCAAGGGGATTCATCGTTAACTCCTACAAGAGCGGCTTAACACCCCAAGAGTACTTCTTCCATGCGATGGGTGGAAGGGAAGGTCTCGTCGATACTGCGGTCAGGACAGCGCAGAGCGGTTACATGCAGAGAAGACTCATCAACGCCCTGCAGGACCTCAAGGTTGACTACGATGGAACCGTCAGGGATCCAAGCGGCATCATAGTTCAGTTCAAGTACGGAGAGGACGGTATTGATCCCATGAAAAGCTGGCAGGGCAAGACCCTCGATGTGGATAGGATCATAGTTAGAACACTTCTGAAAGCGAGGAACTCGGGGTGATGATAATGGTGGCAGCGAAAACCATAAAGAAGCTGGTTTATGATTCAGAGCTACCAGAGAATCTTAAAGAGGAACTATACAACAAGCTGATAGACTACAACAAGAAGTACAAGCTGAAGAAGAGTGAAGTCGAGGCAATAGTGAACGAGGCCGTTAATGAGTACAAAAAGGCACTCGTGGAGCCAGGTGAGGCCATCGGAACTGTTGCCGCCCAGTCAATAGGAGAGCCCTCAACGCAGATGACCCTCAACACCTTCCACTACGCCGGCGTCGCGGAGATAAACGTCACCCTCGGTCTGCCAAGGATTATCGAAATTGTGGACGCGAGAAAGAACCCATCCACACCGATCATGACCGTATACCTTGACGAAGAGCACCGCTACGACCGTGAGAAGGCCCTTGAGGTCGCGAGGAGGATAGAGGGCACAACCCTTGAGAACCTCGCGAGAGAAATTACAACCGATATCCTAAACTACGAACTCGTTGTCGAATTAGACCCCGAAAGGCTTGAAAAGCGCGGTTTGGACATGGAAAAGATAAAGAAAAAGCTGGAAGCCTCATTTAAGAGCGCAGAATTCGAAGTGGAAGGCTACACCCTCATAATGAGGCCAAAGAAGGCAGGTAAGCTCTCAGACCTCAGACGGCTCGCCGAAAAGGTTAAAAAGCACCGCCTGAAGGGTCTCTCTGGCGTTGGAAAAACCATCATAAGAAAGGAAGGCGACGAGTACGTTATCTACACGGAGGGCTCCAACTTCAAGCAGGTGCTCAAGGTTCCAGGCGTTGACCCGACGAGGACGAGGACAAACAACATATGGGAAATCGCCGAAGTGCTTGGCATTGAAGCTGCCAGAAATGCTATCATAGAGGAAATCGTCAACACGATGCGCGAGCAGGGTCTTGAGGTCGACATAAGACACATAATGCTCGTCGCTGACATGATGACCCTCGACGGGGTCATCATGCCCATAGGAAGACACGGTGTAGTTGGGGAGAAGGCAAGCGTCCTTGCCAGGGCCGCTTTCGAGATTACCACCCAGCATCTACTTGAGGCGGCCGAAAGGGGTGAAGTTGACACCCTAAACGGAGTAGTTGAAAACGTGCTCATCGGGCAGCCCGTGCCACTCGGTACGGGAATGGTCAGGCTGGCAATGAGTCTCCCCCTGAGACCGAAAAGGGAGTAGGGAGGTGTGAACTATGGTTGATTTCACTTTCGAATTGAGGAAAGCTCAGGACACCGGAAAGATCGTCATGGGTGCCAAGAAGTCCATACAGTACGCAAAGGTCGGAGGAGCCAAGATGATTATCGTGGCCAGGAACGCAAGACCCGACATCAAAGAGGACATCTACTATTACGCCAAGCTCAGCGGGATTCCCGTTTACGAGTTTGAGGGGACGAGCGTCGAGCTCGGAACCCTTCTGGGAAGGCCCCACACTGTTTCCGCCCTTGCAGTCATAGACCCCGGAGAGAGCAGAATACTGGCGCTGGTCGGGGGTAAGGAGTAATGCCGCTGAAGCTCAACACCGACCAAATCAAGTACATAGCACTCCTCGAGAGCATGACAGGAGCCACCGTACTCGACTGCCTAATAGACACCCCAAGGAACAGGTTGATATACGTCATCAAGAAGGGCGAGATGGGACTGGCCCTCGGAAAGAAGGGAGCAAACGTCAAACGTGTTCAGAACATGCTTGGGAAGGAGATAGAGCTAATTGAGCACTCCGAAAACCCCGAAGAGTTTCTCAGGAACATTTATAAGAGCCTCGGGGTTAAGGTTAAAAAGGTCCACATCACCGAAAAGAGAGACGGAAAGAAGGTCGCCCTCCTCGACATAGGCCCGCGCGACAAGCCGAGGGCTATTGGAAGGGGCGGCCAGAACATAAACCTCGTTAAGGAGTTGATGGAGAGACACCACGGTATTGATGATGTGGTCATAATCTGAGGTGATGATCATGGCTGGGAAGAAAGCCCCATATGGAGAGTTCGCTGGAAGGAAGCTCAAGCTCAAGAGGAAGAAGTTCCGCTGGAGCGACATCCGCTACAAGAGGAGAGTACTCAGGCTCAAGGAAAAGAGCGACCCGCTCGAGGGTGCTCCGCAGGCCAGGGGCATCGTCCTCGAGAAGATAGCCGTCGAGGCTAAGCAGCCCAACTCGGCTATGCGTAAGGCTGTCAGGGTTCAGCTCATCAAGAACGGCAAGGTCGTTACCGCCTTCACCCCTGGTGACGGTGCTATCAACCACATCGATGAGCACGACGAGGTCATCATAGAGGGCATCGGCGGTCCAAAGGGTGGTTCCATGGGTGATATCCCGGGAATCAGGTACAAGGTCGTCAAAGTCAACAGGGTCTCCCTCAAGGAGCTCGTCAAGGGCAGGAAGGAGAAGCCGAGGAGGTGAAGCCAATGGCCAAGCCGCTTACCGAGAGGTTCTTCATCCCGAAGGAAGTCAAGGTCATGGGCAGGTGGAGCGTTGAGGACGTTACCGTCGAAGACCCGTCCCTCAGGCCCTACATCAACCTTGAGCCAAGGATCCTCCCCCACAGCCATGGAAGGCACGCCAAGAAGCCCTTTGGAAAGGCCAACGTCCACATCGTTGAGCGCTTGATTAACAAGGTCATGAGGAGCGGTGCCAGCCACTACAAGGCCGGCGGCCACTTCATGAGGCGTGAGCACCGCTCGATAATGAGCAAGAAGATGAAGGCCTACGAGGTCGTCAAGGAGGCCTTCACCATTATCGAGAGGAGAACCAAGCAGAACCCGATCCAGGTTCTCGTCAAGGCCATCGAGAACTCCGCCCCGAGGGAGGACACCACTACCATAGCCTTTGGTGGAATCCGCTACCACATGTCCGTTGATGTTTCACCGCTCAGGAGGCTCGACATAGCCCTCAAGAACATCGCCCTTGGTGCCAGCATAAAGTGCTACAGGAACAAGACCACCTACGCCCAGGCCCTCGCGGAGGAAATAATAGCTGCAGCCAACAGGGACCCGAAGAGCTTCGCCTACAGCAAGAAGGAAGAGATCGAGAGGATCGCCCAGTCCTCACGCTGAGGGCTGGAGGCCTTTCTCTTCTCTCTATTGTTCTTGAGCGAGCATTTTTACACAGGTTCTCATCTTTGGAAATGTTTTTATGCTCCAGAGGTAAAACTATTCTGGTGAAAGTAAAATGGTTACTGTAAAAGTTTCCTCAAAGGGACAGATAGTTTTACCCAAATCAATCCGCGAGAAGTTCGGCATCAGACCGGGGGATGAGGTTGAGGTACTTGACTTTGGCGATGAGATTGTTATAGTGCCCATCAAAAAAGACATGAAACTGCGGGGCTTAGTCAAGTTCGAGAAGTCGGTAAAGGAGATACTAAAAGAAACTAGGGCGGAGGAAGAAGAGCTGGAGGCCAGGAAATGAGGGCTGTTCTGGATAGCTATGCAATTCTGGCTTACATCGCAGATGAAGAGGGGGCAGATAAAGTCGAGGAATACCTGAGTCTTGCACGGGCTGGAAAAGCGGAGCTTTACATGAACGTGGTAAACCTCGGAGAGATATACTATATCCTCGCACGACGGAAGGGTGTTGAGGTTGCGAACCTTTCCGTGGCCCTCCTCAAGGAAGAGCCAATTAAGTTCGTGTCCGTGGATGAGAGACTCTCCCTCCTCGCCGGGAGAATAAAAGCCTTCCACAGACTCAGCTATGCAGATGCTTTTGCCGTTGCAACGGCCATAGACCTCAAAGCCACGTTGGTAACTGGCGACGAAGAGTTTAGGGCCGTCGAGGACAAGGTGAGGATAGAGTGGCTTTAGCCATTTCCAAACGCTTTTTAAATCTCAAAGGGGAGTTTCTCTGGTGGTAAGATGATATTCCTGATAGGGTTCTCCGAGGAAGAGGTAAACCTAATCAAGGAAGCCTTTAACGGCGTTCCCGTCTACGAGATACCGAGCTACTGCAGGGACTGGGTTTTGAGTGAAGTCATTGAGAAGGCCGACTCGCTTGAGGGGAGCGGAAACTGGCACGAGAGGAAGTTCTTCCTCATGCACAACCTGAGCAATGACGAAGTTAAAGAAGCGTTGAGAAAGATGAAATCTCTAGGCTTCAGGGGAGTTATCTATGCGACAACAACGCCGACATCTCTCACGATGAAGCTCGATGAGCTGATAGAGGAGTGGCTTGAGGAAGATGCCTACTTCCGCCAGCTCAGGAGGATGAAGAGGGGGCCGTACTTGGATATCGGGGGAGGGTCTGGTTAGATCTCGAGCGGTATCCCTTCTGATTTTACCGTTTTTATGAAGCTGTCGTTTCTCTTTTTGAATTCATCCGGCTTGAGGAGTATTGGGCTTATTAGTTCTCCGTATCTGAGGAGTACATCCGTTACCAGCTCTATTAGTTCGTCAAAATCAACCTCCCCAACTACCAGAACATCAATGTCGCTCTCCTCATCGTAATCTCCCCTGGCGTAGGAACCGAATAGAAAGACCCTCTCTATTGAGCTTCCGAATCGTTCCTTTAAAAGCCTTAAAAACTCGTTAAGGGCCTGAGCTTTCTTGTCCATTTTCACACCCAAAAAGGTTGCTGAATTGCGTATTTAACCCTTCTCCCGGTATTATACCCTCCGGTAGGAGGGAAATCTATAAATACCCGGAGGTAGGAGGGAAGGAGAATGGCAGGCTCCGGACCTCTCAGCGCTATCTTTGGCCTGTACGTCTTCATTGGAGGTGTTATAGGGATCTGGGATGCTTTATTTGGTCTATTCAAACCTAAATTTGACATTGAGTACTACAAAACAACAGAAGAAATACAATCCGAGAAAGATCATTTGCTGAAGGGAATCCTCCTGACATCGTTCGTGACATTGCCTACTCTTTCTTACGTAGGTTTTCTGGCTCTTGAGGATCCACAGGAGGATACTTTTGGAACTGTCATTATTTCTTTGTTCTACCTCGGTGCTTGGGCGAGATTGATACATAAGCTATACCTCTGGAAGAAGCTGAACTACCGCCATAAACAGTTTCTCCTCCAAGAGGCCGTAGCTAAGGGCGTTGAAATCGGCATGAAGAAAGCAAAAGAGGGCTAATTCCTTCCATCAACCTTTTCAAATGGGTTATAGATTCTAAGCCCCTCAATGCCTTTGAAGTCTCTGACGTTTCTCGTTACAAGGGTGTAGTTGTATCTCAGGGCAGTGGCCGCTATTACGGCATCGGGGAGCTTTATGCTTTTCCTTCTCCTCAAATCAATCGCAAGTTCTGCAATGTCATCCGTGAGGGGAATTACATGGGCGAAGCTTATGAACTCCCTTGACTTCTCAAAACCCTCTGGAGTGTGACCCTTCCAGCCGAGGAACTCTATCTTGGTGATTATGGAGATGTTGAAGCTCTCCTTTAGGATTTTCTCTATCCTGGGTATCTCCTCCTCCGGAATGGCATCCGCGAGGTAGTATATGAGGATGTTGGTGTCTATCAGAAATCCCTCTCCCATTCCGACCTCAGCTCCCGAAGGCTCTTTTCGAGGTCTTTTTTCCCTTTGTAAATCCCCCTGTACTTTGAAGGCTCGAATAGCCTATCTTTTATCTTTTCCCACAGTTCTGGGGAGACTATCACACCCTTTATCCTGCCGTGCTCATCGTAGATGTACTCAACCCCTTCCATATCTCATGCCCGAGAAAATGTTGGCGGAGGGTCTATTTAACCCTTCTCCCCAGTATTATACCCTCCGGTAGGAGGGAAATGACAGTTGAAACTGGCAAAAGGGCCAGTGAGTTGATTTCCCGGATAAAAGGATATGACGCCGATGTTAAATCTATTATTGGGATGATTGTTGAGATCTTTCTACTCACATTTGGGTTATTTTTCTTAGCAATAGACTTGGACAGCAGTTCTTGGGCCCCGGTGTTTGTGTTTGCCTCAATCATTTCCCCATTTGGACTAATCATTCTTTTACTTCCCATCATGTTCCATATACATGCAGACCCCCAGGAATTCGTTGAAGCTTTTAAGATGGACAATAAGAGCAAAGACGTCTCCGAAATAGAGATTCTCGAGAAAGCTTACTCAACGTGCCGTCCTTTTGTAAAAAAGGGATTTGAATACTCCCTAGAATCCTGGTTGTTGCTGAGTGTCTGGACATCACTACTTGAAGTGAGTGCAACAACGGGAAACATTACGATAAGAAACTGGTCAGCATTTTGGTTTCTACTTTTTATCTCATCAGTGGGAGCTTTGGTGGGTTTTGTTTTGACCATTGTGTTTTACCTCCGCAAGCGCTCAATCGAGAAGGCCCTCTTTGCCATTCAGCTCAAGAAGAGCGACAAGGCGGAAATCTCGATTAAGCTTTGATATTGCTTTTTATTCCTTTACCAAACTCTTTCCCACCATATTCGCCGGCTTCTCAACTCCAAAGAACTTCAGAACCGTCGGAGCTATGTCCATAAGGCTTGGCTCTTCAAGTTCAACGTTCTCGAAGCCCCATAGTATAAGGGGCACTTTCATCACGGGCTCGTTCATCGAACCGTGCATCCCCCTTACCCAGTGGCTCGCTCCCTTTACACCTCTACACATCCGATGGGAGCAGAACCAGTAGCCGGGCTTTGCAGAAACTATGAGCTCGCCGCTGTTTGGATTGTCCAAGTGCGGAAGCTCCTCACGGAAAAAGACCTCCTTAACTACAGGCGCCCGTCTAAGGGCTTCAAAGGCTTCTTCGCTCTGGTTGGGATCTTTGAGATAAACGTGGACACCTCCGCCGGAGGAGACTCTCAGAACCTCAATTCCCTTCTCTTTAAGGTATGTCTTCAGGTTCACCCAGGTGTGCACCTCCTCCTGCCCGTGGTCGGCGAAGATTATGAACGCATACTCGTTCTTCAACCTCTCCCAGAGGGTTCTCACGGCCGTATCTACCGTCTCGACGGCTTTCATTGCCCCCTCGCTTAGCGGCCCGTGATCGTGCTGCATCCCGTCTATCGAGGCGAAGTGGACAAGCAGGAGGTCAGGCTTGCACTCCTCGTAAAGGTAGAGCGCTGAGTTGAGAACCCAAACGTCCTTCCTCCAGTCCCGCCCGTGCTTCCTGTACATCTCGTTGCTCGCGAAGAAGGGTGGGAAGATTCTAACGTCGGTCCCGCTGAAGGGCGGCATCGTGTAGCCTGAAACCGAGGCAGTTCTAACTCCTTTTTCTCTAAGGATGTCAACTATTGTGGGGGTTTTGATACCCTTGTGTGGATTGAATGCAACCTCGTATTCGTAGAAGTTCACCTTCCTGTCGGCTATCCTGTCGTAGTAGCCGTTCTCGACGACGCCGTGGTCCCTCGGCCACACACCTGTCATGACGCTCGTGTGGACTAAGTCGGTCAGAGTTGGGAATATCGAATCAACGACCGCGAAGTGCCCGCTCTCGGCGAGCTCGCTCAGGAAGGGCATGTGCTTTAAGTTGTAAACCCCGTTCCCGTCGAGGCTTATAAGGGCGAGCTTCTTCCTCACTCTTCCTCCTCCTTCTGGGCTTTCTCTATCTTTTCAAGGGTCTTGCTGAGCCTTTCAAGCTCTTCTCTGAGCTTTTTAACTTCCTCGGCCATTCTTTTGAGCTCTTTAATGTTCTCGTCCATTCCCATTACTCTACTATCCTAAGATTGGAGCACAGTTTTGAGTTTACTTCTTGAAATAAATCTTTGGGAAGTTCTCCAAGGACACCAATTAGCAAGCCCTTGTGAAGCGTAGCTATCTTTGTTAGCTTGATAATTGAAGAGACCTTGAGACCAGTGCTCGTAAATTCAGGATGAGAGGTCTCTATTTTTACATCAGTATCAGGCTCAAACCTATTTTTTCGGGAGGAAACGAAAGCAACGACGACGTCCTCTTTGCCCTCATGGAGAACCAATGCTGGCCGGAGTTTTGTGGCTTTTAGGTTAGTAAAGGGAAACGGAACAAGGACAAACTTGCCCTTCAAGTTCATCTAAGCTTCACCTTTACATCGTTCTCGGTGTAAATATCAGGTTCGGACTCAAGGAACTCCCACAGAGACTCCTCCGAAAGCTTCATGATGCCGTACCTTTCATTGTCTTCGATTAACTCATCCAGTTTCTTTTCTATTTCCTCAAGCTTCTTCTCGATTTTCATTATCTCCACCATAACCTTTGAGACGCTCTCACTCATTTCCACCACCATTTATGCTCCAGATTGTAAACCCCGTTCCCGTCGAGGCTTATGAGGGTTAGCTTTTTTCTCATAGGGGAAACTGGTGATGAAAGTTAAAAAGTTTAGTCCCTACGGAATTTCTGCAGTCCATTAGTCCCTTGCTGGCCTCCTCTTTTGAGGCTTAAACTGCATACAGGGGCTGGCGGGTATCTGAAGATTTCAGGAGGACTTGGTGTGGTAACAAACCCGAGCCACGGTTATTTCTTCACAACTGGGATGTAAATATAGAACACAGAATTTCGATCTTCAGGTGAGAACGAGTCATCATAGAGTTCAAACTCTGGTCCACTACCCCGTACAAATTCTTTGGAATTAGGCAGCCATTCATCGTAAATGTACCTAAATATCGCGTGGACTTTTTGTAATGTAGTGGGAAACACGGCATAAGTTTGTGCCGGTATATTCCACTTGATCATGCCATGGGGCGGCTTTGTATCCGGCGGAACCTCAACACCCGCCATATAGTCGTATTCTCCGGTATTTTTGTCAAAGTTTCGTATAACACCGTAGGTAAACTCCGGATGGACTATGGCCGCTATTTCCTTGTACCGTTGCATAAACTGATTCCACAATTTCGGGATTTCAGGGCCTCTACCCTTTGTTCTGATAACCAGCCCCATTACAGTGAAAGCTCCAAGTGATTGTATTTTTGGCTCAATTTCCATTTGCGTCATCTCCTTATGTTTTAGAAATTTTCCACAAATAGGCTCTGCCCTTTCCCTTGACCCTGATAAGCCCTATTTCCTGCTCCAGCCTTTTTGTCCAATTGGGGCATGGACGTTCGTAAGGCAGTTCCAAAATTGTTTTCAACTCCTTCCACGTCAGACCCTCTGGATGTTTGAGCAGTTCATCATGTATTTTCTTTTTGAATTCTACGTACCTCATCATATCACTTCCTAACGAGAGAGTCCATTATTAAATACAAGCTTATGTCGAGCACCGTCAGACTGACGTGCACTCCTCACCACTCAGTGGGATGGAAGGCTCATCATCCGGTTTGGCTATCACGTTAAAACCTTTCCCAGCCACTCGTCTAAAGTCTTCTGCCTCGCCAGGTGGCCGAGGAGATAGCTCCTCTGGAGGTACTTCTCAAGCGGGTGTTCGAGGAACTTCCTTACGGCCTCCAAGGCCTCGTTGAGCGTCTCAAACCTTCCAACTGGATTCTCAAGGGCCTTTTTAACTCCTACCCTTATCTGCCAAACACCGACGGGAGCGTAGTAGGCAGGTGTCACCTCGCGGAAGACGATTACCCTCCCCTGTCTCCTTCTTTTCCTCAGATGCTCAAGAACGCTTAGGCGTGCCGCGTAGTAGGCCCCGGTAGTCTCGTTGGCGTACCCCTTTATGCCCCTAAAGTCCTCATAATCCCTCAAAACCTGAGGCTCCGCACTCCCGAAGAGCGAGCCCTTCAGCCAGACCTCCAGGAGCTCAAATGCGTAGCTTTCCGGCATTAGAACGACCGCATAGCGGTTCCCGAGGAACTCGTGGAAGTACACCTCATAGGCGTTTATCTCAGGATAGCTCAAAATTTCCCGCCTCAGGTTCTTCCCAATCGTGTCCTGAACTGCGGTGATGCTCCACCTCGTTGGAACCAGCTTTCTGTCAATCCCCAGCAGCCCAGCTGAGAGGAGCCTTATTATGTAGTACTCGTCGAAGCCCCAGTTGTAGAGCCTCATTATCGCCTGTTCTGCCTTAAGCTCGTCCCCCACCACGTAGTCAGTTCTACGGGGTATCTTGGGGTTCTCCGTCAGCTCGAAATCGAGTAGCTCCGCCTTCGGTCCGAGTGGAGGGGCGAACTCGCTCGGGACGACCTTGACGACGGGCTTCCTCTTCAGGATAACTTCGCTGTCCACTGGCCTTATGCTCATAGCCAGCTCCTGGATTTCGCCCAAAACCCTCCCGCTCTTTCTGACGCTGACCTCCGCCCTCGTCTCACCCATAACAAGGAGGGAGCGGTAGTAGAGGATGTCCTTTATTGTTTTGTTTTCCCACTTGAGTGGACTGTCCAGATGGATTGTATTGCCCTCTATCGGTGGCACGAGGGGGCCTACCCTCACCTTGGGGTAGCCGTACTCTCCCACGAAGATGCTCGGCGGGGAAGAGCCGAAGATGTGCCTTTTGTTGAGTTTCTGCTCCACAGTCTGGGCTACCCTGAATCTCTCGAGTATCGGACAAGTGGGCCTACCGCAGAGGAGCTTCCTTCCCTTGCATATCGCACAGAGTTTTGAGTTGAAAAGCTCCGTCATTGTACCTCAATACACGTGGATTCGTTTAAATTTTTGCCCTGGTTGAGGATGGATAACTAATCCGCTTAACACTATTCAAAATGCATCAAATTGCGTTTTCCTAAACTCTTATATACCTCTAGTACTTATATGTTCTGAGGTGTTTTTATGTATGGCAACTGGGGAAAGTTTCTACGCGTAAACCTCTCCACGGGAGAGGTGAAGGTTGAGGAATACGAAGAAGAGCTTGCCAAGAAGTGGCTCGGAAGCAGGGGGCTGGCGATATACTTCCTTCTGAAGGAGATGGACCCGAAGGTGGACCCCCTTGGCCCGGAGAACAAGTTAATCCTCACGCCGGGTCCGCTGAGCGGTACGAGCGCTCCCACCGGAGGCAGGTACAACGTCGTTACAAAGAGCCCGGCTACGGGCTTCATAACCATGGCCAACTCGGGCGGCTACTTTGGAGCCGAGCTCAAGTTCGCGGGCTGGGACGGAATAATAGTGGAAGGGAAGGCCGAGAAGCCCGTCTACATCTACATAAAGGACGAGCACGTCGAGATTCGTGATGCGAGCCACCTATGGGGCAAGGTCGTTAGCGAGACCGAGGAGGCAATAAGGAAGGAAATAGGAAGCAAGAAGGTCAGAATAGCCCTGATAGGTCCCGCCGGTGAGAACCTCGTCAAGTTTGCCGCGATAATGAACGACGGACACCGCGCTGCCGGAAGGGCAGGTGTTGGAGCTGTCATGGGAAGCAAGAACCTCAAGGCGATAGCCGTCGAGGGAAGCAAGAGGGTTCCCATAGCGGACAAGCAGAAGTTCATGCTTACGGTTAGGGAGAAGATAAACAAGCTCAAGAACGACCCGGTTGCCGGTGGTGGGTTACCAAACTACGGTACCGCTGTCCTCGTCAACATCATAAACGAGAACGGCCTCTATCCCACGAGAAACTTCCAGACGGGAGTTTTTGAACACGCCTACGAGCAGAGCGGAGAGGCCATGGCCAAGAAGTACCTCATAAGGAACCAACCGTGCTACGCCTGTCCTATTGGCTGTGGAAGAGTAAACAAGCTCCCGACCGTTGGCGTGACCGAGGGACCGGAGTATGAAAGCACGTGGGCCTTTGGAGCGAACCTCGGCATAAACGATTTGGCGAGCATCATCGAGGCCAACCACCAGTGCGACGAGTTCGGTCTCGATACCATCTCAACGGGTGGAACGCTCGCCACCGCCATGGAGCTCTACGAGAAGGGTTACCTCACCGACGAAGAGCTCGGAGACGCTCCGCCCTTCAGGTGGGGCAACACGGAGGTTCTCCACTACTACATCGAGAAGATAGCCTACAGGAAGGACTTCGGCGACAAGCTGGCCGAGGGCGGCTACCGCCTTGCGGAAAGCTATGGTCACCCGGAGTACTCCATGAGCGTCAAGAAGCTCGAGCTCCCGGCCTATGACCCGAGGGGAGCGGAAGGACACGGTTTAGGATACGCGACCAACAACCGCGGTGGATGCCACATCAAGAACTACATGATAAGCCCCGAGATCTTAGGCTATCCCTACAAGATGGACCCGCACGACATAAGCGACGACAAGGTGAAGATGCTCATAATCTTCCAGGACCTGAGTGCGCTGATTGACGCCGCCGGTCTGTGTCTCTTCACGACCTTCGGCCTTGGAGCGGACGACTACCGCGACATGCTCAACGCGGCCCTCGGCTGGGATTTCACTACGGAAGACTACCTCAAGATCGGCGAGAGGATATGGAACGCCGAGAGGCTCTTCAACCTCAAGGCCGGCCTCGTTCCGGAGAGGGACGACACATTACCCAAGCGCTTCCTCGAGGAGCCAATGCCCGAGGGGCCGAACAAGGGGCACGTTGTAAGGCTCAAGGAGATGCTGCCGCGCTACTACAAGCTCCGCGGCTGGACGGAGGACGGAAGGATTCCAAAGGAGAAGGCGGAAGAGCTCGGCATAGCCGAGTTCCTCTGATCACCTTTTCCCCATTTTTGTCCAGCAACTCTTTTATGTCCCGATGTTGAGAGTTCACTTTAAGGTGGTTTACGTGCTGGTCAAGCTGTTTGCAACCCTCATAGAGTTCACCGGGAAGAGGAAGCTTGAGATAAGCGGCCCCAAAACAGTTAGAGAGCTTCTCGACGAGCTTGAGAGAACCTTCCCGGGCTTCAAGAAGGAACTCGAAAAGGGACACATAATCCTCGTCAACGGGAAGAACATCGAGCACCTTCAGGGACTTGACACTCCTCTTAAGGATGACGACACTGTAAGCATCTTCCCACCGGCCGGGGGCGGCTGAAGTGGAGAAGGAGTACACCTTTTCCCTCTGGGACGGGAAGGTCATAGTTAGGCCGAAGCTCGACATGAAGTACCTGTACATAGAGACCACCAGCCGCTGCAACCTGAAGTGCGAGATGTGCTTCAAGCAGTACTGGGAAGATGAAGAGGGCGACATGGACTGGGAGCTTTTCCTCAAGATACTCGACGATGCCGAGGAGTTCCCGGAGCTTAAGATGATCTACTTCGGCGGCATCGGGGAACCAACGGTCCATCCTCGCTTCATGGACATGGTGAGGGAAGTCAAGAGGCGCGGCTTCGCCCTCGGCATGAGCAGCAACGGAACACTGATGACGGATGATATGCTGCGGGAGTTCGCGAAGCTTGGCGTTGAGCTTATCTACTTCTCCATGGACACGGTCCCAACCGCTCAAAACGTCATAACCCTCGGCCATCTTGCCGCTGCAGCCACGGCCGACAGAATAAAGAAGCTCGTGGAGTACCGCGAGGAGTATGGAACGCATAAGCCGAGCATAGGCGTTGAGGTGGTCGTTACAAAGGAGAACTACAAACAGCTGCCCGATATGGCCCGATTTCTCCTGAACCTTGGCGTTGACTCCATGCTCATCTCGAACCTCCTCCCGCTCACGCCGGAGCAGACGGATGACGTAATCTACGATGGGAGCGTTGACATGGATCCTATCCTCGACCAGCTCTACAGGGTCGCCCACAGCGGGCTCTACATAAAGCTCCCCCACTTCGAGCTGAAGACGGAGCGTTCCTGCGACTTCGACGAGAACAACGTTGCCGTTGTGCGCTGGGACGGGGAGGTTTCACCGTGCTACCGCTTCCTCCACACCTACAAGGAGTACATCTTCGGCAGGGAGAAGAGGGTCAACGCCTACTCCTTCGGCAACGTGAGGGAGAAGAGTTTGGCGGAGATATGGACGAGCGAGAAGTACACGTGGTTCCGCTTCACCATGAAGAACTACATGTATCCCTCATGTACCGACTGCCCGCTGGTTGATGCATGCGACTTCGTCAAGACGAGCGACATAGACTGCTGGGGCAACGAGCCGAGCTGCGCCGACTGCCTGTGGGCGAGGAGAATAGTCCAGTGCCCCATCCCCCAGCACAACTTCGGGAAGTTCTACTAGACTCTTTCTTCACTCTTTGAACACTTCTCCCGTAACCAAGTCTATTCCAATCCTCCTGACCTTCAGCTTCCAGAGCTTCTCGGGCGCTCCTCCCCCTTCTTCTCTGTATCCGACCATCTCAATTATTCCCGCATCCTCAAGGGCTGAAAGGTGGTAGTAGAGCGTTGAACGGGGCATGTTCAACCCCCTCTCCTGGAGCGCCCCATAGATTTCGTTCGTCCCCTTAACCCCTTCGCTCAGGATTTTGATGATGCTTCTCCTCGGTTCGGCCAGAAGGGGCTTGAGGAGCATCATGCTCGCGCTCATAACGTGGCTCGACAGGGTTCTCGGCCTGAGCTACAAGGAGCACATGGGAATAGCTTTCCTCAGCGTCGGGAAGAACAACGGAACGGCCATAGCGATAGCTACGCTCGCGTTCCAGCCCCTCGTGGCCATTCCAGCGGCTACCCTTCCAATATTCCAGATAATCTTCCTCATCCTATACCTCAAGCTTGCGGAGAGGGTAAGGTGCCTCTTTGAGAGCTGTCTCGAACTCGATGAGAAAAGCAAAGCGGAAGCCCTTTAGTCCGCCGGCTTTACTATCTCCACTTCTCCCCTTATCTTTTCCGCCCTAACGGTGTTGAAAACCGTTCCGTACTTCTCGGCCAGCTCCTTAACACGCATGATCTTTTTCTCGTCCTCGTTGGTGAAGACGGTGATCCTGTAGGTTATCTCCTTCAGCTGGGGCTCATCGAGCCCGCGCCAGCCCCTGACCTCGACCTCAAAGCCTTTGACATCAAGGCGCATCTTCTTGATCAGCCTGCCCCAGTTGACGGTTAAACAGCCTCCTATGGCAGCCAAGAGGTACTCTGTCGGGTTAGGGCCTCTGTTGTGGCCGTCCGTGTTCGTGTCTATGTGGAATGTAAATTCCCCCACCTTTGCCTCGCTCCCAACGTTGCCGTCCCACTTGAGGTGTGCAGAATACTCAAGGCGCTCCATACCACCACCGATTTAAGATGAACGCCATCTCAAATAAAAGCCTTTTTCCATGCAAATCTTAACGTTCGAAAGTCTTTTATATTCTCGCGGGAGAATCGAGATGGGGATGAGGAATGGCGCACCATCACCACCACGGCGAACTCAAGGGCAGAATGCTGTTTTCCTTTGTCCTGAACATCGTGATAACCTTAGCGGAGGTCATCGGCGGCATTCTATCCGGAAGTTTAGCCCTCCTCAGCGACTCCCTCCACAACTTCAGCGATTCCATGAGCATCCTCGCGAGCTATCTCGCCATAAAGATAGGCGAGCGAGAGAAGAACGAGAAGTACACCTTCGGCTACAAGAGGGCAGAAATTCTGGTGGCATTTGTTAACTCGGCAGTTCTCGTTGGTGTTGCCCTCTTCCTTCTGGTTGAGGCATACAGGCGGTTCAAGAGTCCGGAACCGATAGACGGCCCGCTGATGCTTGGTGTTGCCTTAATCGGCCTCCTCGCTAACCTTATCTCCGTTCTCCTCCTCCACGAGCACGCCCACGAGAGCATGAACGTCCGCTCCGCCTATTTACATCTCCTGAGCGACACGCTCTCTTCGGTTGCGGTCGTGATAGGTGGAATCGCAATAATACGGTGGGATGTTCTCTGGATCGATCCCCTCATCACGGTTCTAATCTCGCTCTACATCCTCCGCGAGGGCTATGAGATACTGAAGGAGAGCGTTGAGGTGCTCATGGAGGCGTCACCGGACATTGACCTCGAAGAAGTTAAGAGGGAAATCGAGGCAATTCCTGGCGTTAGAAACGCCCACCACTTCCACATCTGGAGGGTAGGGGAGAAAGAAATCCACTTCGAGTGCCATGTCGAGGTTGACGACATGCCGATAAGCGAGGCGCAGAGGTTCATAGACGAGATCGAGGAGCGGCTTAAACGCTTCGGGATAACCCATGTTACAGTCCAGCTTGAGGCCGGTCGGTGTGAAGATAAAAACACTATCTGCGGTGAGAAAGGGGATTAGGGTTGCAGCTCCAACTTCGGAAGGTGGGCTTGAAGATAAAGTTCACGAAAGCCTCTTAAGGGCCGAAACTTTCACGCTGGTGGAGTTTAAGGATGGAGAAGTAAAAAACGTGGAAATCGTTGAGAACCCTTACCGAAAGGAACCCTACGGCGCGGGCCCCAAGGTGGCCCTTTTTCTGGTCAACATGGGAGTGAACGTACTGCTGACCCCAATGGAATGCCCGAAGGGGAAGGGCATACTTGAGGCGGGGAGGGTCAGGGTAATCAAAGTGGAGGCAGGAAAAAGAGTGGAGGAAGTTATCAAGAGTCTCCGAAGTAGCTTATAGCCCCGGCTGGACATATTCTCTGGCAGCCCCTGCAGAACTCCACGCAGTCCTCTGGCTTTACAACTTTGGGTTTGCCCTCGGAGGCATCGTAAACCCCATGGGGGCAGAAGTTCGCGCACGTCAGGCAACCGGTGCACTTGTCGTAGTCGATTATCGGGTACCAGCTCTCCGCCATGTCTATCCCACCTGGCTGTCAACGCTCATGGCTTCGTCTATTGCTTGAATGGCCTCTTCTGTGGTCATGTTCCTAATTTCAACCCCTATGAATTTGTGGTCGTCGAATCCGAGCTCCTTAAACGTCCAGCCGAACATCTTCTTCTGCATCACCGGGTCGCAGCCAGCTACGAAGAGCTTCTCTATATCTTCCCCGTTCTTAAGCAAAGCCCTCCAGAAGTTGTCGCCATCGGTAGCGCAGAGCTGGGGGTGCAGGGCGACAAAGTCAACCTTCTTCTCCCTTCTGAAGTGGTTTAAAATCTCAAACACGTTCATCTTCTGGAAAGAGGGGCACGTGCCCTGGCATACACAGAGTATCAGACCCTTCACATGCATCACCGATATAAATGAGAAAAAGTTCATTTAAAAGAGTTTTCAAATGTAAAGGTTCTCAACCTAAGGTTTAACGTTAAGCTTCATCCCAACATTCTCAGCTATCGCCAGAGCAACTTTGAGAACGTCCTCGTCGCTTATGTCGAGGGTCGGCTGCTTTGCTATCCCAAACTCCGTAACGGTGAATCTGTGGTCTACCTTTATTCCGGCCTTCTCCATGACCTTGGTTGCGCACTTCATCGGGCAGCCGTCTATGACAATAACTCTCTTGGCCCTCTTTCCTATGTCAAGGTGCATTTCCGAGCCGGCAGCAACGGCAGTTGTACAGCAGAGCCTCGCGTTTTGGCCGGCGTTGGTTAGCAAAACCCCGACCTCTTGGCTTATCTTTTCCAACGCTCGCCGCTCCGGAGCAGGTGAAGAAGGCGATCGGCGTTATTCTCTACCTGATAGCGCTGAAATGATTTTGAAGGTTCTTTGATTCTTCTTATTTTTGATTCTGAAAAAATGGAAAATCACAAGGAAAAGAGTGGAGGAGCGTTTTAACTCCCGTGCCCAGCCACAGGGCCAGGAGGAGCCAGTAGAGGCTAAAACCGAAGTCCACCATTGCACCTATCCCGAGGCTCGTCCCAACGTTGTAGGTCGCGCTCACGTAGGCCCCAATGGGGAAGATGAAGGCCCACCAGGCAAGGCTGTAGGGAAGGTGGAGGTTTCTGAGGTAGTAGAGCGTCATCAGGATGGCCATGATGTGCCACCAGAGCCCGAAGCCCCAGAGGATGAAGGCAAAGCCCTTGAAAGCCTCCTTCGCAACGGGCAGTACCTTAACGAGGTTCAACAGCGCCACGGCACCCGCTCCAAGTGGTCCGAGGTTTATCCAGACTGCCGGCGCCATCAGGGGTGGGAGGAGCTCGTGGGTTATGAAGCGCCTCATCACTATGGCGAAGAGGGCCAGATAGAGGAAAAAGCCCGCGCCGAAGCCGAAGTAGTTGAACGCGATAAAAACCTCTCTCCACGTTTGGGACTGCGGAAGGAACGGCAGGGCCGTAAGAGGTATCACGATAAGCCCGACCGGCGGTATAAACCACGCTGGCGTTATTGTCTTTACATCTACCCCCTCACCCACGAAAAACAGGTAGGGTATCAGCAGGGCGAAGACCACGACGAGAATGCTCCCGAGGATCCAGAGCGGGAGGGCTATTTCCCTATAACCAGCCATTGCGAGGTTCATAGCCACTATCGTCATCGCTATCGGCATCGTCCCGTAGAAGTGGCTCGTTATGGGGTGGTAGAGGTCTCTCTTCGCCTCAGAAGGATACTTGATCCACCTCAGTAGCCAGGGTATCAGGAGCAGGAAGAAGACCGCGGTGTTCAGATACACCAGTGCCTTCGAAAACGTGCCAAGGGCTGGAAGCTTCGAGGAGTATGCCTTACTCACTAAAGCCAGGGCCCCTTTCCCATAACGCTCGCAAACCAGCTCGGTGCAACGGGAAAAGTGCCTCAAATAAAGAAGAAAACGGATGAAACAATCAGTGTCTGCAGTGTCCTTCCTTTTCCTTCTCCCGCTCTATCTTCTCCTTCCAGTAAGGGTCAACCTCAAGAACCTGCTCAATGAAGGCCTTAACTACATCTCCAACCTTTCCGTAAGCGCCGGTTACGACCGTTATTCCAAGCTGATTGAAGTATTCCATCGCCCGTCTTCCCATCCCGTAGACGATTACAACCTCGGCCCCGTGCTCCTTGAAGGGAACGGGGATGACTTCAATGTCCTTTATCTCGTTGTCTTCCACGTCCACTAAGGCGAAGTACCTGGCCCTTCCGAAGTGGCCGCTCATAGGGCTTTCCAGTCCAAGGTCTTCATCTACAGGAAGCGCGATTCTCATGCTATCACCACTAAAATATAAGCTTTGTGCATATGCACGATAAAGTTGTGCAAAATGGATAAACTCCCCCAACTCAAGAACTCCCACCATCAAACCCATATACCGAACCCAAAATTACTTATCCCAACCACCGGAAAAAAGATTGGCCGATGATGAGCGGTTGGCCCGGCACCGAATGGTGCGGAGGGCCACCACTTCTGAGGCCGCCAAAAAGCTTAAAAACCCCCTCCCGCCCATATACCTCGGGCGCAGTTGCCGCGGTAGCCTAGCCTGGTAGGGCGCCGGCCTGCTAAGCCGGTGGGCGGTGCCCACCGGGGTTCAAATCCCCGCCGCGGCGCCAAATCCTTCTCCAGGGTAAACGCCGGGATAGCCTAGAGGCGAGGCGAGGGACTGCAGATCCCTTCCACCCGGGTTCAAATCCCGGTCCCGGCTCCACCCATTTTTAACGGCTTTTTGGCAAAGCCACCCCACACTTTATAAACCCCTTTCTCCACCCCCCTACATGAGCCACTACTATACAGAAGACCCCTCAAGCCCTCTAAAGACAAGAACGATAGAGGTATGCATTAGAGGACACTGCTTCAAGTTCATAACCGCGAGCGGGGTTTTCTCCTTCGGCAAACTTGACAGGGGCACGGAGCTGCTCCTTAAAAGCATGGTTCTTGAGAGGGGCTGGAGGGTTCTTGACCTTGGATGCGGCTATGGGGTTATCGGCATAGTGGCGTCGCGGTTTGTGAGCTACGTTGTAATGACCGACATCAACAGACGGGCCGTGAGCATTGCGAGGAAAAACTTAAAAATTAACAACGTTAGAAACGCCGAAGTCAGGTGGGGAAACCTCTACGAGCCCGTCGAGAATGAAAAGTTCGACGCTATCATAACGAACCCCCCGGTACACGCGGGAAAGGATGTGCTGAGGGAAATAGTTATAAACGCTCCACAGCATCTCAACGATGGTGGGATGCTCCAGCTGGTTATCAAGACCAGCCAGGGAGCGAGATACATCAAATCCCTGATGGAAGAAAAGTTCACAGAGGTAATGGAGCTGGCAAAGGGGAGTGGTTACCGCGTGTATGCCGGGATCGCCTAGCCTGGGATGGCGCGGGCCTTGAGAGCCCGTGCGCGCTTGCGCACCGGGGTTCAAATCCCCGTCCCGGCGCCAAAATTCCTTACATTCGCACGTAACGAGATGAATAGGGAGGTGTGTTGGTAATGAGTGACCATTTCAGGCACATAGTACGTGTCGCGGGTGTTGATCTGGACGGACACAAACAGCTTAGATGGGCCCTTACTGGTATCAAGGGCATAGGAATAAACTTCGCCACCATGGTGCTCAGAGTTGCCGGGATTGACCCCTTCATGAAGGCCGGTGAGCTCACTGACGAGCAGGTTAAGAAGATCGAAAAGATCCTCGAGGACCCAGTAGCCCACGGGATTCCGAGCTGGGCTGTTAACAGGCCCAAGGACTACGAGACCGGCAAGGACATGCACCTTCTAACGGCAAAACTCGTCATGGCCTGGCGTGAGGACGTCAACAGGCTCAGGAGGATAAGGGCTTACCGCGGCATAAGGCATGAACTCGGTCTCCCTGTTAGGGGACAGAGGACGAGGTCCAACTTCAGGCACGGTACAACGGTGGGAGTTAGCAGGAGGAAGAAGTGAGGTGGTGTAAATGGGAGACCCCAAGAGGCAGAGAAAGAGGTATGAAACTCCATCTCACCCCTGGATTAAGGAGAGGCTCGACCGCGAGAGAGTCCTCATGAGAAAGTACGCACTCAAGAACAAGAAGGAGCTCTGGCGCCACGAGACCCAGCTCAAGAACTTCAGGCGTAGGGCGAGGAGGCTTCTCGCAGCCCGTGGCAGGCAGGCTGAGATTGAAAGGGAGCAGCTCCTCCAGAGGCTCAGGAGGCTCGGCCTTCTTCCTGCCGATGCGGTCCTGGATGACGTTCTCTCCCTTACGGTTGAGGACGTCCTCGACAGGCGCCTCCAGACGATAGTCTTCAAGAAGGGTCTCGCGAGAACAATAAGACAGGCAAGGCAGCTCATAGTGCACGGCCACATAGAGGTTAACGGCCAGGTAATCCGCTCTCCGGGCTACCTCGTCCTGAAGGAGGAAGAAGACACTATAACCTACGCTAAGGATTCTCCCTTCGCTAAAGAGAGCCACCCGGAGAGGATGGTTATTGAACAGGCTAAGCAGGGTGGTGAGGCATGAGCGAGGAGCAGCAGGTTAACCTGAAGAAAAAGGAGAAGTGGGGAGTTGCGCACATCTACTCCTCCTACAACAACACCATAATTCACATCACCGACCTCACCGGGGCCGAAACCATCTCAAGGTGGAGCGGTGGTATGGTTGTGAAAGCCGACAGGGACGAGCCCTCCCCCTACGCGGCAATGATAGCAGCGAGAAGGGCCGCTGAGGAGGCCATGGAGAAGGGCTTCGTCGGCGTGCACATCAAAGTTCGCGCCCCGGGAGGGAGCAAGAGCAAGAGCCCCGGTCCGGGTGCCCAGGCTGCCATCAGGGCCCTCTCCAGGGCCGGGCTGAGAATTGGGAGGGTTGAGGACGTCACCCCGATCCCGCACGACGGCACAAGGCCGAAGGGCGGGAGAAGGGGCAGGCGCGTCTGATCCTTCACAACTTCTTTTTTGGTGGTGCAAATGGAACCCAAGTTTCAGATTCTTGAAAAAAAGGAGGACTCCATAAAGTTCATTGTCGAGGGGATAGATGTCACCTTCGCCAACGCCCTTAGGAGAACGATTCTCTCCGAAGTCCCCACATTCGCCGTGGATGAGGTTGAGTTCTTTGAGAACGACTCTGCCCTATTCGACGAGATCATCGCCCACAGGCTGGCACTTATACCCCTGAAGACTCCCGTTGATAGGTTCTCACTCGATGCCCTCGAGCTCGACGATCACGTTGTTACACTATCTCTTGAAGCCGAGGGGCCCGGCATAGTCTACTCCGGTGACCTAAAGAGCGACGACGAGGACGTGAAACCCACCAACCCCAACATCCCCATAGTAAAACTCGCAGAGAAGCAGAGGCTGAGCTTTAATGCATACGCCAGGCTGGGACGCGGAAAAGACCATGCCAAGTGGCAACCGGGATTCGTGTACTACAAATACCTCACGAAGATACACGTTAGCAAGGACGTACCGGATTGGAAAGAGCTGAAGGAACTTGCAGAGAAGAGGAAGCTCCCCGTTGAGGAGAAAGAAGACGAGATTGTGATAACAACGACCTCAGCCTTCTATCTGCCGAGAAAATTTGAGAAGTACGTCGGGGGAGGGATTGAGGAAGAGGTTGTGCCAAACACGTTCGTTTTCACCGTGGAAACGAACGGAGAGCTCCCCGTTGAGGAAATCGTGAGTATAGCGCTTAAAATACTCATGAGAAAGAGCGATAGATTTATAAGCGAACTCCATAAAGTAGCGTCCGACTGACGCGGGGGTAGCCGAGCCTGGCCAAAGGCGCGGGATTCAGGGTCCCGTCCCGTAGGGGTTCCGGGGTTCAAATCCCCGCCCCCGCACCAGCAATTACGCTCACCCCGTCCATCTGTCGGTTTCCCTGCGAGAGCTTGGAGGAGGTATGTTCATGGTTAAGAGAACCGGACCAACTGACATAAACCTGAGGAGGCTCATTCGCTACCTCAGAAAGAAGTCAAACGAAGAGGGAGTTAAGATATGGAAGGACATAGCCTGGCGCCTTGAGAGGCCCAGGAGGCAGAGGGCAGAGGTAAACGTCAGCAAGATCAATCGCTACACCAAAGAGGGCGACGTGGTTGTGGTTCCAGGAAGCGTCCTCGGTGCAGGCAAGCTCGAGCACAAGGTCGTCGTTGCAGCTTGGAAGTTCAGCGAAACTGCCAAGAAGAAGATAATCGAGGCCGGTGGAGAGGCTCTCACTATTGAGGAGCTGATGGAGAGAAACCCGAAGGGTAGTGGAGTAATCATAATGGAGTGATGGGCCATGAGGATAATTAACGCTGAAGGACTCATACTCGGAAGGCTCGCCTCTAAGGTCGCCAAGATGCTCCTTGAGGGAGAAGAGGTCGTCATAGTCAACGCCGAGAAGGCCATCATCACCGGCAACAGGGAGGACGTCTTCGCCAAGTACAAGCAGAGGACCGAGCTCAGGACCAGGACCAACCCGAGGAGGGGCCCGTTCTACCCGAAGAGGAGCGACGAGATCGTGAGGAGGACAGTCAGGGGCATGCTCCCCTGGAAGACCGACCGCGGAAGGAAGGCCTTCAAGAGGCTCAAGGTCTACGTCGGAGTTCCCAAGGAGTTCGAGGGCAAGGAGCTTGAGACCATAAGCGAGGCCCACATGTCGAGGCTTGCAACCCCGAAGTACGTTACCGTTGGGGAGGTTGCGAAGTTCCTCGGAGGAAAGTTCTGAGGTGAGAAAAATGAAGGTCATCCAGACTGCTGGTAAGAGGAAGACGGCCGTTGCGAGGGCCACCATAAGGGAAGGAAAGGGCAGAGTTAGGATCAACCACAAGCCCGTTGAGATCATTGAGCCGGAGATAGCGCGCTTCACCATCATGGAACCTCTCATCCTTGCAGGCGAGGAGATCGTCAGCAAGGTTGACATAGACGTCAAGGTCGAGGGAGGAGGCTTCATGGGTCAGGCGGAAGCAGCCAGGGTTGCCATAGCCAGGGCCCTCGTTGAATGGACAAACGACATGAACCTTAAGGAAAAGTTTATGAAGTACGACAGGACAATGCTCGTCGGCGACAGCAGGAGAACCGAGCCCCACAAGCCCAACCGCTCAACCAAGGGTCCAAGGGCCAAGAGGCAGAAGTCCTACCGCTGACGGCTTTCCCTTTAACAATTTGAGGTGTGAAAAAGATGATAGTCCCCGTCAGGTGCTTCACCTGCGGAAAGGTGTTGGCAGACAAGTACTACGAGTTTAAGAAGAGGGTTGAGGCCGGGGAAGACCCGGGTAAGGTCCTCGACGATCTCGGCGTTGAGAGGTACTGCTGCAGGAGAACGCTCCTCAGCCACGTGGAACTCCTGGATCAGGTCATGGTCTATAGAGTATACTGAAAAACCACATTTCTTGGGGGGCCGTGGGGTAGCTTGGTCTATCCTCCCGGCTTGGGGTGCCGGAGACCCGGGTTCAAATCCCGGCGGCCCCACCAAAAGTTTGGCATTTGATGTGTGGATGTGGGGGGAAGGGAATGTTCACGTATACCCGGTTTGAAAAGGCCCGAATAATAGGTGCAAGGGCCCTGCAGATAGCGATGGGGGCTCCAGTCCTCATCGACGTCCCAGAAGGGATTACGCCGCTTGAAGCCGCCATGCTGGAGTTCGAAAAAGGGGTAATTCCCATCACAGTGATTAGACCGAGCTGATGAAAATGAGCGTGATAGAGAACGTAATCGGCAGAGTTGCAGTCCTCAGGGGCGGCAAGTACTCGGTAGAAGTAGATGTCATAACCAGCTCCGGATTCGGCAGGTTCGCCGCCCCAGTGGACGAAAACCCCGCCCTTTACGTTGCAGAGGCTCACAGAGCTGTCAGCGAAGTGGATGAGATAATCGGGCCAGAGCTGATAGGCTTCGATGCAAGCGATCAGGAGCTGATAGACAGCTACCTCTGGGAGATAGACGGCACCGAGGATTTCAGCCACATCGGGGCAAATACGGCCCTGGCGGTGTCAGTTGCAGTGGCCAAAGCCGCTTCCAGCGTTAAAAAGATGCCCCTTTACAGCTACCTGGGCGGAACCTTCACAACCGAGTTGCCTGTCCCAATATTGGAAATAGCATCCACTGAGACCTTTACATACTACGTTACCGTTAGAGACCTGATGGAGATCACGGACATCACCGATGCCGTAAATTCGGTCCTCCAGAATGCTCAGGGACTCTCAATTGAGGAGCTTTCCTCGGCAACTGAAAAAGCATCCGAAGAGCTCGGACTTGACGTGGCCCTCGGGATATCCCAGAAAAAACCGCTAGAAACCGAGGAGCTCCTCTCAATAGTCGAAGACAACAACATAGCATACATAAAGCCCATTGGAGACGAGGAGCTCTTCCTGGAGCTTATAGCGGGAACGCACGAGGTCTTCATAGACGGTGAGCACCTATTCAGGGAAAAGGGGATACTCGACCGCAGATACTACAATGCCCTCTCTATAAAGCCCATAAACCTCGGCACGCTCACCGACGTATACAACCTTGTGAACGACGCAAAGTCCGAGAGAATAACTCCCATCATGTCGGAGGCAAAATACGAGTCCTCCGACGAAGCGCTGGCCCACATCGCAGTGGGCCTAAGGTGCCCGGCGATGGTGCTCTGGAAAGACTCCATCGCCAAACTTAACGAGCTGATAAGGATAGCTGAAGATTTGGGAGAAAGGGGTAGGATAATAACATTCGAAGGATGAGGAGGTGGAAAGATGGAAGGATATCTCGTCCCACTCGACCAATACCTTGCCGCGGGTGTGCACATAGGCACCCAGCAGAAGACCCAGGACATGAAGAAGTTCATATACAGGGTCAGGCAGGACGGCCTCTATGTACTCGACGTTATGAAAACCGACGAGCGCCTTAGAGTTGCTGGAAAGTTCCTGGCCAAGTTTGACCCTGAGAACATCCTCGCCGTGAGCGTTAGGCTCTACGGCCAGAAGCCTGTTAAGAAGTTTGGAGAGGTAACCGGGGCAAGGGCGATGCCAGGCCGTTTCCTCCCCGGAACCATGACCAACCCCCAGGTCAAGAACTTCCTTGAGCCGGACGTCATAATAGTAACCGACCCGAGGGCAGACCACCAGGCAATGAAGGAGGCCGTAGAGATTGGAATCCCAATAGTTGCCCTCGTTGACACCGAGAACTTCCTGAGCTACGTCGACCTTGCCATCCCGACCAACAACAAGGGTAGAAAGGCCCTCGCGCTAATCTACTGGATACTCGCCAGGGAAATCCTATACAACAGGAAAGAGATCGAGAGCAGGGAAGACTTCAAGATACCGGTTGAAGACTTTGAGATGAGGATAGTGAGGACTTAGGGGAAGATTTTTAACTCCCCCGAATTTACTCTCCCTCGCGCGGGGGTGCCCGAGCCTGGCCAAAGGGGGCGGACTTAAGATCCGCTGCCGTAGGGCTGCGCGGGTTCGAATCCCGTCCCCCGCACCAAAGATTTAAAAGCCAAAAAATCCAGGCTGTGTTGGTTCAAGATCATGAGGTGATTGAAATGGCGAGATTCCCGGAGGCTGAGGCAAGGATATTTAGGAAGTACATCTGCATGCGTTGCGGTGCCACTAATCCTTGGAAGGCAAAGAAGTGCAGAAAATGCGGCTACAAGGGGCTTCGCCCCAAGGCAAAAGAGCCGCGCGGTGGAATGGGACGCTGATAGCCACTTTTCTGTTTATTCTTTAAGCTTTTCAAGCATCTCTTCCAGGAATTTTATGCCCTCGGCAAGGAGTTTCTCACCCTCAGGCGTGAGCTTGTAGTATTTCCTGGAGGGTTTCCCACTCTGGCTCTCCTGCCATTCTGCAGTTACGTATCCGTCCTTTTCCAGTTTGTAGAGGACAACGTAGGAGCTCACTGTCGCTGGCTCAAAATTGAAGGTCTTCCTTATCTTTTCCTTGAGCTCGTAGGCGTACATGGGCCTCTCCTTTAAAAGCCGGAGAATGTAAAGCCACAGCACTTCCTTCGTTATCTTAGTTTTAAGCCGCTCCATCGGGCTACTCATGCCTCTCACCCAAATATTTCATGTTCCATAAATATTTTTCAGCCGAGTAATTTAAACGTTTTGCCAAAACTTTTTTACCTCAAAAGGAGAACTGATGAAGGGGTGGACACAAGTGGAGTTCAACTTGGGAGGTATGTTCGGGGACATGGGGGTAGGGGCTTTAGTCGGATTTATTACGGGTTATGCCCTGAAGAAGTTCATGAAGCTTGTTCTGGCAATAATCGGGGGCTATCTCCTAAGCCTCCTGTGGCTACAGCAGAAGGGAGTCATATCAATAAGAACGGAGAAGCTTTTCAACCTGGCTGCTGAGTGGAGCGGAGAGGTGATAAGCTTCGGTCAAAAGGTCATCGGAATTCTCCCCGGCACAACTGCCTTCATAGCCGGATTCTATGTTGGGTTCCGCAAAGGTTAAATCCGACTCCCCCCATTCCCATTTATGAGCTACGAGAACAGGGTTTTACTGAAGCACTCGCTCGCATCAGTAGTGGCCCTCGGCCTGACCGGGCTTGCGAGGTTCCTCTACAGCATTCTCGTTGCCCGCTGGTTTGGACCGGAAGAACTTGGGGCAGCAAATTCCCTCATCTCGAAGGCCTTTTTCTTAGCAATACCGCTTAGCTTTTTTGCCGTTGCTCTGGGCAAGTACTCATCGGAGTTCCTCGGGAGAAATAAGAACGAGGATATTAAATCCCTAACACTCCCCTCCTTTGCACTCCCACTGGCAGGTCTCCTGATAGTCCCGATAAACGTCTACCTCGGCCTTATTGCAACCCTGAGGGCCTTCCAGTTAACCCTAAGGAGCTTTCTCTACGGAATCCACAGGGGGGAACACTACGCCTACATCATGCTGGCATCGTTTCTCGGTTTTCTATGCGGTTTCGTGTTTATGTTCTCTATATTCTCCCCCTACATCCTTTTCCTCTCAGCCTCCGCAACTCTCGGCCTTGGGTACCTAATTCGGTTCGAGCTTCTCGGAATGCCAACGAGGGAAGGCTTTAGACTCCTGACATCCTACTCAGCTTTTGCCTTCCTCGGCACGCTTTCGGGAGTTTTCCTGATTCAGGGGCCATACTTTATGAGCGAATACCTCGGAGGAACTGCTACAGCAGGGGAAGTATCTGCCGTTCTTTCAACGGCTTTCCTTCTGACCTACCTTCCCCAAGTTCTCCAGTCCGCCGTAATGCCCATCCTCTCCTACAAATACGGGCAGGGGAGCAAGGGGTACATAAAAAAGCTGGCCGAGAAAACCACCGAATTCCTCATACTGATAACTGGACTCGTCGTTTTCCTCATGATGCTCCTCGGCAACGATTTCCTCTCTTTCCTGTTTAGCTTCCGGATTGGCAACTCCTTTTATCTGGCCCTCATGGCCATAGAAATCTACATTGCCTACAACCCGAGCATAGTGGCCCTGAACTCGACGGCCTACGTCAGGTACGGCACGCTTGTGTCTGGAGCTGGAGCCCTCGCGGGAGCTCTCCTGTGGGCAATACTTATCCCCAGATTCCAGAGTCTGGGAGCCATGGTTGGCCTTCTGGCTGCCTACGGAATCATCCTGATTGGAACCGCAACACTATCAAAAAGGCTGCTCAACCTCAACCCTGGAATTTACACGCCGTTACTTCTCGCCCTCCTTCTGCAGGCTAGCGCATTCACTTCAAAGTACCTGCTCGCCGCAGCTTTTCTCGTGTTTCTGTATACTCAAAGAAAAACAATAAAGGAGGTTATCAAAGTTTTCAGAGCTTTCCGTGGTAGAGTACTTTGATAAGCTCCTCTGGAAGGCCTTCCTTCTTAATCTTCTCTTCTATGAGCTTCTTTTCGTCTTCATAGCCCACTTCTATGAACTTGGTGTGTAGTGTGTCCACGTCAACGAGGGCAAAGGTTGCTTTGTGGTTCTTGCCGGGTGGGTATCCAATACTTCCAGGGCACACCACCCTCCCGTAGCGGGTCATGGCGTTAACCGGATACCTCGGTGAGGCCACGAAGAGTATTTCATAGTCCTTTACCGGCCTCATTATGGCCTCGTAGTAGCTGGTAGGTTGGTCTGGTAGCACGACCCCTCCAAAGGGATTCAACGGGCTTCCGTAGACTCCGAATACCTCGTTCTTTCCAATCTTGTCAACAAGGTATATCGGAAGGTCCCTAATGAACTCGCGCCCCTCGTGACCGAGAGCTTCCCACGTGTACTTGAGGGCCTTCTTTATGTAGTCTGGATACTCCACCCTGTCAATGTAATCCGGACCCTCAGCGTGTGGATCGCTCTCCGCTATGAGCTGGTCGAATTCCCCCCTGATGACCTTAACCCTGTTGCTCTTCAACAGGTCCTCAAGGGCATCAAGAACTTCCCTGGGATAGGGGAAGAGGCCTACTATGTTACCGAGAACATAGTACTTTTCTATCTCATAACCTTCCTCTTTAAGAGCCTCAACCTTCTCCAGCGCCTTGGCAAGGGCCGGGAAGTTTCCGTTGATGTTTGCGAAAACCGCCACATATACCATTGTAACACCACCCCCATTTTTCTTACCATCATTAACTAAAAGTGCAGGGGCATTTAAACCTTACTGAAGCTTTTGACTCAAACCAGAGTTCACAGCCTGGAAAGAGCCCAACGGAAAACATTTTTGCCAGCGCCTGAACGATGTAACTCAAAATAATCACTGGAGTTCCTCTTCACGATGCCAAAAAGGGCCATTAGGGAATGATATTCAAGAAGCCCGAACCCAGAACCAAGGCTGTGAACTCAAGGTTTAGAATTGTGGTGCGGTGGCCGGGATTTGAACCCGGGCCAGCGGCGTGGCAGGCCGCTGTCCTAGCCAGGCTAGACTACCACCGCAGTCCTCGCCCGTTAGATACTCACCTCCGGGCGCTTTATAAAACTTTCGGTGGCATTGGAGGTGAATTCAGGAGCCAAAAATCAAGGCTAAGGCCCAGAAAGAAACACTAATAAGAAAGCCAAATTCAGGAGAAAACAGAAAAAATCATTGGGAAATCCACCCAAGAGTCTCCAGAATCTCCAGGGCTTTTTCAAGCTTTTCTTTGTCGAACTTTCCATACTCCTCCTCAAGTGCCCTGTAAGCAAGCTCCTCCGGAAGGATTTCCCCGAGCATGAGGAGCTCATGGAGCAAGACCATGAACTTCCTGTCCTCCATGAGTTTGGCCAGCTCCTCTCCCTTCTCCCTATCTATCTGCCTAACTGACCTTGCTGAAACCAAACCCTTCTTCTCCCAGCGTATCCAGGGCTCGAATTCAAATGGATGGCCAATTTCCAGCCCCAGAAACTTTGAATCCCTGGCTAGTCCCTTCATCACAAGCTTCTCACCAATCTCAAGTTCATGCTCCATTCCTAGTTCTCCAAGGTACTTCATTGCAAATGCCCTTACAAAGCGCTCAAGCTCGCCTTTATCTGCCTTTGCAAGTGAAATGGCCGTGGCCAGTACCGCTTTTCCTATGATCTCGAGGCTATCCTTGCTTATCTTCTCGATCGTGTCCTCACTCGAATGATAGAACCTGTCGGGCCACGTTATCGGCATGACGGCAGGGACTCCAAAGATGTTGAAGACGTCGTGATCGCTCCCCATCTCATAGGGATAGCTTTTAATCTTCATCTTTGGTAGAGGACTTCCCCCAAAGCTCTCCCCCTGGGAGTTTGCAAGCCCTATAAAGTACTCCAGCAGGCCGGATATAATCGAAAACCTTGAAAGAGGGGTTCTAATGACCATTATTGTCGAAGATGACCTATCCTCACTTCCCCCCACCATATCGAGGTTTATAACAGCGTAGTAGTCTTCAAAGTCCTTTAAAGTGGCAACGAAGGCCTGTGTACCCAGGTGCTCAGGCACCCAAAGAAAGGCAAAGCCGATTCTGAAGTCCTCCCTGTAGAGCTCAGATAAAAGCCTCGCGAGCTCAACAAGCATCGCAGAACCGCTGGCGTTGTCGTTGGCCCCTGGAGTCGGATGGCATAGATGGGCCGTGAAAAGTAGGTACGGGGGCTTACCCACCCTGGCGAAGACCATCGGGAGCTTCTGTTCACCGGATATTGCAGTATCGACTTCGATCTTAATCCTGATGCTTTCGCCCTTCTTCAGCTTTCCAATGATGCGGCCAGCGAGTTTCTCGCTAAAGGCCACAGCCGGGATTTTTGCCCATTCAAGGTCCTTTTTGGTAAGAAAAAGTCCTATATACGGGAAGGCACTCCCAGTTCCCTTCCTGTAAGCTATAAACGCCTTGGCGCCGGCTTCGTTAGCTTTTCGGTAGTTTTCATACCATTTCTGACCAACCAGAACTATTTTTCCCTCCGCCTTTTCCCAGTATTCATCCCTCTCTATGTGAAGCACCTCACCCTCAGCCCTCCCGGGTGGCGAGTGGGCCATCACGAGGAGCGGGGTTTTTGTGGTTGTTAGTTTTTCCCCCTCTATTTCCACCTCCCCATAAACCAGATCCCATGCTATCGGAGATGCAAGGGTTAGGTGCCATTTTTTCCCGTCGTAGACGTCCTCAATCAGCTCCGCCCTGACTCCAGCTCGTTCAAGCTCTTTCATCAGGTATTCGGCAGCCTCAACCAATCCCCTTGAACCCTGTATCCTGTGGAACCGACTAATCTCCCCTATGTAGCCCAGAACGTTATCCGGGCTGAAAACCTCGGCCTCCTTAAGGAAGTTCCTCATGGCAAACACCAGAGCTATTACGAACACGGTAAAAATAAGCTTATCCCCAAAGGCAATCAACACTTATGATCCTAACGCAGCAAACGCTCCAGGAGACTTAGCTCCCTCCTGTCCCAAGCATTCTCCTCTACCGCGAATATTAGAGTCCCGTTGTATAACTTAACGTAGTCCCTAAGCGCGGCAAGGAACTTTGCAAGAGACTCGAAGGAGTTGTACATTCTGAGGTACTCAGGAGCGTCGAGCACAACCACGCCGTGCATGCCCTTCTCCTTAGCCTCCTTTAGGAAGTCGTGACTCATGTTCACGATCTTGGGTAGCTCCGTGGGAGATATGGGACGTATGCGCTCTCCGATAGGTGCTGCAGCCATTGTGAGGAAGAAAGTGTTCCATGAGGGAGGGACGTCCAAAGAACGCACAAACGCCAGGACGGGGGCATCCTTAAGCTCCTCTTTTACCCTCCCGTATTCCTCACTCCCGACAAAAATGACACCGGGCTCTATGCTTACCTCCTTAACCTCGTATTCCCCGATATGTATGAACTCCTCAGAGAGAACAAACCTGACCATCAAAAAGGCGTTGAGAATCGTTAAAAAGGCCCCAAGGACGAACCCAAAGGGCGCAAACCAGTCCACGTTCCTCATTATAGGAAAGTCCAGTTCGTGCAGCCCATAGAGAAGCAAACCAATCCCCAAATACCTGACCCTCTCCCTGTAGAGTTCCCCAGAAGACAGGAGGAAAAGCCCAGACAAAAAGATGAAAAGGGCCGAGAGGGCGTAAGATATGCCCAGGCGTGCAAACCAGCTCTCATCCAGCCCATAGACGCCAACAAATACACTGTAAAGGCTGATTATCAGTGGAATCGCCGACAAAGCCCCCAGAAGCTTCCTTCCCACCAGGCTCCCCTCTTCATCCAGCAAAACAACAACGCCGTAGAACATGAAGACCGCGAGAAGAGCCTCGGAAAGTGAGAGAACGTAAAGATTTCCGGTTATGTCAGAAACTATGGAAAAAGCTCCCGATATCCAGGCAAGAGACCAAAAGAGAGCAGGTCTCCGCTTATGCTTTATATAGACCCACGCGAGAACGGCAGCACCAAGTAACTTAGCAAGCAGACTGGCCCCCTGGCCGAGCAGGAGGACGGCATGGTTCAACTTCCCTCACCGATTTGAAACTATGCATTTGGAGTTTTAACAGTTTCTGTAGATAAATACTGAAAAAATCCCAAACTTGGTAGCTTCTCCCTCAAGCCCAATCACCCTCAAAAAGGCTGCGGCATAAGTTAAATTTATAAAGAGTTCCCGGGAAGGGTTAGCGGGCGTGCCCCGGTGGCCTAGTCTGGATAGGGCGCGAGGCTGCGGACCTCGAGGTCCGGGGTTCAAATCCCCGCCGGGGCGCCATAGAAACTTTGCTGGGCAAAGTTTCATCAAATTTTCTAAACGTGTTCTCCCCACGAAATAGGAACTTGTAGTGTAAAATCCTTGGATATAACTATTTTCCGCGAGGAGCTACGAACTTTTGGTGAAGCTTTTCCCAAAGCATCCAAAGAACGCCAGAACAAAAAGCAAACTTCTTAAAAAGTTGCTTTTAAGGTTTAACCCTTCTCAGGAGCGAGGATGATGATAGTGCACGATTGACACTCAGCATTTCATGGGGAGGGCCTTTTGATGAAACTTTTCACCAGAAAAGCTTCCTGAGAGACGTTGAAGCGGAGCTTCAAAGCACGGGATGACAGTCCCATTGAGTTTGACCAAGGTTCGTAGCTATTTTCAATAATGCCAATTCCAAGTGATTTTTCAATTAAAACCGGCTTTTTGAGGGTGAGAACTCCTAACACCATCCCCGATAATTGCGATTTAACTCCAAAAGCTTGAGCACTGTTGAGAAGGGAAAAATATGGGAGAGTTTATCACTCACCCGTAGCGCCCTTAAGGGCATCCTTACAGGGACATCTCCTTTCCTTGGGGATGTATGCGATAGATTTCATTAAGAGGTACTTTATCTCGGTGCTCTTCTTGGCCATTAGATCCACCACTTCCGTGTGCGTCAGCTTGCTCGGACTTATCCCCGCAGCATAGTTGGTGACTATAGCCACGCTCGCATAGCACATCTCAAGCTCCCTTGCAAGGGCAGCCTCCGGGCACTGGGTCATCCCAACCACGTCGGCCCCAAGTATCTTGAGGGCCCGTATCTCCGCCCTTGTCTCAAACCTCGGCCCCTCCATGCAGGCGTAGGTTCCAGTTGGATGGTAGCTAAGTCCAAGCTCCCTCGCTGCCGTTATCAGGGCCTTCCTCAGCTCTGGACAGTAGGGCTCCGTGAAGTCCACATGGGCAACGAATTTCCTGTCGTGGGGGCTTTCATCACCGTCATAGAAGGTGTAATTCCGAGTTTTTGTGAAGTCCATGAGCTGGTCGAGCACCACAAAGTCACCCGGCTTCATCTCGGGATTCAGGGAGCCTACCGCTGAAGTCGAAAGAATCCTTTCAACGCCAAGCTCGTACAGAGCCCATATGTTGGCGCGGTAGTTTATCTTGTGCGGGGGGACGCTGTGGCCTTCACCGTGCCTTGCCAGGAAGGCTATCTCCTCACCGTTGTACTCTCCTATCTTGACCTTGACCGAACCGTAGGGCGTATCAACGGTTTCCTCTCTGACGTTGGTCAGAAGTGCTGGGTCATAAACTCCAGAGCCGCCTATTATCGCTATCCTAACCACCGAACTCACCCAAATGATAAAGGGAGGAATGCTTAAAACTTTAATGGCCTTCCAGAAGCCCCCTGTGTGCCTTTGCACTCTCCTCTATATCCTCTCCAACCGTACCTTCAGTCATGAACTCGAGAATCCTCGTGAGTATCTCACTCAGGAGCCAGGAGCCCCATTTTGGATCCTTAACCATGAGGGCATAATCTATGGCCTTATCGATGTCCCCTTCCCTCAGTTTCTCAACGGCAAGGCTTCCAAAGGCGAGAGACCTGAGGTAGTTGCCCCTAACCCTGCTGGCGAACTCCTCCGCATGCTTGAAGTCCCCAAGTTTGGAGAGGTACCTGACGACCTTTACAAGAACAGCATCCTCTGAAGTCCTTGAGCCGATCTCAACCACTATTGGAAGGAACTCCTTGAGAGGGGCTCTCTCGAGTAGCCTATCCATCGCCCTGTGAGCGGCGATCTCGAACTCTTCCCCGGAGAGGCCCTCAAGGAACGCTTTTAGGCTCTCCTCCCTGTAAGCTATTGCATCAACGACGTCCAGGATGAAAGAGCGCCTGAGCTCAGGTTCAAGGGTATCGAGGATCCCCTTCACAAAATTCGTCTCCCCCTGGAGGGCGAGGGCAACGAGCAGAGAGCGAAGAACATCGTTGCTCTCCTCCCCCGAGAGCCCCAAGGCTATGTTGACGAACTTTTCATAGGTTGTTGAAGGCACCTCCGCATTTTTCATATAAAAAGCCACCTGCTTCATTGCTTCACCGAGCCAGTAGTCGCTGTTTATCTCTGATAGAAGCTTCAAAGCGCTCCCAAACTCTTCCCTCTTAAGGTGCTCTTTTATCACTTCCACAGCCGCAAGGGAGTGCCAGGGCTCGTTCTGAATCTCCCTCACGATAGTTTGCGCCTTTCTCATGTTCCCCTCTTTCAGGTACTCCCTGAGTGTGCCGATAAGAACATCGTTTCTCTTGACGTTGTCCTCTATCTCGAGGGCATAGAAAAGGGCATCATCCAGAAGGCCCAGCTTGACGAGTTTTTCTACGAAAAGTGTGAGCATCTCGGTGCGGAGTGGCTCGGGGAAGGAGGAGATCAGATCGTGAACCTCCAAGAAAACTTTCTTCCCAGCATCGGGGTTAACCTTGAAAAGATAGCCAGCAACTTCCATTAGAGCCTTTGCCATCAAAGGAGGGGATTCTATTGAGGAAGTCGCGTTGAGAGCATAGCTAAAAGCCTTTTTATACAGAGGATTCTTTGCCCGGTAAAGATAGTATCCAACTTTAGCATAAGTGACCGCCCGGAGGTATTTATCCTGAATGTTTCCCGCTAGCTGAAAAACTTCACTGTAGACCTTACTTTCCATGAGACTCACCAGTAATGATTTGAGAACAGAGATATTTAAGAATTCCCCCAAAGAACTAAAAATCATCCAAGCTCATCGTAGACTACTGCGACCGTTTCTCCATCCTCGAGAGATACGAAGCTAACGCGGGTTTTCTTGCCTGTTTTTGGGTCCAGCACAACAAAGTCCGGCTTTCTGAGATAGTCACTGGTAGGCATCTTCCACACATCGCCGTAATGGGTCTTGAGCTCCTTCAGAAATCTCGCCGGGTCCCTTTTTATTACGGTTGTCATCCTTCATCACCACTAATAACTACAACTTCAAAGTATAAAAGCCTTTCCTATAGACTTTCGTTAAAAATGCCATCGACAATTGACGATATAAATAGAGAACCCCCAGAATGGCAAAGAGATCGAAGCCAAACAACCAAAGTAAATGTTTCAACGACAAAAACAAACACATGCTGAAAAAGCCAAAATAGTGAGAAATTCTGAAAAAGTTTGAAGAAGCTCACTCCCGGAGCATCTCAACATACTCAAGCTCCTCGGGTATGGGCTTCCTCCTCCTTCTCTCAATCTCCCTCATCATGAGGTACTCGTAGAGTGCAGGTATCATCTCTCTCACCTCCTTTAAGTCTCTCTCCGTTATAATAAACGCCTAAATCGGCTTATAAAGGTTTTTGTCCACTTTTATCTCAGAAAAGAACTCTTCAAGCCCCTCGATAGCCCAAAAAAGCAACCAGTGCCTGAATAGAGTCTCAATGTACAATATAGTTCATTACAAAGTAAGCTCCCTGTTCAGAGACCTAACCCGGGGCAATCTTTAATAAACCCAGAGCCATTGAGAAAACTGGGGAGAGAACATGGCTCTTGAAAAGTTGGGAAAAGCCCTAAGTGATGCCTTAAGAAAGCTGGCTCGTAGTAGCAGTGTAGATGAAGCCCTCATCAAGGAAATCGTGAGAGATATTCAAAGGGCGCTTCTTCAGGCAGATGTTAATGTCAAACTCGTCCTGCAGCTTACGAAGAACATAGAGAGGAGAGCTCTGGAGGAGAAGCCCCCCGCTGGAGTAACTACGAAAGAGTACCTCATCAAAGTCGTGTACGAAGAGCTGACAAAATTCCTTGGAACGGAAGCGAGACCCCTTGAAATAAAAGAAAAACCAACAGTCCTGCTCACAGTCGGCATTCAGGGTTCGGGCAAGACCACCACCGTGGCAAAGCTTGCCAGGTACCTGCAGAAGCGGGGTTACCGTGTTGGGCTCGTATGTGCGGACACCTGGCGCCCCGGTGCATACTACCAGCTCAAACAGCTTGTGGAACCATTTGGAATCGAATTATTCGGAAATCCGGATGAAAAGGACGCCGTTAAGCTCGCCAGAGAAGGAGTTGAGCACTTCAAAAAGAGGGACGTGGACGTCATCATAGTGGACTCCGCCGGCCGACACAAGGAGGAGAAGGGACTCATAGAAGAGATGAGGGAGATAAGCTCCACCATAAACCCCCACGAGGTCATACTGGTTATAGACGGTACGATAGGTCAGCAAGCCTACAATCAGGCCATGGCCTTCAAGGAGGCTACTCCTATAGGGTCAATAATCGTCACGAAGCTGGACGGTAGCGCTAAAGGCGGTGGTGCCCTGTCAGCGGTAGCCGCCACCGGAGCCCCCATAAAGTTCATCGGTGTGGGAGAAAGGATAGACGATCTCGAGCCCTTTGACCCAAAGAGGTTCGTCTCAAGACTCCTCGGAATGGGAGACATCGAGGGATTGCTCCAGAAGCTCGAGGAACTCCAGAAGGAGCAGGAAATCAGGGAGGAAGATTTTGAAAAGTTCCTGAAGGGCAGGTTCACGCTAAAAGACATGTACACCCAGCTCGAAGCCATGCAGAAGATGGGCCCCTTAAAGCAGATCCTCCAGATGATACCCGGGATGGGCTACTCCCTTCCGGATGATGCCCTCAGGGTGGGGGAGGAAAAGCTCAAAAAGTTCAGGGTAATAATGGACTCAATGACCGAAGAGGAGCTTGAAAACCCCCAGATACTCAACTATTCGCGGATAAAAAGGATAGCAAGGGGGTCGGGAACGAGTACAGCGGAAGTCAAAGAACTTATAAATCAGTACAATCAAATGAAGAAGATGTTCAAGAGCATGAACAAGAGGAAGCTTGCCAAACTTGCCAAGAAAATGAATTTTGGAACATTTGGAGGGTTCTAAAATGATGGAAGTCTTCGTCCTGGTGGTTGTCAAGCCCGGGCATGAGGAAGAGGTCTATAAAAAGCTGAAGGAGCTACCGGTGGCAAGGGAAGTTTACAGGGTCTACGGAGAGTACGACATCCTGGCCCGCCTTGAGGTTGAGAACATAGAGGAGCTCGATAGGGTGTACGAAGAGGCCCTGAGGAAAATACCGCACATAGAGATGACCGAAACCCTGATAGCGAGCTCCTACGGAAGGAGGGGGGGCTTTGGAGAAAAGGCTGGTAGCTAAGATAAACCTCAAGACTCTGGAGGTGGATTACGACCAAAACTTTAGGTTCAGGTGTGTTGAGGAGTGCGGCAGGTGCTGCGAGTCCCTTGAAATCCCCCTTCGCGACGAGGACATAGAAAAAATCGAAGAACTTGGATACAACGCGTGGGAGTTCGTAGACTATGAAAAGCTCTTCTACCGGAGGGACAAGTTCTTGGGCTACGGGATAAAAAAGAACCCGGTAACCGAAGCCTGCGTCTTCTTAGACCCCGGGACAAAAAAGTGCAAGATATACTCACACAGGCCGCTCGCCTGCAGGCTGTATCCCTTTATTTTTGTGAGGAGCGAGGGTTATCTTGAAGTTTACGTGAAGGAGGACGATTTCTGTCCCGGAATAAACCATCCTGATGGCCTCCCAGTTGATAGAAAGTTCCTACTATCCAACTACGGAGACGTTGTTAGAGAATACAGGAAAAAGACTGTAAAGGAGACCGAGTGACCGAAACGTATTTATACATTTTCTTGTTAAACCTGGTCATAAGGGGTGGTCGCATGAGTCAGCTAAAGTCCGTACAGGAGAAATTAAGACTGATACGCACTCTGAGGCTCCTCAAGAAAACCTACACCTACGAGGAGCTATCCAGGATAACGGGACTGCCTATAACAGTGCTAAACAGGTACGTACGCGGAAAAGTACTGCCGAGTACCGAGAGAACCAGGGAGTTGCTTGAGCTTCTCAGTCCGTACATAAACATAGAAGAGGAGGTAAGGAAGAGGATAAAATTCGATGAAAGGGGCTTCTTTGACAACATGCCAGTTCTGAGCGATACTGCCCTGATGAGCATAATAGCCGAGGAAGTGGCTGGGAAATACGCAGATGAAAACGTTGACAAAATCCTGACCGCGGCGACCGATGGAATACCCCTCGCAGTGCACATAGCCAAAGAGCTGAACGTGGACGTTGTATACGCCAAAAAGAAGAAAGAAGTGGGTGTTGAAAAGTTCTACGAGGTCAGCTATGTACCGAGTGCCTCCGGAAGCGTTACTACACTCTACCTCCCTCACTGGGCGCTCAAGAAGGGAGAACGCGTTCTAATCGTTGACGACGTGATAAGGAGCGGGGAAACTCAGAAGGCCCTGCTGGAGATGTGCAGGCAGGCCGGAGCAAAGGCCGTGGGCATGTTCTTCCTCGTGAGCGTTGGGGATGTTATTGAAAGCCTCAAGAAGGAATACAGCATCCCGGTTGAGAGTTTGATAAGACTGATGTGATTAAAATGAAGTTCCTGATATACAACGCTGAGGGACTCACCCTGCCAGTGGAGGCCGAACCAGGTCTCCCCTTCAATTTTGAGTGTGGAGAAGAGGAATGCGGGAAGATCGTAAGGATATCTGGAGTCATAATTCAGGTGTCAGAAGATAGGTTCACTGAGGTGCTGTCGAGGACTCTGGAAGAGAACCCGGACTTCTCAAGGATTAGCGAGATAACCGCAAGAAACTACATATTCTCGGGAGAGGTCAACGGAAAAAAGGTAGAGCTCCCAGCAGAAACGCTTGAAGACTTTGCAAAGAGGTTTATGGAGGAAGTTCTAGTCCTCAGATAACTTAATCCTCAAATCCTCCTTAACAACCTGCATTGCAACGCTCGTGTTCGTCTTCTCGACCCCATCCAGGGAGAGAAGCCACTTAACGAAGCGGTTCATGTGGGCCCTGTCCCTGAACTTGGCCACCAAAACTATGTCAAACTCACCGGTTATGTCGTATACTATGATGACGTTCTCCTTTTTCCTTAGCTCCTCCTCTATTTCCAGTATTTTTCTTCCACGTGCCTTCACTCCGATGACAGCCGTGAGCCCAAAACCCAGCTTCTCATAGTCCAAAATCGGTGCAAACCCCTTTATTATTCCCTCTTCCTCCATCCGTTTTATCCTGTTGTAAACAGTCCCCACAGCAACTCCCAGCTCCCTTGCGATCTCCCTGTAGGAAAGGCGGGAGTTCTCCTGAAGCATGGAGAGGATCTTTATATCGAGCTCATCAACCATTTCCACCACCGAATACAGTGCACCGTAAGCTTTAAATAGTCTTCCTTGGGAGGAATTAGCGGGCAGTGGACCGGTAGCCTAGCCAGGATAGGGCGGCGGCCTCCTAAGCCGCAGGTCCGGGGTTCGAAGCCCCGCCGGTCCGCCATCAGCCCTTACTTGCGCATTTTGGGACTTTGTCCCAACACCTCGGGAAGCTTCGCTTCCCAAGGAGCGCTGGCGGAAAGGTATCGACTGATTTTAATCGTGCCTGGTGATAATTGGTTTATCTCCAATTAGCCATGCTCTCAGGGTTTCCTCTAAGTATAGCACCCTTTGGGTGCTAAAAAGAAAGCTGAAATCATGAGCTAAAGAAGTTTTTGGGAGTAACCCTCACGGTTGCTCTCTAAAAGAGCATATGCTCACCATTACCCAACACTCAAAAAGAGGGAAACACTTCTGATACAACTTTTTCCAAGATCTCTCTCAGCAGAACGTTGAAAATAAAGAGAACCTTAAACCCTCAGGCTAGGGTGCCACACCTTCTTCCCGGCCTTCTCCTTCTCTTCATCCCACTCCGCGAGTATCTTAACGGCCTCACTCGCGACCAAGGCGGCCTCCTTCTCGCCCGCCTTCCCGAACTCGTTGGTAATCCTGTTGGCGAAGACGGCGCACACACAGCCCGCTCTGAGGCCGTAGATGTTGGCAAGCGTGTAGAGAGTCGCGGCCTCCATTTCGAAGTTGGTCACGTTGGCCTGCCTGAGGTCGTCAACAAGGTTCCTCGCGAAGCTCGGGAAGTAGCCGTTCAAGCCCGGCCTGCCCTGTCCGAGGTAGAAGCTGTCGGTTGAAGCTGTTATACCGATGTGATATTTCACACCGAGACTCTCGGCGGCCTCTATCAGCGCCATCGTAACCTCAAGGTCAGCCACGGCCGGATATTCGACCCGGACGTATTGTTTTGACGTTCCCTCAAGCCTCACAGCAGCTTTCGCTATGATGAGGTCTCCTATCTCAATTCCAGGCTGGATTGCACCGGTTGAGCCAACGCGGATAAAGGTGTCCGCCCCTATCGCAGCGAGCTCTTCGACGGCGATGGCCGTTGATGGCCCGCCTATCCCTGTAGAGGTGACGCTTATCGGCACGCCTTTGTATTTTCCCGTGTGCGTCCTGTACTCCCTGTGGAAGGCTATCTCCCTCGCCTCGTCCCAGAGCGAGCTTATCTTGGGTACTCTCTCGGGATCGCCCGGAAGGAGGACGTAGCGAGCAACATCGCCCGGCTTGCAGGCTATGTGGTACTGCATTCCTTCCTCGGTCTGAGGTCTCTCCGCAGAAACAAACTTCTCGACCATAGCAACCACCTTTTTAACCTGTGTTTCTTAGTTCTCTCAAGACCTAAAAAAGGTGATGGCATGCTCAGGTGTTCAAGGTGCGGAAAGACCTATCCTGAGACCTTCATGCTGAAGTGCGACTGCGGCGGAACGCTCTTTGTGGAGAGGGAGCACTTCGACTTCTTCGGCAGCCTCATGCCCTACCTTGACGCGAGGAGGTACATCAACTTCCTTCCCGTGGGCGGAAACCTCCTTCCACCTCCCGTCCCGGCGATAACTCCGACTGTCGAACTCCAAGTCGGCCCGGTTACTGCCCTCTTCAAGCTCGACTACCTCCAGCCCAGCGGCTCCTTCAAGGACAGGGGTACTTGGGTGACTGTGGCAAAGCTGATGGAGGAGGGGGTAAGCGAGGTCGTTCTCGACAGCTCTGGAAACGCAGCCCTGAGCATGGCTCTCTATTCACTTCCAGCCAGGATTAAGGTCCACACTTTCGTCTCCTATGGGGCAATGCCCTCAAAAATTTCCCTGCTCCAGCGGCTTGGAGCAATAATTCACTTCGTTTATGGAGACAGAATGGAAGTCCACGAAGAGGCCGTTGAGTTTGCCGAGAGGGAGGGAATAACCTACGTGAGCCACTGGCTCAATCCCTACTTCATCGAGGGCACCAAAACGATCGCCTACGAGGCCTATGAGCAGGTTGGAGTTCCGGACTATGCTTTTGCCCCCACTGGTTCCGGGACGCTCTTTCTCGGCCTCTGGAAGGGATTCCGAGAGCTTAGGGAAATGGGCGAGGTAAACGACCTCCCGAGGCTTGTAGCCGTTCAGGCAGAAGGTTACGAGAGCCTTTGCGAGCGCTCCGTAATGAAAAACCGCCTCGCCGACGGGATAGCGATTCCCGAGCCTCCGCGAAAGGAGGACATGGAGAGGGCACTCGACGAGAGCAACGGCCTCTGCGTGAGCGTCGGCGAGGCCGAGACGAGGGAAGCGCTTGAGTGGCTCATCAACGCAGGATTCCTTGTGGAACCGACATCAGCGGTTGTTCTTGCAGGCCTGTGGAAGCTCGTGGATTCAGCCGAAATCCCAGAAGGTTCCAAAGTTCTCCTTCCCCTATCCGGTTCGGGCCTTAAAATAACCGAAGGTATTTAAACTTTCGAGCTGAAAATTTGGTAGGGGTGATTAGGATGGTGGTGAGGTATCCCGCTGTAGCTGGAAGCTTCTATCCCGCTGACGAGGAGTTAGTTCTCATGCTGGAGAGGTTCTTCAGCGACCTCGGCGAGGAAGGAAGCGAGAGGAGAGTAACTGCAGGAGTTGCTCCCCACGCGGGCTACATATTCTCCGGCTACACGGCGAGCAGAACCTATAAGGCCATCTTTGAGGACGGCCTACCTGAGACGTTCGTGATCCTCGGGCCGAACCACACCGGCCTCGGCTCCCCGATAGCGGTTCACCCGCCGGGCACGTGGATAACGCCGCTGGGAGAGGTGGAGGTCGACGGCGAGCTTGCCAGGGAGATAGCAAAAATCTCGGGCATAGCTGACCTTGACGACCTCGCCCACAGGTACGAGCACTCCATAGAGGTTCAGGTTCCCTTCATTCAATACCTCGCCGAGAAGGCAGGAAAGGAAGTCAAGATCGTTCCCATAACCCTCGGAATGCAGGACGAGGAGGTTGCCGAAGACCTCGGGAAGGCCATCTTCGAGGCTAGCAGGGAGCTAGGAAGGGACGTCGTGGTTATAGCGAGCACGGACTTCATGCACTACGGCCCGGTCTACGGCTACGTTCCCTTCAGGGCGAGGGCGGACGAGCTTCCACACAGGATAAAGGAGTGGGACTTCAGAGTAATCAGAAGGATCCTTGATTTCGACGTCAAGGGAATGTTTGAGGAGATAAGGGAGATGAACCACACCATGTGCGGGCCGGGGGGAGTTGGAACGGCCATTGTTTACTCCCGCCTGGCTGGAGCCCTTGAGGCCGAACTGCTGCACTACACGACGAGCTTTGAAGTGAGTAGGAGCACTGAGGCAGTTGTTGGGTACGCGAGCATAGTCTTCAGGCGCTAGCGAAAGGGTGATAAGCTCTTCTCCCTATTTTCTACCATGAACCTCGATGAGGCCGTTGCCAGAATCCTCCAGCTCGGTGGCGAGAAGGTCAAGTTCGTAATTCTCTTCGGCTCAAGGGCGAGGGGAGACGCTCGCAAAGACAGCGATTACGACCTCTGCGTTTATTACGATGGAGACGAAAGGGAGGCCTTCAGGTTCAGGATGCTCGTGCTGGGCAACCTTCCGGACGAATATGACGTTCAAATCTTTCAGCTCCTTCCCCTTCCCCTGAAAAGAGAATGCCTCAGGGGAAAGGTTCTATTCTGCCGCGACGAGACTTTTCTCTACGATCTCGCCTATGAGGTTTTGAAGGAGTGGGAGGACTTCAAGCGCTATTATTACGACTACCTCGGCCTGGAGGCGATAGAATGAGGGTTGAGCTGATAAGCTCGAAGATCGAGGAGATACTCGAAAGCCTGAAGCTGGTTGAGGAGCACCTGCCACAGGACTTCGAGACTTTCCAGTCGCTGGGCCTCGTAAAGGATGGGATTTACAAGCGCGTTGAGTTTGCGATACAGAACGTCATCGATATCTGTGCAATCATAAACTCCGACCTAAAGCTGGGAATCCCCGAGAAGGAAGAGGATGTCTTTGAAGGACTCGTGAGGGGAGGAATAATCTCCAAGGAGATGGCTCAAAAACTGAGACTCATGAAGGGCTTTAGAAATGTCTTGGTTCACAGATACGGCCGGATAAACGACGAACTTGCCTTTGAGACACTTCGCGAGCATCTGGACGACATCTATAAGTTCGTCGAGATTATAGAGAAGTCTTTGGAGGGTAAAAGATGAGCGTTAAAAGGGTTCTCGCCTCGGCACCGGCTAAAATTATCCTCTTCGGAGAGCACAGCGTCGTTTACGGAAAACCCGCCATAGCGGCGGCCATAGACCTTAGAACCTACGTCAGGGCGGAGTTCAACGACACGGGAGCGATAAAAATTGAGGCCCACGACATAAGGACGCCTGGCTTAATCGTTTCCTTCACTGAAGACAGCATCTACTTCGAGAGCGACTACGGAAGGGCTGCAGAGGTTCTCGGCTACGTAAGGCAGGCGATAGAGCTCGTGAAAGATGAAGCGGACGCAAACGGGAAGGGCATAACGGTCTCAATAACCTCTCAGATTCCCGTCGGTGCTGGTCTTGGAAGCTCCGCGGCTGTTGCCGTTGCGACCATAGGCGCTATCTCAAGGCTCCTCGGCCTCGAGCTTAGCAACGAGGAGGTTGGAAAGCTCGGACATAAAGTTGAGCTCCTCGTCCAGGGTGCATCGAGCGGCATCGACCCGACGGTTTCAGCGATAGGCGGCTTCATCCACTACCAGAAGGGGGAGTTCGAGCACCTTCCGTTCATGGAGCTTCCAATCGTTGTTGGCTACACTGGTTCGAGCGGCTCAACGAAGGAGCTTGTTGCTATGGTCAGGCGAAACTACGAGGAGATGCCCGAGATATTCGAGCCTATCCTGAACTCGATGGGCAGACTCGTTGAAAAAGCAAAGGAGGTCATCACCTCCGACCTCGACAGGGAGCTGAAGTTCCGGACCCTCGGAAAGCTGATGAACATAAACCACGGCCTCCTCGATGCCCTCGGCGTTTCAACTAAAAAGCTCAGCGAGCTGGTTTACGCCGCGAGAACAGCTGGCGCTCTTGGAGCAAAGATCACCGGTGCTGGAGGCGGCGGCTGTATGTACGCCCTCGCCCCCGGGAAGCAGAGCGAAGTTGCGACAGCAATAACCATAGCCGGCGGAACGCCGATGATAACTAAAATAAGCCGTGAGGGTCTGAGGATTGAGGAGGTGGAGTGATGATACTCATCAAGATCGGCGGTAGCGTATTCAGTGATAAGAGGGGGGAGCCAGAGAACTTTGACACCGAAACCGTGATGAGAATCGCTGGGGAAATAGCCGAGTTCTATCCCAACGAGGAGTTCATCGTGGTGCACGGTGGGGGCAGCTTCGGCCACTACCACGCGAGCGAGCACGCGATAAGGGAGGGTCTCTCTGGAGAGTGGGAATCCGACAGGAGAAAGAAGATCGGCTTTTCCCTGACGCACCAGTCCATGCTGAGGGCCAACGCCAGCTTTATTGAGGTTTTTCTCTCCCAGAATCTCCCGGCGTTTTCGGTCTCAACTTCCTCAATCTTCCTGACTGAGAGGGGGGAGATAGTCTACGCTGACATAGAGGTCATCGAGAAGCTCCTTGAGCTGGACTTTATTCCGATACTCTTCGGTGACGTCTCCGTTGACGTCGCCCAGGGGATAGACATTCTCTCGGGTGATCAGATAATGGCCTACCTCACGAAGATGCTCAAGCCGAAGAAGGTGATATTCCTCATGGATGTTGATGGCATCTACGACGGAAAGCCCGGTGAGGGGAGTCTCATTCAGGAGCTTGCCCGTGAGGAAGTTCCTGCCCTCCTCGAAAGACTTCACTGCACAGCCTCAGGAACGGACGTTACCGGGGGAATATGCAACAAGCTGAGGAAGGCCCACGAGATGGCCTACTACTCCGAAGTCTGGTTCGTGAACGGTAAAGTCCCCGGAAGGCTGAGCGGAGCTATCCGGGGAGACGGCTTCGGGACGAGACTGAGGTGAGAGTTATGTTTGCCGAAGTTCTCACAATCGGCGATGAGCTTTTGACGGGTCATACCGTCGATAGCAACTCCGCCTTCATAGCCTCGGAGCTGACCGAGCGGGGCTACTGGGTGAGAAGGATAACGACGGTCGGAGACGACGTTGAGGAGATAAAGGCCGTTGTTAGAGAGATACTCGCCAGAAAGCCGGAAGTTCTGGTTATCTCCGGCGGCCTCGGCCCGACTCACGACGACGTTACAATGCTGGCAGTTGCGGAGGCTCTCGGGAGAAAGCTTATCCTATATGAGGAGTGCCTTGAGAAGATAAAGGCCTTCTACGAGAGGCTCTACCGCGAGGGCTACATAGACGACCCGAGTCTGAACGAGGGGAGGAAGAAGATGGCCTACCTGCCAGAGGGGGTTGAGCCGCTTGAGAACACTGAGGGAGCTGCGCCAGGGGCTTTCATCGAGCATGAGGGTGTGAAAATCTTCGTCCTTCCGGGTATGCCGAGGGAAATGAAGGCCATGCTTGAGAAGGAAGTTCTTCCAAGACTTGGAAAAAGGAAGTTCGTCCAGAGAAAGTTTCTGGCAGAGATAACCGACGAGAGCAAGCTGGCTCCCATTCTCAAAGAGGCGCTTGAGAGGTTCAACGTCAGAATCCACTCATCTCCGAAGGGTTTTGGGAAGTATATAGGGCTGATAATCTTTGCCGAGGACGAGGAGGAACTGGAGAAAACCGTTGAGTACCTCGAAAGCAAGGGGATAAAGCTAGAAGAAGCCTGACTTCTACCTCTTTTTCTTGAAATCCCTTTCATTGGAAAGGCTATTAACCACTTTCCTCCACTTGCGTTGGTGATTCCAATGAAAAGGATAGGTCTCATCGGAGGAACAACCCCGGAATCAACAGAGTACTACTACCGCAAATACATCGAGATATCGAGGGAGCTCTTCGAGCCCTACTTCTTCCCGGAGCTGGTTGTTTTCTCGATGAACTTCAAGGCCTTCAGGGAGAACCCGCGCGGCTGGGAAGGGAGGAAGGAGATGCTCATCGAGGCAGCTAAGGCGCTTGAGAGGGCCGGTGCGGGGGTAATTGGAATCGCCGCAAACACACCGCACATAGTCTTCCCGGACGTTCAGGAAGCCGTGGACGCTGAGATGGTCAGCATAATCGAGGCCGTCGCAAACGAAGCTGAGAGGCGCGGCCTTAAGAAGCTCCTCCTGCTCGGAACAAAGACCACGATGGAGATGCCGTTCTATAGGGAGGCGCTCGAAAAGAAGGGCTTTCAGGTTGTAGTTCCCAACGAGGAAGAGCGTGAGAAGGTAAACTCGATAATCTTTAACGAGCTGGCCCTCGGAAAGCTGGAGAGCAAGCCGTACCTCGTTGAGCTGATTGAAAAGTACGCCCAGGAAGGCGTTGAGGGTGTAATCCTGGGCTGTACTGAGCTTCCGCTGGCGATAAAACCTGGAGATGTTAGCATAGAAGTCCTCGACAGCGCAGAGATTCACATGAGGGCGCTCATCGAGAGGGCGATGGAGTGAGCGGAAACTTCTTTAACTTCTTTTCCTCTATTCCTTCGGTGGTTGTAATGGGGGAGTTTGATAAAGAGGAACTCACGATCATCAGGAAGTTCGAGCACATAGAGCACTGCCTCAAGAGGAACGTTCAGGCCCACGTTAGCAACGGTTTTGAGGATGTCCACTTCGTCCACATGAGCCTTCCCGAGATTGACAAGGATGAAATCGACCTGAGCGTCGAGTTTCTTGGAAGGAAGTTTGACTATCCGATTTTCATCGCTGGAATGACCGGCGGAACGAAGGGTTCACAGCTCGCGGGGAGGATTAACAAAACCCTCGCTCAAGCCGCCCAGGAGCTCAACATCCCGATGGGCGTTGGAAGTCAAAGGGCCATGATAAGGAAGCCCGAGACCTGGGAGAGCTACTACGTTAGGGACGTTGCTCCCGATGTGTTTCTCGTTGGAAACCTCGGCGCCCCCCAGTTCGCCGAGACAATGCCGGGCCGCTACGGCCTTGAGGAGGCGCTTAAGGCCGTTGAGACCATTCAGGCCGATGCCCTGGCCATCCACATGAACCCGCTCCAGGAGAGCGTCCAGCCCGAGGGGGATACGCAGTACAGGGGCGTTTTGAAGGCTTTGGCCGAGCTGAAGGCCGAGTTCCCGTATCCGATAATCGCGAAGGAGACCGGGGCAGGGGTCTCCATGGAGGTCGCGGTAAGGCTTGAGAGCATAGGCATAGACGCCATCGACGTGGGCGGCCTCGGCGGGACAAGCTGGAGCGGAGTGGAATACTACCGCGCCAAGGACGAGCTCGGAAAGGACTTAGCGCTCCGCTTCTGGGACTGGGGGATAAAGACCGCCATCAGCGTTGCCGAAGTTAGGTACGCAACCGAGCTCCCAATAATAGCCACCGGCGGAATGCGGGACGGAATAACGATGGCAAAGGCCTTGGCCATGGGAGCTACCTTTGCTGGAGTTGCCCTGCCGCTTCTCAAGCCAGCCGTCAAGGGCGACGTTGGAGGGGTCGTAAAAATCTTAAGGCGCTACATAGAGGAAATAAGAAATGCCATGTTCTTAGTTGGTGCAAGAAACGTCGAGGAGTTGAGAAAGGTTCCGCTCGTTATAACTGGCTTTACAAGGGAGTGGCTGGAGCAGAGGATTGACCTGCCCTCTTACTTGAGGAACAGGGGCATCTGATCTCCGTTCTTCGCGCTTTCCTCTTTCTTCTAGTGCTTCTTCCAAATGCACACCTTTTTAAACCCATAGCCCAACTAAGACCAACGCAGCCCCACGCCTCAGGAGAGGCCTGGGGGCGTAAGGAGGAATGAGTATATGATAAAAATCTACACGATTAGCGGCTACGAGGAAGTCGGTAAGAACATGACCGCCGTCGGCTATTCTGACGGCAGGAAAGAGGAAGTCGTTATAATCGACATGGGTATAAGGCTCGACCGCGTTCTCATCCACGAGGATGTCAACATCCAGGAGTTTCCGACCAAGGAACTCCAGAAGCTCGGGGCGATTCCCGATGATTCAATTCTGCGGAACAAGAAGGTCGTTGCGATAACTTTCACCCACGGCCACCTCGACCACATTGGAGCGGTAGGGAAAATAGCCCCCCACTATCCGGACGTTCCGATATACGGCACGCCCTACACGATAAAGCTGGCCAAGAGCGAGGTCAAGAGCGAGCAGTACTTCGAGGTCAAAAATCCGATGTACGAAACAGAATTTGGTGAGATAGTCCAGGTGAGCGAGAACCTGGCGATAGAGTTCGTGAGGACAACTCACTCGATACCCCAAGCGGCGATGGTGGTCGTCCACACTCCCGAGGGAGCCGTTGTCCACACGGGCGACTTCAAGTTCGACAACAACAACCCGCTCGGTGAGAGGCCCGACTATAAAAGGTTAAAGGAGCTCGGCAAGGAGGGCGTTAAGGTTCTCATAGCCGAATCAACCCGCGTCGCAGAGCCGACTAAGACGCCGAGCGAAGCAGTTGCCCAGATGCTCTTGGAAGACTTTTTCCTCTACGAGGGCATGGACGAGAAGGGCCTGATAGCGACCACCTTTGCCAGCCACATCTTCAGACTCCAGGAGCTAATCTGGATAGCAAACAAGATGGGAAGGCAGGCAGTCTTCATAGGAAGGTCTCTGGCGAAGTACACTGGCATAGCCAAGCAGCTCGGTCTGATAAAGATGAAGGGTTCCAGGGTCATAAGGAGCCCGAACGCCATAAAGAAGGTTCTCGCCGAGGTTTCTGGTGCAAGGGAGAACTACCTACTCGTTGTTACGGGCCACCAGGGTGAGCCAGGTGCTGTGCTCACGAGAATGGCAAACGGCGAGCTCTACGATATAGGAAAGCAGGACACAGTCGTCTTCTCAGCTGGAACCATACCGAATCCGCTCAACAGGGCCCAGCGCTACATCCTAGAGACCAAGCTGAGGATGAAGGGCGTTAGGATGATAAAGGACCTCCACGTTTCCGGCCACGCCAGCAGAGAAGACCACCGCTACCTCCTCAGGATGCTCAATCCCGAGAACATCGTCCCCGCGCACGGTGAGTTCCGGATGCTGACCCACTACGCCGAGCTTGCCGAGGAAGAAGGCTACCTCATAGGCAGAGACATCTTTGTGTCAAGGAACGGCTACACCGTTGAGATAAAGTGAGGGTAAAACTGATAAACCATTGATGCATTTTCCATCTGTCGTTCTCATCACTCATGAGGTGGGTAGCATGGGAAAGTACGATGAGCTGTTCGCAAGGATTAAGGAGAAGGCAAAGGACGTTGATAGGGTCATCCTCGAACTTGTGCCGGAAAAGGAGCCGCTTAAGCTGTATAAAGCCGCGAGGCACTACCCTCTTGCAGGTGGAAAGCGCGTTAGGCCCTTCGTTGTCCTCCGCGCCGCTGAAGCAGTCTGCGGCGACCCGGAAAAGGCCCTCTATCCAGCGGCTTCCGTCGAGTTCATCCACAACTACTCCCTCGTCCACGACGACATAATGGACATGGACGAGCTGAGACGGGGAAGGCCGACAGTCCACAAGCTCTGGGGCGTCAACATGGCAATCCTTGCCGGTGATCTGCTCTTCAGCAAGGCCTTCGAGGCGATAGCGAAGGCCGATGTTCCGGCCGAGAAGAAGGCCAGAATCCTCGACGTCCTCGTCAGAACTTCTAACCTGCTCTGCGAGGGACAAGCTTTGGACATAGAGTTCGAGACGAGGGAAGAGGTTACCGTCGAGGAGTACCTCAAGATGATAAGCGGCAAGACCGGGGCGCTCTTCCAGGGCTCGGCGGAGATAGGTGCCATAGTGGGCACGGAGGATGAGGACTACATCGGGGCCCTCTCAAAGTGGGGCATGAACGTCGGAATAGCCTTCCAGATATGGGATGACGTCCTCGATCTGATTGCCGACGAGGAGAAGCTCGGAAAGCCCGTCGGGAGCGACATAAGGAAGGGTAAGAAGACTCTGATAGTCAGCCACTTCTTTGAGCACGCGAGCGAGGAGGACAAGGCCGAGTTCCTGAAAGTCTTCGGCAAGTACGCCGGCGATGCCAAGGGTGATGCACTGATACACGACGAGAACGTCAAGGAGGAGGTGGCAAATGCCATCGAGCTCCTCAAGAAGTACGGCAGCATAGACTACGCGGCAAACTACGCCAAGAACCTCATCAGGGAAGCGAACGAGGCCCTCAAGGTTCTCCCTGAGAGCGAAGCCAGGAGGGACCTTGAGCTTCTCGCGGAGTTCCTCGTCGAGAGGGAGTTCTGAGGCCTCTTTTTCCCACTCACTTGTTGGTCAAAATCTTTTTAACTTTCCATCGTTAGTTTGTGCTGGAATGGCGATGGGGGAGGACGTTTCGGGAGGAGAATTTGATATCTTCAGGTACTACAACGACGTCATAATCCTATCCCTGCTTCTACTAATAGGCTCTGCCCTGACAGTACCCTGGCTCGAAGTGTCGTTTCGTTCATACTGGGATGCCCTTTACTACCTTGCCCTTCCGCTCGTCATTACCGTCCTTCTTCACGAGGGGCTTCACGCTCTCGCGGCAAAGCTCTGCGGCGCTGACGTCGGCTTTGGAGTTTCTGCCAAGTATGGAATGGTTACGCCTTACATCAGCTTTAGGACTCCCTTAACAGTCAAGAAAGCGAGATACGTGATAGTGGCTCCTATTTTAGTCTCCATTGCTGCCTTCTTAGTCTCGTGGCTTACTCGCTCTCCCTTCTGGGCACTCCTATACGTCTTCAACACCGCTGGAATGGCGGGGGACTTCTTGATACTCCTCGTGCTCTTAAAGATGCCGTCTGAAGCCCCTGTGTGGGACGAAGGCACGGTTATGAAGTCAGAAATCGAATTTCCTGAACCTTATCCAAGCTGGGTCTCCAGAGGATTGGTTCTGCTCCTTGTTTTGGTTATCCTGGTTATTGCGGCAAACTTCAGGGTGGAGGTTGAGGTAGTCTATGTCTCAAACCAGACCAACCCTTAAATACCATTTCGACGTCTATCTTAACGGTGGTTACTGTGGACGTTCTCGAACTTCTCTCAAAGTTGGTGGCCTTTGAGACTGTGAACGACCCGGCCAGGGGGATAAGGCCTTCCAAGGACTGCCCGGCCTTCATAAGGGATACTCTTGCCTCGTGGGGAATAGAGAGCGAGCTGATAGAACGCGACGGCTACTACGCGGTCTACGGCGAAATAGGGGAGGGAAAGCCGAAGCTCCTTTTCATGGCCCACTTTGACGTCGTGCCCGTAAACAGGGAGGAGTGGGAGACCGATCCCTTCAAGCTCACAGTAAAAGGGGACCGCGCCTACGGCAGGGGCAGTGCCGACGACAAGGGCAACGTTGCCTCAATAATGCTCGCACTGAAGGAGCTCTCGAAGGAGAGACTCGATGGAAAGGTTCTCTTCGCCTTCACGGGCGATGAAGAGATCGGCGGCAGGATGGCGATGCACATCGCTGAAAGGCTTGCTCAAGAGGAAAAACTTCCTGAGTACATGGTGAACGCCGACGGAATCGGAATGAAGCCGATAATCAGGAGGAGAAAGGGCTTCGGCGTGACCGTTCGCGTCCCCTCGGAGAAAACGAAAGTTAAGGGTACCGTTAAGCGCGAGACCTTCAGGATAAGGACGCCCGTGCTGGAGACGAGGCACGCTGCCTACTTCCTCCCCGGCGTTGATACCCACCCGCTTATAGCGGCCTCGCACTTCCTCAGGAGCAAAGAGGCTTTCGCCGTTTCGCTCGAAGGGAAGTTCCTCAAGGGCAACGTCGTGCCGGGTGAAGTGACCCTTACGTACGTTGTTCCCGATAAGGGCGGGGAAGTCGAGGCAGACCTCGGCCTCACGAGGCTCCTCAAGGCAGTAGTTCCCTTCGTGAGGGCTCCGATAAAAGCGGAGAAGTACAGCGACTATGGAGTCTCGATCACGCCCAACCTGTACTCCATCGAAGACGGGAAGCACGTCCTCAAGTTCGACGTTAGGGCTATGAGCCGTTCAAAGGACGAGATTGAACGGGTGATGAGAGAAGTGGTGGAGTTCAACCTTCCAGAGGCAGAGGTTGAAGTTGCCACCAATGAGAAGGCGGGCTACCTCTTCACCCACCCGGAGGAAAAGATCGTCAGAGTGACTCTGGAGGTCCTTAAGGAGCTCGGCGAGAAGGCGGAGCCCGTTGAAGGGCCAGGAGCGGCTGACTCAAGGTTCTTCACGCCCTACGGAGTGAAGGCGATAGACTTCGGCCCGAGGGGAGGGAACATCCACGGCCCGAACGAGTACGTTGAGATAGACTCGCTCCGCAGGATGCCGGCGCTCTACGCTGAGCTGGCGAAGAGGCTGGTGAGGAAGTAGTCAGCGCCCTTCCTCCCCAACTTCATTGAAATCCTCGAGGTCAAAGACGAGATAGCCTTCCTCCCTTAGGTTCTCTTTTCCTTTTATCCTTCTCCCGATCAGTCCGAAGTAGCTCCCCCCTATTCCCGTAAGCTCCGCCTTTCTTTCAAGGTCTTTCAGGATCCCCCTCGCTTCCCTTTCGCTCAAGTTCTTCCACTTGGCCTCGAAAAAGCCCGCTTCCCCTGTGATGCTGTTGAGGGCAACCAAGTCGATCTCCTCCCCTCTGTGCCACCATCTTCCAAGCTTCGTGAACCTGAAGGGCAGCTTTCCGAGACGGTTCATCCTAATCAGGAACTGTCCGGCAACGCTCTCGAAGACCTCGCCGAGGTAGCGGTTGAAGTCGCTCTGGAAGTCCTCGAAGCTTATTGCTCCAATTTCTATGTCATCGCGGTAGGGGTAGACAAAGCGAAGCCAGAAGCGGTAGTAGAAGTCTTTCACCCTGTAAACACCGCGCCCGCGCTTTCTCTGGTTTATCGGGTACTCCTTCTTCACGAGGTCGAGGGTCTGGAGGACTTTGAGGTACTTCGGGAGGTTCGTCACAGCGACCCTCGTCTCGTTCGCTATCTCCGTGAGCTTCGTCTTTCCGTCGTTTATGGCCTTCAGGATGTTGAGGTACGTAATCGGTTCCCTCAGCTCGTCTTTCAGCAACCTCTCGGCGTCTTCATAGAGGACACTCACCCGGTTGTAGAAGTTGTTCTCGATATTTTTCTCCACTGGAAGAGAGTCATCGAAGTACTGGAAGTAAGCTGGGATTCCGTCTATAGTTCCATAGACTCTAACGAGCTCTTCCCAGCTGTAGCGCGGGAAAGCCTCCTTCAGGTGGAAGAATTCAAGGGGGCGGAGCTTTATCTGACCAGTCCTCCTGCCGTAGAGCGAGTTCTTGTAGCTCATGAGGCTCTCCATCGTCGAGATAGAAGAGCCGAGCAGAATAAGGAAAACCTTTGAGTCCTTCAGCACCTCATCCCAGATGTACTGAAACGTCGAGGGAATCCCCTTATCCTCCTCAACCCAGTAAGGGAACTCGTCTATTACGAAGGCCATCTTTCCGAACTCTTTCACTCTCTCAAAGAACTCCTCAAGATTCCTTGCCTCGATGAAGACGTTGAACTTCCTGTTGAACGCTTTTATGAGCCTATCCAGCTCAAGCTCCATCGGCTCTTTTTTAGCTAAGAAGTAGAAGGCTTTCTTTCCATTTATGAACTGCTTCACGAGCTCGGTCTTTCCCACCCTTCTCCTGCCGTAGATGAGGATAAGGTGAGCCTTGTCCTGGGCGTAGAGCTCCTCAAGTGCATGGAGCTCCTCTTCCCGGTCGATGAATTTTAATATCATAATATTTAATATCGCGTTATTAATTTAAGGTTTTCGGTGGGCATCGCTTTCGGCAACCAGCCATCCCACAGGTGGATGTTCGGCCCCGTTCTTCCACTTTTCATAGGCCTTATCCCAGCGCTCCAGGAGTTCGGCGCGCTTTTTCTCGTCTTTTATCTGCGATACGTACTCCCGCGGTATGTATGCGAGGTAGTGCGGCAGGTTGGGCTCAAAGGCCCCGCTCTCAACGATTCTTCCTCCGGCGCGCTCCACAAACTCCTCCAGCTTTTCCAGCGGGAAGTAGTGCAGGTCGTCCTTCTCGCCAAACAAGGCCTCGAATATCTCCTGCCTCAGGTTGTACATCTCAAGGTGTGCCCTCTGGCGCTCGTTGTTTGCTATTGGAAGGCTCTCGGCTATGAAAACTCTATCAGAAACGCGGAGCATCTCTGAGATAACCTTTACGATGGTTTCTTCGTTTTTCAGGCTTCTGATGCCGTGGACGAGAACGGCCAGGTCAAACGTCTTAAATGGGAAGGGCAGCCCCCTCGCATCGAGCTTCATGGGGATTATCCTGTGTTTCAGCCCAGCAACGGATGTTATCTCCTCGAAGAAGCGCCAGCGGGCTTTATCTACGGCAACTACTCTGCCGGTCTCACCAACGAGGTAAGCGAGCGGAACTGTTGTTATAGCATGGGCACCACAGCCGATTTCGAGGACGTTCATTCCCTCTTCCAGATGCGCGAACCTGAGGACGCGGAATCGTTCGAGCATTTCAATATGCAACCAGTTGGAGGGCAAAGGTGGCTCGTTCCGGGGTGGGATTTTGGAAAGGACATCTCTCCTAAACTTTTCCTCGTCTGTGAGCATGGAGAACACCAGAGAAAACTAAAGTACCTATATTTAAAGCGTTTTTGGGAAAAAGTTTTATAAGGCGGTGTTGAATTAATGGCGGGGGCAAAATTTTGGAGTTTCAGGATTTCTCCCAAAAGGTGATTGAAAAACTCCAGTGATGAATCACTTCACGGAGAAAAATACAAGAAGAAAAAGAATATGAGACAAAGTGGAGAAACCCCCTCACTCCACAAACACCGCGGGCTTCAGCGGCATCGCCGCCTTCTTCTTTCCTCCTTTGTCCTCCTCGGGATTGATGATTATCTCGATGCCGAGCTCCTTCTCGATGAAGTCCTTGGCCTCCCTCAGGGCCTTCTCCTCGTTGATCCTCGTGACGTCGAAGGCCCTCTCCTTTATGAGGCGCTGTATGAGCTTGCCCACTTCCTTGCCGTACTTCCTCATCTCTGGGTCTTTCATCAGCTCTGACATGGCGGATTTGAAGTCCTTCTTCTCCGCCACAACTTCAACGACCTTCCACTTCCACTCTGGGGCGGTGTATATGTATGCCCTCTTCGGGTTCTCTATCTTAGCGACGGTAATGATTTCCTTGATGTCCTCGATGAGGTTCTTGACAAACTCCTCTTCCGCCTCAACGGTCTCGTTCCACCACTCCTCAACCGGCTCAGGCCAGGGCGCGAGGCTG
>JASGLT010000052.1 GCA_030156945.1 Thermococcaceae archaeon
AGCGAGAGTCAACGCGTGGCTGGAATTCGGGAACATAGGCTTAGATGTCACAGTTGTGAGGGGAGACGTCAGAGAGATTCCAAAGCTGGTTGGTGAGCACGATATAGCAACGCTCTTCGGGAACAGCATGGTACACTTCGACCCCTTCGACGCCGTGAGGATTTTCTCCGGCGTTGCATCAGTCCTGAGCGGTGGAGGAGTTTTTATCATAGAAGACAGGGACAGGGTTCAACAACTCCTCCAATCCAAAGGAGGGAGGGAACTCTTTCTGATACGGAGCGAAGAAAACCACGCCCTGGCTTCGATTCAGGAGGGCTACGAGGTCAGGAGGGGCACTCTCAGGGTGAGTTACTACCTGATACCGGGGTTCAAAAAGGTCGGGAGCTTTGACTATCACCACTGGGACCTGGCCACCCAGCTCGCCATTGGAGGCATTTTCTTCCAGGAATCCCGACTGCTCACGAGAGGGGAGCACGGGAGGGGCATTGGAGACGTGCTGCTCTTCAAAAATCCAAGAAAAGGAATAGCAGACAGGATTTTTGAGGACTACAACGTGTAGTGCTCCGGCCTCCTGTCCTTGAAGACGTCGTTCATTTCGTTTATCCTCTTGTCCCTTGCCAGGGAGAGGTCAATATCCACCACTCCGACCTCTTCCCTATCCTCACTCCCCATTGCAAGGACTTCCGCCTTCGGGGAGGCTACAGTGCTCTTCCCTATGAACTTAAGCCCGAACTCCTCCCCAATCCTGTTGGCGGTTATCGTGTAAACCCTGTTCTCAAGCGCCCTTATCGGCATGGCCCTCGGCGCGTAGGGCATCACGAGGTTGCTCGGGTGGGCTATTATCTCAGCCCCCTTGAGTGCGAGCGTTCTTGCGCTCTCGGGGAAGAACCAGTCGAAGCATATCATAACGCCAACCTTGGCAATGCCGATGTTGAAGACGTGGAAGCCGAGGTCGCCGGGCTCGAAGAAAAGTTTCTCGCGGTAGAAGAGGTGAACCTTGCGGTACTTCCCTATGTAACCACTCCCTATCGGGCCAGTTATCACCGCGGAGTTGTAGAGCCTCCCCTTTTCGTCCTTTTCAGCGGTTCCGGCCACTATGAAAACGCCGAGCTCCCTTGAGAGCCCCATGAGGAACTCGGTCGTGGGGCCGTCCGGTATCTGACCGGCTACGCTCTCAACTTCCTCCCTGCTTCTGAAGTTGTAACCGGTGTCGAAAAGTTCAGGAAGAACCACGAGCTGGGCACCCAGATCGGCAGCTTCTCTTATCAGCTCCTCCGCCTTTGAGTAGTTAACCTCCGGTTCCAGAAAAACCGGCTCCATCTGAACGTACGCCACCTTCATGCGAACACCCAAAAATACTCTGCCCAGGAACAGATAAATCTATCTTTTTGATAGTCCGATGTTATTAGGCTTTATAAACGGCCATAAGGGAATTTAACAAGACATAACATGTTTTGAATTTTCAAAATCAACGCAAAAACAAAATAAGAGAATTTTAAACCTTTAAGCCTTTAAAGATCCCACAATATATCCGGAAAATACAGAACTATGTGACACCCTCAGGAGAGCTCTAAACCGGAAAAGAAGGCATTGAAACGCCGCCAGACTGAAGGGCCTTCCTTTCATCCGGATGGAAAACCTTAAAAAGCCCCCGCCAAAGTGCGGGTTGAACATCAAAAGGGGTGATGCTCATGAAGAGGAGACCGAGGAAGTGGAAGAAGAAGGGAAGAATGAGGTGGAAGTGGATAAAGAAGAGGATCAGGAGGCTCAAGAGACAGCGCAGGAAAGAGCGCGGACTGATCTGACCTTTCCCTTCCTTCTTAACCATTTAAAGGTGATTCCATGGACTCTTTTGAGTCTTTTGAACTCCTTTCCATGGAAATAGAGACTTCAAAGGGCACGGCCCTCCTAATGGCCGACCCGCATATAGGTTTCGAGATCTCCAGGGGGCTGAGGATAAGGACTCACTTTGAGGAGAGGTTGGCTGAGTTCGTCCTTGCCAAGGACCCCGACCTCCTGATAATCCTCGGGGACGTAAAAGAGCCCCTTGGAATCAGTTTTTCGCTTAAAAGACTGCTTATGGGATTCTTCTCAGAGCTAAGACAGACAAGGGTTGTAATAACAAAGGGTAACCACGACGGACAGATTGAAAAAATCGCGGAGAAGTTCCCAAACGTTGAGGTCGTTGACCACATGCTCCTCGATGATCGACTTTTCCTCCACGGGCATACCAAGCTCCCCGATGTTGAGTTCAAAGAAGCTTTTCTGGGCCACATCCACCCCTCCCACACGTTCGAGTTCAAGGGGGCTCTAAAGAGGAGCAAGGTCTTTCTCAGAGTTGATAATTTCCTCGTTCTCCCCACAATAAACCCGTTTATAGAGGGCTTAGAGATAAGAGAGGGCTTTAAAATGGTTCCTTTCTTCCGTGAAAAAACTCTGGGAGAAGTTTTTCTTCCGCACGGGGTCTATCTCGGGAAAGTTCCTTTAAGGGTATGAAAGCCCCTGAGACCCCGCATAAAAAGGTTTATTAGGGGCTATGAAGATAATAATTCATAGGTGGGAGGCAAAAGGTGGGAAAAATGGGGGAGATGCCGGAGAAGCTCGAGAGCTTTCTAAGGTCCATAGGCTTCAAAAAGACCGAACTGCGCATATATCGTCTCCTGCTCGAAAAGAAGAAGCCCATGAGGATAACGGAGATACAGAAGGAGCTTTCCATCAGCGAGCGCTCGGTGAGGGAACACGTCGTAAACCTCTACAGGAAGGGAGTGTTCAGGAGACAGCTGATAGAGCGCGGCTGGCTCGGATACACATACACAGCAGTCTCCCCGGCCGAACTATTTGAAAACATAAAGAAAAACCTCATGAAAAGAATAAACGAGCTGGAGCACGAGCTCACGGGGAACAAAGAGTGAGCCTTAATCGATTTTACCACCCAATTTTCCCCTCCGGAGTATTTTTGGAGGCTTTAACCACGCAATGCCATCGAGAAGCTTGGGAGGCAGTATAAGCTCCACTTCGCGCAAAAAATCAGCGTACTCCCTCTCCTCACCAAATCCCTCCTCTATAGATGTGAATTCTCTGACCCTCCTCAGGACTTCCGAGCCCTCTTTCGTCTCGCCGAGGGCCGCGTTAAGCATCTCCGCCCTCTTCTTCAGACCCTCGGACTTCCCATCCCTATAAGCCTTCCTCACGAGGTCATAAATCCCAAGTTCCTCAGCTTTCTCATATAGATCGTTCAGCTTCTCCCTCACCCATCCAGCCCACTCGGTGTGACCCTTCAGGCCAATAAAATAGCCCAGACTGTAAGCCTCCCTAACAAGCTCCATCACCTTATTCTCTTCGCTCATATCGGCGCCTCCCTGTAGACCTTAATGCCATCAGCGGTGAAGCTTATCTTCTTGAGGTTGCTGTCGTGGGGGAGGCCACGCATCTTAAGTATCTGGAGGGCCCTAACCATCTGATAGTTCCTGAGGAAGTGGTGCAGCACGAAAACCCCGTCGGAGAGGTAATACTCGTCCGTGTACTTGTCGGAGCTCAGCATCTCGCTTAAAATGAGAGTGGTAACCTTCAGGGAACGGAGGCGCCTCATGAACTTTCCCAGGGCCTTCTTCTTTCCAATGGAGTCTTTCACAAAGGACTCCAGCAGGCTGAAGGAGTCTATGACGACCCTCTTAGCCCCCTCCCTTCTTATGAGCTCAAGTATTACCGTGAATATTTCATCCCATGTGAAGTCCCTATCCGCACTCAGGAGCATTCTGCCCAGGTCATAGAACACTATCCTGCCGGATTTAACGTGTTCGAGTATCCCAAAGTTGTACCTAAGCATGTCGCGCATTATCACTTCCGGGCTCTCAAATAGGGTCACGAAGACCCCCTTCTCATTCCCCCTTGCACCCTCAACGAGAAACTGCACGCCAAATGTGGTCTTGCCGCTTCCTGGAGGCCCCACTACAAGATAAACCCTCTCAGGGGGTAGTCCACCTCCAAGGAGATCATCTAAGCCCTCAACTCCGGTGGAAATCCTGTCAAGGCTCTTCAGGAGTTCGCCCACATACATTCCCTTTCCCCTTGGGGATAATCCCAAGCACCTTAAAACTTTTTTGTATATTTCCTAACTGATATCCGGAATAGATTGGATAAAATCTAAGACCATGTCACGTGCCTGTTGAAGAGGAAGCGGACGATGAAGGAAACCCCTATGCCAATTAGGTTCGCAAGGAGGTAGTGCATGCCGAAGTAGACGAGGAAAGCGTATATCGCCCACTGGACAACTGCCCCCGTGAGGGCGGCAAGATGGAAGTTGAGGAGGCGCTGCCAGAAGGGCTTCCTCTTCAGGTCCCTGAAGGTCCACAGGTCGTTCCAGATAAAGTTGTTGAGGATGGCCATCTCAGTGGCCGGGATGTTGGCCAGGAACCTGTTCCAACCGAGGGTTTCGACGAAGGCCCACAGGAAGCCCTCGTTAACGATTATTCCAGAAAATCCCACTATGCTGAACTTCAAAAGCCTGTCAAGCTCCCCCTCCCACCTCATCAGCCTGTAAACGTGCTTGATGTAGCTCAGTATGGTTTTCCCGCCAAGTTTGCTCTCCCCGGCTTTCCTGAGGCCGAATGTGAATGGAACCTCCTCGACCCTAGAATATTTACCCTTCACGAGGATTTCCAGGAGTATTTTGAACCCCACGGGATTGAGCTCCACCCCCTCCACAACCTCCCTCCTAAGGGCAAAGAAGCCGCTTACAGGATCTTTTACCCCCCTTATCCTGGGCAGGGCCAGCCTACCAACCATTATTGCCCCCCGGGATATCAGCTTCCTGTACCAGTACCAGTTCTCAACCTTCCCGCCCGGAACGTACCTGCTCGCTATCGCCACGTCGGCACCGTTCTCAATAGCCTTCAAAAGCTCAGGGATCTTCTCGGGGGGATGCTGGAGGTCGGCATCCATCACCACGAAAACGTCACCAGTCGCCTCCCTGAAGCCGCGAATGACGGCGGAGGAGAGTCCCTTTTCCTCTATTCTCCTGATAACCTTAACCGGATACTTTTCCGAGAGAGTCTGAGCCAGCTCCCAAGTTTTATCTGGCGAATCATCGTCCACAACTATAATCTCGTAATCGTAACCTTCCAGTGCCCTTTTTATTCTATCAAAGAGCTCCTCAAGGTTCTCCCTCTCATTGTACGTGGGGATTATAACGCTGACCTTCATTCCCTCCACCCGACTCAGGGAAATACTCCCTCCCCTTTATAAGCATTTCAAGGGCCAAGGGAATTTAGGCCGTGGGACTCAGGAAACTGCCGCATCCCCCGTACCCAGAAGAGATGGGAGGAGCGCGCGGAGCCTTAGGAGAATAAGGAGCCAGCCCAGGACAGAGAGGCCGTAAAGGATGCTGCCAAAAGGTCTGAAAGCCTGGGGGGAATTCAAAAACACGGAGAGGAGGATTACAAAAACTTGAATGAGCATTTCCGGTTTTGCCCTCACCATCCCACTTTCCGCGAGGGAGTATCCGATGAACGCCGACCCCAGTGATATGAGAAGCGCTATCATAGGACTTTCAAAATCCATGAAAATAGCCCCCAAAACCGATGGAAGTCAGCAAGCCTCCTACCAGAATCCAGGAGGAGATTCTCCTGCCGCCAAGCCTTACCACCTCTATTTTCCTTGCAAATTCTCCTAGAGTCTTATTGGAACAAATTCGGCTTGTTAGCAACCCCAAGGTGGCTCATAGTTTCAATTCTCCTAGAGTCTTATTGGAACCCTTCCGTCTGCGTCAAAAGTGGGGTTATCGTTCTATGTTTCAATTCTCCTAGAGTCTTATTGGAACCAGATGCAGACCCTAACCACATAACCTTTCTAGGCCCCTGTTTCAATTCTCCTAGAGTCTTATTGGAACGAGTTTGAGCTAAAACTCGACAGGACCTCTTCAATGGTTTCAATTCTCCTAGAGTCTTATTGGAACCCCCCATCACTACTATTAGCCCTAACAGGGGCAACCAGGTTTCAATTCTCCTAGAGTCTTATTGGAACGTAGAGTTTCCGCTTTTGCCGCCACTCCTCATACAAACTCTCGTTTCAATTCTCCTAGAGTCTTATTGGAACTTAGTTCCTACTGCATGAATGATGTACGCCAACCGCTTGTTTCAATTCTCCTAGAGTCTTATTGGAAC
>JASGLT010000006.1 GCA_030156945.1 Thermococcaceae archaeon
GCCGGACATCATTGACCCGGCACTCCTCAGGCCAGGAAGGTTTGACAGGCTGATACTCGTTCCAGCGCCGGACGAGAAGGCAAGACTGGAGATATTCAAGGTGCACACCAGGAGGGTACCGCTGGCCGAAGATGTGAGCCTCGAAGAGCTGGCGAAAAGAACCGAGGGATACAGCGGCGCTGACATAGCGGCCCTCGTGAGGGAGGCGGCCTTGGTGGCAATGCGCAGGATTATGAGGGAGATGCCGAATGATCTCGTCGAAAGCGAATCTGAGGAGTTCCTGGAGAAGCTGAAGGTCTCAAAGAGGGACTTCGAGGTGGCGATGAAGAAGGTGAAGCCCAGCATAACGCCCTACATGCTCGATTACTACCGCAGTTTTGAGGAGCAGAGGAAGAGGAGGAGCGAGGGTGAGCGTCGCGGTCCCGACTACTTCACATTCTGATTTCATTTTTTGGAAAAAGTTTTATACGGAAACACCCAAAGGGTATACACGATTAAACTCCAGGGGGGAAGGTAATGGTTAAGATAATGGCGTCCAAGCTTAGGGATGTGGAGCTTATTACCGACACTGGAATACGTTTGGGTTGGGTCTACGACCTCAGCTTTGATGAGGAGACGGGCGAACTCTTGGTAATAGTGGCCGAGCCCGATGAAAATCTGGACACAAGTGAGTTTGTTACCGATCACGAGGGTCTTCTGCTTATTCCGATAAGCGCCGTTAAGAGCATCGGTGAAGTTATAATAATAGACTCGACAAAGCTCGCGGTAAAGTCTAAGCTGAGGCGCCCCCAGCTGATAAAGAAAGCCGTAGAAGCTTCTGAGAAGCCGCCCGAGGAGAGGCCCAGAAGGGAGGGCGGACTTTAATACCCCTCAAAAAGCCTCTCGGCCAGGAATCGGGGGAGTCCTGCCCCCAAAATCTTTTCTGCAGCCATTTCAACGTCGTATTCAACTCTATGGAACTCAATGTTGTCGGGGGGCCTTTCTTCGGTGTCTATGAGAGCGTAACTTGCCCTCCAGTCCCCGTCTCTCGGCTGGCCAACTGCCCCAGGGTTTATGATCCTCCTTCCGTTGATAACCTTGAGCATTGGGACATGGGTGTGTCCAAGGAGGAGGTCATCCTGTTTTACGTAGCTCAAGACTGCTTTAAACTCACTCTCCGGAAGCCAGGGAAAGAGGTATTCATCAAGCGGTGCCCTTGGAGAGCCGTGTATGAGGAGGTAAGTCCTGCCAGAATCGTCGGTGAAGAACTGCCTGACGGGAATCCTCCTCAGGAACTCTATGTTCTCGCTCTTCATGACCCACTGGTGCCACCTGACCGCTTCCCTTGCGTAGGGGTTGAATCCCCAGTCCGCTCCAAATGCCACCGCGTTGTCATGGTTGCCGCGGACGCAGAGAAATGTCCTCTTCTCCATATGTTTTCTGAGGAACTCAACAACCTCGTTTGGACTTGCCCCGTAACCGACCAAATCCCCCATACAGAGTATAACATCTGCGTGTTTTATCCCTTTCCACACCGCCTGGAGGGCCTCCCAGTTGGAGTGGATGTCGCTTATAAGGGCGATGAGCATAGATGTCTCCCAGAATTTATTTAGAGTTGCCAGTTAAAAACGCTTATCCTCTGAGCGTTCAAGCAAGTCCAGTAAGAACAGAAAGCTGAAAGCAAGGAAAGAAGAAAAGACGCTCACTCCTTTCTCTGCTTCTTCTTCCAGTTGCTCCACTTGTAGAGGGCGGCGAGGGACTTGATGGCCCTCTCGGGCTCAGGATAGGCTGGAATACCTTCCTCGTTGAGCATGTCGATGGCTTCCTTGGCCTCTATGCCGCCGACAATGGCAACAACGAGAGGTTTCTTCCTTCCGCTCTCGTTGTACTCGCGGATGACTATCTTCGCCAGATCCCTCGGGTCGAGGACAGCGGTCTGACAGTAGAGCACCGCTATGCTGTGCATGTTGGGGTGGGCGAGTGCATCCTTTATTGCGCCTTCGTAGGCCTCCGCTCCCGCCATACCGGTGAGGTCAACCGGGTTCTTGTAGCTTCCAAAGGGTGGCATGTGGTTGGCGAAGACTTTCAGATCATCCAGGTTGTCGTAAAGGTGGAGTCCCTCTTCCTCGGCCGCGTCGGTGGCCATAACGCCTATTCCACCACCGTTGGTGAGTATGACCACGTTCTCTCCCTCGGGTTCGGGGAGGTTCGAGAGGGTTCTCGCCCAGTCGAAGGCCTCTCCGATGGTTAAAGCGCGGAGAACGCCGCTCTGCTTGAAGGCGGCCTCGTATATCTTGTCAGCGCCGGCGAGCGAACCGGTGTGTGAGGCAGCTGCCTTGGCACCGCGCTCGCTCCTTCCGGCCTTTATGATGATGATCGGCTTCTTCATGCTGACCTTCTTTGCCGTCTCCATGAACTTCCTTCCGTCCTTAACGCCCTCCATATAGATGAGAATAGCGCCTGTGTTCTCGTCCTCCTCGAAGTACTCGAGCAGGTCTGCGTCGTCGATGTCGCTCTTGTTTCCTATGCTGACGACCGCTGAAAGACCGACCTTCTCAAGGATGGTCCATCCCATGAGGGCTATTCCAAGGGCTCCGCTCTGGCTGATGAGGGCGAGCTTGCCCGGCATGACATCGGTCGGGCCGAAGGTGGCGTTGAGCTTCTCTGGGGTGTAGACGACACCGAAAATGTTCGGGCCAAGGATTCTCATGCCGTACTTGTGGGCGGTCTCAACGAGCTGCTCCTCGACTTTCTTGCCTTCTTCACCCAGCTCACCGAAGCCCGAGCTGATGATTGGGAGGACTTTAACGCCCTTCTTTCCGCACTCCTCAACGACCCCCGGAACGAACTTCGCCGGGACGACAATAACTGCCATGTCAACCTCATCGGGAACGTCGAGAATGCTCTTGTAGACCGGAAACTTCCTCCCGCTGATCTCAATTTCGCCGCCCTTGACGTTGACGGCGTATATCTTGCCCTCGTAACCGTAGTCGACGAGGTTCTTCATTATCGCGTAGCCTATTTTGCCTGGCTTTCCAGAAGCGCCTATAACTGCAACGCTCTTGGGCTTAAACAGTGCGGCTATGTTTGGGTCAACCATTTTCATCACCTCAAATGATATTCACGTTTTCGTGTTGGAGGGAGCCGTTAAAACGTTTGCCTTATTGTTTTAACGAAATTGCTATCGACATAAGCCTAAAAACGCTGAGGGGGCGGCATTTCTATGGCCCAACGGCGTCCTTTTAAGGTTTTAGGACAACTATGCGAGGGGGAATTGTATGGGCGTGTCTTCCGAGTCCGTAAAGGCCACCCTCAGGGAGATACTTAAAAGAATGTCCGAGATGAACGTGAGGGAAATTTTATCCTACTGGATAGAAGGGGAGCTAGACGAGGCCGAGATGTACGAGCATCTGGCAAATGTAAGCAAGGAGGTTGTTTGGGACCCGGAGATACCGGAGGTTTTTCTGAAGCTCTCGGAAGATAGCCTTCAGCACGCTGAAACCCTTTTAAAAGTCTACAGGAAGCTTTTCCCGGGCGAGAACCTTGTTGAGGTGGATCTGCCGGCCGTAGAGGTTGTTCTCTCCAAAGATAAACTAACCGATTTCCTGAACTCCGGGAGGCTGGAGGATCTCTTTGACATTCTCATGGAAACCGAGAGGCTCACCATGGAAATATACAGGTACCTCTCGGACATTGCAAAGGACCCTCAGGTGAAGGAGGTCGCTAAATGGCTCGCAGACATTGAGGAGGAGCATTACAACCACCTAAGGAAAGTGCGTGAAAAGTTTCAGAAGTCGGATAAACGCTGAAAATCCTGTGAAACGGGTGGTTGCATGGCCTCTGGACTTAAACCTCAAAAAGAGCCTGCTACTTTCGAGAATGCAGTGCTCAAGTGGATGAACTTCACTTTTGACCTAGTGGTAATAGTGCTTGCAGTTCTCATCATGATTTTCGTGATCCGCGCCATATACGACCTCGTGGAAATGATTTTTGCCGGTGTAAACGTCGAGGAGGCCCTTCACGAGCTACTCCTCGTGATCATACTCCTCGAGCTCTTTGAGCTCCTCACCCTCTACATAAAGGAGCACCACGTGAGCATGCGCCGCGTTGCAGAGCTGGGTGTTGTGGCCATAGTGAGAAAGCTTGTCATTACTGTCGACTACAAGGTCTTGGGCTGGGAAATACTTGTTGGGATGGCGGCCCTCATCTTTACCCTCGGATGGATATACGTCCAGGAGAGGCGCAGGGTCTCCGAGGAGGAGAAGTTCCTCGTCGAACACGGGCTTGACCGATGATGAACCTTCCCCTCCCCGAGCGGTGAGGAGCAATCCGGTAGGCTGAGGCAAAGCCTAAATACTCCTTTTTCCTATCTTCTTCGGTGGTGAGAATGGGAGTCCAGATAGGTGAGCTGATACCGAGAAAGGAAATTGAGCTGGAGAACCTCTACGGCAGGAGGGTTGCTATAGATGCCTTCAACGCGATGTATCAGTTTCTCTCAACGATAAGGCAGCGCGATGGAACACCCCTAATGGACTCAAAGGGCAGGATAACTTCCCACCTAAGTGGCTTCTTCTACAGGACTATAAACCTGATGGAGGCAGGCATAAAGCCCGCCTACGTCTTCGACGGTGAACCTCCGGAGTTCAAGAAGAAGGAACTTGAGAAGAGGAGAGAGGCCAGGGAAGAAGCGGAGGAGAAGTGGTACGAGGCCCTGGAGAAGGGGGAGCTGGAGGAGGCGAAGAAGTACGCTATGCGTGCGACTAAGGTGAACGAGCAGCTGATAAACGATGCTAAGAAGCTCCTTCAGCTGATGGGAATCCCCGTGGTGCAGGCGCCGAGCGAGGGTGAGGCCCAGGCGGCTTACATGGCCGCCAAGAAGGCCGTCTATGCCTCGGCAAGCCAGGATTACGACTCTCTCCTGTTCGGGGCTCCGAAACTCGTTAGGAACCTCACCATAACCGGTAGAAGAAAGTTGCCGGGCAAGAACGTGTACGTTGAGGTGAAGCCTGAGCTCGTGGTTCTGGAGGAGGTTCTAAAGGAGCTGGGCATAAACAGGGAGAAGCTCATTGAGCTTGCAATACTCGTTGGGACTGATTACAATCCGGGCGGGATAAAGGGGATAGGGCCTAAGAAGGCCCTTACAATAGTCAAAAGGACCAAAGACCCCCTGGCTAAATACCAGAAGGAGAGTGAGGTCGACCTGTATGCAATAAAGGAGTTCTTCCTGAACCCGCCCGTAACGGATGATTATGAGCTTAAGTGGCGCGAGCCGGACGAAGAGGGGATTTTGAAGTTTCTCTGCGATGAGCACGATTTCAGTGAGGATAGGGTCAAGAACGGCCTGGAAAGATTGAAAAAGGCGGTAAGTACGGGGAAACAGAGGACCCTGGAGAGCTGGTTTGGAGTAGGGTGATGGGATTAGAGAGGGAACACCTACGAGGTTCCTGGGAGCACTCAGGTTATTGGGACCTTTAGGTTCAGCTTGCTCACGAGCTCTTTGTACCTGTTTCTTACCGTTACCTCCGTTACCCTCGCTACCTCTGCAACTTCCCTCTGAGTTCTCTTTTCGCCTTCTATAAGACTTGCAACGTATAGAGCGGCTGCCACAAGTCCTGCAGGGCTTTTTCCACTCGTCAGGCCCTTTTTGTAAGCCTCTTCGAGTATTTCAACTGCCTTCTTCCTTACCCTTTCGCTCAGGCCAAGCTCGTCCGCGAACTTGTCAACGTACTCCGTGGGCTTTACGAAGAGCTTCTTTGGGGTCAGGTTGAGGTTGCGGGCAATGAAACGGAAGCTCCGTCCTATCTCCTTTTTGTCTACCCTTGAAACCTCCGCTATCTCGTCAAGGGTTCTTGGTATCTTAAGCAGCCTGCAAGTTGCGTAGACACACGCCGCTATGACACTCTCTATGGAGCGCCCCCGTATCAGTCCCTTTTTCACGGCCTCCCTGTAGAGTCTCGCCGCCTCTTCTTCAACGTGCCTGGGGAGTCCTAGGTTGCTTGCCAGCCTGTCGAGCTCGCTTAGGGCAAACGCGAGGTTACGCTCGGCGGCATCGCTCACCCTCAGGCGGCTCTGCCACTTTCTGAGGCGGTACATCTTCTCACGCATGAGCCCGGTGAGGTTTCTGTCGATTCCTATGTCTGTTGATAGGCCTTTATCGTGAAGCAGAATGCTTTCTGGAGCGCCCACACGAACGCGTTTTTCCCTCTGAGAAGCGTCAAAGGCCCTCCATTCCGGCCCCATGTCAACGACGTTTTCTTCTATGACGTATCCGCAGACCTTACAGACAATTTCGCCTCTCCCGGGGTCATAGATGAACTCGTTAGAGCCGCATACAGGGCAGGTTCTCTTTTTGTCCACTTAAACACCCCCGAACCGGCCCCCTATTCCACAACACCTTTATAAACCTTCTCCTTGGGGAGGACGTAGCGGGAGAGCCAGGTAAAGTCCTTTTTCTGAAAGGTTATCCTCTCAAGAACTCTCACATCCACTTCATCTTCGTCCTCGACTACGTTGGCGTAGACCCACAGGAACACTGGATCCTCTTCACTACCCACTTTCAAATTTCTGTAGAGAACGTCCACGGTTCCGTCTGGGTTTTTCTTCACGGATATGGGCTTCCAAGTGCCCAGACTGACCTCTCCCTTTTCGTCGAGAAGGTTTAGTATCTCCCTCACATCCATGCGGGTATCACCACTTTATCTTGAAATCCCTTCTTGTTCTTGCATCCACCTGTGCCAGGATTTTCTTGAGCTTCTCGTCGCTCAGGGGCTCTCTTATCTGTCCTGCCTGGTATAGCTGGACGAGAATAAGTTCAACCTGTCTCGCGAGTTCGGGCCTTACAAGCTTTACGCGCCCGAGCCTCTCCCTTGCTTCGGGCGTCAGGATTTTTCGCATGATGGCATCGATCTGGGCTTCGAGCTCCATTTCCCGCCTTAAGGCTTCCTCCTGGGCCTTCTGCTGTTCAAGATACCTCTTCTGGAGCTCCATGAGCTTGCGTTTTCTGATCTCCTCTATATCTTCCGCCATCCCTCTCACCTCCGGGTTAAAGTTAGAAGTTGAGTTAAAAGGCTTTTCCTTTAAATGTGTCATGTAACCCCCTGAGAGTCACGTTTGAGGGCGAAATTACTCTCTAATCTCAATTACGTCCGCTTTTTGATATTCAACTATTTTCGCCGGTCTTAGCTTAGAGAGCCTGTCTATCCTCCCGCCTCCACCGATCACGAACTCGTTTTCAAGAACCTTTGGATCAACGACCGTTCTGGTGTCAACTCCAACCGGGGGAACGCCGCCCACTTCAAACCCCGTTATCTTCTTAACCTCCTCTGGAGTTGCGAGCCTAACCTCTCCGAAGTGCCTCTTAATTTTTTCAAGGCTGACTTTGGATTCGCCGTCCACTATCACGAGTATCGGACCGCTTTCGGACATTAGCACGAGGGACTTTATCACCTGTCTCGGAGAAGCCCCGGTGGCCTTCACGGCCTGAGCCACAGTCTTCACGGGCTTTCCGACGTCAATAATCTCTCCGCCCAAATATTCGACGATTTCTTCAAGCATTGTACTACCCCTGACAAAATAGCACCGCTCACTTTTTAAAACTGTGGAAGAAGGGGATTGGCTTCATTGACCGTCAGCAAGAGTTTAAAAAAGGCCGAGCTCAGTATTTCTTGAGCTCGGGAATCTGCTCCTCAAGCTCCTTTTTGAGCTCGGTGGCAATCTTGTCGAGGAAGCTCTGGCCCTTTGGAGTAACGATTCTTCCCTCTCCCGGGATCTTCTGGACGAAGCCAGCCGCCTCAAGCTGCTGGAGGGCCTTCCTGATGATGCTCCCGCCTGCCTTGTAGAAGTGCTCCGGGGCGTGGCCGCGGTTCTTCCTGCCGCCGTACCAGGTCCTGAGCCTCTCGATTCCAACGGGGCCATCAATGTAGACCTTCCTGAAGACGCTGGCAACGCGGTAGTACCACCAGTCCTCCTGTTCGGGAAGCCTCTCCTTGTGCCTTCCGGTCTTGACGAACGGAGCCCATTCGGGCGGTTTTATCTCCGGAACTTCCTTAAGGGCCTTTGCTACCCTCTCCACGAGCAAATCACCGGGAACGTCATAAACAGTCGCCATCTTCACTCCCTCCCTTTCTTAAACTTCCTCCTGAACTGTGCAATGTCAAGCCTGACTTTTTTAACGGGCTTCTCCTCCCGTTTTTCTTTAGACGCTTCTTTTCTTTCGAGGCGTCTTAAATACTTTTCCCAGCCTTCCCTTGGCTTGAACAATATAAACCTTTTGCCGCGGACCTCGATGAGTTCGCTGTCGGTGAGCTCGGCCACTCTCTCTGCTAGGGCTTTTCTATCCAGACCTGTGGAGATGAGCGCCCCTTTTCTAATCTCCACCTTTAGTATGCCGTCTTTTTCAAGCTGGGTGTTTATTTCATCGATAACGCCCTCTTCAAGCCCCTTTTTACCCACCCACGCTCGCGGGGGAATGTCGTAGTATCTCGCGCGAATAGCTCTCCTAACCTTTCCGGGTAAGCGTTTCATTTTCTCTCACCTCTAACCTCTCGCCCTTTCGTAAAGGCCTTAAAAAGGTTGGCCTTTTAAAGGTGTTGCCTCCTACTCACTCCCCGAACTTCTCCATGAATTCTGCGGGAGTATAAACCTCTGGAAGCCATTCAAAGTGCTTTTTGTTGCGCGTGAGAAGAGGTGCGTTCAGCTTTATAGCGAGCGATCCTATCATGTAGTCCCTCGCGTTCTTGGAGAAGTCCCAGCGGCCGAGAACATTTTGGGCGACGATTCTGGCGGATTCAACATCAAAAGAGACCACTTGGATCCCAACGGCCCAGAGAAGCGTTTCAAAGTTGTCAAGTGCAATTTCAAAATTTCCGATCTTCTTGGCGATGTGGTAGAGGTACTCACTGTAGGTAACGGTGTTTATTAGGGGTTCAGCATTCGACTCCTTCAACCATTCAAGGAACTTCCAGTCGTTGAAGACGTTGGTGTCAAGAACGACCTTCATTCGCGACCCTCCAGCTCCCTCAGCGAACGCTCAATTCCCCTAGCAAGTCCAGCCCGAGCTTCCTCAACAGTTTCTTCTATGCCCTTTGCCATTTCTGCCATCTCCCGAAGGAACTCCTCGAGAGGTTTTATCACGTACCCCTCTTTCGTTCTTACGAAGACCACCTCATCCCCTGCTTTGATGCCTAGACTTTCCCGGACTTCCTTGGGGATCGTGATCTGGTATTTCTTGGTGACAACTGGCATTACACTCACCTATTTGGTATTACTCAGTCCTCCTAATAACTCTTTCGGGGGAGGATTTAAGAGGAGAGGGATGAACTTCTCCCGGTGAAACCATGATCGTCTACCACCTCTACTCCGGAGGCAAGGACTCAAGCTTAGCCGCGTGGATTTTGGCGAGGCTCGGCTACGAGGTTAGGCTAATAACGGTGAGCTTTGGGCTACTTGATAGCTGGAGGCACGCAAAAGAAACGGCGGAGAGGCTGGGCTTCGAGCATCGCGTTATCTATCTGCCGAGGGAAATTCTTGAGAGGGCGGCTGAAACCGCGATTGCAGACGGCCATCCTAACAACGCGATTCAGTTCATACACGAAAAGGCCCTGGAGGCGATTGCATCCCTTCCAGAAGTAGAGAGGGTCAGCGACGGTACGAGGAGAGATGATCGAGTTCCTTTCCTTGATCTGCCAAAGGCCCGTTCCCTCGAAGACCGCTACAATGTGGCCTACATTAGGCCCCTCCTCGGCCTCGGCTACAGGACGATAAGGGAGCTTGTGGAAAAGCTCTTCGTCGTTGAGATCCGAGAGAGCGAGGAGCTCGAGAAATCCGATTACGAGGTCGAGCTGAGGCACCTTCTCAGGGAAAGGGGCGTTGACCCGCTCACAATATTCCCGAAAAGTCACTACCAGTCACGGGTGGTGGGCTGGAAGAACGTATAAACTCTCTCAGGGGTTTCTTTGGTTGTCTTACGCAGAAAGTAGAAAAATAAATCAGAGGCCGCTGAGCTTTCTGACGATCGGGTTCTCGGCCTCTTCAGGCTTTATCTCTTCAATGCTCTCAATCTTTATCTTGCTCCTTGGGACCCTGTGCTTGCTTCCGACCTCTGAGTAAACGAGCTCTCTTACGTGCTCCTCCTTCAGTGCTCTGTACTCCTTCGTGAACCTCTCCTTCTTTCCAAGCCTCTCAAAGACCCCTTTAACGCGGAAGACCTTAACCTCCATTTCTCACACCTCCTCAGTCAAGGAAGCCCAGGGCTTCTTCAATCTTAACGATCTCAGGACCAGTCGTGAGGTGCCCCACGACAACACCGTGAGAGTTTGCCAGCATGCAGGAACCAACGAAGGGGACGCCCATGTTGGCAGTCCCTACGTAGACATCAACTTTAAACAGGTCTCGGAGCCATTCAAGCTCCTCGTCAGTCGCTTCCGGATGCACGAGGCCTCCTTTGTTTGTGACCACGCCTGCACTCCCAACGGCATGGTACTGGGCGATGAATCCCCTCTCAACCTCCACTCCGAGAAGGTCTTCGAGCTCCTTAGCCTCCTCCCTGCTGAACTTTGCGCTTATGAGGGCCGCATTGTCGTTTGCGAGTATTAAATTCCCAAGGGCGGTTAGAGTGCTCTTGAAGGGAACAACCTGGGTTTCTATGTTGTATTCCTTGAGCTGACCTTTTATGTGCTCCAGCTCGGCATCCCACACGTACCAGGGAACTAATATGGCGTTTGAATTCCCTGCGGCGAATATTCCAACTATGCGGGACTTCATTATGCTCGTTTCAATAATGGGAGCCTTCAGAACCTCGCGGAGGACTTCAAGCTTTCTCTCCTGAAGACCCTCCCTAACCAGGACTACCCTATCGGTTGCAAGACCGTAAACGCCAAGATACGGTGAATTCTCAAAATCGAGTCTTTCTATGTGCATGCCCTATCCCTCGCAAAATGAAAGGTCATGCGAGGGAGACCTTGGCCACCCTCTTGCCTTCCTCCTCTTCCACGACGACTTTGACCCTTAGCTTGCTCGGCGGCTTTTCGGCACCGCGCTCCCATATCTTCTCGTTGACGTCGGTGCCTATCACAACCTCGTCCGCCTTGGCGTGCCTTGCTATCCACTCGCGCACGAAGCGGGCAGCCCTGGGAGCCCTCTTCCAGCGTGGAACCCTCTTCTTGATCTTGTTTATCGGAACTACGAATATCACTTCTTCTCCCGGCTTGATCATTCAAATCACCTCACTCCTTAAGCTTGGTTCTCCTCCAGTATCTCCTCTTGGGATGGGTCATAACCTTCCTGTTGGTCTTCACGATAACCCAGACCGGAACACGTCTGTTCTGCTTTGCGGCCTTGGCAAGCCTCAGCTTCTTTGCAAACGGCTTGTTCCTCGCCATGAGCACACCTCCCAGTTTGGTCATCTCACTGTGAATGCCTAACGTTCCTTCCGCTACCCTTTTTTAAGCTTTTTTGTGAACGTTCAATCCGGCCGCGTCCCCTTACATGCTGGAAATCACTTTGAATATGGGGCGGTATCGAGGGACTTGTGTGAGGAGCCATCAAGGGTAGAAAAGAAATAGAAAGGTTCAGAAGATCAGCGGGGCCCTGTACTCGCCCCAGACTTCCCTAAGGACGTCAGTGACCTCTCCGAGCGTCGCCAGGCGTCTGTGGGCCTCGATGATGTATGGCATGAGGTTCTCGTCTTCGGTTTCGGCCGCTTTCCTGAGCTTGTCGAGGGCCTCTTCGACCTTCTTGTTATCTCTCGTTGAGCGGAGCTTCTTAAGGCGTTCGATCTGCTTGTCCCTGATGCTCGGGTCGACCTTGAGTATCTCAACATCAAGCGGCTCGTCAACGACGAACTCGTTAACACCGACTATGATGCGCTTCTTCTCCTCGACTTCCTTCTGGTACTTGTAGGCCGAGTCGGCTATCTCCTTCTGGATGTAGCCGCGCTCGATTGCCCTCATCATGCCGCCCATCTTCTGGATCTTCTCGATGTACTTGAGGGCCTCTTCGTAGATGTGGTCGGTGAGCCACTCGATGTAATAGCTTCCTCCGAGCGGATCAACTGTGTCGGCAACGCCGCTCTCGTAGGCTATTATCTGCTGGGTTCTCAGGGCTATCCTCACGCTCTTCTCGGTCGGAAGTGAGAGCGCCTCGTCGTATGAATTGGTGTGGAGAGACTGTGTACCGCCAAGGACTGCCGCCAAAGCCTGAATCGCAACACGTACTATGTTGTTCTCGGGCTGCTGGGCTGTCAGGGTTGAGCCGGCGGTCTGGGTGTGGAAGCGGAGCATCATTGAGCGCGGGTTCTTTGCGTGGAACCACTCCTTCATGATGTATGCCCAGAGCCTTCTGGCAGCTCTAAACTTGGCTATCTCCTCGAGGAAGTTGTTGTGGGCGTTGAAGAAGAAGCTCAGCCTCGGGGCGAACTTGTCAACATCCATGCCCCTTTCTATGACTGCCTTAACGTACTCGATACCGTCAGCGAGTGTGAAAGCTACCTCCTGGACGGCGTTTGCTCCAGCTTCCCTGATGTGGTAGCCGCTTATCGAAATCGAATTCCACTTGGGCACGTTCTCGGCACAGTACATGATGATGTCTGTGGTGAGCCTCATGCTCGGCTGGGGCGGGAAGATGTAGGTACCCCTTGCTATGTACTCCTTCAGGATGTCGTTCTGAACGGTACCTCTGAGGACGTTCTGCGGAACACCTTGCTTCTCAGCCACGAGGATGTACATAGCCAGAAGGTTGGCCGCGGTGGCGTTGATGGTCATGCTCGTTGAAACCTTGTCGAGAGGGATTCCATCGAAGAGTATCTCCATGTCCCAGAGGGAGTCGATAGCGACACCGACCTTTCCGACCTCACCCTCTGCCATCGGGTGGTCGCTGTCGTAACCCATCTGGGTCGGCAGGTCAAAGGCGACGCTCAGACCAGTCTGTCCCTGGCTGAGGAGGTATTTGTAGCGCTTGTTGCTCTCCTCGGCCGTTCCAAAGCCGGCGTACTGCCTCATCGTCCAGAAGCGACCGCGGTACATAGTGGCGTAAACGCCGCGGGTGAAGGGGTACTCACCTGGAAAGCCGAGCTTCTCAAGGTAGTCCCAGTCCTCGCCGAGGTCAGCGGGAGTGTAGAGGCGCTTTATCTCAAAGCCGTCATCCGTCATGAACTTCTCCTTTCTCTCGGGGGCCTTCTCAAGGAACTTCTTAACGGTGGTCTCGTTCCAGCGCTCCTCCTCCTCGCGGATCTTCTTGAGCTTTTCCTTATCGAACGTCATTCCTGATCACCTGCCCCTAATTGGGCACCGGGGTATAAAAACCTTTTACATAGCTCAACTCCTATCTTGCTATTGGAGAAATTATCCATCAGCCGAGGCGCCGTTCGAGAGCTATGACTGCCACCAGCAGGAGCGCCAGGAGGACCACTGTTAGCTCGCCGGAGTACTTCCCAAGGCCGCTAACTGAAACGGGCACTTCCTTCGCTGCCATAGTCAAAGAGACGTTCCCGGTGCCTATTATCGAGATGGCTATGAAATCTTCATAGGGCCTCAGAGGGATTTCTCCCGACACATGCTCCCCTTTACCCCTGAAAGCCCCCTTGAAATCAGCGGAGAGCGGGTCAAAATCTTCCCTCTCCCTGTTGAGGGTGAAGTAGTAGAGCCTAACCTCAACCGGCCGATCAGCGCTAACGTCAATTACAAGCTTCTTCCCGCGGAGAGAAGTGGCGTTTAGGATGAACGTCTTTATACCCTCCCCAAACTGCTTTGGAAGGAGCTCAAAGCTGATGTTCTCGGGCTTCTTGAGGTAATCTGCAACAAGAAGGACTGCGTCGAACCTGTCGCCCTCGAGCATGAGCATGAAATCAGACTCGTTGAACACCACAAAGTCGGGTCTTCCCTTCCCCTGGCTTGATGAATGCAGAATCTCTCCACTCGGAGAGAGGACGTGAAGGGCAACGTCAAGCCCGGAGCGGACGTAATTGCCGTACGAGAAGACTATCTTCTCCCCGGAATAGTGCTCGAACTGGATCGGCGGAGTCAGAGACTTAGCGGCGACCCGGTACGGAATTCCTACAAAGTGCGTTTCGGCGGTAAAGTTCATCTTCGCCAGCCAGTTGTCCCCGTAAACCGGCAAGAACGCCAGACCGTAGGCCTCGAACTCCAGGGGGATTACATGCAGGTTTCCCTTCTCGTCCCTGACTGTTACGTTGAACATAACCGGCTCACCAACGGGAAATTCCCGGGGTAGGGAGGGCACGTCAATAACGAGAACCATCTGGGCCGAGCCGTCCACGTTAATCTCCTCGACCTCGCTTTCCCCGGCGTAGAACTTCCAGCCGACAGAATCCGGAAGGCCTTCGACGCCGAGCTTCACCCGGCCTGAACCTGAGAGGACGAGTGCATAGCTGCCCTTCCCGCCGAGGGGGACTTTTATACTCGTTGAGAGCGCCTCGACCGAGATGCCAGAAGCGCCAGCCTCGGCCGTGAAGGAGAAAGTCCCCGAGTCAGAGGAAGCGAGGATGGTTGGATACCTGACCTCTTCGGGAACATTGAAGGTCAGTGATACGCTCTCACCGGGCCCTATGGAGACCTCTGAATATGTAGGACTTCCCACCACAACGCCGTTTTGAGTCACGCTGACGAAACCCCTGAAAGGAGACTCCCCCGTGTTTTTGAGCGCAAATTTGAGAAGCTCCCCCTCCCTGGAGATGTTTTCGAGAACCAGAAGCGCCGGCCTGAAGTAGAAGGTCTGCTGGATTATTTTTCCGTAATCAACCACGATCGCTCCCTGGTTTATGAAGTTGGAGAACTCCACCCAGTTGGTTCCCCGCTGGAGCAGGACTTTCTTCGACTCCAAAACCAGGTTACCGCTGTAAAGGAGGCTGAAGGTGGCGTTAACTGGGTCGCCTTTGTTGAGGACCTTTACCCTAACTCTGTCGTCGCCCGTTATGTCTTCTATTTCAACCTGGGGCTCTAAGGTTCCAAGGAAAACATCCTTTGAGATGCCCTTCTCCTTCAGACTAAAGACCAGCGTCTGGCCAGGGTTTGGGACCTTGAAAACTATCTCTTCGCCCGGTGCAAGGTTCAGCTCCACTTCCTTTAGGACAGTGCTTGAGGGAATGGGAAAAGCGCCCTGGGAAGACGACGAAACAGAAAGAGTGTCGTTGAGCGGATAAAAGCCCGTGTTTTTAATCCTAACTTTGGCGTAGGTGTCGAATGCTTCTATAACCTCAACGCTGAAGTCGTACTTCTTCATAACTCTCACGCTCGTATAGTTGCCGAGGAGGTGAACGGTGAGCCTCTGGTTCTGGCGGTCGTATGAGCCGATGACGTAAGTCACGTTGCCCACTGTGATTTTTTCGCCGAAAGAGAGAACGGAAGACGTTTCTTTTCCATGACTCGAAACGCTAACAAGGTACCTGTCCCCGCTCTGGCCGGGGTCAAAGGTAAAGACCTGGCCGTCCACTATGAGGACTTCATCGATTCCCAACTCAATGGAAAGAGCTGTAGCCTGCCCGGCCAGCAGGAGGAGCATTAAGACCGCGAAAGTGAGGGTTTTCACGCGCGCCATCGTTCTCATCCCCTGTACTCCCTTCTGTAAAGCCCGAGGATCGCGAGAATCAGGCTCAGGAGCATGACCGATGCGAAGAACACCAGCGTCGTTGACGGGTCGCCCTTGTAGACGTCAAGCCCCGTGTGGAGCGTGAACCTGTCCCTGAGGAGGACTCCGAGCTGGTAGTTGAGCGTGAATCTCTCCGGGTCGTCGAAGAAAGGCAGCTGCGGGAGGATGAACTGGGCGACGAATATAACTCCAAAGCTGGCCAGAGAGGCGTAGAGGGGCCTCGAAAGAACCACTGAGAGTGCCATTGCGAACGCCCCTAGAGAGCCGAGCAAGAGGAGGGTCACCTCAAGGGAGTAGAGCAGGTCACCGGATGTCGCCCTGAGACCAGTGAAACCCTGCTTGTAGAGCAGAACCATATAAATCTGCATGACCAGGTAGGGCAGTCCGAAGACCACCAACATTCCCGTAAGCCCGCCGAGAAACTTTCCGATAACGAGTTCACTCTTTCTAACGGGTTTCGTCAGGAGAACCCTTATCGTACCCTTGTCTATCTCGCTTCCAAGGAGTTCGCTCATCAGGATTATGACCACGAGCTGGCCTATGACGCTCGCCCAGAAGTTGACGAGGTAAGTGGAGAAGTTAACCTGGAAGGATATCCTGAGCGCGCGCGTGCTGTACTCGGTGATCTCTTCGTGGGTGAAGAAGTAGACGATAACTGGGAGGAACATCAGGAGGGTCATGAGCTTGAGGCGGCGGGAGCGCAGTAACCTTTTCACTTCAATCCCGTATATTATCCCGAGCCGTGATTCAAAGGAAAAGCGGGAATTTCTCAAACTTCACACCTCCTCGCCCACTCCAAACTTTTCCATCAGGATTCTCTCAAGCGGACTCGTGTGCGGCCTGAAGAGCTTCAGCCTGATGCCGTTTTCCACGAGGTACTTCGGAAAGGCCAGGAAGAACTCGTCGAGAAAGCGCGGGTCAACTTTGACCCTGAGGATTCCCTCCTCTTCCCAGGCCTCACGGATGTAGGGCTTCTCCCGCAGGAACGCCATCGCCTTTCCATTGTCGCTGGTCAGGACGTCGTAGTCGTCCTCCTCAATGCTCGCAAGCTCCCTGACCCTGCCCTGGGCGAGCATCGTACCACGGTTTATCAGCCCGACGTAGTTGCACATCTTCTCGACCTCGCTGACTATGTGGGAGCTTATGAAGATAGTCTTGCCGGCCTTGGCGAGCTGGATGACCTTCCCAATGAACTCCATTCTCCCGAGGGGGTCGAGGTTTGCCGTTGGCTCGTCCAGTATGAGGAGCTCTGGATTCCCCATCAGCGCAGCCGCGAAGCTCGTCCTCTGCTTCTGACCGGAGGAAAGCTCCCCAATCCTGTTCATGGCCAGCTTACCAATTCCAGCGTACTCCATAAGCTCCTTCGCCTGCTCCACGGCATCTTCCTTCTTCATGCCAGCCAGGCGGCCCATATAGACCAGAAACTCAAAAATCGTCATGTCTTCATAAGCTATCGGCACCTCGGGCATGTATCCTACCCGCTTCATAATCTCAACCCTGTCGTTGGGCATCCTCAGGCCAAAAATCCTTATCTCACCGTAGGTGGGTCTCAGCGCCCCGGTCAGCATCTTTATAGTGGTCGTTTTTCCCGCACCGTTTGGCCCGAGGAAGCCGTAAACGACCCCCTTAGGCACTCTGAGGTTGAGGTGGTACACCACGTTCCTCTTGCCGAAGAACTTGGTGAGCTTGTTTGTTTCTATGACGTAAGTTCCCATCTCAACACCAAGAGAACCATCGAAGCGAAATTAGTTAAAGGTTTCGGGGGATGTTGTAGCGTAGGGGTTTGGGGGTATTCTCCAGCTCCACCTGACTTGTGATTTTTCAGGAACCTTCTCTATGGAAACAAAAAGATAAGCTGAAACTAATTAGCCATTGCATGATCTTTGAGACCCATTGTTCGCATTTCATGCCTTAAAGGCTCCAAATTCCTTTGAGCTGGGCTGAAAAGCCGTTTCCCGCTTACTTTCTGCACTATTTTAACAACCCTCAGTCTCAACTCAAAAAGCTTCAAATGAATCCTAACAAAATGGAGGAAAAGAGAAGGGCTTTCAAACCTTAATCCCACCCATTACAAGGGCCATGACGGCCTTCTGGGCGTGGAGCCTGTTCTCGGCCTGGTCGAAGACGACGCTGTTCGGGCTGTCAATGACATCATCGGTAACTTCTTCGCCCCTGTGGGCCGGGAGGCAGTGCATGAAGATGTAGTCTGGCTTGGCGTGCTTGACGAGCTCTTTGTTGACCTGGAAGGGCATGAATATCTTTCTTCTCTCTTCAGCCTCTGCCTCCTGTCCCATGCTCGCCCAGACGTCGGTGTAGATGACGTCTGCGTCCTTGACGGCCTGAACCGGGTCGTGGAGGAGCTCGAATGAGCCGCCGCTCTCGGCCGCGTTCCCCTCAGCCCACTTGATGACCTTCGGGTCCGGCTCGTATCCCTCTGGAGTGGCAACGACAACGTTAGCTCCAAGCTTGGTTCCGGCTATCATGAGGGAGTGGGCGACGTTGTTCCCATCGCCGACGTAGACGATCTTAAGCCCCTGAATCCTGCCCTTCTTCTCGAGTATAGTCTGGTAGTCCGCTAAGGCCTGGCAGGGGTGGGAGAAGTCCGAAAGGCCGTTTATGACCGGGACGCTCGCGTACTTTGCCAGATCCTCAACGTCCTTGTGGTCGAAAACCCTAGCCATTATTCCATCAACGTACCTGCTGAGAACTCTGGCAGTATCGGCTATGGTTTCTCCCCTCCTGAGCTGAAGGTCCTGGGCGTTGAGGTAAAGGCCATAGCCGCCGAGCTGGTAGATGCCGACCTCGAATGAAATCCTCGTCCTCGTCGAGGGCTTCTGGAATATCATAGCGAGGGTCTTGCCCTCGAGAACGCGGTGCGGCTTTCCAATCTTGTTCCAAATCTTCATCATCTCGGCCGTCTTGAGAATCGTCTCAAGCTCCTCCCTCGTGAAGTCCTGGAGGCAGAGAACATCCCTTCCGGCTAAGCTAACCACCATGTGCATCACCGTTTAAAGCTGGGGGGTGGATTTAATAACCCTTTCGTCGGAAAAACGGGGGCAGTGATGGAAAGTTTTGCCTCGAATTTCTCCCGTATTTTCCAAACGTAATGGGGTTAATGACGACATGTGTCAGTTTATCAGGTTTCTATGAAATTGTGCTCATAGTTTCCGACGTACATGGGAAATATTTAAGAGGTAGAAGCACGATAATCTCGGTGAGGTGATACCATGGGAGCCTGAGCAATGCAAAGATTTTGGGTGGAGTTGGGGCAATACTGAGCCTCGTTGGCCTGGGCTTTATAGGATTTATACTGAAGCTCGTGGCAGTGAAGCAGATTTCTGACGCTACCGGCAACAAGGAGATATTCAACAAGTACCTATGGGCGGCAATTCTCAACATAATCGCTGGGATAGTGCTCTTCGGCTCGTTCTTCATGCCGCTTCTGACTGGAGACCTTGCATTGGGCCTTGGGGCGCTTGGACTTGGCCTAATCGTTGCAGTGATTCTGATGATCATCGGTGTTATCTTCATGAAGCAGAGCTATGACATGATTGCGGAGGAGACCGGCGTTGGGACGTTTAAAACAGCTGCACTGCTGTACATAATCGGTGCAGTGCTTATGATAATCCTAATAGGTGCCCTCCTCATACTGATAGCGGCGATCTTGGAGATAGTGGCTTTCTTCTCCCTGCCCGATGAAGTTCCAGGCAGGGCGCAGCCGGCTTAATGAGCTTTCTTGAAATTTTCTTTTTTGTGTTCAACAAAGCTAATAAACCCTTCTTCCCCCTATTCACGGTGGCGTTGATGGGGGATGAAATAAAGGTCACTCTTGTCAATTATACAAAAAAGCCGCTCGAAACTGTCACATGGGCGGCCCTTATAAGCTACTGGGACGGCTGGGAAACTGAGGCATTCGGGAGGATCAATAAGAACGATGTTGAAATGCACCTTCCGAGGGTTCTCGGCTACGGTCACGAGAGCATTCTGGAGCATGCGACGCTTACCTTCGCAATTGAGGGATGTTCTCGCGTTTGTTCGCACCAAATTGTTCGTCATAGACTTGCCTCTTATACCCAACAGTCACAGCGCTATATCGTATTGAACCCTGAAGACGTTGAGGAAACTTTTGTCATCCCAGAGGGAATAAAGAACGACCCAGAACTCCTCGAGGAATGGAAGGAACTCATGAAAAAGTCCATTGAGCTCTACAAAAAAAGCATTGAGCGCGGTCAGCACCAGGAAGATGCGCGCTTCATCCTCCCGCAGGCGGTCAGAACTAAGATAGTCGTCACCATGAACCTCCGCGAGCTGAAGCACTTCCTGGGACTTAGGGCCTGTGAAAGGGCCCAGTGGGAGATAAGGGAAGTGGCCTGGAAGATGCTTGAGGAGATTGCTAAGAACGAGGAGCTGAGGCCGATAATAAAGTGGGCTAAACTCGGGCCGAGGTGCGTTCAGCTCGGCTACTGTCCCGAGGGCGATCTCATGCCCCCTGGCTGCTGGAAGCAGACGAGGGAAAAGTGGCAGGCACTTTTTGGCAATTTTTCCCGATGATTGTTACAAATTGTTTCATCTCCTCAGCTTTTTATACCACAACTCTTATATTTCCCCGTGCGTATTGGTATTCAGGTGAGAGATTTATGGAGATTGTTAAGTTCTTTTCAAGCCTAAAACCCGGCGAGACCGTGGTCATGGAGCACGACTCATCGGCAGTCCCTTCCTACGCCCTTTACCTGCTCTTGAGATGGGCCTTGGAAGAGGGCAGGAAGGTACTTGTGGATGACTTTTTGGACACACTGCACGTTTATAAAGTGCAGCTTGAGCTCATGGGTCTTGATGTTTCCCCCTCGAATCCGCCTCGGTAATAAAAATCGGCGGAATAATTGACGTTGGGAACGTTGTGGGGAGGGTAAGCCCGAGGGGCGGTGCAATACTGCGGAAGGAGTACGAGAAAGTTTATTCAGGCGTTATATCTGACGAGGATGTCACAATAAACCCGGTTCTGGGCCTTGAGAAGGCGCTAATATTCACTGAGGATCGGGTTGAGCTAATGGAAACTCTGGCGCAGGTATCCCGCAGACTTGGAGACAAAAGGAGGATAGCAATATACTTCATAAATCGGGACATCCTTGAAAGCGTTAACCCAATAGCGGTTCCTATAATAGAGTTCATGAGCACTACGCTGGTTGAAGTAGAGAAAAAGGGGAGGGTCTATACCTTCGAAGTGCTTAAGTCTGCAACGCCCGAGATAGATGGGAAAACCTTTAACTACGACATTGACAGACTTGAAGGTTAAAGTAGCGCTTATGTATCTTTTTAACCTTTTTCTTAACGTTTGAGCTCTCTAAGTGTAAGGAGTTCTTGATGGAGAATCATCACCAGTAGATGTCTACAAAGGATACTTTTTAGACTTATGTTAGGGAATTTTTGGGCCCTCAAAAGCATATTGGAGCCGGATGCAACGTTCAAGGATTTTTCCTGTAAAAAGAAGTTTGATGTAAAGCTCAGAGGGCTTTAGGCTCTTCCCCAATTACTTCCTCTATTGCCTGTTTTAACTCATCGTAGGCCTCTTGAAGCGACTCCGGGATGACTTTTGTGTCTGCTATGACGGGCATGAAGTTGGTGTCCCCGTTCCAGCGGGGCACGATGTGGAGGTGGACGTGGTCGTCTATCCCCGCTCCGGCCACCCTGCCGAGGTTTATTCCGAGGTTGAAACCGTGGGGGTTCATGGCCCTCTTTATGGCCTTTATCATGAGCTGGGAGAGCTTCATTATCTCCAAAAGCTCCTCTTCGGTAAGATCCTCCAGCTTGCCAACGTGCCTGTAGGGGGCTATCATAACATGTCCTGGGTTGTATGGGTAGTTGTTCATGATCACGAAAGCATGCTTCCCGCGGTAGAGAATGAGCCTTTCCCTGTCTCGGTTTTCCTTAGGGAAATCACAGAATATGCAACCATCGTGTTTAGGTGAGCGTATGTACTCTATTCTCCAAGGTGCCCATAGGACTTTCATTTCCTCACCTCCGTCGGGAGAAAGAAAGGGGGCTTAAAAGCTTAACTAGAGCTCTACCCCTGAAAACAGCAGTCCAAGATAGACCACATAAAGTGCCAGGAAGTAAACACCTATCCTCCTGTCGAGTCCTCCGGACCTCTTCAGCTCGGCTATCATCGGAAGCATTGCCATCAGAACCAAAACTATCGTTAGCGTTGATGCGCCGGTTGGGAGAGGCCTTATCAGCGAGGCCAGCCCAAGAACCACGAGGGCGTTCATTATGTTGGCTCCGATCACGTTCCCGACGCTTATACTGCCTCGCTCTCTCACTGCCCCGTAGAGGGCGTTGGTCATCTCGGGCAGGGAGGTTCCGATCGCGACAATGGTGGCACCTATGACGTACTCCGCTACTCCGAGGGCCTCAGCGATGTTCCTGCCCCCGTAAACGACGAGCCTTGCACCTATGACCATCAATCCACCGTAGATGAAGAGCAGCACATAATCTATCGGCGTTGCTCTGGTGTGGTGTTCTTTTTCAAGTTCCCTTCTACCTGCGAAATGCTTTCTGTAAAGCCATCTGAGGTATAGGGCGTAAGCTCCGAGAAGGAGGGTACCGTCGAGCCTCGAAAGGGTCCCATCAATCGATAAAAGCATCAGGAAGCCGAGGGAAGCCAGCATGACAAGGGAATTCTCATACGCACCGCTTCCAGCCTTCAGGGGCTTTATAACCGAGGCAAGGCCGAGGATGAGTGCTATGTTTGCAAAGATGCTCCCGAGGGCGTTGCCGAGGGCTATGCCTTCGGCCTTCGTGATGCTCGCCATTGCGCTCGTTGTAATCTCGGGCAGCGTCGTTGCGAGGCTTATGACCACGAGGCTGATTATTAGAGGGGATACGCCGGCCTTTTCCGCCACTTCGATTATTTTGTCCGAGAGCTTGTCTCCAAAGACAACGAGGAGTATTATTCCGATGACTATTGAACCTGCCCACACCAGCATTTCCACTTTCTCTCACCGGGATGAGTTGGGAGGATGTTTCATAAAGTTTTTGAAGTAGCCTTCTGGAACAGGTCCGTTAACGATTGGAGTTCGTGAGATATCACAGAAAGGTTCAGCAAAGCTTTAAAGATGAATCGATAATCACTACCGGTGATAGATATGAAGCAGAGGAAGGGACTTCTCATAATCCTGGATGGTCTCGGCGACAGGCCGATAAAGGAGTTCGGCGGAAAGACGCCGCTTGAGTACGCCGAAACCCCAAACATGGACAGGCTCGCCAAGATGGGAATCCTCGGCCAGCAGGACCCGATAAAGCCTGGCCAGCCGGCAGGAAGTGATACCGCTCACCTCTCAATATTCGGCTACGACCCCTACAAGGTCTACCGCGGAAGGGGCTTCCTTGAGGCCCTCGGTGTAGGCCTCGACCTCAACGAAGACGATTTAGCCTTCCGTGTGAACTTCGCCACGATCGAGAACGGAATAATAACTGACAGGCGTGCGGGAAGAATAAGCACCGAGGAGGCCCACGAGCTGGCCAAGGCCATTCAAGAGAACGTGAAGCTCCCGGTTGACTTCATATTCGTCGGTGCAACCGGCCACAGGGCCGTTCTCGTCCTCAGGGGCATGGCCAAGGGCTACCGCGTCGGCGAGAACGACCCGCACGAGGCCGGAAAGCCGCCGCACAAGTTCACCTGGGAGGATGAGGAGAGCAAGAAGGTTGCCGAAATTCTCGAAGAGTTCGTGAGGCAGGCCCACGAAGTCCTTGAGGAGCACCCGATCAACGAGAAGCGCAGGAATGAAGGAAAGCCCGTTGCCAACTACCTCCTCATCCGCGGTGCCGGAACCTACCCCGACATACCGATGAAGTTCACCGAGCAGTGGAAGGTGAAGGCCGCCGCAGTTATAGCGGTCTCGCTCGTCAAGGGCGTTGCCAGGGCCATAGGCTTCGACGTCTACACTCCCGAGGGAGCAACTGGAGAGTACAACACCGACGTGATGGCCAAGGCCAGGAAAGCTGTTGAACTGCTAAAGGACTACGACTTCGTGTTCCTGCACTTCAAGCCGACCGATGCCGCTGGCCACGACAACAACCCGAAGCTCAAGGCCGAGATGATAGAGAAGGCCGACGAGATGATAGGCTACATCCTCGAGCACATCGACCTTGAGGAGGTCGTCATAGCGATAACCGGCGACCACTCAACACCGTGCGAGGTCATGAACCACAGCGGCGACCCGGTTCCGCTCCTCATCGCTGGCGGCGGCGTCAGGCCAGACCACACAGAGAGCTTCGGAGAGAGGGAGTGCATGCGCGGCGGAATTGGCAGGATAAAGGGCCACGACATAGTGCCTATAATGATGGACCTCATGAACAGGAGCGAGAAGTTCGGGGCTTGAAGGCCGTTCTATTTTTCTTTCTGTGCTTTCTCACATCCTTTGGGAGCATCATCTTTTTCTCTGCTCCCAGCGCAGGAGTACGAAGAGAATCAGGAAGAATATCGTGATGCGGTAGCTCACCTCGAATGGAATGACGCCAACAAGCCCCAAAGTGTACAGTATTGCCAGTACGAGCACTATGGGGAGCAGGATTCTGTAGAGGGTTTTTCGCTCCATGGAGGAAGGTTGTCCGTCTGGTATTAAAAATTTTTGAAAAAGGTCAGCCCTCCACGGGGCACGTGACGGGCTGGAAGTTGTAGCCGTAGGCCTCTGGGTGGATGAAGTAGGAGAGCTCCTCAAGGGCCTCGACGAGCCTTGGGCCTGGCCTCGATACTGCATTGTCGTCGCTGACGAAGTATATCCTGCCGTTCTTTACGGCATCTGTGTCCGCGAGCGGGCTGTTGCAGATGTCGTCAATGGTGGCTCCCGCGTGGGCTGAGAGGATTATTATCTCCGGGTTTCTGGCGACGGCTTCCTCGAGGCTGACCTGGGCCCAGCTCTTGGCGTCGTGGAAGACGTTCTCACCGCCGGCGAGTTCGATGAGTGAATCCTGGAAGGTGCCGTTGCCGGGGACGTAGAGCGGGTTCCACCAGCTTATGAAGAGAACCTTTGGCCTCGTCTTATTTGAAACGCGGAACTGAACGTCGGCAACCTCGGCCTTCATGAACTCGACCACTCCTTCAGCCCTCTCGCTCTGGTTGAGAACCTTCCCAAGGAGTTCGATGGCATCATAGACCTCATCCATGTTCTTGGGGTCGAGTATTATGACCGGCGCTATCTTCTCAAGCTGGTCAAGGTACTTGAGGTGCATTGAGGTGCCTATTATTAGGTCGGGTTCGAGAGAAGCTATCACCTCGATGTTCGGGTCGCTGAAGCCGCCTATTATCTCCCTGCCCTCCTGAACTCCAGGGGGATAGTCGTCGAACTTGGTAACTCCTATGACCCTGTCGAGGGCGCCGAGGAAGTAGAGGGTCTCGGTGATGCTCGGGGCGAGGGAGACTATCTTCTTCGGCTCCTTCTCAATGGTGACGTTTCTGCCCGCGAAGTCAGCGATGGTTAGCGGGTAGTAGGGCTTGGCCTTCGGGCACTCACATTTCAGGGTAGTTGAATTTTCCGAAGCCGGTGTAGCCGTATTGGCTGAATTCTCTGTTGGGGATGGTGTGTTTTGGCTTGTGAGTGTAGTGCTCGGCGTTGAAGAGCTCCTCGTCTGGGTCTGCTCTGATGAACCTCCTATGCATCCGCTAACAAAAACGATCGCCACAAGGAAAAGCACTCCGAGGAGTTTGGCGTTTCTCATTTTAATCACCTGGATTATTTGTCCGGCTCCATATGGAGCGAGGATTTATAAAGTTATTGGATAAAACGACCATCTCCTCAAAAGCCGTGGAAAGGTAGAAATGGGCTTGAAAACTCAGAGTGTCAGCCTCTCAACGAGTTCCCTAAGTTTCTCCTTCCCGTTCCCGATCAGCGGTTCCCCGTGAGCCGGAAGGAGGTTTTCAAAGTCTATCTCCAGAAGCTCAGCTATTCTCTTCTGGTTCATCTTGGGGTCGAGCGAGTACTGGTGGGGAACCTCCTCGAGCCTTCCCTCTCTCTCGACCACGAGGTCGCCAACGAATAGGCTCTTGGTGACTTCATCGAGGAGACAGATGCTCCCACTTGTGTGTCCGGGCTTGTGGAAGACTCTGAGGCCCTCAAACACATCTCCATCATTCAGCTTAACCTCTGGCATTAACCCAGTCTTTTCAAAAATCAGGTCTTCTTCGTCTTTGTGAGCCGCTATCAAAGCTTTGGTCTTCTCCTTCAGGCACCTTAGCGAGCCTGTGTGGTCAAAATGGCCGTGGGTTAAGACTATTGTCTTAAGGGGCTTTCCGAGCTCTTCAACGGTCTTGAGAATTTTATCACATGTGGTATCTATTCCCGTATCGACGGCTACGATGTATTCCTCTCGGTCGATGAGGTAGACGTTCACGAAGGTGTCGAAAATCCGGTATATCCCGGGAAGGACTTCAGAGTACATCCGAATCACCTCAATTTAAATTGGGGTATTGGCCCTAAAATCTTTGACCACAGTGTTAGAGCTCATAATCCTTGAAGTTTTTATCACCCTTTTTATCACTGGCAGGGAAACATTAATTAAGGTCGAGTTCCAAATCGTTTTGGTGTGAAAGATGAAGAAGGTTAGGGTTTTTGACGACCTTAAGAGAATAGGCGACGATAAAGTTACGGCCATAGGCATGGGCACCTGGGGAATCGGGGGCAGAGAGGCCCCTGACTATTCAATGGACAGGGAGAGCATTGAGGTTCTAAGGTACGGCCTTGAGCTCGGGATCAACCTCATCGATACTGCAGAGTTCTACGGCGCCGGCCACTCCGAGGAGCTGGTTGGAGAGGCCATAAAGGAGTTCGAGCGCGAAGACATATTCATCATCAGCAAGGTCTGGCCGACACACTTCGGCTACGAGGAAGCAAAGAAGGCCGCGAGGGCGAGCGCAAAGAGGCTCGGCACGTACATAGACCTCTACCTCCTTCACTGGCCCGTTGATGACTTTAAGAGAATCGAGGAGACGCTACATGCCCTTGAAGATCTCGTTGATGAAGGACTAATCCGCTACATCGGCGTCAGCAACTTCGACCTTGAACTTCTCAGAAGGAGCCAGGAGGCGATGAAGAAGTACGAGATAGTCGCCAACGAGGTCAAGTACTCCCTCAAAGACCGCTGGCCAGAAACTACAGGTCTGCTCGACTACATGAAGCGTGAGGGGATTGCATTGATAGCTTACACCCCACTGGAAAAGGGAACCCTCGCGAGAAACGAATGCCTGGCCGAGATCGGGAAGAAGTACGGTAAGACAGCCGCTCAGGTTGCGCTCAACTACCTCATCTGGGAGGAGAACGTCATAGCCATCCCTAAAGCCGGAAGCAGGGAGCACCTTGAGGAGAACTTCGGCGCTATGGGATGGCGCCTTTCTGAGGAGGATAGAGAGAACGCAAGGAGGTGCCTCTGATGTACGGCTACCAGAACAAGATAGCCCGTGTAAACCTGACAACTGGAAAGGTTACTTATGAAGAGCTTCCGGATGAAGTGATAAGGAAGTTCATCGGCGGAAAGGGGCTCGGTTACTACATCATCTACAAAGAGGTTCCTCCTGGAACCGATCCGCTGAGCCCAGCCAACAAGTTCGTGTTTGCCACCGGCGGCTTAACGGGCCTCATTCCCGGGTCGAGCAAGGTAATCGCTGTCAGCAAGAGCCCCGAGACGAGGCTCATAAGCGACTCTGCTGCCGGGGACTTCTTCGGCCCGAAGCTGAAGGGACACTTCGACGCTCTTATAATCGAAGGAAAGAGCGAGGAGCCCGTTTACCTTTACGTACACGACGGAAAGGTTGAGATTAAGGACGCAAGCCACCTCTGGGGCAAGGGGACCTACGAGACTGCCCAACTCATCTGGAAGGAGCATCCGAGCGCGAGCATGGCCATGATAGGACCTGCTAGCGAGAGGCTCAGCAGGATAGCGAGCGTCATCTACGACACCCAGAGGGCCAGCGGAAGGGGAGGTCTCGGTGCCGTCCTTGGAAGCAAGAGGGTCAAAGCGGTTGTCGTCGAGCCCGGCGAGAGGCCCAAGGTGGCCGAACCAGAGGAGTTCCAGAAGCTGTGGCAGGAGTACTATGAGAAGTTCGCCACCGATCCAAAGTACGCAGACCAGAGGACGTATGGAACCACGAGCGCCCTCTGGTGGGCGGCGGAGGTGGGAATGAGCCCGTCCTACAACTTCACGAGGCCCCACATACCCTTCGAGCTCGCCGATAAGCTGGCCGGCAACGAGGTCAAGAAGTACGAAGTCGAGCCAGAGTGGTACATCCACGGAAAGAGCTGCCCGATAAAGTGCGCAAGATATGTAGAAGTCGAGTACAAAGGCAGGAAGATCCGCGTCAAGCCCGAGTACGAGAGCATAGCGATGCTTGGGGCAGCCACTGGTGTCTTCGACTTCCCCGCTGTGGCCTACTTCAACTGGCTCGTTAACGACCTCGGCATGGACAGCATAGCCACGGGGAATACGATAGCATGGCTCTTTGAGATGGTTGAGCGTGGTTTAATCGGCGAGGATGAGATAGGCTTCCCCCTGAAGGGCTTCGGCGACGCTGAGGCCGAGGAAAGGCTCATAAAGCTGATGGCCGAGCGTAAGGGCATTGGCGCAATCCTTGCCGATGGAGTCAAGAGGGCCTGCGAGCGCCTAGGGAGGGGTTGCGAGTTTGCTGTCCACGTCAAGGGCATGGAGAGCCCTGCATGGGACCCGCGCGGAAGGAGGACCTTCGCCCTGAGCTACGCAACGGCCGACGTTGGGGCGAGCCATATGAGGGGCTGGCCGTTCCCGCACAGCCTGCCCAACGATGGGCCGGCCAAGGAGCTCGTCCCCTCGCTCATAGAGGAGAGGGACGGGAGGTACATCACGGACATGCTTGGAGTGTGCGACTTCCTGCCCTACACGAAGGAGGAGCTCGCCCACCTCTACTCCCTCGTCACGGGCGAGGAGTGGACGTTAGAGGAGCTCAGGAAGAGGGCTCAGGCCGTTGAGAGCATGGCGAGGATACACAATGCCCTCGACTGGGTGACTCCCCCGCTTGACGACACCATTCCGCCGCGCTGGTGGGAGCCCGAGCCCGATGGACCAGCAAAGGGCAACGCGGCGTTCATAGACTACAACGACTTCCTCGAAGCGAGAAGGGAGTTCTACAGGCTGAGGGGCTGGCACGAGGAGCTTGGCGTTCCATTGCCAGAAACTATGGAGAAGCTCGGCCTTCCTGAGTTCAAGGAGGATGCTGAGAGGGCACTTGAAGTGGTGAAGAAGAGGGTGGAAGCTAACCAACCCTAAGCCACCCTAAGACAACAACGAGAATCAGATTCCAGATAAAGCTCGCGAGAAAGAGCAATCCAGCGGGCTTTTTGATTTTTCTCTTCTTCCTCACAGGCAGGAGGGGCACGAGAGAGAGTGCAGTAAAAATTAGAGAAGCCAGCAGAAGCACTGCGATCAACCCTGCACTGCTGGGCAGGTATTTATCAAAGCCTAGGCCGTCTATCATGGCGGTGCTCACGAAGGTTAGGATGAAGGATGAGGGGATTAGGAAAAGGCCATAGAGGAGGGCCGCAATATAATCAGCGGTTTTTTGAGGCTTTTCTCTGTAAACAATAGGGATAACAAAGAGCAGTCCATAGGAGAGGGCCGAGGCCAGGAGTATTCCGAGCATTACTCATCCCTCCGCAGTGACAACCGCCGGAACGATGCAGGTGCCGGCATCCGCTTTAAATGTAATGTTGCCGTATCTCCCGATTGCCGTGGAGTTGCAGGGGAAGACTTTTCCACCATGTTCCCTGAAAACCTCAAGGTATTCAATAACAGCACTCTCGTTGGCAGGCAAAAGATGCAGAGACTTGTCGCTGATATTGAAAAAGGCCAGATATGTTGTATTGCCGATTTTTAGGATGCCCTCCACCTGGAGAATCCTGCAGTTCGGGCACTCCCCCTTCACCCAGTAGGTGAGCTGAGGCTCGAGGGCTTCATCGCTGATGTTGTTGTCATGGAGGATGTTAATCACATCATCGGGAACAAATGACATTGGGTTGTAAGCGTGCCTTGATGGTTTATGAAAGTGGGAATAGCCCAAGCTCACAGCTATGAGAAGAATCACGATGCCTGAGACCAGAAATATTCCTTTTTTCATTGTTAGTCATCCCTGCCCTATGTTTATGTCGCTGTGGATAAAAAGGTTTTCCCAATAGTTGGTTAAAAAGTAAATCCAGTGGAAAATAAAAAACTCAGTCCTTCAAAAACGCCTCGACGATGTTCCTCGTCTCGTTGAGGGCCTCAAGCGGGATTCCCTTTGGAAGGCCGCCGATTTCGCCCTTAACGTCCTTCAAAACACCCTCCCCAGCACCGAGGAACATACCCTCGCTGACTATTCCGCGGAAGTTTGCCGGCGGGAGGAGAGCTACGGCAACGCGGTTCCCTTCCTTAACGGTTAGGTCGTTGGTGACGACTGTAATAGCTCTGTCGCCGATGTTGACGTTGGTAATTAACAAGCGGTCGGCGTTGGGGTGCTTGGCGACGCTCATAACTTCCCCGACCTTGATGTCCACCGCTATGACAGGGTCGTTTATCTTCCCTAAGGCCAGTCTCCTGTCAAGGCCAAGGATCGTATTCAGGAAGAAGCGAACTTTCGCAACGGCTTCCTCTACCTTCTCGCGCTCGCTCTTGTCCGCTAAGCTGAGAAACTTGTGGTGCCAGTCCTCCCCGCCAAGAGCTTCGATTATCCCGAGGGCTTTCTCCTTCAGGGCCTTCATCTGCGGTGTCTCAATCAGCTCCTTCGGGTCGAGATAGCTGTACCTCATCGCCTGCAGTTCCGGAATCATCTCCTTCGCCAGCTGTTGGGCCCCTTTCTTGTTCCACTTTCCCTTGAACTTCGCGTGCTCTATCGTCTTCAGGAACAGCTCCACGCTTTTCTCCGCGACCAGTAAGCGGTAATCCTTGCTCGTGTCCCACATCTTCACCACCTTCCAGTGCCTTCAAAATGCGGTTCTTAACACTTTCGTCGGGAATTCCCTCCGCTATCGAGCGGGCCTTTGAGAGCTCTCCCATCCGCCTGTAGGCGATGGCCACTTCCCCTAAAAGCTCAGAGGCGAGGTGGGAGTCCTTAATGATGCCCGCGAGGACAAGCGGCTCTTCGACGAGGCCTATGCGGAGCATTCTCTTTGCTATTCTGAAAAGCTCCTCATCGGAGGGTCTGAACTTTCCAACGAGTATGAGGTTCATGGCGTCTTCAAAGACTCTCCTTCCGAGGTCTGGCCTCTCGTGGAGGAAGAGCCAGTAGCTGAGTTTCAGCATTTCCGAGGCCCTCTCCCTGAGGTCTAAGAATCGGATTAAGTCTACCGCCTTTTCAACGTCTCCCCTATCCACAAGGGAATCAACAACGGTTTTCCCCCTGCGGAGAACCTCTTCTATAAGCTCTATTTTCTCGGAAAGCTCTTTGGCTTGGAGGTTGAAGAAGAGGGACTCATAGACCTCCTTTGCCAGGCGATAATAGTCGAGGGCGATGGGAGCGTTTATCTCGTCGGCGGTTTTTTCAATAAGCCTGGCGACGCTGAGAAGTGATGACAGGACTGCTGAAGACAGGCCCCTCGCAGACTGGAGGGCCTCAACGGCCTCCCAGAAGAGCAGGTATGCGTCCCTATACCTGTCCGAGAGGGCAAGGTTTCTGGCAATGCCCGCTAGAAGCTCTCCCCTGATCCTGGGAGATGAGAACTCCTTTGCGAGGGAAACAGCGAGTGTCATGTATCTCTCCCCTGCGCTCTCCCGTCCGAGCTGATAGAAGGCCCTTCCAACTATGGAATAGGCGAGCGCTTTCTCCCTCTTGTCCTCGATGCCATCAAGGGCTTGGAGCATCTCGGAGAGAACTTCCTCTCTTGGAAACTCATCGAAGATTCTCAGGAGTGCAAGAAGACGTTCAAAGCTATCCTCAATTTTAAGTGCAGAATTGAGTGCGCTCTTGAAGTCCTTCCGTGAGAGGTATCTCTTTACCGCTTCCACAGAAACCACCAAGAAGAAATATGCGTAGGGTCTAAAAGCCTAACCCTTCGGCTATAGGTTAGACTCCTGACATCAATCATGTACTGCCTTCTCCAACGTGAAAACGAAAAATTTGAAAGGAGATATTAACCAACTTTGAAACACAGAACAGGAACCGTGGATATGTCCGTGCTCTCCCCCCTCCAGACATGGTGGCTTGTTTGCACATCCGAGTCTAAAGAAAGGTCAAAGTCGAACGCTTTCATGTTGTCGTATTCAAAACCCACGTCGATAAAGAGCCCGATGAGACTGGCCTTCTCGGCGGCGGTTTTGCTTATCTTCCCCACGGCTTCGAGAATATCGATGAACTTTAGAACGTCCATCGCGAAACTGCCCGTATCCAGATTCCACAGAGAAAAGGTATAATACGGCTCAATACTAGTGGATGGGTAAACTCCCTCATCTGCCCATTTATCAATTGGGGGAACCTGGGCGTCGGCAGGCTTTGACGTTCCGCCGCTTATCGTGCTTGGATAGAAGTCCTTAACGTACACGTACTCCTCGTACCACACCCAGCCTGCACTGTAAACCCGCCATTTCTCGTAGCGGTACTTGACGTTCATCCAGATGTAATACGGGCTGCCCTTTGGAAAACCACTAGCGTGCTTGCCACTCTCTTCCTTCCGGATTATATTGTACGAAGCCAGCCGGGTCCAGTCTGTGTCCACAAACGCGTTGATGCTGAACCCAACTTTCTTGTTGATGAAGTATGTGTACGAGATATATCCCTTAGTTGAACTGTCCGGGATTACCTGGGCCACTATGGTCGGCGCCGTCCACTCGTAGGAGTCCACCAGCGTGCGGCTGTAATAGTAGAGGGGCTGCACGTCGTTTGTCTGCTTGGAGGATGTCTTCACGGCGTTCTTTAATGCCCTGAACTTGGGAACCACGCCTCTTGATTGGGGCAGTTCTTTCCAATCGAAGCTGACGCTTTCGATGGAGACGTTGCCGTCTTTAGTTACTACCGTCAGAAGAATCAGCGGCTGTGACAGCCTTTTGTTTTTCCTGTACTCCTCTTCCCAGGCCTTCCTGAGGTCGCCGAGATTTAGTACAATCCTTCCATTGTTCTTGATGTCGTATTCGGCAATCTGCCTGAATCCCTCGGGGTAAAGGGCCGAAACAAAGACGTGTGCCTCCCCTGCATTCTGGATGTTCACACTTGCCAGGTTCCTGAAATACGGCAGCTGTATATCACTCGCCGTTACGAAAAAACCAGAAAAAAAAAATCAAACCCACGAGGAGCATTGCAGGGATTACTTTTCTCATGGTATCACCAATAGAAATATCCTCTAAACTTCTATATTAAGTTTTTGCATGTCAGAGCGTTTAGTGTTACTCGCCATCTTGAAATGTGCGTGTAGTTCTAAAGATGTAGAACTTGGGGGAGCCTCTTTAAGGCCTTTTCTGCGTCACCTTCCGGTTCCACTGCTCTAGCATGGTGTCGAGCGCCAGAAGGCTGTTGAGCCTGAGGCGTACCCTTTTGTTGTCCCAGTCTATTGAGCCTTTGAAGTCGTTCAACAGCTCGAACACCTTCTCAGCCTCCAAAGCTGGAAGGTTCCTTCCGTAGAACTCTTCGCCGCAGTGAGGACATTTGAAAACAAAGTCGTTGAAGGTCTCCATGAACTTATCCCTGTCCCTGAAAACATCCTCGCCAACACCCTTTTCGAGCATCTGGTTTATCAGCTCGGCCCAGTCGAGGGCCTTTCCACAGAGAGGACACCTAGCCACTCAACCCACCTCCCTCAAAAACTTCTCAATCTCCTTAAGTATAAGCTTGATAGCTTCATCAAGGTTCTTCTTCCCGTTTGCTCCGGCGGCTCCTGCATGTCCCCCACCAGAGCCTTCGATGATTGGCCCTACCTTCTCCATTATCTTCCCAAGGTGGAGGCCCTTCTTCACGAGGCTCTCTTTGGCCCTCGCGGAAATCCTGACGCCGTTCTTCTCACTTCCAACGATGGCTATGTCAGCGCCAAGCTGGAGGAGGACCTTGCAGACGAGCGACTCGTAGGCCGAGACCTTTGAGACTGCTATTATGTACTTCCTGAACTTCCTTATCTCCATCCTCTGGCAGGCCTTCAGCACGGCCATCCTTTTTGCCTGGTCAATGTTCTCGTCGCTCACTGGGGCAACCAGCTGGAAAATCTCTCCCATCTGAACTGGAAAAGCCTCAAGCATCTCGGATACGGACTTGAACGTTTTTGAGTTCGCGAACCTGAAGTTGGCGGTATCGGTGACGATCCCTGCAAGGAGGGCCTTAACCGAAATCTCTTCAGCGAATCCAAGGTACTTAAAGAGCTCCCACACGATCTCAGCCGTGGATGTTCGCGTTGAATCAACGACAGAAATATCTGCTTTTACCGGGTTCTTCTTCTCGGCGTGGTGGTCTATTAGGATTGTAAACTTATCCTTTGGAATCTCAATCGGCTCAAGCTGTTCGAGGGAAGATGTGTCGAATATAACAACTACGTCTTCATCAACGGAAGGGTTCTTCTCAACTGGGACGGGAGAAAGCGTGAGAAGTCTCTTCGCGTATGAAGAAACGCTCTGGGCGACGCCAATTCTAACTTCTTCAACTCCTCTCGCCTTCAGAAAACGAGCAAACGCTATTGCAGAGCCAAGGGAATCGGGATCAGCGTTGTGGTGGCAGAGGAGGAGAAACGACTTATCCTCAGTGGTCTCAAGGAAGCGTCTAAGCTTTATCTTGCCCTTCATTTGCGATCTCCCTCAGCTTTTTCTCGACGACCGCGTAGGCCTTTTCAACCGCCTCGTCAATCAGCCTCTCTACGTCAACTTTCACGAAAACGGGAACCTCTAGGTATACTTCAAGCTCAAGGTCGAGGGTTTCTCCCCTGTTTATCCTCGTCGTTACCTCTATGTCCTTCACGTCGCTCCTGTTGAGGGCATCAAAGACGTGATTTATCACGACTTTCTGTGCGAGCTCACCTACCTCGATTATCTGCTCCTCGGTAAGCTCTGGAAGACCTATATGAACTACTCTCCTCCCTTCGCCATCCATGTCTATCACCGTTGACGGAAATAATCTGTAAGAAAGAAGAGGGTCAGCCGGCAGTCGGCGGCCTTAACGCGGCCTGTATCTGGGCGGTAAGCTCCTTGAGCTTCTCGTTAAGCTTCTTTTCCTGCCTTTCAAGGGCGTTGAGACGGACTTCGAGGGTCTCTATCTTCTCCTTCAGCTCCGCAACGGCCTTGTCCTTGGTGGTCTTGACGATGAGCGTGCCAACGGTCTTGTAAACGACGGCATCCTCCGGAAGGTTCTCTATCTCCTCAAGGGCCTTCTTGGCGTCGGTGAGGTCGAGCTGGACTTTCTGCTTCTGCTGGACAACGAGCTGGAGCTGCTGCTGGTAGCTCTCGAGCTGGCCCAACATAGCCTGAACCTGCGGCGGGATGTTCTGCATATCACCACCTCCGTAATCGTAATCCCAGTGAGAATAAGGGAGGGGCTTTAAATAGTTTCGGTGGGGAACAACGAATAAAACTCAAGAGGATTGAGAATTTCTGAAGCCCTGCCATCCGCTCAGTCTGTATATCGCTGCCCCGATCAGAAAGCCCAGGCTGGTTAGCACAACCAGAAAGAACCACAGGATAGTATCGTCGCAGGTTGCCGGCGTGCAGCCCCTTGTGGCGATCGGATAAGTCAGGAGGGAGGCGAAGGTTACCGTAACGGTTGAGAACATCCAAAACAGCCCTGGAGACATTCTCGTCATCTTGAGGAAGAAGAACGAGGGGATCGATACCACAAGGATACCAAGGGCAAGGGGCAAAAAGTCGATGATCGTGCTAGGCTCATCGCCCGATAGGCCCAGATGTGTGAGTGCAAAGATGAGGATCAGATAGGCGAAGTAGAGGGAGAGAGCAAGGAGAGATGTTGAAAGGAAAAACCTGGGCTGCATTTTCTCACCTCCAGATTAAAGTAGCATACCCATCGTTTTTCTCCCCAATGGCGTTGTATAGGTATATGCAGTCTCTACAAACGTGCCAGGGTGATTTATAATATTCTACCACTTCTCAACCTTGAAAAGTCTGTTAACCCCGAATTTGACCTTTAATTCATCCCCAGAGTACTCAACATGTCTCGTGAGCACTCCATTTTGGTAACGAATCTTCTCTATGACAAGCACTTGAATAGTATGATCCTTTGCCCAAGTTGTCCATGGATCAGCAGAATTATTAACTGTGCGGATTCCCATTGCTGCTCCACTCGCAGATGCAATTCCAAGTGTTATTATTCCGACTAAAAATAAAATAAGAAGCTTCCGCTGCATTAGTATTACCTCCCAATTAATTGTTATCGATTACAAATTGTACTATTCACTCATAAACTTTTCTTTGTATTTGGACTTTTCTCTTATCCAATGAGATAGTTAAACAAAAATGCAGTTAATGAGGCATAAGAGGCAGAACTAAAATTCCATGGCATCAATAGCGACCTTTATCCATCTCAGGTAGGAGTTGAGCGTCCCCCTTAAGGCAGAACTGTCCTGGGCGGTGAATCTAAGCTTTATCCTTCGACCCTCCCTCGTGAACTCTATCCTGCTCCGTCTATAGGGCACGCTTTCGTGTTCATATCTGACGCTCTCGTAAACGATTTTGGCTATCTCTTCGTCCGGAAACTCGATTTCTATCATTCCCTCTATTGGGTCTCTCATGGGGTTCCCTCCCCCAGCTTTGAGATTGCCAGTCCAATAGTTGCAGAGAGGAAAATTCCAAGAACGCTCGCAAGGGAGGCCAGTGCGTACATATGCTCGCTCAGAACGCCGTATGAGTAGCCTACCTCACCTACCAGCAGACCGAGGACGCCGAAGCTCGATATTCCCGCACCCCTTGTGAGTGAAACTTTAATCTCTTTATCCCATACGAGCACGGTTGTGAGGAGGATCCTGACGAGGTATATGACGGCAAAAAAGTAGACAACCTCCAGGGAAAACTCCGTTTCAAAGTTTATTCCTCTCCACGCGAAGAATATCGGGGCGAATATTCCGTAAGTAACGCCGGAGATTATCGCATGGACTCTCTCGTACTGCTTTGTGCCCATAAGGTCACTGTGGAGTATCAAACCGACTAAAAACGCCCCAATGCTGAAGTGCATTCCAATCTCCTCGCTTATAAGTGCCAGTGAGGTCGCAACTATCATCACAACTCCGAAAACCGCTTCATCGCTTTTGAGCCTCCTGAGACGCATGGTTATCCAGAGACAGTGCTTTATACCGATAATGTAGTTCAGCCCGAGGACAAGGCCGAGAAAGAGCGCGTCCTTAAGCAGCTCAAGGAAGAGTTCAAAGTAGCTGAGGTGGTGTAGCTCAAAGTTTATGAGGAGGTAGAGGATAACAAGGGCGCCAACTTCGCTTATAACGGCATATGAGAGTGCCACGTGAAGAAACTCTCTTCCAAAGAACCTCGTCATTCTTATGACGATTGGAGCGGAGGCAACGGATAGTATCGATGCGACTATGATGTTATCAGTGCCAACACTGTAGTTGGTAAAGGGGATGGTAAGGAAGAACATCGTGACCAGCGTGATAACGTAGATCGGGAAGCTCTTTCTCCCCCCTATGCGAACTTCTTCGGGGGTTAGCTCTAATCCCGCGTAGAGCATTAAGAAGAACACTCCGAACTCGGCCATTAAGGTGAGGTCCCCCCTGGGAAGGTCTTGGAGGAAGACACCGAGCATTAAACCTGCCGTTATCTCACCAAGGAATCCCGGGTAACCAATTCTCTCGAAAATTTCAGCGAAAACCCTTGCAACTGCGATTATGATGAAAACGTAGCCGATGACATTAAACGGCAAACGCCATCCCCATACCTATTCGATTCGGGTACTTAAATACTCTTTGGGAGAGGTTTTTATTCAGAATGCCATAGCAATCACCATGAGGCACTACGAACTCGTGAAAATTAAGGAAGATGGAAAGATCGAGCTCCCCCTTGAACTGGCCTACGAACTCGGGCTCGTTAAAGGAGCCTACTTCCTGGTTGAGATCGACACCGACCTCAAGGAGGCCCACCTGGAGCGAGTGGCTCTTCCGGGTAAGAAGCTCGTCGAGGTCGAGCTCGTTGTGGAGGACAGGCCCGGAGTTCTGGCAAAGGTCAGCGGGCTCTTTGGAAAGCATGGGATAAACATCCTCTTCAACGAGAGCGAGGAGCTGGGCGAACTGGGCCTCGCGGCGATAGTAGCCATAGTTGACGTCAGCGAGAGCAGGGTTTCGCTTGAGGAGCTTGAAAAGGCCCTTATGGAACTGGAAGAGGTCAAGGAGCTAACCCTGCGAGAGGTGGAGTAGAAGGAGCAGGAAGAGCGCGAAAAGGGCCGCTCCGAGGTTCACATCTCCCGGCGTTATCTCCCTTTTTTCAAGCCTTATCTCAAGAAGGCCGCTCGCTTTAAGCAGGAGGAAGAGCACCGCGCCACCCAGGAGCAGATAGACGTCCATCGCCTTTGGGGAGCCCCCGAGCGAAAAGCCAGCCAATAGGGCCGCGAGCGCCATCATAACTGACGGAAGGGCCAGCGTGCCGCTTTCCTCACCCCTGCCCTTCATCAGGTAGTAGTTGAGCTTTGTGAAGGAAGCGAGCGTCCCCATGCCGGCGAGGTAGAACAACTCTCTCCCGTAGGGCAGTCCCTTAAGAAGGGCGGCCTTAGCTGGAGAGCCGACAAATGGCCATATTCCGCCTATTGCGAGGCTGAGCATAATGGTGGAGACCATCAGGAGGATGTCACCCCTGTAGGAGAGCTTATCCAGCTCCCTCGCTTTAGCTTTGTCCACCATGGCTCCAGCGGAGAGGAAGAGGCCGCCCTTGAATAGCATGTGGGCGAAGGCGTAGTAGATGGCTCCGAGCGGGTTGAGGGTCGCTATACCGAGGAGGACGTAGCCCATCTGGGAAACCGTCGAGTAAGCTAAAAAGCGCTTTACGTCCCCCTCCACCAGCATTGCCCCCACGCCGAAGAACATCGAGGAGAAAGCCAGAACGAGGAGGGCATTTCTAAGACTCTCCGGGAGTGGAAGGTAGAGCGAGAGGAGGAGCATGCCATAGGCAGGGGCCTTGACAACCGCCCCAGAGAAGAGAGCCGAGACGGGGGATGGGGCGTTTGCGTGGGCATCGGGAAGCCACAGGTGTAGCGGGAAGATTCCGGCCTTTAGGAGGAGCGAGGCTAAGGCGAGTGCAACGGCCGCCCTTATTTCCGTAGAGGGCGAAACCTGGGAGATCAGCTCAAGGTTCAAATAGCCCGTCTTGAGGTAGATAATCCCTATGGAGAACACGAAGAAGTAGGAGGCAAGGAGGGAGAGCATGAGGTACTTGTATGCCGCTCTGATTGCCCTCTTTTCTCCAGAGAAGCCCACCAGGGCAAAGGAAGACACCGAGGCTATCTCCATGAAGATGTAGAAGTTGAAGAGGTCCCTGCTTATGAACGTTCCAAGGAGGCCAGCATGAACCAGGAGGAGCAATATAAGGGCCTTCACTTCCTTTTTGAAGTAGGTAACGGAATACAAAGCCACAGCGGAGAAGAGGATAAGCTCGCCGAGCACGAGAAGGGAGCTGTAAATATCGAGCGCGACCTCTATACCCCCCACCCTCGGCCAGCCACCCACAACCTCGCTTCCTTCACCCATGAGAAGGTAGGCCAGCCAGGGGAGAAGCGCACCGACTAAGAAAAGGTACCTCGCGTACTTCTCCATCCTCAAGGGTATCGTGAGCGCAGTGAGGAACGCGAAGAGGAGCGGAATCGCAACGAGAACTGCTATCACGCCCACTCACCCCCGTTGCGCAGTATCATCGCCAGGGCCAGCGCGGTTATGGCCACATCCACAACGAGCGTCGTCAGCATCAGCGTTGCCGGGAGCGGGTCAACAGGGTTGGAGGGCATTATCGGGAAGTCCCCTCCCTCGACGTAGCCGGCGCCTATGAAGAAGAGTATCAGGCCGAGGGAGACCACGTTGATTGAGAGCACCTGCTTTATCGGGTTCTCCTTCGATATCAGGCCGTAGAGGCCTATGAGCATCACGATTATTCCGGCTGTCTCGGCGTTAATCACGGTCAACCCACCTCGACAGGATGTAGAATACGAGGACGAAGGAAGTCCCTACCTTGAGGGCAACTCCGATATTGAAGGTCATTACGGTGCCTCCGGGAACGTAGGGCCGGAGGAAGTTGATGAAGAAGGCTCCAAAGGCAAGGCCAGCCATTGCGATTCCCACTATAAAGAGGGCCGCTGAAGATTCCACGAGCTGGACAGTTCTGAGCGGGAAGTGCTTTCTCGTCCTCCTGTATCCGTAGGCGGTCATGAGCAGGATAACGCTCACGGCAAATATAACCCCCGCCTGAAAGCCGCCGCCGGGGCTCTCGTAGCCGTAGATGGTGAGGTAGGCTCCATAGGTGACCAGGAAAGGTGCCACGAGCTTTGTCGTCGTCCTCACAACGAGGCTCATCTTCACTTCCGCTTCCCCCCAAGGAGCAGGTAAAAGCCGGTAACAGCTGCGAAGAGGAGCGTCGCTTCGCCAAGGCTGTCGTAGGCCCTCCAGTCAGCTAATATGGCCGTCACGAGGTTAGGTATTCCCACCTCGCGCCAGTTAGCTAAATAGTAGGCGTAGCTCCCCCCTGAAACTTTGGTGTAGTCAAGCCTGAGGAGCTCCAGGAGGAGGGCTGAACTGAGGAGTGCTCCGAGGAGGCGCTTCACTCCCCCACCTCCTTTACCGTGTAGAGGAAGAGCCCTGTGACTATCGCTCCAACCACGACGGCCGAGAGGGCAACGTCTGGAGCTCTAAGCTGGATCAGGGCGATGACAAATGCTAAGCTCAGGAGGCCGTAGCGCAGCACCGCGGCTGAAAGTTTCTCGGCTTCGACCACCGAGACCGAGAGTAGTATTATCGCCACGAGGAGGGCTTCATGGATTGTCCCAAGCATACATGTCCACCACCGCTTTCGGTTTTATTCCGCTCTTATAAGCGGCCCTCGCTATCGCGTGGCTGACCATCGGGTTTATCATGGCTATCATGAAGGCTATCACCAGAAACTTCAGCTTTCCAGTAATTGGGAAGTCCGAGGCGAGGGCCAGGGCCAGGAGTATGCTTATCGCCCCTCCAGTGTCGCACTTCGCTGTCGCGTGTAGCCTCGTGTAAACGTCCGGGAAGCGAAGCAGGCCCAGGGCCCCGAAGAACATTATGAAGATTCCGAAGAGGAGGAAGAGGAGCTCTATCATGCCCGCACCTCCATGTACTTCGCTATAATCAGCCCGCCAACTGCGTTCACCATGAGGAGCACTATGCTCACGTCGAGGAGGTAGGGGGCATCGTAGAGGAGAGAGAGCATCGCTATTATCACCACTGCCTTTGTGGTAGCTGTGTTCAAGGCAACCGCCCTATCAGCGAGCGTCGGGCCGAAGATGACGCGGTAGCTGACAAGTGTGGCGGTAAACAGGAGGAAGGCAATAGCATAGGGCAAGATCACCAGAAAATTTTCTTGAGCCATTCCTCGATCTCCCCCTTTATCTTCATTCCCGCCTTCTCCCCGTCGAGGGTCTCAACATCAATCCAGTGGACGTAGAGGTAGGCCTCACCGAGCTTTTTGGTGACGTCGAGCGTCAGAGTACCGGGTGTGAGCGTTATAGAGTTAGCTAAGACAGTTAAGCCGGTGTTGGAGTGGAGATTGGACTTAACCTTCACTATCCCGGGGTTTATGTCCATGAAGAGGACGTTTTTAACGACCTTGAGGTTGCTCTCAAGCAGCCTGAAGGCCATTATGAAGAGGTACTGCGGGATGAGGAAGAGAAAGATGTAGGCTGCCTTCGAGATTAGGTGTCCAGTCTGCCTTATGTCATCGGTCAGGAAGTCCCTAGTCACCACGGCAACGATAAGGGTCACGAGGGCACCGGTGATCATATGGGAAGGTGAGAACTTGCCGCTTATGACTATCCAGAACGCAAATAGGGCCATCCACGTAATCACGATCCTTTCCCACGCCGGGAGCTTTTGGGCCTCATAGCTCTCGTAGAGAACCCTCTTTCGGACTTCTTCAAGACGCTGTCGGAGATAGAAATGCATGCGGCTCATGTAGTTATTTAGGTTCCCGATGTTAAAAACGGTTTCGGGCTACTCCTTTGGCTTTATGCCGAGTGCTTCCTTATAGTCCCATCTCCGACCGTCTTCCATTATCCAGATTTTGACGAGGATGAGCGGGCCGACGGGGCGCTCTTTAGTTATATCAAAGCGGTAGAAGTTCACGGCCATTCCGCGCGGGTAGTTCTCTATGACGCCTATGACGTCGGTGTTGTTCTTGTCCGCTATCGTCTGGAGGCTCTTGTTGCCCCTCGGGACGAACTTTCCACCAGTTAATTCTGCGAAGACCTGAGCGAAGGCCGTGTGATCTATCCCGACCCTCTTGGCCGTTGTAACAACGAAAGGCATCTCCTCCCTTATCGGGGGTATGTTCCTGAAACCGATCTCGCGCTGGAGCTTTATCCCGTGAAGGTAGAGGTAGCCGAGATAGCCCCAGTCCTCGGGGTCAACCTTGATGAAAGTCATCTTGAGCGGGTTTCCCTTCCAGACGTTGATTATTAGCAACCTCTCGTAGTTCCTGTCGTAGGCCTCCATGAGGAGGTCTTGGATGGTTTTCTTGCCTCTCGTCAGGTAGAGGGAGTTGGGGAAAACTCTCTCTAAGTCATGCCCGAAACTCCTCGTTCTTCTGGTGGGTCTATGGGACGTAGTTATCAGCATCATGGCTCTCACTCAAAAATTGGTCGCATGAATAAAAGGCTTTCGAAGCAGAATTCAGATAGCTTTAACGCGCCTGGCCACGCGGGGCCTTGGCTTGTAGAGTATCTTACTGCCGCAGTAAGGGCAGCGTACTTCCCTGGCGTTTTCGAGATCGAGTTCAACTTCCTTTCCGCATTTTGCACATCGGTAAATTGCCAAAACCATCGGAATCACCCACAATATAAATAAATCAGGCCTTGGAGGCCGTAATACGCTTTGCGACCTTTCCGGCCGGAGTGGTCGGCAGATAAGCACCGCCGGCAAAGGTTGCACCGCATTTTTGGCACTGCCATATGCCAGTGCTTATCCTTTTAACGGCCTTTCTGCCGCAGACAGGACAGACGTGCTTCTGCCTCATTCTCTCCTCTACTGCTGCCACCCTTCTCCTGATCTTGAGACCGTATCTTGGACCAAACCTTCCAGCTGAACCAACCTTGGTAGTCCTTCCCATGAGCATCACCCCAACTTGAGCATTTTTCACGACTGGTGGGTTTTTTCAGGGACGTTTTATAAACCTTTGCCCACCCAAGCTTCTGGAGAAGTCTCCCAAGGAAACTTTGTCCCGCAAAGTTTCATCAAAGTTTGTGGTTCTTGTTCACGAGGTCCTTTTTGAGGGATTTTCCCTTTTTGAATGCCGTCCTGGATTGTGAATTCCATTTTATTCGCTTGCTCTTTGTGAGTTTGCTTTTTAATGACGCCCGAAGGGCGTAAAGGGAAGAAAAACTCCTTCCAGTTAAGAGATTTTAGGAATTAACTCACTTTTTAGCTCGAGTACATGAAAAATCCCCGTAGAAGGGCAATTTCAGAAGGAATCACGAATTTTGATCAAACTCAATGGGACTGTCATCCCGTGCGTTGAAGCTCCGCTTCAACGTCGCGCAGGAAGCTTTTAGAAAAAGATTCACCAAAAGCCCGTAGCTCCTCTTAGAAAGGCTATATACGGGGATTTTTACACGATAAGTGCCTGTTCCAGGAGGAGAACAACTCAGATAAGAATCCTCAAAAAGGTTTGCATTCTCCTTGAAGCCCGAAGGGCGTCGATTTTTGAGTTAAACCACCCCAAGGGAGCATTTTAAGAGTTCTCACTCTTAAAACAACCCTTCAAAAAGAAAATCACGTGAAAGCTGGCTTTTCAGAAAGAGCTACACTCTTTGATGAAACTTTGCCCACCAAAGTTTCTGTGGCGGGCCCGGCGGGATTCGAACCCGCGACTACCGGCTCCGAAGGCCGGCGCCATATCCCCTAGGCCACGGGCCCTCAGAAGTGTTATAAGGGGTTCAAAAATAAAGGTTGCGGTGGTAAAAATGATGCTGCCGGACTGGAAAATCAGGAAGGAGATACTGATAGAGCCTTTCAGCGAGGAGTCCCTTCAGCCGGCTGGCTACGACCTTAGGGTTGGGAGGGAGGCCTACTTGGAAGGACGTGTTCTGGATGTTGAGAAAGAAGGTAAGCTGGTAATCCCCCCCAAGACACATGCTCTTGTGCTGACCATGGAAAGGGTGAGGCTTCCCGATGATGTTATGGGCGATATGAAGCTGAGAAGCTCCCTCGCCAGGGAGGGGCTCCTTGGTTCTTTTGCCTGGGTTGATCCTGGATGGGATGGCAATTTGACCCTTGCACTTTTCAATTCGTCTAATGAACCTATCGAGCTCTATTACGGGGAGCGCTTTGTCCAGATAGCTTTCATACGGCTTGAAGGCCCCGCCAGAAATCCCTACAGAGGAAACTATCAGGGGAGCAGGGGGATAGTTCTTTCAAAAAGGAGACAGAGAAGGGGAGTTTGATGCTCTCCCCTAAGCTGTTCTTTTTTTATGGTCAAAGTTAACAGAGAGCGTACCTGGAAGATGGTATTTGACACATGGCTTTTGGGGGATTGTTCCTTTCTTGTAAGCTTCAGCACTGTTAGAGGCACTCCCCCAGGTGTGGCCTCCTACTCGTTTTTCCAAATAGTCTATGTCGTGGATATCCTTGGGAGTATTGGAGGTATTGACGATAGCAACACTGGCCTGTTTTTGTTCTCTGGTAATGGGTTGGGGGCATGAAAAGGCCCCGTTTTACCGAAACATTTATATACCTTTAACGGCCAAATAGATAGCGAAAAGCTCTTTAAGGAGGTGGAAAGAATGGCCGAGTTGCCAATTGCCCCAATCGACAGGTTGATAAGGAAGGCTGGTGCTGAGAGGGTTAGTGAAGACGCCGCTAAGGTTCTCGCCGAGTACCTCGAGGAGTACGCCATAGAGATCGGTAAGAAGGCCGCTGCCTTTGCCAGGCACGCCGGCAGGAAGACCGTCAAGGCCGAGGACATCAAGCTTGCCATCAAGGCCTGAAGGCCTTTTTGGCTCTTTTCTAAACTTTTACCTTCCCAAACATGCACCGTTATCGTTTTAAGGCTCTTATGCAGTTCTGAGGTTATGTCGGAGATAGCCGTCAGAATGACAAAGAGGAACCACAATGCATTCGTTCATCTTTTGGGGGCACTGGAGAGCCAGGGGTTTGAGCTGGACGAACTTTTGATAACCAAGGACTTCAAAGAAATATTCAGGGCCAGGCCTAAGGTTGTTCTGTACTCATTCTTCACGGAGGAAATATGGGGCTCATTGAGAGATGAAGTCGGGCTTTTGAAGAAACGGGGGGCCCTCTTAGTTGCAGGGGGCTACCACGCGATAGCCATGCCAAAACACACGTTGAATGTGCTTGGTTTCGACATAGCCGTCATTGGTGAGGGGGAAGAAGTTCTTTACCAGCTCCTCACGGCCCTAAAAAGTGCGGGGTATAAAATCACGAAGGAGCTGGCCAATATCAAAGGCTTAGCATTCTACTTAAACGGAGAGTTCGTTTTCACGGGCTTTGCCAAGGTAGAGGACTTCTGGCGCTTTCCTCCTTACCCTGAGAGCGTCCGATTGATTTCTCCGATTGAGATCACCCGCGGCTGTCCCTTTGGCTGCTACTACTGCCAGACTCCCTATATCAAGGGCTTCCGCATGAGGCACAGGCCGATAGACCAGATAGTGAAATACTCCCGCAGGATGAAGGACATGCGTTACATAACGCCGAACGCCTTTGCCTACGGAAGCCCAGGAGCCATCCTAAAACTAAACAAGCTTGAAGCCCTTCTTAAGGCCCTTCAACCATTAAGAAAGGAGGGCAGGAGGTTGTTCTATGGCACGTTCCCGAGCGAGGTAAGGCCAGAGTTCGTCCTCCCTGAGACGCTGGAGCTGCTGATAGACTACGCCGACAACAGAAGGCTGGCGATAGGTGCGCAGAGCGGTGACGATGCGATGCTAAAGGCCATGCACCGTCTTCACAGGGTGGAACACGTACAGAGGGCCGTTGAGTACATGATTGAGTACGGCTTCGAGCCAGTGGTCGATTTCATAGTTGGATTGCCGAATGAGACTGAAGAAAGCCAGAGGAGGAGCATAGAGCTCATGAAGTGGATCATAGCGAAGGGAGGGAAGGTCAGGGCTCACTACTTCATGCCCCTCCCCGGAACGCCGTGGGCGAGGTGCAAACCTTCTCCACTTAGCAATGAAATGAAGAAGTTCCTCGGAAGGATGGCGGCGAAGGGGAAGATAGAGGGGGCCTGGAGCAACCAGATGGAACTCTCGAGGAAGATTCAAAAGCTGATAGAAGAGTTCTATGAAGAACCAATGGCCTACCACGGTGGTGTGAAGAAGATCTGCTGAAGGTTTATTAACTCGGAAAGCTTAGCTTTGGGGCAATGAAGAATGCTCTCTCTTGAATCAAACACGCCAGATTCCTGGTCTTTTAGGGTTTTCTTAGCTTGTTTCTGATCGTTTGCTTTGGGGAGGGGAATAAGCTCTGTCTATGATGGCGGAGGGTGCGACCCAAAACCTTATAACTCTGAGGAGTACTTACCCCCGAGGGCATTATGTATGCCGAAAACTATAAAAGATTCCTGCAACTTATAGACAAACTGCGAGAGTTTGAGGGGGCCATCATAGTTGAAGGCCCGCGAGACGTGGTGGCTCTGAAGAATTTGGGGGTCAGAGCGGAGATAATAAGACTTTCCCGTCTCCCGCTTTCAGAAGTCGCGCTCATTGCATCATCCTACAAAGAGGTAATGGTGCTAACGGATTTCGACAGAAAAGGGGAAGAGCTTGCAAAGAAGCTCCTCCAGTACCTTGAGGGTTACCCATGCAGGGTCGACATGGAGACGAGAAGGGAGCTCAAGAGGCTGGCAAAGAAGGACATTAAAGCCGTGGAGGACCTCTATGCCCTTTACGTGAAGGTTGTCTCCGTTTCTGACCCCCGAATGGAGGGGATCTGATGAAGAGAAAAAAGGCAGTGATTCACCAGATTTTGGCTGAAAAGAGAAAGTTCGAAAAAAGGAAAGAGGGTGATGGTATGTCAGCAAAAGACGAGTTTGGAACCACGAAGTATGTTGTGTACGCTGAGTTTGAAGCAAACGGCGTTGTTGAAAGACCCGACGTCGTAGGTGCAATTTTTGGACAGACCGAGGGGCTTCTTGGGGATGATTTGGACCTTAGGGAGCTCCAGAAAACGGGAAGGATAGGCAGGATAAAGGTTGAGGTTCACACTAAGGCCGGCAAGACCTACGGTACTATAACCGTGCCTTCGAGCCTTGACAGAGTCGAAACGGCAATCCTCGCGGCGGCGCTGGAGACAATCGACCGCGTTGGTCCGGCCGAGGCCAAAATAAAGGTTCTGAGGATAGAGGATGTGAGGGCCACTAAAAGGAGGTACATAATTGAGAGGGCCAAAGAGATACTGGAGACGCTGATGGAGCAGGAGATTCCGGAGACTCAGGAACTCACCGAGGAGGTCAAGAAGGCGGTAAGGGCGAAGGAGCTCATAGAGTACGGCCCGGAGAAGCTTCCGGCTGGACCGCACGTGCCCTTCTCCGATTCAATAATTGTCGTTGAGGGAAGGGCCGATGTCCTGAACCTCCTCAAGCACGGTATAAAGAACGCAATAGCCGTTGAGGGCACCTCAGTCCCGGAGACGATAATCAAACTGAGCAAGGAGAGGATCGTTACAGCATTCACAGACGGAGACCGCGGTGGGGAGCTAATCCTCAAGGAGCTCCTTCAGGTAGCTGACATTGACTACGTGGCCCGTGCACCCGAGGGTAAGGAGGTAGAGGAGCTTACAAAGAAGGAGATAGTGAAGGCTCTGAGGAGCAAGGTCCCGGCCGAGCAGGTCATAACAGAAATATTCTACAAGGGCAAGAACTTTTACGATGTTATTAGGGACAAGGAGAGGGCTCAGGCTGAGGTAAAGGAGGAAAAGAAAGAGGAAGCCGCTCCAGCCGTGAAGCATGGGCCTCCCGTAAAGCCGCCCGTTCAGACCCCTCCCCAGCAGCAAAAGCAGCAGCCCGAGAGGTTGAGTGCTCCAGAGCCTCAGGAGAGGATAATAAGGCCTATGCCACAGCCGGGGCCGTCTCAGGAGGCTGAGGAGTTCAAAGAGTTCATCGAGAAAGTTAAGAGCTCAAACGAATCCGTTGCACTCCTGCTCGACAGGGAAAAGAAGGTTATAGGGGAGATACCTGTAAGGGAGCTGACCAACAAGCTTATGGAGCGCAAGGACGTCTACGCGGTGGTCTTCAACGGGGTTATAACCCAGAGGCTTATAGATGCCGTCAGTGAAACGGGGATAAAGTACCTCGTTGGCGCGAGGAAGTACAACGTCGTTAGAAGGCCGGTCAACCTGAAGATAATTACCTTTGCAGAGTGACCCTTACCTTTTTAACTTCTCTTCCTCTTCTTTTCTCGGTGGTCAAAGATGGAAGAGATTAAGGCCCTTATCCTGAAGTACGCGCTCATCAACGCCTACACGCACAGGGGAAAGGCAAACCCCAAGGCAGTCATCGGCAAAGTCCTTGGTGAGAACCCAGAGCTTAGAAAGAGGGCAAAGGAGATAATTCCCCTTGTGAACGAGGTCGTTAATGAAGTGAACTCCCTCTCACTTGGGGAGCAGGAGGCTAAACTGAGGGAAATATATCCCGAGTTCTTTGAGGAGAAAAAGGAGAAGAAAGAGGAGAAGAAGGGCCTCCCACCGCTCCCGAAGGCCGAAAAGGGGAGGGTAGTCACCCGCTTTGCCCCGAACCCCGACGGTGCCTTCCACCTCGGGAACGCTAGGGCGGCAATCCTGAGCCATGAGTACGCGAGGATGTACGACGGCAAGTTCATTCTCCGCTTCGATGACACAGACCCCAAGGTCAAGAGGCCCGAGCCGATATTCTACGAGTGGATAAAGGAGGACCTTGAGTGGCTTGGGTTCAAGATAGACGAGATTCACATAGCGAGCGACAGGCTTGAAATCTACTACGACTACGCTGAGAGGCTCATAAAGATGGGCAAGGCCTACGTCTGCACCTGCCCGCCCGAGAAGTTCCGCGAGCTCAGGGATAAGGGAATAGCCTGCCCCCACAGGGAGGAGCCAGTTGAAGTCCAGCTCGAACGCTGGAGGAAGATGCTCAACGGCGAATACAGAGAGGGCGAGGCTGTGGTGAGGATAAAGACCGACCTCAACCACCCCAATCCAGCTGTCCGCGACTGGCCGGCCCTCAGAATAATAGACAACCCAAACCACCCGAGGACTGGAAACAAGTACCGTGTCTGGCCGCTCTACAACTTCGCCTCTGCCATAGATGACCATGAGCTTGGCGTCACCCACATCTTCCGCGGACAGGAGCATGCAGAGAACGAGACGAAGCAGAGGTACGTCTACGACTATTTTGGCTGGGAGTACCCCGTTACCGTCCATCACGGGAGGCTCTCCATAGAGGGCGTAATCCTCAGCAAGTCCAAGACGAGGAAGGGTATCCAAGAGGGCAAGTACCTCGGCTGGGATGACCCAAGGCTCGGAACGATAAGGGCACTGAGGAGGCGCGGCATAAGACCTGAGGCTATAAGGGAGCTCATCATAGAAGTCGGTCTCAAGAGGAGCGACACCACTATAAGCTGGGACAACCTCGCTGCAATAAACAGGAAGATAGTCGAGCCGATAGCAAACAGATACTTCTTCGTCGCTGATCCGATTCCGATGTACGTTGAAGGTGCCCAGGAGTTCACGGCCGAGATACCCCTCCACCCAGATTACCCGGAGAGGGGAGTTAGGAGGCTCAAGTTTGAGCCTGATAAGCCGGTCTACGTCTCAAAGGACGACATGGAGCTGTTCAAACCCGGAAACTTCGTCCGCCTTAAGGACCTCTTCAACGTCGAAATACTCGAAGTAAGCGAGAAGGGCATTAAAGCGAGGTTCCACAGCTTTGAATACGAAGTCGCGAGGGAGAACCGCTGGAGAATGGTTCACTGGGTCACAGAAGGAAAGGCCTGTGAAGTCTGGGTTCCCGAGGGAGACGAGCTGATCATCAGGGAAGGACTTCTTGAGAGCGACGCTAACGTTAATGTGGATGACATTGTCCAGTTCGAGCGCTTCGGCTTCGTTAGAATCGACGACGTCAGGCCAGAGAAGGTTGTTGCAATTTTTGCCCATAAATGAGCTCCTCTTTTTAACTCCTTTTTGGCAAAAACGAAGGGAAACTGGAAGTCCATCGGGCTGATTATTATTCCATAGGCGTGAGGAACTCACCAAGGATGCCGATTCCCACCAAAATGAGGGCGAGGATTAGGGAGCCGTGGTAGGCACCTCCCAATTTGAGGTCATACTTTGCCTGCACGAGGAACCCCACCGCGAATATTACTGCCGAAACCGTGGCTACGATAAGCTGTAGACTATTTGGCTTCTGGACTCTTCCATTGATGATTGGGTACAACTCAAATATTGCGGTTACAAAGATGGCCGTAGTGACTGCTTTGAGCATCATGTCTGCTATGGTGGGCGACGAGTCAATGATTCCAAATAGGAGGACTATTCCCGTGAGGTACAGGGATGCCTTGCTTCTGCTCGTCCTGAGGATTGATTGCAGTATCTGAAGGTCAACCTCAGCTGTTGGGAGTATGCTGGTCATGCCGGCCATAAAGAGGCCGAGAGCGAGCGGATAAAGGAGTAAATTGTAGTCCTCAAGTATCTCGGGCAGCCTTTCCATCAGCTCTATTGCCTGCTCCTCGCCGCCGTTGGCGTAGCTAAGGAAGGTTCCGGGGTCAAGGGGAGTGATCATGTATGCGATGGCCACCGTGGAAAGAAGGCCAAGAATAAGCTGTACCATTACGCCCGTGCCTATTATGATTCTTGGGTTGAGGCGTTCGTTCAGAAAGCTGCCGAGCATCAGATAAAACCCAAAACCGAGCCCCACGCCGTAGACTGCCCTTTCAGCCGCTGCTCTTATGAGGTCGGGGGTTATGGGTGGGACGTTAAGGAGCATGTTCTTGGCGATACTGACGTAAACGGCATCTTTTGGAGGATTGGTAACCGAGAGCACTGCAAACAGGGGTACCAGGACTATCAAGAAAAGCGAGCCGAAGGCCATAAGTAGAAACGCCTTCTCCTTAGCACGGGAAATGACAGCCAATATTACTCCCATGACCACTATTTTGGATATCAACCGCCCCAAGGCCCCAGCACCCACAAATGGCGACAGGATAGACAGACCAACGTTCGCTGTATAGTACGAAAGAAAAATCACGCCCAGGGCGAATATCGTCATGATCATCCCGGGCTTCCCCAGGATTTTGCGGTATAGGTCTACGAAGTATTGGCGTGATTTCATGACGGCCTCCGTTTCACTGATTGCTAGAATCGTGAAGATTGCAAGAAAAACCACATGGAATGCAAGTCCCGTTATCCCGTATTTGAGCCACATTTGGGGAAAAAGCCCTATGGTCCCTATTCCTGTTGCAAATCCAGCCACGAGTACAATCATGTAAAAAGTCCATTTCCTGACATCGTCCACGACAACCCCCTCGACAATTTGTTTGTAAAAAACTTAAAGTTTGCTGTTCCTGCTTGGAATGAATTTAACTGTGGCTTTTTGGGCTGATTTCTCAGAAGGTATTGGAGTTGAAAAAGGAGAAAAGGCTCACTCGCCCTCAAGGGCGAAGGGACTTATGTAGTCCCCGTACTTCTCCCTGGCCTCGAGAAGTCTCTGCCTCTCCTCTTCAAGAACTTTGAACAGCTCTTCGGGAACGTTGTCGAGCTTTCTGTAAATCTCCTCAATTCTGTCTATCTTCGCCAGCAGCTCCGGAACCCTTATCCTGAACTGCCTCTCGTAGTCCTCCTTCGTGTACTCCTTGTTGAGGACGTCCTTGAACAGCTTGGCTAGGTCTTTGTACTTCGGGATGTAGCCGATGGGGGTCTCTATCGCATCGACGTCGCCGTGTACGCGGAGCTCCATCCACTTGAGCCAGACGGCTTTGTCGAGCTTGTGGTTGAGCCAGACGCCGTTCTCGCGGAGGAAGTAGTTCACCGCGAATATCTTTGGAGTCTTCTTGAGCTTCCTGCCGAACTCAAGGTAGTTCCTGAGGTAGTCACCTAGGTGGACGCTCATGAAATCGAGGATGGCCATGGGGTTGAAGGCCCTGACTCCCTCCTTTCCGAGGGTTGCCGCGGTGGTCTCGCTCTCAAGGGAAGCACCCATCGTTATGACGCCGTGCTCCCAGTTGAAGGCTTCTCTCACTGGAGGCCAGGTGTCTGCGTCCCTGCCGCCGAATATCATGCCGCCGACTTCAACGCCACAGGGGTTCTCAAGGGCTTCCATATCGACGTTCGGGAAGTGTTCGAGCGAAACTGTGAAGCGCGCGTTCTTGTGGCTCGGTGGAATCTCGTTGCCTTCGGCATCTTTCTTTCCGCGCCACCACTTTCCGCTGTGGTTCTCGCCTTCGTCCGGAATCTCGATGCCCATGTCGTTCCAGTAGGGCTTTCCATCCTTGACGAGGACGTTGGAGAAGATTATCTCGACCGGAGAGTGAAGGACCTGCCAGATTATTGGGTCGTCCTCTGGGTTTACACCCTGAATTATACCGAAGACGCCCTTCTCGACGTTTGCTCCTCTGGCAACTCCGTTTACTGGCAGGATGAAAGTCAGGTCGTCGCCTACTATGTTCTCCCACGGTATCATGGCCGTTGAGGTCTTTCCACACATGCTCGGGTAGGCTCCGGTGAAGTACGTCTTCCTGCCGTGTGGGCCGTTCACGCGCATCAGGAACATGTGCTCGCTCAGCCAGCCCTCCTCAACGGCCCTCTTGATTGTGAGCCTGAAGGCGAGCTTCTTGAGGCCTATCGTGTTCCCGCCGTACTGGGTATTGACGGAATAGACCGTTTCATCCTCAAGGTCGATGTATATTCTCCTCTTGTCGAGGTTCTTGCTGGTTTTTCTCTCGTCGAGCTCACCGGCACTGTGGACGAACCTGAAGAAGCGTGCACTCCTTCCCAAGCGCTTGAACTCCTCGTAGCCTTTTCTGTAGAGGATGAACTCCGAGTGGGCAACGTAGGCAGAATCCGTGAGCTGGACTGCTGGAATCGTGAATATCGAGTTCTTAGGCCCAAGGACGAAGAAGCACACGAAGAGCTCTTTGCCCTTCATGATTCCCTTCATCAGCTCGCGTATCTCCTTCAGGCCTTCGTCCCTGTCCTTGGTATTGATGTATGGGAGCTTCTTGCCTCCTGGGAGAAGGATAGCGGTGTTGGCCTTGTCCCTGGCCTGGTCGTGGTAGTTGTCAAAATGGACAGTGTGGTTTGGCGTTTCCAGCATTCTCTCCTCGCCGTAGTAGAGGGCCTTCCACCGGACGTACCCCTCGTCCTCGGGGCTGTCAGTACAGACGAAAACCCTATCGGGCTCAAGCCACTCAATCCATTCCGCCAGAAACTCGTGAAGATCGGGATTGTCTATGGCCTTGATCTTTTCAAACTGTTCCTTATCAAGGAGCTTTTCCAGCTTTTCCAGCGACATGATATCACCTCTGAATGTCCGTACTTTTCACCCCTTTTAAAATTTGGCACAATGACGGATTAATGAGCCTATGGGCCCCACAGGTTCGAATTTTGTCCAAAAATAGCCTGGATATCCCGATTATTGGTCAATTGGAGGAGGGAAATCCTTAAGAATGGACGTCTAATGGACATTTTTTGTCAAAAATGTTCAGCAATTTCAAAATGCTCTATGATGTTCAGCAAGAATCGCAAAGTATATTAACTCTCAGTGATACATGACATGAAGAATTCGTGATGGTGAATGTAAGCGATTGCAACGGTCCCATTTAAAAGGTCTGAAGCCGGTTGATGGACATTCAAAAGAAGGGGATGGTGGTTGGAATGGAGGTGTATTCGTCTCCCAAGTTCAATCCGGAGGAGCTTGCTTTGCTGGGAAGGGCTATAGGTACAGTCGCTCACGATACTATACTCGTTGGCAGGGATGGAAGGGCCATCTCCAGGTACGGAAAGAGGGCAATGGTCGTTGGAATACTCAGCACGGGGACAACGATAATGGACGTCAGACTCATACCATTAATAGCGTTGAAGGATCTTGCCCTTAGGAGAGGGACACCTCTTGCCTACGTGTACTACCACGAGGGTGTTAGGGCGTACGTTAGCGGGATAGACGTTGAGGAAATAGAAGAGGTGCTCAAGTCAAGGAGCTTCATAGAGGCAAATCCAAACGACATTGGAGCGACCGTTTACTATCCCAATGCCCTTGACGACTTTCTGCAGGATATTTTCAAGCGCTATTCATTCAAGGTCGATGGGAAAGCTCTCGTGGACGCTATGAACACTCCAGCGGTACTCCTCTTCCCGCGTCTGAACGAGCATTTTGGATTCGATGTCGAAATCATCAACGACATGATGACAAGCTATCTCCCTCCCAAGCCGAAGAGCGTCTTCCTCCACAAGCTTTCAAAGGATAACTACGACTTTGGTCTCCGGTTCCGCCCCGAGGGGATTGTGGAGTTCCACAGGGATGGCGAAGAGGTAGAATTCGACAGCGTCTGGAAGCTCCTCGATCACATGAAGAAGACACTATAAACTTCAGGAGCTCGAAAACGTTAAAAGCCCGCCGGGAGACTTCTTTTGGTTATTTGGGGGTGGAATTGTGGGGAAGTTCATAGTGTTTGAGGGCATAGACGGGGCAGGCAAGTCAACTCAGGTGAAGCTTCTGGGGAAGTGGTTAAGTGAGAGGGGTTATGAGGTTGTTCTCACGAAAGAGCCCACGGATACGGCCTTTGGAAAGCTAATCAGAAGGCTCGTTCTTACAGGCGGGAGGGAGGGTATAATAGATGGGGCCAGAATAAGCCCCGAGGCTGAGGCCCTTCTTTTTGCTGCCGACAGGGCCGAGCACGTCCATAAGCTGATAAAACCCTCTTTAGAGGCAGGTAAGGTCGTAATATCTGACCGCTACTTCTACTCTTCCCTCGCCTATCAGTGGGCGAGAGGACTCGATCTCGAGTGGCTAATCGATCTCAACAGGTTTGCCTTAAAGCCCGACCTTGTAATACTCCTCGATCTTCCGGTTGAAGAGGGTATGAAGCGCATAAACAGGAGGAGCCTCAAAACGGAGTTTGACAAGATAATTGAACTCCAGAAAAAGGTTAGAGAGAATTACCTCAAACTTGCTAAGAGGTTTCCTGAAATTAAGACGGTCAATGGCCTTGCTGACGTTGAGGCTATTCACAGGGATGTTGTTGCTTTAGTGGAGAGGGAGCTTGGAATAAAATAGCGGGGTCGGCCAGTGCCAGTCTCTTCATCCGGTAGCTATCAGACCGGTAAACGCTCTTCATCCCCCTTCTTATTTTCCGGTTGCTTTTTAAAAGGGTTCTCCAAAATTAAGAAGGCCGATGACGAGCGTTAGCCACGCTGACCGGTGAGGAAAAGAGGGTTAGCCGAGGCCACGATTCATTCTTTTCACAAGAATCCTTGGGTTTTCTTGAATTCAACGTTCGTGGTTGGGAGAGTTCCTTCCAACGGCGAAGGAGAGGAACTCCCTCAGAAACTTGAGTCCTGCCCCATAGTTTACGGCCTTTGGATGGATGGACAGGTAGAATGTACCTTTACATCTTGTATAGTCGTGTTTTGCTTTTTTCAGTGTAATATTGAGCTTGGTGCTTGAGTTCTGTAGATACCAGGTGTACTCTCTGTTTATAATTTTGTATGAAGTTCCTTGGGGAGTGTACAATGTGTCCTTGGTTATAACGCTCAGATTGTGTGATAGCACTACCTTCAGGGCATCTTCAGATATGGCGTAGTTGGGGGGTACGAAGTAGCTCGGGGAAAAGTTCAGTGCCCTCAACTCTTCCAGGCCAAGCTCCAGCTTCTTGCGCGCAGTTCCAGCATCGCAGTCAAACTCTCTATACTCATGTACGTAGCCGTGGAGCTCTATGTGACAGCCTTTAGCTTGGGACTCCTTCAGGAATTTTACAAAATCGGGATCCTTATCTATGGGATGCTTTCCTGCGTGGTTTGGGATCACAAAGAAGTACGTGTTGTTGGCCATGTTGTATTCGTCGATTATCTCGGTTATTTCCTTAAGCTCTTTGAGGTAAACTGGGCTTACATCGTGGACGAGGATAACAAGCCGACAGGAGCTAGGAAATGTGCTGGATGTGTTGGCGTGACTCTCTGAAAAACTATCGTTTCGGGTTATGGATAAATCCGGCGAGTAATATTCCCGACTCCCATACAGAAAGATGCCCGCCCCGATTGCCAGGATAAGTACCGTTGTTATTACCAGCAATTTTTTCATAGAGGTAGTGATGTGGTTTCCCTTTAAAAGTGTTGCTACAGAAAATCAAAAAGGGTAATTCATGGGTTGTTAAAGGCTCTGTTAAAAAACTCCCTGACTCTTGCCTTCCACTCCTCTGGGTGGAACTTGAGGGTTCTAACGTGGGGTGCATCGGTAACCCACAGTTCAACATTTGGATTGATTTTCCTGTTCCTCTCGTAGAACTCCCTGACTTCCTCAACCTTAACGAGCGGGTCTTTCTCTCCTGCTATAATGAGGAGCGGCTTCCTAACTCTGTCCGCGTACTCCATGGGGCTTATCTCCTTTCCACCGCTGAAGAGCTTCGTAAATGGTTTGACGAAGACGTAGAGCCACTCTGGAAGGTTCGCGAAGTACTTCAGTCCCCTTGCACCAGTTTTGTCAAGGTCCATTGGGGGTGAGTCGGCAACACCACAGCAGACGTCTTCAATCTCTGCGAGCGACCTTATGGTGACCATAGCCCCCATTGAGAAGCCGATGAGTCCAATCTTGCCTGCCCTCTCCGGGTGAGTCTTTTTCAGCCACTCCACGGCGGCCTTCACGTCCAAGAGCTCTTTATCTCCAGCGGTAGTGTATTTCCCTCCGCTCTTTCCGTGGGCGCGGAAGTCAAAGACGAGGACGTTGTAACCTTCCTCCAGGAGAAACTCCACAGTTGGCTTCATATAGAGCTCGTACCACCTGCTCGCGGTGTAGCCGTGGAGCGGAATTACAGTCTTGTCGCTCCCGTTGTCACCCCACCAGCCGCTGAGCCTAACGCCGTCTTCCGTTGTGAACTCGATGTCTTCGTACTCAAATCCGAAGTCCTTCGGTGTCCAGTCTTCGACCAGTCTTGGAGGCTTGACCATCTTGTAGCCGACGAAGGCCACAAACGCGATGAAAACAAGGATTAAAAGCAGAGCAATCTGCCATATCATTTCTCTCCCTCCAGCTCATTTAAGATTTCTTGAAGCCTCTCCTTAAGGGGAGGAAGATCTTTAACAGGGGTTGTCCAGACAATCTCGGTATTTATTCCAAAATACCCATGGATGACCCTGTCCCGCATCGCGGCCATTGCCCTCCAAGGCACTTCAGGATACCTCTTCCTTATCTCCTTTGGAACCTTCTTGGAGGCCTCTCCTATGATCTCAATGCACCTGAGGACAGCGTAAACAGTCTTTTCATCCTTCAAGAAGTCCTGGAAGCTCATTCCCTCCGTAAACTCCATGGCCTTTCTGATGTTTTCCAGAATATCTCGGATATAAAGGAGGTAGTCCCTCATACCTTAACGGCCTCCTTTGAAACGTGCTCCCAGAGCTCTTTTCTCAGCGAGTTCTTTGGAATGAGGTCAACTTCCACTCCAAGAAGCTCCGAAAGCTCGATCTGGAGTTTCGCGATCGTAAGAAGGCCCACTGGCTCTTTGAACTCCACAAGGATGTCAACGTCGCTGGACTCGCCGGCTTCCCCCCTAGCGTAGGAGCCGAAAACCTCGATATCAATGACACCGTACTTCTCCTCAAGCTCTTTCTTGTGATCCTTGAGGATCGATATGATTTCCTGGAGGGTTTTCATCGGTCTCCCCCAAAAAGATGGAAAAAGAATTATTTAACTTTTCTCCGCCTCAAGATTCTTCATCATCCACACCATCGGCAGGGCTAGGAGGACGAGGAGGGCACCTATCGGGAAGAGCACTCTGTAGTTCTCGCCCGCGAGGTCAACGATCGCTCCACCGGTCGTTCCTGCGAGGAGTACCGGGAGGGAGCGGGTGGCCTCGAAGAAGCCGTAGTACCTGCCCGTGAACGCTTCTCTCTCGAACTTGGTCAGAAGGTCTCCAATCACCGGGTACGATGCTGCCATGAGGATTCCCCAGCCTATGCCCGCTATTCCTAAGGCTATCGTTATCTGGGCCTTGGTCGTTATGAACCATCCCCATATCTGTGGAATTGCGAAGATCAGGCCTCCGAGGACTATGCTCAGCCTTCTGCCGAGCTTGTCATAGATGATTCCTCCAGGCAGGGCACCGAGAAGAACGGCGACGTTGAAGAGCGCCATAAGGTAGAGGCCGAGGGAAGTTACCGCCTTCACGTTCTCCTCACTCGCCGAACCGTAGAGTATGAATGCGAGGATTCCGTAGAGGAAGACCGCGATGAACTCAAAGCTCATCCACCAGAGAGTCTGAGCCGCGTAGAACTTAAGGAAGTCCCTGTTCCTGACGATGCTCCAGAGGTAATCTCCAAGGCTTTCGTTCTCTTCGATGTCGGGTGCCTCGGGTTCTCTGACAATGAGGTAGACAAAGACCGCGGCACCTATGAGGAAGAACGCCGTGACTAGGAATGGTATCTTGAGGTAAGGCGTCTGGGCGAGGGCCTTTATTCCCTCGCTCTCCCCGGTCATTGCAACTGCCTTTGCTATGAGGTAGCCGGCCAGTCCGAAGAGGAAGAGGTTGCCAGCCCACTCCAGCAGGGTTATAACGCCGCTGGCTGTACCGCGCTTTCCGCTCTCAACTGTATCCGGCATGAGGGCCCTGAACTGGGCCGTGTAGAGGTGCATCGAGAGGTAGAAGAACGCCAGCGTCAGGGCAAAGCCGAGCAGCGGAACACCCATGGCGTAGGCGGTGTATATCATTATGGCTGCTATGCCCGCCAGCAGGCCACCTATCATGATAAACGGCCTTCTCCTTCCGTGCTTCGACTTGAGTGTATCGCTGTAATAGCCGAGGAGCGGCGGAACGAGTATTCCGATCAGACCCTCGAGGGCCAGTATAGTACCTTTAACAAACGCCGACTGGGTATAGCTCGACAACAGGGGGAAGGACAGGCCCTTGTTCAGAGCCCATCCAACGCTCCTGCTGAAGCCGAGCAAGGCGAGACCAAGGACAAGACCCCAGCTGAAGCCCTTCCCCACCATTTTCTGATCCGGTTCCCATTCCATGCTAACACCCCCAATTTCCTGTTTCTGTAACCAATGCCCTCAACATGACAGAAATGGCACTATAACGTCCTAATTTTTCAGTTTGCATTTGGTAGAGTTTCTCGCCAAATAACGAAAGGGAGGGAAGAAATCAGTCCATGTCGGGAACGTAATCGTAAGCGTCTTCGGCGCCACCCTTGACATCACCCCTCCTGACGAACTGCATCGCTATCAGTGCCAGCAGGAAGAACGCCATTGCGAACGGCAGGAGGGTTTCGTAGCCTATCAGATCAAGCAGTGCACCCGCGAAAGGCGGCGCCACCAGGTTGGCCGCCTGGCTGAAGAAGTAGTATAGACCGGTGTAGCCGCCGACCTTCTCGTTCACGGTCATGTCAACGACCATTGGTAGCGAGTTGACGTTCACCATGGCCCAGCCTATTCCGCCGAGGAAGAACAGCCCCATGAACTTCATGATAACGGGGTCTGTGAGAGATACGTCCTGGGGCTTCGATGTTTCGCCGATGAAAAACGCCGCGAGGATTATCGCGATTATCGTTAGGAGACCGAGGGTTATCGTTTTCCTTCTTCCTATTCTCGCCCCGAGGAACCCGGCTGGTATTGCAAAGATCATGAAGCTGAGGCTGAACATTCCCAGCATGAAGGCGCCTGTACTCTCTATTTTCCTGGTTATCTCGGTTTCAGGAGCTCCCACTGGGATTCCGTAGAGGTGGTACTTGACATAGCTGGTGAAGAAGGTCTCAAGGGAGTTGAAGGCTATGAACCAGAAGAATATCGCCAAGAGGATCGCCAAAAGGCTCCTCTCGTGGCTGGCGAAGACGTCCTTGAGGTTCTCCTTGAGCTCGCCGAAGCTTTTGCGTGAGGTCTCTGAGAGGAGCTCCCTTATTTTTATCTTTTTACCCGGAACGCGGTATTCCTCGGGTTCCGGGACAAAGAGAACGACCAGCAGGTTGGCCAGGAGCATTATGAGAGCTCCCGCGTAGAACGGGTAGGCGTAGTTCATGTCGTAGAGGACTTTGCCGCCGAAGTAGGCAAGAAGGGCGCCGAGGCCGCCCATGAAGTTGATTATACCGTTAGCCTGGCTCCTCTTTTCGCTGGGGGTTATGTCTGGCATGAATGCTATTACTGGGGAGCGGAAGAGCGCCATGAAGAAGTTCATGAAGATGATGGTGCCCATGAAGAGGGCCAGGTTCTCATACCTCCTCGCCACGGGAATGAGCGCGAACATCAGCGCGGCCGAAGGTGCGCCGAGCAGGATGTACGGCTTTCTCCTTCCGAGCCTCGTCCTCGTCATGTCGCTGAGCGCGCCCAGGAAGGGCAAAAGCAGGACGGCGAAGAGGTTGTCTATCGTCATTATGAAGCCAGTTATCGTCCTGTTCATGTGGAACGTGTCTTGGAGAAAGAGCGGTATGTATGCGTTGTAGAGTGCCCATATTATGCTTATACCGAAGAAACCGAAGCCGAGCAGGAAAATCCTGCTGTACTTGAACTCCACCATTTTTATCCCCCCTGACAATAGAGACGGAAGTAATCCCTAAAACTGTGGATAGAAGGGTTTTTAAGGGTTTTTTGAACATAATCGGGCAGGATGAGAGTGCTCACGTTGGGACACAGGGGATGCAGGGGAAAGCTTGAGAACACCATTCCAGCCTTCAAGAGGGCCCTCAGATGGGCTGACGGTGTTGAGATGGACGTCAGGATTACTGGGGATGGTAAGCTTGTAGTCCACCACGATGAGGGCTTCTGGAGCGATGGAAATTACCATCTAGTCTCTGAGCTGACGTTTAAAGACCTAAAGCGCCTTCACCCTCTCGGAAAGCTTGTTCCAAGCGTTGAGGAAGTTATCAGGAGTGTTTCGGGGTTTTTCGATTTTGATGTTAAAGAATCTGAAGCCGTTGAACCGCTTTTGAGCCTGGTTGAGAAGAACTCTCTTTTTGCATTCTCGGTGTTCTCTGCGGATAATCCTGATGTTGTGAAGGAACTGATTTCCGAGTGTCCAGACTGCAGGGTGGGCCTCTCAATAATCGGATATTCAAACGCCCTCCTCCTTCCAACTTTAAAGGGGCTCTATTCCGTTCACGTTCCAATAGATGCAGTTTCATACGTTGGCTTCAGGAACCTAACGGCAATTCTCCGGGCCGTTCGGAAAAAGGAGCTTAAGATTTTCCTCTGGAACTACAGGATGGACGAGCTGACATGGGTTCCCCGGCTCCTGCCATTTGTTGATGCAGTAATTTCCGACGACCCCGCCTGCCTGAGAAAAGCTTTTATGAACGATGCGTATTGAACGCAAGGCGGTCATTATGTGGGAGCGTAATAGGGTTATCGTCCTCGGACACAGGGGGTACATGAGCGACTACCCCGAAAACACCCTCCTTGCCTTCAGGAAGGCGGTTGAGGCCGGCGCGGACGGCATAGAGCTGGACGTCTGGCTTACAAAGGACGGGCGCGTAGTGGTGATGCACGACGAGACCATAGACAGGACGAGCGACATGAAGGGCAGGCAGAAGGACATGACCCTTGAAGAGCTCAAGAAGGCGGACGTCGGGCAGGGTGAGAGGATCCCGACGCTTGAAGAGGTCTTTGAGGTCATTCCGGGGAATGCGCTTGTGAACGTTGAGCTGAAGGACAGGGACGCCGCCCGCGAGGTTGCTGAAATCGTAGCAGAGAACAACCCTGAACGGGTAATGATATCATCCTTCGATATGGATGCCCTCCGCGAGTACAGAAAGTACGACGATGAGACCACGATGGGCCTTCTCATAGACCGCGAGGAAGTGGTGCCTTTAATCCCGAAGCTCAAGGATGAGCTCAACCTCTGGTCGGTGAACGTCCCCATGGAAGCGATACCGCTCATAGGGCTTGAAAAGACCCTCCAGGCCCTTCACTGGGTCCGCTCTCTGGGCCTGAAGGTTGTTCTGTGGACTGAAAACGACGTTCTCTTCTACAAGGACGACAACCTCGCCAAGCTCAAGGGGCTCTTTGAAGTGGTCATAGCGAACGACGTGGTGAGGATGATTGATTACTTAAGAAAACTTGGACTTAGGTGAAAACTTTTTAAATTTTTGTTCTTACCACTATCTATGATTCGCATGGACAAACTCATTATCCTTTCACTGCTGGGGATTGTTCTGATGGTAGGTGCGGTTATCACACCCCCTACAAGGTGTGGAGCACCTCCGGAAATTTCAGTGTTTCCTAACTTCGAGGAGTTTAGTGAAGAGCTAGAAAAGCTGAACATCAGCGAGCCTTTGCATATACCCAGTGAGCGTCTGGTGTTTGTTTGTCGAATTGAAAATGATTGGGCACTAAACAGGACTGTGGATGCACTCAACGGATTTCCCCACAGTTGGATAGAACTGGAGGACGGATACGGTCATACGTATGTTTTAGTCCCGAATGGAACCTCCCTTCTTGAGGTACTCCCAGACTCCTGTATTCCTGTGGGAAAAGCGACACTAAAATCTGAAACCTCCAACAGAAAGGAGCTGGAATCTAGCCTCAGGGCGTACATTGAGCTGTATGGAGTCATATCCAATACTTCTGATCGTGAGTTTATCGGTACCCGCATACTCGACATGAAGTCTCTTCTCTCGTCCGAAGAAGAGGGAACATCAAACGCGACTTGGGCGGAGGTAATCATCCTCTACCCCTGCAAAAGGAACAGCAACGTGCCGATCATGGCAATCCTGTGGCTCGGAGTCTTTCTGACGGGAATTGCGGGAGTGGTGGTAATATGGAAGGAAAGAAGGCCTTAATCCTTGCGATGGTTCCATTTATATTTTTCATACTTCTCGGTTCGATATTCCTCGGTGTTTACTTCAGGGAGGCTTTCCTCGCACGTGAGCAACTCCTGGCTATGGATGAACTCGAAAAATTCGGTGACAGCGATGTATCGGGAGGAGGGCACTGCCACGTGGTCCATGTATATGTCACAGTAACAAGGCGCGAAGAGGCTGTAAGACTAATTAACGTCCTTACTAAGCTGAACATCTCAGTTAGATCAGACCGAATTGATCAAAGGTACGTCAACATGTATGGAAACCTTAGGCTTGGGGATATAAAAAGGTTTGAGCGGATGTGCAGGGAGAATGGATGGGTGGTTTCTTACTTCAACAATTCTAAAGCATGCTTGGAGAAGGTTTTGGAGCTTCAGAAAGAGAATGAGATAATTCTCGAACACATCAACGATCTCAACCCGAAGAGCCAGGAAATCCTGCTCAATGTCCTTGAGAGCAATAAGAGGAAAATCGAAGAGATTGAGAAGAACATGAATAACGTTGCTGACCTGAATATTTACGTTGATACTAGTCTGCCATACACACCTGTGGAATTCCATGGGCTTTCAGTCCTCCTTGCGGTGTTCGGCCTTATCTCTGCTGGTGTATATCTAATGTGGAGGTTTTCTTAGAGGCATGACGGCGTGAACTCTCATTACTCTCCAATGCTGGAATGGTTCGTAATTGTAGTTTTCTTTCGTGGTTCTGATGATATGACCTCCTCCCCGCCCTAAAGGGCGAGGCTTGATTTAATTTCTTCTTCTCTTGTTCCACATAGAAAACATCGGTTGCGGAAACCCTAATAAGTCCCGATGCTCTCTATTCTCCTTAGGTGAGGCATGGTGGAAAAGTTCATACTTTCTCTCGATGAGGGTACGACTTCCGCCAGGGCAATAATCTTCGACAGGGAGAGCAACATCCACGGAATAGGCCAGTACGAGTTCCCCCAGCACTATCCAAGGCCGGGATGGGTCGAGCACAACCCCGAGGAGATATGGGACGCCCAGCTCAGGGCGATAAAAGATGCAATTCAGAGCGCTAAAATAGAGCCGAATCAGATAGCGGCGATAGGAGTTACCAACCAGCGCGAGACGACGCTTGTATGGGACAAAGAGGGTAAGCCGTTGTACAACGCAATAGTCTGGCAGTGCAGGAGAACGGCTGAAATGGTTGAGGAGATAAAGCGCGAGTACGGGACGATGATAAAGGAGAAGACCGGCCTCGTCCCCGATGCCTACTTTTCTGCCTCGAAGCTTAAGTGGCTCCTCGACAACGTTCCAGGTTTAAGGGAGAAGGCCGAGAAAGGCGAGGTAATGTTCGGAACGGTCGATACCTTCCTCATCTACAGTCTCACAGGAGAGCACGTTACGGACTATTCCAATGCCTCAAGGACGATGCTCTTCAACATTAAGAAGCTTGACTGGGACGATGAACTCCTTGAGCTCTTCGACATTCCTGAGAGCGTTTTACCTGAAGTCAGGGAGTCAAGCGAGGTTTACGGTTACACAAAGAAGGAGCTTCTCGGGGCTGAGATTCCCGTGAGCGGCGATGCTGGTGACCAGCAGGCAGCGCTCTTCGGACAGGCGGCGTTTGAGGCGGGAATGGTGAAGGCCACCTACGGGACGGGCAACTTCATCCTCGTAAACACGGATAAGATGGTGCTCTACTCCGACAACCTGCTCACGACGATAGCCTGGGGCCTCAACGGAAGGGTAAACTATGCTCTCGAGGGGAGCATTTTCGTAACTGGAGCTGCAGTTCAGTGGCTCAGGGATGGGATAAAAATCATAAAGCATGCCTCCGAGACAGAGGAACTCGCCACAAAGCTTGAGAGCAACGAAGGCATTTACTTCGTTCCCGCCTTCGTTGGTCTGGGGGCTCCCTACTGGGATCAGTTCGCCAGGGGCATTATAATCGGCATAACGCGCGGCACGGGCAGGGAGCATCTCGCGAGGGCGACGCTTGAGGCGATAGCATACCTCACCAGGGATGTCGTTGACGAGATGGAAAAGCTCGTTCAGATCAAGGAGCTCCGCGTCGATGGTGGAGCCACAGCAAACGACTTCCTCATGCAGTTCCAGGCGGACATCTTGAACAGAAAGGTGATAAGGCCCGTCGTGAAGGAGACAACGGCTCTTGGCGCCGCTTACCTCGCGGGGCTTGCCGTTGATTATTGGGCGGACACGAGAGAAATAGCCGAGCTGTGGAAGGCTGAAAGAATTTTCGAGCCGAAGATGGATGAGAAAACTAGAGAGGGACTCTACAAAGGCTGGAAAGAAGCGGTAAAGAGGGCTATGGGCTGGGCAAAGGTTGTTGAGACAACTTCCTGAATGTGCTGAGTTATTCATTGGGACAGTGTTCTCCTCTGTTCTTCCTTTTTGTGCCCGAAAACGTTCTTTAATTCCCTTTAAGTGCAACTAAAGGTTAAGGAAAGCTTTAAAACCTGAAAATTCGTTCCTCCTTTTAGTTTGGAGGTGCGAGCATGAAGACCAGGGTGGCCATCATCGGTGCTGGAATAAGCGGCGCTAGCATAGCGCGCGTTCTGAGCAAATATGAGAACCTGGAGGTTCATCTAATAGAGAAAGCTCCCGATGTGGGCTGGGGAGTCAGCAAGGCAAACACAGCCCTCATACACGGTGGCTACGATGATGACCCTGAGAAGTATCCGATGAGGGCAAAGCTCTGCATCAGGGGAAACCGTCTCTGGCACCAGTGGGTTAAGGAGCTTCAGATTCCCCACGTGTGGAACGGCGCTCTGATAGTGGCAACCAAAGAGGAAGACTTCGACGAGCTCGAGAAGCTTTTGGAGCGCGGTCATAAAAACGGCGTCCCCGAGATGAGGATTATCGATAGGGACGAGCTCTTCCACCTTGAGCCGGGCCTCACGAGGGAGGCAATAGGCGCCCTTTGGGTGCCGATAGTTGGCCAAATCGGCCCGATTCCAGCTGTTATAGCTCTCGTCGAGAACGCCGTGGCAAACGGCGTCAAAACCCACCTTGAGACAGAGGTTAGGGGCATAAAAGTCGAGAACGGCGAGGTTAGGGGCGTCGAGACCAACAACGGCTTCATCGAGGCGGACATCGTCATTAACGCCGCAGGCCTCTACGCCGATGAGGTTGCCAGAATGGCCGGAATAGACTACTTCGAGATACATCCGAGAAAGGGTGAGTACTACCTCTTTGACGATGATGTTCCAGGCCCGGGGAGGGTTCTCTTCCCGACACCGACTCCCATAAGCAAGGGTATCGTTGTTACCACGGAGATAAGCGGCCACCTAATGATAGGGCCGAACGCGCAGGACCTTCCGCCCGAGGAGAAGGACAACCTCGCCACGACGGAGGAAGGGTTAAGGGAAGTATGGGAAGGTGCTAAAAAGCTCTGGCCGAACCTTCCACCGAAGAGCAGGGTGATAAGGACCTTCGCCGGCCTGAGGCCCGAGCCGACGGGTGGGGACTTCATAATCAAGGCCGAGGAAGAGGTCTGGGGCTTCATAAACGTCGCTGGAATACGTTCTCCAGGTTTAACTAGCGCTCCCGCCATAGCATATGAGGTTGCGGAGATCATCCAGCGCGACCTCGGAATTAATCTCGTGGAGAAGGAAAAGTGGAACCCGTACAGGAAGGAGATAACGCACTTCTTCATGCTCCCGCCGGAGAAGGCGAACGAGCTGATAAAGAAGAATCCTGCCTACGGAAAGATAGTCTGCAGGTGCAACCACGTGAGCGAGGGCGACATTCTTGAGGCCATCGAGAGGATGAAGTTCATAGGAGTTAAGACCCCGAGCGTCGATTCCGTCAAGTTCAGGACGAAATCAACCACCGGAACCTGCCAGGGAAGCTTCTGCAGGCCAAAGATCGTCCAGCTTCTGGCCAAAGAGTACGGCGTCGAGCCCTGGGAGGTAACCCTCAAGGGGAAGGGAAGCGAGATTGGAATAGGCGACGTTAAGGCCCTCCTCAGGGGGGAGGAAGCATGATGGAGCCGATGCCCCAGATATCGATGCTCTCCTACGACGTCGTTGTCATTGGCGGTGGTCCAGCTGGAATGGCTGCCGCTGTAAAGGCCAAGGAGCTTGGGCTCAACGTACTCCTCCTCGATGAGAACGATTATTTAGGCGGAATCCTCCCGCAGTGCATACATCCGGGCTTCGGCCTCCACTACTTCAAGGAGGAGCTTACAGGCCCGGAGTTCGCATCGAGACTTGCGAAGCGTCTTGTAGAGCTCGGAGTTGAGTACAGGACAGCCGCGAGGGTGCTGGAGATAAAGAACTACTCCGACCTTGAGAAAGTGGTGATATTCACCTCGCCCGCCGGAGTTTATCAGGTCTGGACGAAGGCTATAATTTACGCGGCGGGGGCGAGGGAAAGGCACGCCTTTGAGATTGGCATAGTCGGAGACCGTGTCGCTGGAATCTACACGGCTGGAGAGGCACAAACCCTCATGGACATCTATGGAATATTGCCGGGCAAAGAGGTCGTCATCGTCGGTTCGGGCGACGTGGGGTTAATAATGGCGCGCAGGTTCGCCCTTGAGGGCGCGAAGGTCAAAGCTGTGATCGAGCTCATGCCCTATCCTGGCGGTCTTGCGAGGAACGTCATGATACTGAGGGACTTCAACATCCCGCTTTACCTGAGCCACAAGGTCGTTGAAGTCCGCGGGAGGGGCAGGGTTCAGAGGGTCAAGGTAGTTAGGGTGGACGAGAACCTCAACGAAACGGGCGAGGAGTTCTGGATTGAAGCTGACACGCTCGTCATTTCAGCGGGCTTAATCCCGAGCGTCAAGAAGCTCAAGAAGATCGGCGTCGAGATAGACCCGGCTACAGGAGGACCTGTTGTGAACGACAGGCTTGAGACGAGCGTGCCGGGGATTTTCGTTGCTGGAAACTCCCTCCTCATAAACGACCTCGTGGATTACGTGGCCGAACAGGGTGAGTTAGCCGCTGAGAGCGCAAAGGAGTTCATTGAGAAGGGAGGAATAGAGAGCAGGAAGTGGGTGAAAGTTAGGAAGGGCCAGAACGTTCGCTTAATCGCTCCACACTACCTGAGCGGCGACCGCGACGTTTACCTTTACCTACGCGTCGCCAGGCCTATGGAGAACGTTGAGCTAAGGATTCCCGAGATTGGAAAGAAGCTCAGACTCCCGGTTGTTAAACCCGCCGAGATGATACGGCTGAAGCTGAGAGCAGAGGAGATTCAGAAAGCCAGCGAAAAGCTCACAGTTGAGGTGGTGAGAGCATGATATACCGCTTCACATGTATTGTCTGTCCCCTTGGGTGCTCGATAGAGGTGGAAATGGAGAACGGAGAGGTCCTGGGCGTTACCGGCCACACCTGCCCGCGCGGAATGGAATGGGCGATAGAAGAGGTCACCAATCCAAGGAGAGTCGTTATGAGCGTTGTCCCAGTTGAGGGCGGTGCCCTCCCAACGGTGAGCGTCAAGACAGCCGAGCCAGTTCCAAAGGAAAAGATACCGGAGCTGATGAAGTTCCTGGCAAAGCTGAAGCTCAAGGCACCAGTGAACGTTGGTCAAGTGGTTGCGGAGTGGGAGGGAATAAAAATAGTGGCCACGAGGGGCGCTTAGCCCCCAATTAATTCCACTGTAGGCTCTTTAGCTCATAAACCCACTGGGGAACATTGCAGCTGGAACTCAATTCTGCGGAGAGCTCGAAACTCTCGAGGACTTCCTTCCCGGAGGTTATTTGCCCCCTGATTTCAAGTTTTTTGGGGAGGTATCCCTTATCGAATTCAACCTTTACTGAACCGGTTAAAATCGCGCCCTTTCCCAGATACGTTGTATAAAAGGTGTAGTTCCCTTCCACCCAGTTCTCGCCGCTTTTTACTTCAGAAGAACTACTGAGTGCCCGGAATGCGAGCTTGACTGGTTCGTATCTGAGGACGTCCGATAGCTCCTCCTTGGTGAGATTTAAAACTACATCCGAAGTTCCGCCTTCTTTCTGAATCTTCTCTTTGAGGGTGTTGTTCTCTATAACAGCCCACCATTCTGCTTGGGGGTTTTTTCCGTGGAAAAAGTACGCCCCTTCAGTGTAGCCCCCTTCAACGTGGCTCTCCCTTTTTTGGCCGTTACTCACCGTGCTCAGGTTCGCCGAATATGTGTAGCATTTTAGGGAACTGAGTTTTGCAACGACATAGCCTCGGTAGTCTTCCGTCGTTTTTCCCCGCTCTCGGGGGCTGTAAGTCATGATTCCAATGATTGCAACGACCAACAATACTCCAATAATGATTCCGGCGAGTATCTTGCCCTTCATGGTTCCACCCCCTAACCCTCAAGTGCCGTGAACTTTTGCAGGAATATCCTGATGTCGGTTTTGAAAGGCTCCTCGCTCCTTTGAAGTTCTCCTTCGAGCATTTGAATAAAAGCTTCCTCGCTCTCAGCCTTCTTCCATAGTTTTCTCACTAGCTCCTCGAGACGGTCATAGTATTCTACATACGGTCTGGCCTCAAAAAGGGCATCTTCAATCTTTTTGCTGCCCATCGCAGTTCACCTCCTGAAAAAGTAGTACCAGAACCTTTCTCTGTCCTCCTCTTCACCGAGGGTTAGGAAATAGCGGAGTATGGCCACGTTGAGCATTATGAGAAAGACGAGCATCACGTTGTATGCAGGTACCCGTGTGCTCAGGAAGGCGAAGTAGTCCCACATGAAGTGAAGGAGGATGGCGAGGGCGTAAAACTGTCCCACGGAGAAGGATTTTCCCTCCGAGAGCAGCCCGTATCCGACTCCAACTATGGCGCTCCAGGTTGCGTGGGCGAAGGGGGTTAAGAACGCCCTTGCAATCGTTACTCCAACTCCCCATCCAAGCCCGTAGAGGAAGTTCTCGGTGGCTGCAAACCCCAGTCCGGCTGCAACGCCGTAGACAATACCGTCCATTACTCCGTCCATCTGGCGGGCTCGAAAGGGCAGGAGGATTGCAAGGGCCTTTGCAGGTTCCTCCACAATTCCTGCAACGAGGGCCACATAAAAAGCGGTGGCCGGGAGGAGGGGCTTTATTATTCCACCCAGTGTCAGAACGCCTTCAAGCACGTAGGCCACGGATACTGAGAGGGTAGCCCCAATCAGAAAGGTGGCAATGACGTATTTCTTTGGTTCGGGTTCGTAACGGTCTTTGTGGTAAAAATACCACAGGAGGGCCAGTGCCGGTGCGTAGGCGAAAAATATCAGGTAGTTGAGAGTGCTCATAACGCTCACCTGTATCGGGAGGGGATTTTTGCTTTAAATCTTTTTTCTAAATAATCTTTAAAATCTCCGACAATTTTGAGAGCCTTCCAAAGTCTAGAAGTTCTTCTTCGAGCGGAACGAGCACCCTGAAGTCTTCCTTGATGGCGTGCATGAAGGGGGAAACTACCTCCCTGAAAACGTCGTTGCCGTAGGCCCAGGGACTGAAGGCTGGCACGACTATTAACCTCTCCCCAATAAGAAAAGCCGGAGTCTTTATCGTGGCCCCGACCTCATCCCTTATCCTGATCGCCGGGTGCTCGTGCCCGATTATGAATTTCTCGCCTTCCACGAGTTTGTGCCCGTGGACAAGCTTCCATTCCCCCACTTCGAGCTCATCAAGAACATCCACGCCAAACTTTTTTACCCATCCAACGCCAACGTCGTGATTCCCTTTTATGAGAACGATTTCATTAACAAGAGGGTTTATGTTTTCGAAAAACGCCCTGAGCTCCTCCCTCTCCCGCCATTCCGGGATAAAAGAGTGCTTGAGATCCCCGTTTATAATCAGCCTTTTTGGTTTTTCCTTCTCAATGAGGTTCTTCAGGCTTTCAACAACTTCTTGAAATACTCTCGGAAGGTAGAACCCCTCCCTGGCCATGCTTATCTCGTAACCCAGGTGGAGGTCGGCTATTATCAGGTTTTTTCCCAATTTGAGGGCCTTTTCTGGGAGGGGAATGGGCTTCATGTTAGGGGCTTGGAGTTTCCGCTTTTAAACTTTGTTAGGATGTCCTAACTATCATCCGGACAAAACGTGAAATCGTTGGAGAAAATGAATAGGGTTGCAGCTATTTGGCACCTGATCTTGGGGGCTCCCTTTACCTCTCGAACTTAACCCTCTTTATAACATCGAAAATGCTCCACAGGTCTCTAATTACATGCAGATGTGGAATTAGGGCCAGAAGCTCTCTGTTTTTTTCCACGAACTTTGCGGTGGGAGGGAAGTAGTACCACACGTACTCGGTGTTCTCGTCCCCGTGCCCTATGAAGCGCCAGGGTTTGTCGTCCACCCATACGAAAACTTCGTTTCCATACTTCCTTCGGACAAGCTGAAAGGCTTCGTCAATAGTCATCTCTCTTCCGAAAACGATAATATCGTCGAAAAGCTCATACAACCCGCTGATCTTGAGCCTTCTGACTTTCATCCCGTCTATGAAGTCTTCTGCCGAAAACGAGATGACCAAGTGTCCTTCCTCTTTTAACTTTTTCAGCAGCTCTGGGGCGTCGTCCAAGGGTTTTGTGAGCCGAGCCCTTTCTTCAAACCACGTCTCCATGAACTTAGTCCTGAGGAAAAAGGGTGGTCTTGACTTTTTCTTGTGCTTCCCAAAAGTCGGTCTCTCGAAGTACATCTCCAATTTTGCAAGGAGTTTTGCCCATGCACTTTTGAACAGAAGCCACCGGAAGTGCTTCTCGAGGGCCCTCCTGAAGGCTTCCTCAATGACCGAATAGCTGTCCACGAGTGTTCCGTCGAAGTCGAAAGCCACTATCATGCCCTCTACCTCCGTTTGTTTGGCAAAAGGTGGCCGCTTCTGGGAAGGGCTCAGTCCTCCAGCCACAGCTCGAGCCTCTGCTTGCCCTTCCCAAGGCTGGAGCGCTTGAGCTTCTTGAGATGACCTATCTCCTTTATGTCTCTAACGTGCGTTCCTCCGCAAGGAATGATCTCAAAGTCCCTTATCCGGGTCAGCCTGGTTTCCCCTTCCCACCATATCTTCATCTCGCCGCCCTCGTCGACGTAGCGGTTGAAGAGCTCGATTATCTTCTCCTTGTACTGGTTGACGTTCTCGGGGTACTCTAGGTCATACCTGCCCTTCTCATAGCTCATCCCGCTCCCGTAGGGCTTCCACTTGCCCTGTCCAAGGACTTCGTTGAGCACGTGGTCGAGCAGGTGCATCGCGCTGTGTATCCTCATCAGCTTGTAGCGGTAGTCCCAGTCTATCTTCAGCTCAACCTCGTCTCCAACCTTGAACTTCTCCGGCTCTGCAACGACGTGCCAGACGTTGCCTTCCTCGTCCTTGTAAACATCAAGAACTTCAACGCCGTTTATCACCCCCCTGTCGTGGGGCTGGCCGCCTCCATTCGGGTAGAATATCGTCTGGTCGAGAAGGAGTGCGTTGTCTCTTATTTCCAGAACCTTCGCCTTGGCTTCCTTCAAATAGGCGTCTTCGTAATAGAGTTTCCTCGTGGCCATTCTCATCACCAGCGGAAAATAAGCTGTCGCCATTTAAATGGGTATCGAAAGAGAAAAGAAAATCCGGAAACGGAACTCACTTCCTCCTCCTGAGGAGGAGCGGTACTATTGCCAGGCCCAGAAGGAGGGCGGGCCCACAGGTGCCCGTTTTCTCTTCCCCCACGGTGTATTTGACTTCAGCTTTTGGAGGGAGCTTCTCCATCATGGCGAAGTAGTCCTTGGCCAGCATTCCGTACCTTATGTATGCGCTGCTCTCGATGGTCACCTCATTTTCGCTAACTTTCGTGACCTTCATTGTTATCCGGCTCCCGTTGGCTTCCACGTCAATGTCCTCTGGAAGCTGGGTGAATTCTGAGTGCTGGGGCAGTGTAATCCTGATGACAACTGTCTGGTTTATTCCTCCGTTTAGTCTTCCCTGGAGGGAAATGTTGCTGAGTCCCAAGGAGGGGTCGTGAGTGTATGTATTGTTTAGGGCCTGAGTGTAGTTTGTGAGAACCCAGTGGAGGCGTATTTTCAGGGGTCCCGGCGAGTTAAGATTTTCAAAGGTTATGTTCCAGTCTCTGACCTCTATCCCCTGCTCCTGGAAGGTTTGAAGGTAGCTCTGGTGCATTGATTCGATAATGGTGTCTTCACCCTGGTAGGCAACCATGAGTTTGAGGTAGTTAACGTAGTCTTCCGGGGTTATGTACTCGTTTAGCGTGTCAATCACGGTCTCGTCTTTGCCGACGGTAATGTTGGTCTCTGTTCTTGAACCCCAAATTGAGTAGTTTCCTTCGGGCCCGGGTTTGCCTTTGTATTGGATAACGAAAGGTTGGAACTCTCCGTAAAGTTTCTGGAGGTCCTCTTTTGTAATTCCCTCGTCGAAGTGCATGTGAACATTAACGTGTATTTCATTTCCGCTAACATCGACTTTCAAGGATATGGAGCTCTTTCCCGATTCCATGGAGTAGCTTGAAGGCACGTTCAGGATTTCAGCACCTTCCGGAAGGATTATGGAGTAATAGTCCTCAAAATCGAAAGTCTGGTTCAGGGACGTGACGTCTACCTGTGAAAGCTGGGACACACGCAAAACATCCAGCGTGATCTCCCAGACTCCGTCATAGGAGTAGTATTTTGCAAAGTTCAAGACTTTCCCGGTTATCTCCGTGATAAGGGGGCCATCGGAGTCGTAACCTTTAACGGTGCCCGAGGCGTTTACCAGGTTCATTCCAAGCTGCGAGAAGGTCTTTATCCTCTGGTTGACCATCATATTCGTCGCGTTATCAATTCCTATCTCTGAGAGACTTTCTTTCGTGCTGTTCAGAAGATCAGGGGGTCCGTAAAGGGCCGTGGTGAACTTTAGATCTGCCGAACCGTCCCAGTGGACGATGTATTCCTGCTCTACCTTTTCGGAGTATGTTCCAGCACCGAAATTTGGCACTGCCAGAGTTCCGAGCATCAGAACAGCCAATAACAAAACAACAGCTTTCTTCATTAGAATTTCCTCCATCCATTCACTGATAGTGAGGAGTCAGTTAGGTATTTAACCTTTTTCATCGGTTGAAGCTCTTGCCGGTTACCAGCGTGAGATTAAGATTCTAACGTGTATGCACTTGATTAGCCCACACAAATACAAGCGGTGAATGTTTAGGGCATCAAAAGTAAAGAGCAAAGAATAAGGGTAATGCAAATAAGGGTCATCAATAGATCCACTTGCTCTCGTCCAGCTCGTTCTCGGTTTTGGCAACTATAACTGTTCCTGCTAAATCTCCTGTGACGTTGACCATCGTCCTGCCCATGTCGAGGATCGCGTCAATGCCGAGTATCATGGCGTAGGCAAGCGCCACCGGGCTTCCTGCAGTAAGGTCGAGGCCGACGCTCTGGAGAACCATCGCTAGCATTATGGCTCCGGCACCAGGGACTCCTGCTGTTCCTATAGAGGCTAGGACTGCGGTGAGGACTACGACGAGCTGTTGGCCAAGTGTGAGCGGATGGCCGATGGCGTTGGCGACGAAGAGAACCGTGACACCCTGGTAGAGCGCAGTTCCGTCCATATTTATGGTCGCACCGAGGGGCAGGGTGAAGGAGAATATTCCCTTGTCAACTCCCATCTCCTCCTCGGCAACGCGCATCGTAACCGGAAGGGTTCCGCTGGAGCTCCTCGTTACAAAGGCCGTCAGCATGGCGTCCTTAGCCTTTTTGATGAACTTGAGGGGGTCGATGCCGAAGACCTTCAGCAAGATGAAGTAAGTGATGACTATCTGAAGGAAGAGACCGAGGTAAACTGCCGCAACTACCTTGGTAAGTGGCCCAACGACCTTGACACCCTGCTCGGCCATGACATAGGCTATGAGAGCGAAGACGCCTATCGGTGCGTACTGCATAACCCCTGCAACTATGAGGTACATCGCCTCCGCCAGCCCGTCAAAAACCCTCAATAGAGTTTCAGCTGACTTCCTGACCCTCTCCTCGTTTCTGGTCATGAGGTATGTTATGGCTATTCCGAGGAGTATGGCGAAGAATATCACTGGGAGGACATCACCGTTGGAAAGCGAAGCGAACGGGTTCGTTGGGACTATGTTTAGGAGCGTCTGGACGAGGGATGGGGGCTGAGCTTCTATGGCCTTCCCGGTACCGCTCCCGAGGTTTACGTTTGCACCGACGTTGAAGAGCCTACCAACGATGAGACCGAAGAGAACAGCCATAGCAGAGGTAGCGAGGTAATAGACGACTATCTTGACACCGACGCGGCCGAGGCGGGCCGGGCTGATGCTCGCCGCACCGACGACTAGCGAAGCAAGAACTATCGGCATCACGAGCATCTTCAGCAGTCTAACGAAGAGGTCGCCGAATGGCTTGATGTAGGTCTTGACGGCTTCCGCATAGCCGAAATGCCCCGCTATCAGGCCAAAGACGGCACCGAGAACCAATCCAATCAAGATCTTCCACAGAACAGGATAGTCAAGATACCGCCTCAAGAGGCTTTTTCCCATCTTTTCACCCCCTTATTGGCTGGCTTATTGGTCGCCAGCAAGGGAATTAGGGCATGAAAGCTTATTAGGGTTATCTGAGAAAAATTGGCAAAAAGTCAAAACTCAGAGGTTAATCCTAACTGACACATCACCGTACACTACTTTAACTGTCTGTCCATCAACGTCCAGAAGAAGGGAGCCATCATCTGAGATGTCGATCGCTCTGCCCACGAGCTCACCATCCTCACGAAGGACCCTTACGGTTCTCCCGAGCAGAAGGGTTTTTCTTTTCACGCCTTCCACTACTATAAGGGGATCTTCCAGAAAAACCCCGTACCAGCGATCAAGATCGGAAAGGACTCTTTGAGTCAGGCTTTCAAGGTCAACGGGCTCCCCAAGAAGCTCTCTCATGGAAACGGCATAGCCCTTAAGCTCTTCCGGGATATCGTTGTTGACATTGAGGCCTATTCCCATTATTGCAAACCCAATTTTGGCCTCTGTGAGGGTTCCCGAGATCTTCCTCTCCCCTACCCAGACGTCGTTCGGCCACTTCACCCACGCGTCTATGCCGAACTCCTCCAGGGTGTCAGCTACCGCCAGCGCGCCAACGAAGACGAGCCTGGGATCGATCTCCGGCGGCTTCAGGACAACGCTCATCCATAGACCACCCTCTGGGGATGCCCACGTTCTTCCCCTCCTTCCCTTTCCGGAGCTCTGCCTCCGGGCTATTACAACGGTTCCTTCCTCAACGTTCGGTATAAGCCTCTTTGCGTATTCGTTTGTGGAATCGACTTCATCGAGGGTGATTATTCTCCACTTCATATCAGATCACTGGGATTGGATCGGGTGGAGGGTCTTATAAACCCCTCCAAAAACCTTAAATTCTCAAAGGGTATATCACTCATGGTGATTACTATGGATGCCTACCAGAGTGTCGGAATCAGAAGGAGGCTGAGGAGGTTCTTCCGGAAGGACGGGAGGGCCTTGATATTTGCCATGGATCACGGTTTCGAACACGGTCCAGTCGATTTTGAGCCCGTGTGGGAGCACGTCAACCCGAGGGTGATCATTAGGAAGGTGGTTGAAGCAGGCATCGACGGTGTCATGATGCTTCCCGGAATCGTCAGGATGGCCGGCGATGAACTGAAGCCAGATACGGGGCTCATGGTGAAGCTAACAAGCAAGACAGAGCTCAGGCCCAAGGAGGACCAGCTTCTTCAGAGCCAGCTCGGTTACGTTGAAGACGCGATAAAGCTCGGCGCCGATGCGATAGCGGCAACTGTTTACTGGGGCTCACCGCAGGAAGACGTCATGATGCGCCAGTTCGCGGAGATAGCGAGCTATGCCCATGACCTCGGCTTTCCGGTTGTCCAGTTCGCCTATCCGAGGGGCCCGTACATAAACGAGAAGTACGGCAAGAAGGAGGACTACCGCGTCGTCATGTACGGCGCGAGGGCAGCTGCGGAAACCGGAGCAGACATGATTAAGACCTACTGGACGGGATCAAAGGAGACATTCGCCAAGGTAGTTGATGCAGCCTCGGGCGTTCCCGTCCTCCTGAGTGGGGGAGCAAAGACCGAGAACCCCGTGGACTTCCTCAAGCTTGTCTGGGATGTCATCGAGGCTGGAGGAGCTGGGGCAGTTGTCGGAAGGAACATCTTCCAGCGCGAGAATCCCGAGCCAATGATAAGGGCCCTCCTCAAGGTTATCCACGAAAATGAAGATCCGGAGGAGGCTGCGAAGGCCGAGGGACTCATTTGATCCTGCCTTCGCTTCTTTTAAATTTCAGATAGACGTGCCCTTCTCATGAGCGCTCTAATGTTCTCTCATACCCACCAATTTTCAAGGGGGCATTGGCGTACTCTTTTGTTCGTTTAATGACTAAAACTGTATCGTCAAAAGCCGACAACATTAAAAACTGCTGCGAGAAATAAAGACTGGGTGAGGAGAATGGGAAGGGTTGAGATAATAGACACGACGTTTAGGGACGCTCACCAGTCACTAATAGCGACGCGCCTTCGAACAAAGGACATGCTCCCCATAGCTGAGAAGATGGACAGAATCGGCTTCTACTCGATGGAGGTCTGGGGAGGGGCGACCTTTGACGTATGCATCCGCTACCTGAGGGAAGATCCCTGGGAGAGGCTCCGCCTTTTGAGGGAGCATATAAGGAATACAAAGCTTCAGATGCTCCTCCGCGGCCAGAACCTCGTCGGCTACCGCCACTACCCGGACGATGTCGTCGAAAAGTTCGTCGAGCTCGCTCACAAGAACGGAATAGACGTATTCCGCGTCTTCGATGCCCTCAACGACATCAGAAACATGGAGGTGGCGATAAGGAAGGCGAAGGAAGTCGGTGCGGAGGTTCAGGGGGCGATAGCATACACGACGGGGAAGGTGTTCACGCTCGAATACTACATGAAGAAGGTTGAGGAACTTTTAGCCCTCGACGTGGATGTCATAACAATAAAGGACATGGCAGCCCTTTTAACCCCCTGGAAGGCCTACGAACTTGTCAGCGAGATAAAGGAGAGATATGGTGTCCCTGTCAACGTGCACACTCACTCAACGACAGGAATGGCCGTCGCCACCTACCTCAAGGCTGTGGAAGCGGGGGCCGACTTAATAGACACCGCAATAAGCCCCCTCGCCTTCGGCACTGCGCAACCCGGGATTCAGACGATATGGCACGCCCTTCCAGAGGCCGTTGGGTGGCATATCGACAGGGAGCTGATCCACGAGGTCTCACGCTACCTCAAGAAGCTCCTGGAGGAGAAATACTGGGGACTGCTCCACAAGGAGGCGCTGATGGTCAACCCCTACGTCCTCAAGTACCAGGTTCCGGGTGGAATGTTCTCCAACCTCATAAGCCAGCTTAAGGAGATGAACGCCCTCGACAAGCTCGACGAAGTCCTTGAGGAAATACCACGAGTGAGGGAAGACCTCGGCTGGCCGCCTCTCGTCACACCCACCAGCCAGATAGTCGGCACTCAGGCCGTTTTGAACGTCCTCTTTGGAAGGTACGAAAGGGTAACCCAGCAGGTCAAGGACTACGTGAAGGGACTCTACGGAAGGCCGCCGGCGGAGATAAACCCAGAAATCAAGAAGAAAATCCTGGGCGACGAAGAGCCCATAACGGTCAGGCCGGCTGACCTCCTTGAGCCGATGCTTGAAAAGTGCAGGAAGGAGCTTGAAGAGAAAAGGTACAGCCCGACTGAGGAAGACGTTCTGACTTACTGCCTCTTCCCGCAGATTGCGCTAGAGTTCTTCGAGGCGAGGAAAGAGGGAAGGAAAGCCCCAGAAGTACCGCCTACTGCCCAGAAGTTCAAGCTCTACGTGGACGGTGTCGAGTTCGAGGTGGGAATTGAAGGAGTCGATTTAAGCGCGCTCAGATATCTTCCTCAGATAGCAAGTGCCGGAGCGGCTATCCCTACATCCCAAACGATTTCCGTCTCAAGTGCTCCAGCTCCGTCTCCGGTTCCTGCCCCAGCTCCAGCGGCACCATCACCGACTCCAGCCGCCGCTGGCGAGGGTGTCGTCACTGCCCCAATGCCGGGCAAAATCCTCAAGATACTCGTGAAGGAAGGTGAACAGGTCAAGACCGGACAGGGACTGCTCATTCTTGAGGCCATGAAAATGGAGAACGAGATTCCAGCGCCGAAAGACGGTGTTGTAAAGAAAATACTCGTAAAAGAAGGCGACACCGTGAACACCGGCGACCCATTGATAGAGATAGAGTAGCTCGCTGGTGGCTCCTTTTGTCTTTATCTTCTCCCATTGGTTCTAACAAATCACTTGAAAACGAGCATTATGCCCTTTAGTTAAAAATCGAAATATTTCCGGCTTATTGCCGAAAGGCTTTTAAGTACAGAAAGTATACATTAAAGCGCAAAATACTGAAGGAGGTGCAGAAATGAACTCTGCTGTAATTGTTCTGCTGGCCGCTGCAATATACGTGGCCATGTACTTTACCTATGGCAAAAGCCTCCAGAGCAAGGTTGTTAAAGCAGACCCCAACAGGCCAACACCGGCTCACAAGCTCTACGACGGCGTTGACTACGTCCCAGCACATCCGCTCGTCCTCTACGGACACCACTTCGCGTCAATAGCGGGTGCAGGACCGATAGTCGGTCCCGCGGTGGCAATGGCATGGGGTTGGCTGCCAGGACTCATATGGGTCTGGTTCGGAAACGTCTTCATTGGTGCCGTCCACGACTATCTCGCACTGATGTCATCTGTCCGCTATGATGGTAAATCCGTCCAGTGGATTGCAGGAAAGCTCATGAGCAAGAGGACTGGAGTGGCGTTCGAACTTTACATCTGGTTCACCCTGCTGCTCGTAGTTGCTGCGTTCGTTGCAGTAACTGCCAAACTCCTGACGACGACTCCGGAGGCAGCAACGGCAACACTGCTCTTCCTCGTGGTGGCAGTGCTCCTCGGATGGATGCTATACAAGATGAAGATGAACTTCACCGTGGCGACGATAATAGGCCTTGTATTGCTGGCAATCTCAGTTTGGATAGGCCTCAACTACCCGCTTGTCTTCGTTAACGGACAGACCGACGCGACCTCCGCAGCATACACCACCGCATACCACTACTGGAACATAATACTGCTCGTGTACATCATAGTTGCAGCCTCCCTGCCGGTCTGGGTTCTCCTCCAGCCCAGAGACTACCTCAACGCATACATCCTCTGGTTCGGCCTCCTCTTCGGCGGTATAGCCTTTGTATTGCTCGCTAAGGACTTCACCGCACCCGCCTTCACATCATGGAGCGCCTACGTAATCAAGGGTACTGAGGCAGTTCCCTCCCCGTTCTGGCCGACGGTACCGTTAGTTATAGCCTGTGGTGCCCTCAGCGGCTTCCACTCCCTCGTAGGCTCCGGAACTTCAAGCAAGCAGCTTGACAACGAGATTCACGGCCTCCTCGTTGGCTACGGCGGCATGTTCACCGAGGGCTTCCTCTCAACGATTGTCATAACTGCCATAGCGGTCTACGGTGTCCAGCTTACCGGTCTTGAACCGGCCAAGTGGGCAACGGAGTATATAGCAAAGGGCGGCCTTGGAGCCTTCATCGGAGGCTACGCTAAGGGTGTCAGCGAGTTCTACGGCGTAAGCGAGACCTTTGGAAAGACCTTCGCCACTCTCTGGGTCTCGGCCTTCACACTGACCTCCCTTGACACCGCCACGAGGCTTGGAAGGTTCGCCTGGCAGGAGCTCTTCGGAATGGTCGCCGACACGAGCCAGGGCGTGTGGAAGATCATCACCAACAAGTGGCTCGCTTCAATAATCATAGCCGGTCTCGGAACCTGGCTTGCCTGGGGTGCGGGCTACAAAGTCCTCTGGCCGGCTTTCGCAGGAATGAACCAGCTCCTGGCAAGCATAGCAATGATGACCGGTGCCCTGTGGGTTGCCAAGGTGCAGAGGGCTGGAAAGTGGTCCTGGGCTGTCCTCCTGCCGGCACTGTTCCTCTGGATAACCGTTACAGCGGGACTCATTTGGTACATAGCAGTAGTGCCGCTGAGCGGAAGCACCCTCATAGCGGTTAAGGGTTCACTACTCGTCGGCCTGCTCCTGAACTTCCTCCTCGCATGGGACTTCTACATTGCCTGGAAGAAGCCGGAAGAGGAGTACGCCGCAGCCGCGGCCTGAATTTCTTTCATATTTTTAACCTTTTTTGAGGGACAGGGGATGTGGAAAATCAGAGATATTGTTTCAAAGCTCACCCTTCCGCTCCGCTTCCTATGGGAGTTTCACAGGGTGTTTGAACTGTACTACATCCAGGGGATAAAATGGGAAGAGGAAGAGCTTGAAAACATATTCGCGCTCATACTCTTTGGAGATTACGTGGGCCTGCCACACCCTCCGACCGTGCTTACATACAGGCTCCTTCCATACGTCATTAGGGAGCTGTACGTGATGGAGCAGAAGAGCAAGAAAGAGGTTTCCATGAAAACCGGATGGATAGGCGTTTGAGGGGGATAAAAATGCCGAAAAGAGTCCTTGAAGATGTAAAGGCTTTCCTGAAAGGGTTTGCAGAGTCGTTTAAGCACAATTCAACCGAATACCTTGAGTTTGAACTCAGGGAGCTTGAGAACGTCTTCGCTCTCACCCTCATGGGGGAATTCGTAGGAATACCGAGTCCGCCAACGACTCTGGTTATAAGGCTCCTCCCACACATGACCCGCGAGCTGTACGTGATGCAGAGAAGGGCCGTTGAAATGGACGACATTCTTGGCGAGCTCGCAGGGATGTTTGAAATCACATGAGGTGGTAGCCATGCGAGAATTCTTCCTGCCGAAGAAAGACTACCGTGTTGTTTTCTTCATAGGGAAAGGCGGAGTCGGCAAGACGACGAGCTCTGCGGCAGCTGCCGTTGCCCTCGCCGACAAGGGCTACAGAACCCTCATAGTCTCACTCGACCCGGCGCACAACCTCGGTGACGTCCTCATGGAGAAGCTCTCAGATAAGCCAAAAAAGATAACGGAGAACCTCTACGCGAGCGAACTGGACATGGAGAAGCTGATAAAGAGCTATCTAAAGCACCTGGAGGAGAACCTCAAGCACACCTACCGCTACCTGACGGTCATAAACCTCGAAAAGTACTTTGAGGTTCTCAGCTTCTCGCCCGGAATAGAGGAGTACGCAACGCTGGAGGCGGTAAAGGAGATACTGATGAAGGGTGACGAATGGGACGTTATAGTGTTTGACACTCCCCCTACGGGACTAACCCTCAGGGTTCTTGCGCTCCCGAAGATATCACTCATCTGGACGGACAAGCTCATCGAGATACGGCGGGCAATTCTGGAGAGGAGGGCCGCAATAGCCAACATCCACGGCGAGCAGGAGTTCGTGGTCGATGGTGAGCGGATAAAACTCCCCACCAGGGAGAATGAAGACCCCGTGATGAAGGAGCTAAAAGCCTACAGGGAAGAAGTAGAATTCGTTGAGAGTGTCCTCACTGACCCGGATAAGACGAGCGTTGTGGCCGTTATGAACCCTGAGATGCTCCCGTTGTATGAAACTGCGAGGGCCTACGAGAGCCTCAGAAAGTTCAAAATCCCGTTCAACATGATAGTGATGAACAAGGTCTTCGAGCTGAAGGGGGAAGTTCCGGAGCTGAAGGTCAAGCTGGAGGCTCAGGGGAGAGTACTAAAGGAGGTCTCAGAAAGGTTCAAAGGAGTTGACGTCGTGAAGATACCCATCTTTCCCGAAGAGCCCCGCGGCGTGGAGAGGCTCAGAGAACTTGGAGGGGCGATAATCGGTGAGAGTTGAGGAAATTTACCGGAGGCTTCGTAGAGTGAAGGAGCCCATAACGGAAATGGACATCGTTAGCCTTGGCCTCGTTGAGGGGGTTACCGTTGACGAAGATGGTGTTAAAATTTACCTCCGGCTCGCTGAGGGCATACGGCATCCATTCCAGAACGCTCTCAGCTGGCCGGTCCGTTGGAGGATTGTGAAGGACATAGTGAATGCCCTCGATGATGTGCCAAAACTTGAAATACTGGAAGCCAGCAACCTTGTTAGGTACTACCCTGAGGAGGATGATTGAGATGGACAACCAGCTCCTGTTCACAATAATATTTGTGCTGGCGGGAATCTCTGTGATGCAGTACTACCGTGGAAGGAAGCTGAACCTGCTCCTTATGGAGCACTACATAAGGGCAGTCAAAGAGGTGGTAAAACCCGAGGACGAGAACTACACGTGGCTTGGTGGCTACATAGGCTTCCGCGCGGAGTACAAGGTAAACCGTGACAACATAAGGAAGTTCGAGTACACCCTCACGCTCCTTCCAAGGCACAGCATCCTTTACTTCCCGATTTCGCTGGTCACGAGCAGACACGACAAGCTGTTCATAGTCGTCAAACCCTTTGCCCAGATCAAGCGCGAGGCCCACCTCATCCAGAAGGGCTACTACCGCTTCAAGCCGAAGATAGAGAACGAGCCCCTCCTCCAGAGGGAGGTCATAGAAGTAGCGGGTAAGGAGTACGAGGCACTCTTCGAAAAGAAACGCGATGTGGAAAGGCTCAAATCCCTCTTAGAGAGTATGTCAAAGCCCCACAACATCAAACATGTCTCCATCACCCCCAGCACGAACGTCCTCTACGTCTTCATGAAGCCAGAGCCGGAGACAATAGGAGAGGACGTCGAGAAAATCGTCCGTTTTGCCAACGAAAAACTCAAGGAAAGCCCATTCTCTTCCTGAATTTTCCTTTTCAAGCGCAACCCTTTTATGGGTTAAACTTCAAGTTATACTTGGTGATACCAGTGGTTAGTATCCGCCTGAAGGTCGGCCCGAAGGGTCAGATAGTTATCCCAAAGGTTTTCAGGGAGGCCTACGGAATTAAGGAGGGCGGTGAAGTTATAGTGGAGCCTACTGATAGGGGGCTGATGATAATACCCAAGAAAAGTAAGGAGGAGTTGATAAAAGAACTCCTAGAATGGAAGCACAAGAGAGCAAAGGGGAAGCCCGCCAAACTTGGGGACCTCAAAGGAATAAGCCTCGAAGACGAGTTCGACGAGGCATGGGGGATAGAGGGATGAAGCTTTTCATTGACGCAAACCTCCTGGTGTATCTGCTAACAAAAACTCCTGACGAGGCAAAAAGGCTCGTGGAATTCTACGCGGATCTCGTGGAAAAACATACGCTCTACACCAACCCCCTGGTGCTCGACGAGACCATCCACGTGTCGAAAAAGAAGTACAAAGTCCCCTATGATACTTCCATTCAGTTCATAGACGAAAAAGTCCTTCCATACGTCAACGTCCTCCCGCTGACTGTCCTTGATTACCTCACGGCCAAAGAAATAATCCTCAAATACAACCTACGTCCCTCGGATGCCATCCACGCCGCCACGATTCAGAACAACGGCCTTCAGGCGATTGTGAGTGAGGATGAGGATTTTGATAAACTTCCACTCAAAAGGATATGGCTGGAGGTCTGAGGTATGGAAATCTACAAAGCCAAATTCGGAAAACCCGAAAGGGGATGGGTTATCTTAGTTCACGGCCTTGGAGAACACAGCAGGAGGTACGGAAAGCTCATCTCGATGCTCAACGATGCAGGCTTTGCCGTCTACACCTTTGACTGGCCAGGACACGGAAAGAGCCCCGGTAAGAGGGGTCAAACCAGCGTTGAGGAGGCCATGGAGATAATCGACTCCATAATTGACGAAATCGGCGAAAAGCCCTTCCTCTTCGGCCACAGCCTCGGTGGTCTAACGGTGATAAGGTACGCCGAGACCAGGCCGGACAGGATAAGGGGCGTCGTCGCTTCATCTCCAGCTTTGGCTAAAAGCCCCAAAACGCCGGGCTTCATGGTTGTCCTTGCCAAGGTTCTTGGAAGGATAGCCCCTGGTCTGACACTCTCCAACGGCATTGACCCGAATCTCCTTTCAAGGAATCCGGATGCAGTGAAGCGCTACATCGAAGACCCCCTCATCCACGACAGGATCTCCGGAAAGCTCGGCATGAGCATCTTCACCAACATGGAGAAGGCACACGAAGATGCAGGCAGGATTAAGGTACCCATTCTCCTTCTCGTCGGCACCGGCGACCTCATAACACCACCCGAGGGCTCAAGGAAGCTCTTCGAGGAGCTTAAGGTGGAGGACAAGGAAATCAAGGAGTTCGAGGGTGCCTACCACGAGGTCTTTGAGGATCCTGAGTGGGGTGAGGAGTTCCACAGGGCGATAGTGGAGTGGTTCGTGGAGCATTCGGAGAGGGCTTGAGATGAGGGTCGATAGGGAACGCCTTTTCCATGTTTCCGCTTTCCTTCCTCTTCTGACGGTGCCGTGGCTCGGCACAACATGGTTAATCTTCACGGTTTTTGGCGCACTCCACAGATTTAGGGCAAGGGCATGGATCCTCTACGAACGTCATGGGGAAATTTTAAAGCGTATCTGCTCGTTGGTATGGCCTCCGCCTACCTGGTGGAAGTGCTTGCAGTAATCGACAACCTCAAACTTCCGCCAGAAGAGAGGATACTCCTCAATCCAGACCCGCTGACCGATTTGTACCTCGCTTTCGCCTACTACTTCCCCTTCGTCCTCTACTGGGGGCTGACGGTCAGGAGGTACGACTACTCCTGGAGGGAGGTTTTTCTGATAGGCGGCGCCACCGGAATACTAATGGAGCAGATGGGGGCGGTCTTTCTCTCGTTTAATCCCATAGCGTGGCTATACGTTCTCCTCGTCTACGGCTCCTACAAGGCCATCCCGGTGCTCGTGGCGGAGCGCTGTTTGGAAGGAATGGATAGAAAGGAGCTGAAGGTGTGGAAAAAGCTTGTCCTTGGAGCCCTTATAGAGTTCCTGGCCTTCGTCTCCGCTGGAGGACTACTATGGATTTTTGGAATTGCTCTGTAGCGTGAAAGCCGGCACTTATCACAACCCTTTTATCGGGCAAGGTGGAAGGAATTCGGTGGGAGGCTCACTTTGGGCCCCGATAGGGTATGCACTCCCGGGTGGCTTCGATGCTCCTCGACACTTTTCCCGGCTTCCTGGATGAGTGGGACGGGAGCGTAGACAGCTGGCTCCGGTATATTCGGGAATACCTGGAGCTATTTGAGAAGATAAAGTGGGACTACGAGCGCTATGGAATGGACTGGAGGGAGTTTACGAAGTTACTTTTAAAACGAAACGTGGAGGAGCTTGCCCTTGCCCACGAAAAGCTGCTTGAGGTTCTTCCCAGGGTGGAAACCAAGATTGAGGGGCTTTTTGGCATCACACCAAAGGACTACAACGTGGTTCTCTATGTAGGTCTTGAAAACGGTGCCGGCTGGGTGACCGAATTCCTTGGAAAGCCCTCCGTCCTGTTCGGCCTTGAGGCGATAGCGGAGCTGGGGTGGGGAGAGAGGCTTGAGGGGCTGGTGGCTCACGAGCTCGGCCACGTGGTTCACTGGCTCCTCAGGGGGGAGAACATAGAGTTGATTGAGAACGAACCCGCGATGTGGCTCTACACAGAGGGCTTTGCCCAGAGGGTTGAGGACCTAGTGACCGGAAGGCCCTGGCACCTGGAGGAGGAAGGGTGGTTCGAGTGGTGTGAAGCTAACAAGGGGCTCCTGAAGGGGGAGTTCCTCAGGAGGATTGAGGAGAATGAACCCCTGAACCCGTTTTTTGGCTCGTGGTACACGCTCTTCGGGCGGCAGTTTACCGGCTACTACCTCGGTTACGCCTTCATACGCTGGCTTGAAAATAGGCTTTCTCTGGTTGAGATTGCAAAGATGGAGGCCTCGCGAGCCATGAGGGAAATCATGGATTTTTTGGGTCTGGAAGATTCTCTCTGAGCTTTCCCACTGTTCGGCTAAAGCGGGACACCCAAAGTTATTTTTACCCTGGAGACAATATCACTGTCGAGGGGTTATCATGGAGTGGGAAGTCTCTCTGATAAAAATGGCTCCTGCAGATTTTTTGGCGGAGGCAATTTCAGAACTCTTGCGTAAATCCGGTTTTTCGGAGGTGGGCAGAGAGTACAAGAAAAAAGAGGGTGTAAGCTTGGTTCTGGTCACAGGTGAACGCGAAAATCCCTTCAGCGGTAAGGAGAGGCTTACAGTTGGAATCCTTAGGGGAGAGGCCGAGGTTGAATGGCTAAAATCTCAGCTGGATAAGTACGATAATCTTGTCATAGTCCCCCTTGAAAGCCCCCTTTCCCTTGAGGGCGTGAGGGTTATCCCCCCCGAATGGCTTGTTGAAACTTTTTCGAAGTACGAGGTTTCGGTGCCGAGAACGCTCGTTGAAAAGTTTCTCCCCCCTGGGGAAACCACTTCTATTGAGCTTAAGAAGTTTGTCTTGGATGGGCCGTTCATCGATGAGGTGTCGCCTGGCAAGCTCGTAGAGGATGCAAAGCGTCTGCTCATGTACAAATACGGTCTGGCTCCCGAGGAAGTAACAATTGAGGGGCTTAAGCTGCATCTTAAGGCAGTTTATGCCGTTGTCCTTTCGAGGGAGAACGGAACGGTGATGAGGGCCCTTGTGGATGATAGGGGAGTTACTCTGGAGCCCCAGGGGAAGCTCAGGGGTCTTGTGATGAGAATACTCCTGGAAGATGTTTCTACAGTTCCCGCCACGGAGGTTTTGGTTGAGGACGGAAGGGACGCTGGGGCGGAAGCCATTGAGGAAGCCGCAAGGAGGGGCATCCTTGACGTGCGGGTTGGAGGTGTTAGACACGCCTACGCCCTCAAGGGCGCTGAAGTTTCTTTTAGAGTGGGGTCAAACAGCGGTAAAGTTACCTTTGACCTTGCGGGAGGCCTCGTAAAGACGGACATGAAGCCCCTTTCCGAGGAGGTTTTGAGGGAGATCGCCACAAACAGCATGGTTGAGCTAACCGGTGAGGAACCGTCTGAGGTGTCCATGGCCCGGAAGGGAACAAAATGGTTTCTGGTGAGAGGCCGTACGGAGCGGCACTTATTCGAGTTTGAGATAAATGCATACAGCGGCAGGATCAAAAGAAAGTCAGTGTCCCTGAATGAAGAGGCGATACTCAGGGAGATTCACATGAAGTATCCCGATGCAAGAATTCTTGGCGCCAGGAAGGGGCCAGAGACCGTAACTGTCGACCTCGTTGTAAATGGCATGGTAAAAACCCTTACCCTAAATCTGGCAACGGGGGAGATAATTGAGGAGAGGGAGCTTGCGTCGCCGGTTAGGATAATTTTTGAGAGGATGGGAGAAATCGGCAGGTTATTGGATGAGGGGGATTTGGAGCTCAGGGAGTGCAGGGTGGTTGACCACAAGATAGTTGAGGCGGAAGTCACTGCCCCCGGCTTAAGGGCCTTTTTGAGGTACGATTCTAAATCGGGTGAAGTGCTCGATTACAAAATGGAAATTGGGAGAGAGATTGCCACGTCGCTGGCTCTGATGCACTACCCCGGCTCAAAAATAGTCTTCGCTGAGGATTCAGGGGAGTCCTATCTGATTACCCTCGAAAGGGAGAGGGACATAGTGAAGGTTCTCGTAACAAGGTACTGCTCCTTAACTGAAATAGACCGCTATCTCAAGGAGAGCGTGGTGGAGGAAATCGCCCTCCAGGAGATTGAAAAAATAGATCCCAGTCCCCTCGTGGAGGGCCTGAGACTCTCTGAAAACTGGGAGGTGGAGTTTTCGGGCTCGAGGACTTTTGGGCGCCTCTTAATCCACAGGAGCAGTGGGGAAGTTCTCTCGATGGTCTACCAGTACACTGAGAGCGCAATTTCCAAAATGTTTGAGGAGTTCGTTAAAGAGGAGTACGGGGAGGATATTTCAGTTGAATGGGTTGCTCACAACATAGAGGAGGGAATCGTGGCGATTAAGGGCGTGGGAAATAAAAACACGTATTTCGGAAAGTACGAGGCCCACACAGGAAAGCTCTTGGAACATGACGTCGTACCCTCTGAGGGCATTGCCTCAAAGCTCAAGATGTCCCAGGTGGCGGGTAAGTACGTGGTCAAATGACATCGCGCCTGTCAATGATGTGTTCCAGCTCGGGCCCGGTCTTTATGAGTCCAACCGGAACGCCCACTCTCTCCTCTATTTCTTCCACAAACTCCTTTGCTTTCCTCGGAAGTTTGTCATAGTCCGTTACACCGAAGGCTTCTTTATCGTACTTGTCGAGCATCGTTATCGCGAGCATAGTCGCACCATTTATTCTCGCGGAGTAGCGGGCAAACTCAAAGTCAAACCATCCCACCCTTCTTCTTCTGCCGGTTACGGTTCCATACTCAACGAGCCCAAGTCTGTCTGCCTCTTCCTCGCTCATCTCCGTCGGGAACGGTCCGGCCCCGACCCTCGTCGGAAAGCTCTTGAAGACGACTATGACGTCATCAACCCTCGTAGGTCCGATTCCAACGTCGCTCGCTATAGCTGAGGCCGTCGTGTCCTTTGAGGTCACGTAGGGGTAGGTGCCATAGTAGAGGCTCAGCCCGAAGCCTTGGGTTCCCTCCACGAGAACGAGCTTGCCCTCATCGAGCGCATCGTTCACCTCTGCAGCAACGTCTGTGAGATAAGGCTCGAGCTCTTTGAGATCCTTTGCGAGCTTCCCTCTTCTCATGACCCTGTCCGCGTTCGCCGGCCCGCACCCGCTTCCAGTGGTCCCAATCTTCCCATGAAGATGGCTGTTGCTCCTGTCTAGCTGCTTGTGCTTTTCTTCGATTATGGCACACCGGTAGTCTATTCCCGCCCTCTCCGAAACGTTGAAATCCTTAAGGTGCTCAAGTTCGCTGAAAAATACTTCCGGATCCACAAGAACTCCCGCGCCCACTAAAAGTCTGGCTTTAGTCTGCATAAAACCGGTTGGGAGCTGCCTAACTGCGTACTTCCTGCCGTTTATGAAAACGCTGTGCCCCGCGTTTGTCCCGACGCCGCCACGTGCTATTACCTCTGGCTCGTCCTTGAGGGCGAGGTAAGCTATTACAGAACCCTTGCCCTCATCTCCCCATTGACCGCCAACAACTATGTAACTTGGCATGGCTCTTACCCAGGTTTAAGTCAATAGGGGATTTATAATCCTTTCGATTTGTCTGATACATGTCAATTTAAGCACTCGGTTTTCCCAAAAGGTTTAAACTTGTGACTAAAATTCTCTGGTGGTGAAGGCATTGAAGAACAAACTCGTCGTTGTAACTGGGGGTGCTGGATTCATAGGCTCTCACTTGGCCTGGGAACTGGTCAAGGACAACGAGGTTATAATCATCGACAACCTCTACACAGGGAGGGAGGAGAACATCCCTCCGGGGGCAAAGTTCATAAAGGCCGACATAAGGGACTACGAGGCAATAGCGGAGCTGATAAGCAACGCTGACTACGTGTTCCATGAAGCGGCCCAGGTTAGCGTCGTGGAGAGCATTAAAGACCCCATTTTCACTGAAGAGGTAAACGTTCTCGGGACGCTCAACATCCTCAAAGCCCTTCTTGCGGGGCACGGAAAGCTGATTTTCGCCTCTTCCGCTGCAGTTTATGGGGACAACCCGAACCTCCCGCTAAAGGAGACTGAGAGGCCCAGACCGCTCTCGCCGTACGGCGTCACAAAGTGGGCGGCGGAGGAGTATCTCAGGGTTTTCCACGAGCTCTACGGCCTGCCGGTCGTTTCCCTCCGCTACTTCAACGTCTTCGGACCAAGGCAGACTGCAAACCAGTATGCCGGAGTTATAAGCATCTTCATCAACCGGGCCCTGAGGGGGGAGCCCCTCGTCATCTTCGGCGACGGAAAGCAGACAAGGGACTTCATTTACGTCAAAGACGTGGTTAAGGCCAACTTAATAGCCGCTGAGAGCAGAAAAGCCAACGGGAGGGTTTTCAACGTCGCGACCGGGAAGGAAACAACTATCCTTGAGCTTGCAATGAAGATCATCGAGATAACGGGAACAACCAGCTCAATAGTCTTCGACAAGCCGAGGCCCGGAGACATAAGGCACAGCAGAGCAGATATAAGCGAGATTAGAAAGCTCGGCTTTGAGCCGGAGTGGAGCCTGGAAGAGGGGCTGAAGAAGACGGTGGAGTGGTACTCAGGGTTGGGAGTTTAATCTTTGTCCTCTTTGCCAATTGATTCTATCTCCGAGAGTATCTCTTGGATCAGCTTTTGGATATACCTTGAGTTGAGCAATACCCTTTGGAGGTGCCCTTTAAGGGGGCGCTTCTTTTGTTTGGCGTTCACATCCAAACTTCCTGCCGTCGAGTTTTCCATATCGATGGAGAGTGTATTTCCAAGGGCTTGAATGGCCTGCAGAGAAGCTAAATTACCGCTGGATGGGGATTCAGGGGCAAATAGGAGCTCGTAGCAACGCAGAATTACGTAAATCCGGTACAAACCCCCATCACGAGCCAAAACCCAGTAGTCCCCATAGTTGCCGGTGGGCATCCCTATTCCAAGCTTTTGGAGAGCTATGGATATTGACCCGGAGGATGATACTGAATATTCTGTGGACTGAACAATTACCCGAAATTCGGCCCTCTGGGCTTGGTTTGAATCTATGGGAGGATTTATAGAAACTCGTGTGAAGTCTCCTGCCTGGAGGGTTCTGGTTAGGGTTGTCCTCCCCGTAGATATCAGGCTGGATGAATCGTAGATGGCTATTGAGAGATTGGTCCCTTGGACTAAATCACTTGTAAAATTGCCGGGATAAACCTCCTGGATGTTGTTTATGGGAAAGGGACCGAACCATCCTATAAGCTGTATCTGGTAGTAAGCGTAAGCGTATGGGACACAAACCGTCCCCCTTTCAACCGGTGTGGAGATGCTCTCCTCCCCATTTCCCAAACTTTGAACGCTAACGTTTATGTTGGGAACGGCTAACCCAAGGCTTGTTATGAGCAGCAGTACCAGGATTGAGACTAAGAATATTCGGGGGAACCTCATCATTTACCGTTTGTTGGGATTCTCTTAAAAGAATATCGTGGGTATTCCTTAGAAAACACTATGGGCTTGCGGGTTTTAGGAGTTTATCAGGGGTTTGCGAGATTGCAGAGTGGAGAAAGTTCCACATACCTGTACCACTCATCTACATAAGCTTCTGGGGGATTTTGAATGTAGTATCTGAGCCTTAGGGCGTCTATGTGGTACGTCTGCCCCCCAAAGATGTACACCCTCGTAAAGTCGGAGTATTGGGAGTCCGTGTATGAAGTGGAGTCCAACAGATTGTAATTCCCATCATAGACCCTCATCGTTATGGAGCCGTCAGAGAGTATCTCAAGCTGTACCAAGTACCAAGTGTTGAGGTTGAGATTTAATACCCTATTGGAGTGTGTCTGTCCCCGGTAATTATTCCTCACATCAATTCGTATCTGGTCGTTTATAGCATTAAGAACCGCCCCGTAGCCGTTTCCATTGTCATCGATTAAGCCGACTCTGTCCAGGTTCCCCCCGTCGTCCCTGACCCTTTTGTCCCAGTATTCAAGTATTAAGCCCCCATACTGGTTGTTCCTGCTGAAAACTGTACCGAGGTTTTTGTAAGCTCCGTTAGGGTCATTATTCCCGGTTTTCTCGGCAGCGCGTGAACCCCCATATTCAAAATTGTCATTCACTTGATGCACCACACCGTTTCCATACTGAGTCCAGCCAGACCACGTCTCAAAGTCATCAAAGAAGGGGAAAACCCTGTGACCGTCATTGTAGGAGGAGTAGTCTCCAGTTCCGTAAACCATCCAGATTTTGGTCCCTCCCGGGGGATTAGGGGAAGATTCACCCATATGACCGCAAACTGGTTGTCTGGATCGAGTATTTCAATCCAGTAATAAAGGAGGTTGCCGTTGCTGTCAACGAACCTGATGCTCTCGGGACTGTTTCTTAGGGTATTCCATTCAACATAAAGATCGTTTCCGGTTAACACAACCCTGACGGGCCAGTTCTGGAGAGGTTCTGTTCCGGAATAGGTTATGTTAATCGGGTTGGCGTAGCTAACTCCATCCCACGTTCCGCTCCCCAGCTTTTGAGAAAAAACCGCGATGCTTCCATTGTATGAGCCGAGGTAACCATCAGCCACCACAAGCTTAGCTCCACTTATCCTGTTAAAGCTGACTGGCTGGTTTAGCGGTATCGTTACTGGAGTGTTCGGAGGAAGGCTCGATACAGAAGTCTGCCCGTAGCTGGTTTGCCCGTTGTTGGTGTGAATTGCGGCATAAATGGTCGCATTTTCCAGCTGTGACGAGAAGACTGCAACAACCCCAGTAACTGTGTTGCCTTGTACCTGATAGTAGAACCCCCCATAACGGGAAGGGGAGCAGACTGGGGCGTTCCCACTCCCAATTTCCTGCACGTTCACGTTTATGGTGGGCACAGCTAACCCAAGCGTTGCAAGAATCAGCATAGCAACCAAGAGTAGGGTGATAGTACCAACTCTTTTCTCCATACTACCCATGATTTAGCATCATCTCTTAAAAACCTCTCCCCAAAGAATTGAGGATAAAGGTAGCAAAAATGAGCATGCCTCACTTCTTCACACTGAACCCCATTGCCTGCTTCTGCTGAAGCTCCTGGGCTTTTCTGGCGAGCTCTCCAAGCTGGGCCTCAAGCTTCTTGAGTCCTTCCTGGGTCTTGGCTATGGCCTCTTCGTATTCCTTTATCCTCGCATCAAGGTAGGTAATCGCGTCGTCCAGGGTCTTTTCTACGGCGTAACCAGCGCCGATACTAACGATGGTATTCTCCCTGTCCACGATAACGCCTTTAAGGAAGGAACCTGCACCTATTGGCACCAGAATCTCGGGCCTCTCTTCTTCCACTTTTTTCAGTCCTTCAAGGGTCTCTTTGACTGCTTGAAACTCGTTCTTCCCGAGGGTGAGGAGTTCGAGGTTCTGGGCGAGCAACTGAGCCTGAGCCTGAAGTAGCTGGTACTCATACGCGAGCCTCTCAAGCTGCTCGTTGGTCTCCGCCATTTTCACACCACCAACGCCACTTTGAAAGATGCCTTTTTAATGTTTGGGTGGAGGGGTAAAATTGGGAAAAAGGGCCTCGGATTTAGAGCTTTACTCGAGGATTTCCTTCTTTATCGTCTCTGCAATCTCAACTATGGCCTTTAAGGCCTTGGCCTCTGGGAAGGCCTCGACAACGGGCTTCAGCATGCTCATACTCTTTGGGACTACCCTGTAGTAGGGTATTCTTCCCAGTATCGGTATTCCTTCTTTCTCGGCCCATTCCTCAAGTCCGGTGAAGCCGGGGTTGATGTCGGCTTTATTGATTATCAGGTAAGCCGGCTCCCCGAAGTGCTGGACGACCTTGTAAGCTCTCTGAACGTCGCTGAGCGAAGCCGGGGTGGGCTCTGCTATGAGTATGGCAACGTCTGCCCCACCGAGGCTCGCTATCACCTGACAGCCTATTCCAGCGGCCGAATCAACTATCATGTGCTCGAGGTTGAGCTCCTTCATGAGTTTTGACGCCCACTCCTTCTCTTCAGTTACCAGCTTTCCGCTCTCGGGCCTTCCGACGTCGAGCTGGGCCGAGATGAGCGGGAAGCCGTACTTGGTTGTCGCCTTTCTGATTACCCCTGAGCGGACTTCCTCAAGGGTTATGGTTCCGGCCACCGGGCAGACCAGGCCGCAGACGTTGCAGCCCTCGCAGGTGAGCTCGTTCACAACGTAGTTACCTTCATCGTCTATATGACCTCCTGCCCGTCCCTAAAGGGCGGGGTTTCCGTCGAGGAAACCCCTCACCCTGAAGTTTCTTCTCAACGCTTATGCTGATGTGAGCATACCATTTCCTTCTTATCGGGTCGTAAGTTATCTCTAATCTTCCTTGCTTGTCCTTGAGATGAATCCTGCCTTTAAACTGGACTTCTAAGCGTTTAAACTTCCCAAGGCCTTTTAGAATAAGCTTGTTCCCCTCAATCCCGTATTGGTCGTTTCTAAGGGCGATTAAGCCTCCTTCCTTGACGTAGTGGGGGAACAAAGGCAATAAACGGGAAGCACGAATAAAGGGCGGGATGTCTTATGACGAAGATCGAGCCCTTCGAGAAGCACCACGACAGGTACGAGAGCTGGTTCGAGAGAAACCGCTACGCTTACCTTTCGGAGCTTGAGGCTGTCAAAAGGCTCCTGCCGAAGGAGGGAAAGGGAGCTGAGATAGGCGTCGGGACGGGAAGGTTCGCGGCTCCTATGGGGATAAAGCTCGGCGTTGAACCTTCCAAAGCGATGGCCGAGATAGCAAGGAAGAGGGGAATTGAGGTCATCGAGGGAACGGCTGAAAGTCTTCCCTTCGAGGACAACAGCATGGACTACCTTCTGATGGTCACGACTATCTGCTTCGTCGACGACCCGGAGAAAGCTTTGAAGGAAGCCTACCGCGTCCTGAAGCCGGGTGGGGCGTTGATAATCGGCTTCGTTGACAGGAACAGCCCGATAGGGAAGTTCTACGAGGAGCACAAGGACGAGAGCGTTTTTTACAAAGAGGCGAGGTTCTTCTCGACTGAGGAACTGTTGGAACTCCTCAAAAAGGTCGGCTTCAGGGAGTTCGAGATAGTGCAGACCCTCTTCCACAGGCTCGACGAGATTAAATCAGTTGAACCTGTAAAGCCCGGCCACGGTGAGGGGAGTTTTGTCGTGATAAAGGCGGTGAAGTGATGGCCATGCTGCTCTCGGAGATTAAGAAAAAGGCTTTGAATCTTGCAAAAGGACTTGAGTTAGTTGATTTTGGCTTTGCTTTGCCATATACATGGATCTTGGTTGAAGGGCCCGAGGGAAAAGCTTTGGGCGTTGCGATGACCCTCCCTGAGGAGGTTCAGAGGTACACCAACTCCATAAGTGAGCCTTCCATCAAGGCCTTCATCGAAAGGGCCAACAGCCTGAACGTCATCGAGCGAACCCTCGGGATAGCGGCGGTAAACGCGGTCTCCCAGTACCACCTCGACGTCTCAGACCTTCCGGACGTTGATGTGGTTGAGCTTGTTGAAGGCTTCAGCGAGGTGGCAGTGATAGGCAACATGCCACCGGTGGTCAGGGCACTCCGCGAGAAAGGAGTTAAAACGTTCGTTTTCGAGAGAAACCCAAAACTATGGGACAGGGAGACGCTCAGCGACGCTCTGGAATACATTCTCCTCCCCGAGGTTGAAGCGGTCATTGTCAGCGGCTCAGCACTGGTTAATGGAACGCTTGAGATGATCCTCGACCGGGCGAAAAAGGCGAAACTGATAGTCCTAACTGGCCCAACCTCTCAGATACACTCGGAGCTTGTCAAAGGGACGAGAATCACCCATCTTGCGGCTATGAAAGTGATAGACCTTGAAAGGGCGCTCCTCGGTCTCAAGCTCGGCTCCTTCAGAGGGTTTGAGAAGGGAAACCGAAAGTACGTGGTGGAGGTTTGCTAGTGGCGTAGTTGGGGCAGAAAACGGGAAGTTCTCTCTGCGTATCTTCTCCACTCATCGATAAGGATTAGGCTCACCGAAAATTTTAAATGCTGTGCATATGCACAAAATAATGGACGAAAGAATGGGGGTGAAGGACATGAGGATAATCGTGTCAACCGTTACCGGAGGGCTCGACGACAGGGTGAACCCGGCCTTTGGAAGAACGCCAACGTTCACGATCGTAGACGTTGAGAACGGAGAGATAGTGAACGTTCATGTGGTACCGAACCCCGGCCACTCACAGCCGAGGGGAGCGGGGGTTACGGCGGCGCAGTTCGTCATAGACCAGGGCGCTGACGTTGTCATCGCCGGCCAGTTCGGTCCCAACTCCTCGGGAGTTCTCCGGGTCGCTGGCATAAAGATGGTCTCGGCACCTGCAAACATGACCGTCAGGAAAGCCGTCGAGGCCTTTCTTAGGGAAAAACTGACCACCGCGGTCTTCGGGCCAGAGGGTGGAATGGGGCCAGGCATGGGACGCGGTATGGGCGGCGGATACGGCCGCGGCATGGGTAGAGGAATGGGCCGTGGCAGAGGCGGTGGAATGGGAAGAGGCCGCGGAAGGGACGGCGGCAGAGGAGGCGGATGGGGCTGGTGAGGCCCTTCACTAACTACCTTTTCTTTCTGCCAAAACTTTAAATCTCCCAAGATCAAAACAATAATGGTGGGTAATTATGGAGATTATTGAGGCCGTTTACGAGAACGGCGTCTTGATACCCCTGAAAAAACCCAAACTTAAGGAGCACTCAAAAGTCATTATCAAGATAATAGAGGAGGAAGAACTTGATAAGCTTCTAGACTCACTCATCATTGAGAAGGTTGAGAAGATAGACTACAAAAGGCTTAAGGAGGCCTATTATGAGTCGCTCTGAGGTCTTCGTGGACTCTTCTGTCCTCGTTGGGCTGAACCTGGGCGATGAAAAGGCAAAAAAGCTCGTGAAGTCTCTCATTGAAGAGGGCTACACCCTTGTTATAAACCCGATAGTATTTTCCGAGACGGTTTACAAGGTCATGTTCACTCTCGCTATCAGAGATGGGCTGAAAGGTGTCTACGACCTCAGGAAACACTTGGATGAGTACACGTGGGTTTATGAAAAGGTCAGGGACTCAATTGAGAAGCTCATGAAGAGCGGATTTTTGAGGGTTCTTGAAATTGATTGGCAAATCTCAAGGCTCTCCGCCGAGCTCGGGGAGAAATATGGTTTGCTGACCAACGATGCCATGATAGTAGCCACTTGCAAGTCCTATGGAATAGAGAAGATAGCAACTTTTGACAGCGACTTTGAGAAGGTTGATTTCCTGGAAGTTATCTCTCCTTTAATCTCAGAACAAGACGGATAACGAAACTGTTTGGTGAGCAGTATGAAGGTCACAATCCTTTTTGAAAACCACTCCGGCTGGAGGAAGGGTTTGATCGGCTACCACGGCTTTTCTGCCCTCGTAGAGCACAACCGCTACAGGGTTCTCGTGGATGCTGGCACGGACGGGAAAGTTCTTCTCAACAACATGGACCAGCTCGGTGTTGATCCAGATTCCATAGATGCTCTCTTCATAACCCACGGCCACTACGACCATACAGGCGGAATAGCCGAGTTGCTCAAAGCTCGGAGCGAACCGCTCGACGTTTACGCCCACCCAGGGATCTTCGCCAGAAGGATAGCCCTAAAGCCGAAGCGGAGGGAGATAGGAATTCCTTTCATGAGGGAGGAGCTTGAAAGCCTTGGGGCGGTCTTCCACCTGAGCGAGAAGCCTCATGAGTTCCTTCCGGAGTTCATTTCCTCCGGAGAGATAGAGAGGAGAACCTGGGACAGGGCCGTTGGACATCTTGTTGAAGACGGAAAAGAAGTCAAAGACCCTGTTAAAGATGACATCGCGCTCATACTTGATCTTGGAGACAGTGTGGCCGTCATAACGGGCTGCGGGCACAGCGGAATCCTCAACATCGCCCGGCATGCTATGGGGGTTACGAGAAAACCGATAAAGGCCCTGATCGGCGGTTTTCACCTGAGGGGAGCACCTGAGCATCTCTTGGATGATGCCGTTAGTGGGCTCAAAGAGCTTGGTGTGGAACGCCTATACACCGGCCACTGCACAGGAATAGATGAGTACGCCTATCTCAAGGTGCACTTTGGGATTGCGGAGCCTCTATTTGTTGGGAAGGATATTAAGGCATAGCTTTTTTACCTTTAAAGCCAAATTACTCCTGGTGATGCGAGTGCTGAGTATAGACCTCTCCGGAAGGCTGGCCTTCACGACAGCCTCAAGCAAGGGCATAGGCTTCGGCGTTGCGAGGGTTCTGGCAAAGGCTGGAGCCGATGTAATACTCCTCTCAAGAAGCAAAGAGAACCTGAAGAGGGCAAAGGAGAAGCTAAAAGCCGAGAGCGACGTTGAGGTGAGCTACATCGTTGCAGACCTTACTAGGCGAGAAGACCTTGAGAGAACGGTAAAAGAGCTCGGAGACATCGGCGAGCCGGATATATTCTTCTTCTCCACCGGCGGGCCGAAACCTGGCTACTTCATGGAGATGGACATGGAGGACTGGGAAGGGGCAGTTAAGCTTCTCCTTTATCCTGCAGTCTATCTCACGAGGGCACTCGTTCCGGCTATGGAGCGGAAGGGCTTTGGAAGGATAGTCTACTCCACAAGCGTCGCCATAAAAGAACCGATACCGAACATCGCCCTCAGCAACGTGGTCAGAATATCAATGGCCGGCCTCGTGAGAACGCTCGCGAAAGAGCTCGGGCCGAAGGGAATAACAGTCAACGGGGTAATGCCCGGCATCATAAGGACGGACAGGATGATAGGGCTTGCAGAGGACAGAGCTAAAAGAGAAGGAAAGACCGTTGAAGAGGCGCTCCAGGAGTACGCGAAGCCGATACCGCTCGGAAGGCTAGGAGAACCGGAGGAGATTGGCTACCTTGTGGCCTTCTTGGCCAGCGAGCTCGGGAGCTACATAAACGGCGCTATGATTCCAATTGACGGCGGAAGGTTGAATTCGGTGTTTTGAAATGGTTGCTATGTTAAACTTTTCTTTTTACATTGGGTTCTATTTTTAAACGAAAGTATTTTATGGTTTGACAACTTACCATCTACTATAATCACATGGTTTTTTGACGTTTTGTCGCCGTGTGAAAAAGCTGGTGGAAGAATGAAAGGTAGGTTTGCAGGCTTTGCCCTGCTTTTGAGTGTAGTGTTGCTTGGAGCGTTCATCTCTGGATGCATAAACCAAAGCATTAACACAGAAACGACCAGCAGGCCAACGGAAACAGTAACGAAAACGGAAACCGAAACTAAGACTGAGACAGAAACAAAAACTGAGACCACCACGACGGATACGCATCCACCAACGGAAACTGAAACCAAGACAGAGACCGAAACACAAACAGAAACAACGACTGAAACACAGAGCCCAACAGAGACTCCGACGGAAACGCCATCGGAAACCTCCAAGGGGCTCTGGGGGAACATGACCGAGGAAGAGGTCGAGAAGTGGCTTGAAGAGATGGTGAGCATCATAGAGTTCTACAACAACGACATCGAGCACAGCAAGGAGCTTTTGAACAAGACCGGAGCCCAGCTGGACACCATGATGAACAGCCCCGGCATAGTGACCCCGGATGAGGAGTTTGCTTCGCTGATGGAGCTTGCCGAGGGAACGGACAACAAGACGCGGAAGCTCCAGTACCTGGTCAACGCCTCACTCCTGAGGTTCAGGCAGGCGATGGCCATGAGGAACCTCGTTCTCACGGTCGCCGTTGAGAAAAGCTACTGGGAAGCTTTTAAGAGCGGCAAACCGACAGACGAATACTACAGAAAGGAAAATGGCATGTTCACGGTCTTTGAGCCTCACTCCGACGTCCTCTCTGTTCAGAAGCTCGACGCCAGGCAGATGGCCGAGATGACGAAGGAAATAATAGGCAACAGAGAAATTGTAGGAGTCCACATACTCGTCCCCTCCGCCGATATGGGGATCATTCTTGGAGAAGGGAGGAGGGACGTCGAGGCAAGGGTGGTTCCAAACCTCGTCCTCCCCAGGGATAAGCCAACGACGTTCAAGGTGATTACCCCGAGCGGCAAGGTGATTGTACGGGAGATTAAGAGGAAAAATAATATCGCTTCATTCCCCACAAACGAGCCGGTGAAGGTGGACTTTGAGATCGGGGGCATTTACACCATAGACGGCGTCAACGGGTGCGTCCTCATACCCGAGCAGGAGCCCCCATTTGACATAATCCTCACCCCAGCTCCGCCCTTCAACCCGTGCCCTTACCCAACTGAGAGCACGTTCTTCGTCGTCGGCGACTACAAAGAGCCCACGGAACTCAGCGAGGAAGAAGTTGCAAAGATTTTGGGTCGGGAAAACTCAGGCAGGCCGGTCATAGGCATTTCGCCGGGAACGTACTCAATAGTCCCCAAGGACTTCAACGTGGCGATAGTCATCGACCCGAGAACGGGGGAGGTCATCCACAGGACGGACATGAGCGGTGGGGACTTCGAGCTCCCGCCCCTCGATGGTGAGGTCGTTCTCTACATTCCCTACGCGAAAGGCGAGACGTGCAGGAGAATAGAGCCGAAGATATCGGACGACGGTGTCGTTATCATAGGCTTTGAGGCGGTTAGGAGCGACTGCGGCTACCCACCGGACGACTGGCTCATCCCCGACCCGGAGAGCATGCTCATCGTGGAACCCGAAGAAGACAAGCCCTGGGATACTGAAATACCTACTGAAATACCCCCGTACATCGTCTACCGCCAGCCGGAGGAGAGCTACCTTGAACCGGGCAACTACTCTGTAATAGCCGTAAACGTCACCGTGACCCCTGAGACGGCTCTGATTGACGAGATAATCCCCGCAGGCGAATACCAGGGGAGCGGGACCATAGGTGTAGGTATAGGTAAAACGATAGAGGACCTCCTCAAGCCCTCACCAACGTTCCCTAACCCGGAGAGAACCTCGGGCAAGTTTGAGAACTCCCCGTGGGGCTATCCGATGAGGATGGGAGAAGGAGGCAACACCACACCGATGTTCCCAGGGCCCTACAGCCCGTTCCTCCTGGGGGTCTACAACGACACCTACGGCTCCGTGATCCCGGTAGACGACACTATCACTATAGCGGTCTACAACCCGATTGATGTTCCCCCGCTGATGGTAAACGACACCATAGGTTCACCCGGCCCCTACGACCCCTTGGGGCCATCAAGAGTTGGGCCAATAACCCTCGAGATAAAGATAGTCATCAAGCTCGGCAAGACTACGAGAATGGGCGCTGAAGAGCCGCAGGTTCTGATAATCTCAAGCGGGCCAAGGGACGCGAGTGGAAGGAGTGTCATCCCCTACTACCTACCCCACTTCTCCCTCGACAGGCTCATCATAGAGGTTCTGACCTTGAGGGAGCCGACGACGGGTGAGGAGAGCCAGGTGGCCTTTGTGAAGCTTATAGGGGTTGACGGGAAGTTCGACCTCAGACACGGGATACACAGGGCCAGCGTGGGAGTCCTCAACTGGCCGGGGATTACGATAAACGAAGAAGACAAGGGGAAAAGGGAAAAGTAGAGAGATGAACAAGTCAAACACAAATGAAGATATGCTTTGAAGCCCTTTCATTTTTCGGGCCCTTTTTCTTTTCTAAACGCTTGAAAGAGGGCTTTATTCCAGAATTCTCCTCAATATGGCATACTCCTTTTCATCCAGGGCGTTTTTGTCAATGACAACTATAAGCGCCCCTTTGTTGGAGATAACGTAGTCTCTTACCGTGCTCAGCATTTTCGCTATTGAGGGAAATTCGTTGTAGAGTCTCAGGTATTCTATGCCCTCTATCAGCACTATGTCATTAAAACCGCTTCTTCTTGCCTCGGTGATGTACCTGTTGACCGTTTCTGTTACCTTGTAAAGATCGGTTGGGGGAGTGTGATTTCTGGCACTGATATCGCCTACTGTAGTGAAGAAAAATGCATTCCAGGCCTCGGCCGGCTTTAAGCTCCGCAAAAATGCAAGAACTGGTAGATTCTCAATCTCTCCCTTAACATTTTCGTAATCTTCTGGCGAGATAATATGAACCCCTGTTAACTTAGAAACTCCAGTGGTCCCCATTTTATGTCCAAACAAGAAGTGCGGAGTAAAGATTACCCTATAGTAGAAGTAGAACACTCCAAAACCCAGTGCTACTGCAACGATTTGAGCCCCGATAAGTAGGTCTTGAGTTGCAATGGCGTATTGGTAAACAGGTGGATAGAGCATAGAAATCAGACCAGTAATTAAAATCATGGCTCCCAGCCTCTTTCCATCCTTGCCATACCTCGTGGAAAGTACTCGCATCCCTATACTTCCCACAACCACCGTTAATAATCCTCCTAGGTAGTATGCATCTTCAGGAAAATATTTCTCAAAGATGCTCTGTGCTATGGCAAAGACAACCAGGAGTATTGGGGGTATTAGGAGGGACTCTCTGGGAATGGGAATAGTTGTCTCCTCTTTGATAATGGAGAGGATTCCAGTATACCATAGGGCAAAGGCGAGTCCAATAAAGATGTTTTCTATTCTCATATCTATGAAACCAAAGGTTGTCGTTGGAATTGTCGCAATCCAGGAAAGCGCAATTATTAGGGCAGACTTCCTTTTGCTCTTGTAATAGGCGTATAAGAACAAAAAAGCCGCGACTAACCTTATTATTCCCAACCCAATGACACTTATTTCATATGTATGCGCCATAAGTTCCCCCAAACATAGCTCCCTGTTGCATATTATAAAGTTTTATGATGGATAATTTATGGGGGTGGCAAATACGACAAAACTGATCCCGCCCTCCGAAATATTTTTATTACCGAGTGCTCGCTAAGATTCCTTATTGGCTTTGGCAACCTTCTCGTAGGC
>JASGLT010000024.1 GCA_030156945.1 Thermococcaceae archaeon
TGATTTAAAGAGAAAGAAAAAAGAACTGGAGATGGCCCTTAAATCTCCTCCTAAAACGACTGTGATATTTGGCCCTCCAACAGATAATGCAAGTGCCCACGCTGGAGCCATAGCCGTTGGTGATGCGAAAGTCCTTCTCTTCCCTGTAAGGAGTGCAAGGGGTGTTTTCGCATATGTGACCTGTCCCCTTGTTCTTAAGAGATTCAAGCAGGATATGGAACTCGTTGGAAAGAATTTTGAAGGAGTTGAAATTCCAGAACCTAGCAATAATAATGCGTTTGTTCCCACCGAATCGGCGCTTCTCATTTCCAACGAAAAAATCGTGCTCGAGGAAGTTTCCCTAACCGTCAACAAAATTGACCTCTCAGGGCTTGCCAGTGCCATTTCCCAGGTCATTCCAATAGGAGAAGACAAGCTCCTCAAGAGGCTAGCCATAGTCCCCGATGACGTGTTTTCAGCCTTCGTAAAGCTCTCCACCGAGGTCGTTGCCAGAATAGTAATCAACTCAGGTACTGGCACAACTGAAAACCTCTGGTACGAGGAATTTCTCCCGAGGGACACGGTGATGTACTCCGTGATAGCAATAGGGAAGCCCAGGAAGGAGGGGGCCGATAACATTGACATCAAGCAGACTCTCAATAATGTATTCAACAACAGCTTCATCCAGCTTGGAGGGGACGAAACCGTCGGTAAGGGCTTCGTGAAAATAAAGATTTCAGATGTAGAAAAGTCCGAAAAGGGGTGATAGCATGGACCTGAGAAGCATCGAGCAGGAGAGGGCAGAGTTCGCCTACGAAAAAGTCAAGGAAGTCAAAGGGGAGGATCGTAAGACCCAGGGACGCTACCGCTCTTACGTGAAGAGCGCCCCAGTCATGATCCTCACCAGCGGCCTCGGGCAGACGCTGGCGTTTTATCTTTCCAAGCTCGACAAGAACGAGTCCGTTGACTACCACTCCCTAGAGCCCCAAAAAGAACCGGAGGGAGACAAGAGGGCGTACGCCTACCTCTACAAGCACCTGGGTGAATGGCTCGGCAGGAAGGTTACCAACGGCGAAGACCCGCTGAGGTTCTACATGAACGCATCCGGAGTTCAAGCAATCGTCCTAACCGATGAGGCAATGGCCTTCCTCAACTGGCTCAAGAGGTTCGCGGATGCGATGCTGGCAGAGGACAAGAGTGGTGAGTGACATGTATGGAAGGAAGAATTATCTCGGTCGTCCTCCCGACCGCAACAGGAGGGAGCCTACACCAAGGAAAAATAACCAGGGAGGGCAAAATAGAGACAGAGGGAGAATTGAATATATCGTCCCAGGGGAAACACTGACCATTCTCCATGACCCGCTAGGCAAAATCGATAACTTATCCCTCAAGCTGGAAAAGTACTCACCCTTTGAGCTGGACAAAAACGGCTCTAAAAAACCCTCCCTCAAGGCTCTCCAGCGCACTCATGGAGCCCTGCAGCTGACTGACAAGGCGCGTGGACTTTACGAGAAGTTTTTCGAAAAGCACAAAGAGATGATTAGGTCACTTGGGACAAAGTGGTCTGATATGGAAAACACCTCAAGGCTCGTCGTTGGCCTTGGCGACGAGAGCGTATACGAGGTGAGCATCAGGCTGATGAGGAACTACGGCATTCCGTACATCCCAGGCACTGCCTTGAAAGGAGTCACAAAGGCATACACAATCGAAATGCTGGCAGAACTTCTGGCAGAGCACTCGGGCATATGCAACGACTTCTTTGAGTGTGCTGGAAAGGTCCAGGAGTGGCTCAACGGTGGGGCAGTGGATAACTTTCCCGAAAAGGTCAGGGCAGAAAACGTATCAAAACAGCTCAAAGAGTTCCTTGGAATCTTCCTTGGAGAGCCAATCCCGGAGGAAATACCAGCAAGAAAGATAGCGGAAACCGCCATTATGATGTTCGGAACAACGGAGAAGGAGGGTTCGGTGGTCTTCTTCGACGCCCTCCCCTACCCTGAGTCCCTCAACGGTGAAGTTTTAGAATTCGACATAATGAACCCTCACTACGGGTCTTACTACCAGGAGGGCAAGCCTCCAGGCGACTGGTATAACCCGGTCCCAGTGTTCTTCCTCACGGTAAGAAAAGGCGTGAAGTTCCACTTCGCCGTTGGCAGATCAAAGACGTGCAAAGATCAAGAACTCGTCAATAAAGCGGAAAAACTCCTCAAGCTGGCCCTGAAGGAACACGGCGTCGGGGCAAAGACGAGCCTCGGCTACGGAAGGTTCAAAGAAGTGCCGTAAATTCTATCCCCTTTTCTTAACCTTTTCTGGTGGTCGGTATGGTTGGCTATTACATCGTCGTCTACGACATCAACGAGAAGCGCGTCGCCAAGGTGCACAAAATACTCCGCGAATACCTCCAGTGGAGGCAGAGGAGCGTCTTCGAAGGCTGGCTGAGGGATGAGGAGCTGGCGGAGCTGATGAGGAGGCTGAGCCCCCTCATCAACGAGGAGGAAGATTCGGTGCTCTTCTACAGGCTCCCCAGCGATGGGGTGATTAAAAGCTTCCACATCGGGAGGCCCCCGGACAGGTTTGATAACGTTATTTAAGGTTTTGTCAACTGTTTTCGTCTATTTGCTGGTTGCATTGGTTTAGCAAAGATGTATTAAGTGCCTGCTGACTTAAAAAGCCAAAATCTAACTATTTTAAATCCGGGGGTTTGGGAAGGGTTGTGGTTGCCCCAGCATTAAAACGGAGCAACTATGGAAAAGATTGGTGGAGCGATTTTTGACGATATGGCTTTTCTAGCTGAATTGAGCCTTTTCTAAGCTTTTCAATTTTGCAATTTTTGAGAGTAAAAATCCAAATTCGGGAACAAAAAATCAGTCATTAGGGCTTTGTCAGGCCAGAAGAGACTTTAAGATCCTTTTTTGTCAAAAAGGGGCGAAATCAAGTTACCCGGACCCATCGTGCTCCCGGAGGCGCGAGGGTACGTGCTCCTCCCTGGTTTAACCAACCGTTCCCAACCTTCCGTTTAAGAAACCCTTTAATTTCTGCCCGCTTTTGAGCTATTGATGATCGTGAGGGGTAGAATCCTCGGGGCTGGAGTTGTCGCTCCCTTCGAGGTTAGAAAGAACGAAAGCGGACTCCAGGTTAGGGTGGAGCTCCCCGATGGACCTTTTGAGCACTCGATAGACTGTCCCTGCCTTGAGCCCCTTGAGCTCCTCGGGTTAATCCTCCCGGCGCTCGAGGAGGAGCTCGGCGAGGTGAAGGGCGTTTTCGTGGAAGACATCGAGTCCGAAAAGCCCGGCCCCATCCAGAGGCTCAAAAAGCTATTTAAGGCCATTTGAAGCATTTCCACCGGTGGAAGGTATGAAGTGGAGGGACGTCCTTCTAAACGGCCTGAGGGTGAGGATGTTCGAGGTGAACGGCATCTCCTTTGGGGTTGCCCTTGACGTTGGGCCGAGAGTCCTGTTTTTTGGAGAAAAGGACTTCAACCTCTTCGCGGTTCTCCCGGAGGTTGGCTTTCAGACCCCCGACGGCTTCTGGAGGCTCTACGGCGGCCACAGGCTCTGGGTCGCCCCGGAGGCGATGCCGCAGACGTACTCCATAGACGACGGCCCCGTTGATGTTGAAGTTAGAGGAAAGAGGGTCACCGTTACAGGCCCCGTGGAGGAGAAAAACGGGATCAGAAAGAGGCTCACCATCAAGCCAGAGGAAAAGGCCCTGCGCGTTGTCCACGAGGTCGAAAACACATCGCGCTGGCCCCTTGAGTTCGCCCCCTGGGCCATCTCCGTCCTTAGGGGAGGCGGCTACGCCGTGATCCCTCTCAAGCCGAGGGGGGAAGGCCTCCTTCCCGACAGGCACATAGCCCTGTGGCCCTACACGAGTCTGAACGACGAAAGGCTCCTCTTCCTTGAGGACTGCCTCGTGGTGAAGCATAGGGCAGTGAGAGAACCCCTCAAGGTTGGCACGAGGGGCAGCGTTGCAGCTTACTGGGTGGAGGGCTTCCTCTTCGTGAAGCGAGTTGAAGAGAGCGGCCCCTATCCCGATCTCGGTTCCAACATAGAGGTCTACGCTGGCGAGAACTACATCGAGCTCGAAACGCTCGGCCCCCTCAGGAGGGTGGAGCCTGGGGAGGTGCACTCCCACGAGGAGCTCTGGGAGGTAAAAAGAATGGAAAGCCCGCTTGAGAGGGGGGCGCTTGATGAAGCCCTAAGCTGATTCATTCCTTTTTGAAGAGCTTCTTGAGGTTCCTCTCGAAGGGCGGCCAGACCACGCCCCGGTCGGTGATTATTCCGGTCAGGTATTTGTGGGGCGTAACGTCGAACGCTGGATTGTAAACGTCCACATCCGGAGCTATCTTACAGCCACCGCAGGTGAGGACTTCCTCCGGTTTTCTCTCCTCGATGGGTATCTCCTTTCCGCTCTTGAGGCTCATGTCGATGGTCGAGAGCGGTGCGACGGTGAAGAAGGGTATCCTGTGCTCCTTTGCGAGGACTGCAAGGCTGTAGGTTCCTATCTTGTTGGCGAAGTCCCCGTTGGCAACTATCCTGTCGGCGCCGACGATAATGGCGTCAACCTTTCCCTGCTGCATAACGAAGCCCGCCATGTTGTCGCTTATGAGCTTGAGAGGAATGCCGTCGTAGTGGTACTCCCAGGCTGAAAGCCTGGCGCCCTGGAGAACCGGCCTCGTCTCGTCCACCCAGAGGAGCTTTAGAGTCCCATCGCGGTGCATGACCCTCAAGACTGCCCCAACCGTTCCGAGCTGGACGGTAGCTAAGCTTCCCGCGTTGCAGTGGGTTAGAACGTTTCCCTCCGGGAGAACATCGGCACCATAGTGCCCCATCCTTAGGTTGGCCTCCACGTCCTCGTCCGCTATCTTCTGCGCCTCGGCAACGATGAGCCTCTTTATCTCGTCAAGAGGGTCTTCGAGATGTTCCTCGACGAGGCCCTTCACCCTGTTGAGCGCCCAGAAGAGGTTAACGGCTGTGGGCCTCGTGTTCTTGAGCCTCTCGTAGGCCCTCTCAAAGCCCTCCATGAACTCGTCCTTAGTTTTTGCCTTAGTCGTGTCGGCATAGATGGCCAACCCAAAGGCGACAGCAGCCCCTATTGCGGGAGCGCCGCGAACTTTCATGGTAATGATGGCCTCAGCCACTTCATCAACCGTCCTCAGCTCTATCTCCTTGAACTCCCTCGGGAGGAGGGTCTGGTCTATCATGATTACCCTTCCGGGCTCGTATCTAACGCTCCTCGGAAGCCTGGTGAGTTCCTCTGGCCTGTACCTTATCTCCATGAGCACCACCCCAAAGGGTTTAAGGGAGGAACTTAAAGCTCCTTCGGTGGGTGAAATGGTGATGAGGATATTCGTAACTGGACCGGCAGGGGTCGGCAAGACAACACTCGTGGAGAGAGTAGCCAGAGAAGTTGACCGCTGGGGCTACATAGTTGGTGGAGTGATAACCAGAGAAGTGCGAAGGGGAGGAAGGCGCGTCGGGTTTAAGATTACTGCACTCGACACCGGAGAGGAGGGAACCCTCGCCAGCGTAAGGGGCACCTCCCACCTCCCAGGGGTTCCCTTTGGAAAGTACGTCGTCCACGTTGACGAGATAGATAGGGTGGCCGTTCCGGCGATAAGGAGAGCGATCGTCGAGGCAGACCTGATAGTGATAGACGAAATAGGCCCGATGGAGTACAAGAGCGACGAGTTCATTAGGGCAGTGGGGGAGGCATTGAAGTCGAAAAAACCGCTTCTGGGGGTAGTCCACAGGAAGTTTATCGACAGGTTCAGGCCACTTGGAGAAGTTCACACCCTGAGCTTCGAGAACAGGAACGCGGAGTTCGGAATAATCCTGGACAGGGTAATGAAAGAGCTGAAGGGGATCAGAGGTTGAGCTCATCCTTACAGCTCTCGCAGACCCACTTTTCGCCGCCCTCAATGTGAACCCTGTAAAGTGGGCCATACTGACCGCAGATCTCGCAGATGCCGTAGACTTCGGTCTCTTCCCCGATCTCTTCCTCTTCTTCACTGTTCATGCTGTTCAAAGCCGTCAAGAGATCGGCTGCTGTGACGAAACCTATTGGCTTTCCAACCCTCGTGACGAGGAGCCTTCTTATTCCTTTGTCCATCATCTTGTCTATCGCATCCTGAATCGTGTAGTCATCCTCTATTGTTACTGGATTTTTTGTCATGACGTCTTTAACAAGCACTTTCTTTGGGTCCTTGCCCTTTGCAACTACCTTGTCGAGAATGTCACGGTCGGTTATAATCCCAACGACTTCCTCGTTCTCGTCAACGACAACAGCACTACCGACCTTGTTCCGGGCCAGTATCCTGGCAGCTTTATGGATTGTATCAGTGGGCTTAACGAGTACTGCCTTTCTCTTGACTATCTGTCCCACGGCGATCTCTGCCATCTTACCACCTCTCAAAGCACGCTTGGAGAAGAGCCTTAAAAAACTTTTTCTCTGGACTTTCTCTTCCCCAAATAAAATACCAGAAGAAACGTTATCAAAAACGCTGAAACGGCAAATATCGCAGGGAGCCATCCCGATGAAAATAGAGGGCCAGAAGCAGCCTCAGTCGAAGTTTGAGTCGAGGAAATGACCTTAGAAACTGCCTCGCTCTGATTAAGAAGTGGAGACTTCTCTGCGGCATACATAACGCTCAGATTCTCTGCTTCCCGGCTCTGGGGTGTAGTAAAACCTCCAAACAAAACCCTTGAAACCCCATAGGCGATTAATGATGCCAGAAAGGCCAGGGACAGACTTATAACATGGAGCCTCTCGGCTATCAGGCCCCTCTTCCTGATTTTAGCTGCGCTCCTCTTTGGGAGAAGCAGGATGGGGCTGTCAGAGGCTTCATAGAGTTTTACCTCCTGAAGGCGCCTTCCGTACTTGGTTCCGGCAACCTTGACGAGTCCCACCCTCATCATCTTATCTATGTGGTAAGAGACCGTGGAAATCGGAAGGTTAAGTTCACGGGAGATCTCGCTTATTGAGAGGGGCTTTTCACTTATAAGCTGCAGAATCGCGATTGCCTTGTCATTCATGAGGATTTGAGCCAGCTCCTTGGCTCTCTCATCGTTGATGTCTATTATCTCGTAATCCAAAAGCCCCACCACATGGAATTAAACACCCTCTTATTAAATCTTTTCACAGCTTCAAATAAAATTGAAGCTTTTAGAAAAGTCCTAAGGAAAAGGAAAGGAGTTAAATTCACGGCTTCTCAAGAACGATCTCAATGGTTGAAGTGTTTGCAGTCTTGCCGTCAGCTGTCGGAAGCTCCTCGGTGCCGATCCTTATCTCCTTGACCCTGACCTCGGGGAGGAACCTGTTCCTGACGATCTCGGCGACGTCAACGGCCCTGCTGATGGCCCTACCACGTGCCTTGACGCTAACTTCCTTTGCACCCTCGTTGAACTGGGTGATAACGGCCAGGACGTAGTTCATAACCGGCTTCTTTCCTATGTAGACGACATGCTCCTCTGCCATCTTTGGCACCTCCGGAAAATTTGTCGTTAGGCTATCGTCGTGTTCGGGTTAAATACTTTTCGGTATACTCGACTGAGCTCAGTTCAACAGAACTCCGCTTCACGCTTTAACTAAAAGATGCAAAGAAAAAAGTTTTAAGCGCCGGGTATTGCCATAAATTTGGTGATACAATGGCCGTTCATCCCATTGACTACAGGTATGGAAGCGAGGAAATGAGGAGAATCTGGGATGAGGAAAACAAGCTCCAAAAGCTCCTCGACGTAGAGGCGGCCCTTGCCAGAGCGCATGCAAAGGTTGGCAACATTCCAGAGGAAAGCGCGCGGGTAATCTCTGATAGGGCGAATACTAAGTGGGTGAAGTTGGAGAGAGTTAAGGAGATTGAAGCCGAGATACACCACGACATAATGGCCGTTGTGAAGGCCCTGAGCGAGGTATGCGGCGAGCACGGGAAGTACGTTCACCTGGGTGCCACCTCAAATGATATAATCGACACCGCCAACGCTTTACTCATTAAGGAGAGCCTTGCGATAGTAGAGAGGGACCTGAAAGAGCTCCGGTCAATTCTAAAGAAGCTTGCCAAAGAACACAAGTACACCGTCTGCATCGGAAGAACGCACGGTCAGCACGCGGTACCCACGACCTACGGCATGAAGTTTGCAATATGGCTGGATGAGGTACAGAGGCATATAGACCGCATTGATGAACTCAAGGGAAGGGTTTTAGTCGGCCAGATGAGTGGCGCGGTTGGAACAATGGCAAGTTTCGGGGAGAAGGGGCTTGAGATACAGAGGCTGGTTATGGAGGATCTTGGCCTCAAACCTGCGAGGATAACCAACCAGATAATACAGAGGGACGTTTATGCCGAGCTCATAATGGTTCTCGCTCTAATAGCCTCTACCCTAGACAAGATAGCTTTGGAGATTAGGAATCTCCAGAGGACGGAGATACTTGAGATCAGCGAGCCCTTCGGAAAGAAGCAAGTCGGCTCATCAACCATGCCTCATAAGAGGAACCCGATAAGGAGCGAGAAGGTGAGTGGCCTGGCGAGGGTTCTCTACTCTAACGTGATTCCGGCGTTGTTAAACAATCCTCTATGGCACGAGAGAGACCTCACGAACTCCTCTGTCGAGCGTGTCATCCTCCCGGAAAGCTTCGTCCTCCTCGACGAGATGCTGAAGAGCATGATAAAGGTGCTTTCGGGCCTTGAGTTCTTTCCAGAGAACATCAGAAGAAACCTTTACCTCACAAACAACCTCATAATGGCAGAGCCGCTGATGCTGAAGCTGACGGAGAAGGGCATGGGACGGCAGGAGGCTCACGAGCTCGTCAGACAGTTAGCTATGAAGGCATTCCGCGAGAAGAGAGACCTTCTTGAGGTCGTTAGGGAAAGCGAAGAAGCCATGAAGTATCTCCGCGAAGAGGACGTAGAATCCCTGAAACCTGAGAACTACATCGGAAAAGCGCCGGAAATAGTGGAACAGGTTATTGCATACATCGAAAGCATCGAAAAAAGATCATAAATGTGTTCGGAGGCAAAAATTTGACTTTTTAGGACGTATCTTTCCAAAATCAGGCTTTATAACTCTCCAATTCTTATGCTTATCCGACTATTTTAAATCTTTTATCTTATTGAATTTTTATGAGTTTTTTTACGTTTGGATATTTTTGCTGAATTATTTACACATTGCCTCATTTAATAAAACGCTTAGTAGTTAATTTAGTAATCGCTAAAATTGCTTTGCAATACTTATGTAAAAAGTATAAACTTTAGAAAATTTACGATATAAAGTTTTATTGAATATTTAAAACAGATACTATTGAAATAAAATCATAGCAAGTACAAAAATCCAATTTGTAACCATCATTAATCGTAATAAGGAAGATCAATAGATTAAGCCGGGGGAAATGACCCAAATGCGAAAAGGCAAAGGTTAGCCCAAAAAAGGCTACACTTCCTCCCCAAACACTATGGGGCTCACGCTCACAATGGATGGACTCCAGAACTGCCAAAAAACATGTATGCTGCTCCATAGATACCTAAAATTAAGCGTCGATGGCCTTAAATACTATGAATGCTCAATTGAAAAGCGAGTGTATTGGGAGATGCCCTTTTATGCTCATGTGTGTGCATAGATTTTGGATATAAGGCACATTATATCTAAAACTAACGCACAAGAATGTATATTTAATAGGACCAAAATAATGGAGTGAAGTTAATAGAAATGCGCCAGATCTGCTCCCTCTCATTGGGGTTTGTTAATCATCATCTGATGCCCCGTGGAGGAGACTAATTTAACGACTATAATCCATGCCAGATACAGCCACCTGCTACAAACTTCCACTTACATTCCTGATCCTCATTCCCGCTCTAACCCAAACCAGTGCCCTTATGGGAACAAAAAATCAATGTAATCCCCTAAACAGCTTCAGCCGGTAAAGTTAATATTGGCAGGGAATGTGAGAAGCTCGTTAAACACCTACCCCAGGAAGGCATTTTCCAGGAGCACCTTAAGAGGGACCCTTACGATTCTTGCCCCCAAAGCTCAAACCCTGCAGGTCCTGAGGAAAGAGCTGTAATCACCACCTTTAATTGTAACGGAAAAATTGTAGAAGATACCCCAGCTTACAGAGACAAAAATCTTCCATTATAGTACCCAACGGATTTTTCGGGATCTAAAATACAGATTTTGATCAAAGCTGTAACTGTTCTTGATTGTCTTGAACAACAATTTAATAAAGTATCAAATTTGCATTTTGTACTATTAAATTGAGTTTTTTTATTAACGACAATATTTTCTAAAATTAAATAGAATTTCAAAGAATTGTTATTACTTTTTAATTTTTTAGTGTTTTGTTTTTTTGAATTGTTTTGTAATTACAATTAAACAACGTACAAAAAACATGTCACTGTCAAGATATAAAAAGACAAATTAGATGCATTTAGAACTACATAGAATAGTAATAAATTCTACGGAAAGTTTTTACTCATGGACTTTTGCCAAGTTTGGCAAAACTCAAAAATTCGTCTAAAGTTTTCGTAAACATTACCCTTCTAAGGAGAACCGAAGAAGAAAGCCATTTTTCGCCTCCAAGGCGTGTTTCCCTCTCCAGAAGGTCTAGAACTTCCTTTATATCGTCTGTTCTCAAGACTGGCTTCGTTCTAAACATTGCCCGCACGCTCTCCCTCACAAACCACACGCCGATCGGAATATTGAAGCCCGGATAAATCTCCCTCAGGAGTATTGTAGTTGCCTGCCTCTTTATTTTTCTCAGGTATTCCAAAGTGGCCAGCATGCTCGCATAGTAACAGCCCCCTATGCCTGGATAAGTAGTCCTTCCAAAATATCCCTCCCAGTCTCCCTCAACCACAACCTCTTTTCCTGGATTCCAGCTCGTAGAGGGCCACCAGGCCTCCATCCACTCATAACTCCACTTCGAAGGATGCAAGATGGCAATAAAGAGATTTTCATGGATGCGATATTTGAAAACCATAATCTCATTTATGGGGTTGTAGTTCTTTATTTCTTTCACCAGTTCCCTGCACAGCATCGAATCAACGGCAGTAATGCTCCATCTGGTTGGCACCAGACGCCTCTGCTTTTTAATTCCAAAAGTTCCCACACTGAACATCTTCTGGATGTAAGAAACCGGGATTTTCTTTTCATAAAGGCTCAGAACCGCCTCAAGGGCGGGCAAATCTGTGTCATCGTAGACTTTCTCAACTGGACGGGGGATAGAGGGATTCCCCGTGATCTTTATTTTTTCCATCCTGGACCTTGGACCCAAAGGGGGTTCGTGCTCTGCAAACGTGATGAGTGGACGAGGAGGTTTCTTAAGAACAAGTTCAACATCTACCGGTTTGGAGCTCATTGCAAGGAGCCTCAGCTCATCCAAGAGCTTTTCATGGGGCTTTTTTACGTTAGCTATCGTCACTCCCATGATAAGGCTCCATCGATACTCAAGTATTTCTTCCAGCCTTCTACGGAGCCATGCTTCAGGAAGATCGTAAAGCCGGGTATCTCCAACCACAGGAGGCGCTGCGGGAGCCACTCGAACATAAGGATACCCCACCCTCCCAACAAAAACCGCAGGCGGTGTAGAACCCTCAACCTGCTTAGAAGAAGCTATTTCTCTAAGCTTTACAGTGGCTTTTGCCCTAGCCAGCACCGGACAGTAGGGAAGTCCGCACCATCCTCTACCCCTGCACAATATACATAGCTTGGGGTCGAGCTTCATCCATATCCCTGCTCCCAAGTTGAGTGTGAAGTAGTTAAAGGTTACTTTCTCGAGAACTATGAACAGGTAAACATGAAGAACCGAGGAACAGCGTTTTTATGGCCCCATCCAAAAAGGTTAATTGGGAAGCTTCCAAAACACTATGGGTGGAAGCCATGTTCAAGACCTCTGAGAGAAAGATAGGCTGGCACAAGGACTTCGACAGCTCGCATTTCCTATCGTTACCCTACGAAAGCAAGTGCCTCAGGATACACGGTCACACTTACAATGTCGACGTCGAGATATGGGGCGACCTCAACGAGAACGGCATGATATTTGACTTCAACCACCTCAGCAACCTCGTGAAGCTCCTCGACCACAGAATCCTCGTAAGCGAGGAGTGGGTAAGCGAGAGAAGGGACGGAAAAGTTGTGGTGGAGAAGAACGGGAAGAGAATCGAGTTGCCAGAGAGCGAAGTCGTGATCCTGAACAAGCCCAACGTGACCGCTGAGTTCATAGCCGAGTGGTTCTCCGAAAGGATAGCCGAGAAAGCTGGGGAAAACGTGAGGAAGATACGAATAAAGGTGTGGGAAGACCCCAGGAGCTACGCGGAGATAACACTTGAGCGCGTCTAACAGCCTTTTCTTTCCCTCGGATTCTCCCCTATCCCACACCTCTCTCTGAAATCCAGAAGGATACTTTTAGCGGACTCCTCAAGATCGGCGAAGTACTTTTCCGGGAAGATATTCCTGGCTTCCTCCATCAGCCGGTAAATAGTCGTGAGGTAGGCGTTGGCCAGTTCACAATCCTCATTCTCCGCTATCTTTCCCATCATGTCTGCGAGGTAGCCGGCGAAGTTGTGTAGGAGGAGCTTCCACTCCCTTTCAAAACCGTTCTCGTTCAGCCAGCCCTTTAGCGTGATGAAGACCTTAACGGCCGGTTTGACGACGGAATACTCACAAAAGCGGCGGTACCTGATGAGGAGGTACTGGAAGAGTGAGACCAAGACCCTCTCAACCGGAACCAAGCCGCCGGTCTTCTCTTTGGCATACTCCTCAAAGCCCCTGAGCCCCTCTTCTCCCTCCCTCAAATAGGCCTCAAGCAGAGAGGGATAGGGCGGGGAGTACTGGGAAAAGTCAACCTTATCAAGCTCGGGTATTTCTGGAAAAACCTTTATGAAGGCTTCCTTAAGGCCCATGTTCTCACCCAAAGCGTTAAATTCCCGCTGGTTTATTGGAGGTTAGGTGATTGCGATGGAGTTCTCGAGCGGAAGGAACTTTATGTTCCGCGTTCCAGAGGGAGTGGAGTTGGTGGGGTATCTGACCGACTTCGCCGAAAGGCACGGAATCTCAACGGGAGTCTTGAGCGGCATTGGGACGCTAAAGAACCCGAGAATAGGCTACTTCCTCGAAGAGGAGAAGAAGTACAAGGTGATGGAGCTAACGGGGACCTACGAGCTGGTCTCGCTCAGCGGAAACATAAGCATCAGGGAGGGTAAGCCCTTCATCCACCTCCACGTTTCCCTCGGCGGCCCGGACGGGAAGCTCTACGGTGGCCATCTGGTTGAGGGTGAGGTCTTCGTGGCTGAGGTCTTCATCCAGGAGCTCCTTGGGGAACCCCTTGAGAGGAAGCCGCAGGATAACGGATTGAGCCTGTGGGACGCTGAAAAGACGTGAAAAGTTTTTCTTGCATTCAATTGTCCCAGAAGATTTTTATTTTTGTAGGCACTATAACAGTTAGGTGTGAAATATGGAGAAGAAGCTCACCGAGTTCATCAAAAAGAGTGATGAAAAAAGTTCGATTATCAAGAGGGAGGGAAACGGGCTGACCCGTGAGGAGCTTGAGAGGGTTCTCAAGAAGGCAGCCGATCTAATCAGGGCGAGGGTTGACTACAAGTACATCCTCCTTCTCCTCTTCCTAAAGAGGCTTAGCGATGAGTGGGAGAAGGAGTTTGAGGACTATGTGAAAAAGCTCGTTAAAGAGGGTCTAGGCAGAGAAGAGGCCGAGGAAATTGCACTCCAGGACAGGGAAGCCTATACCATCAACTACCCGCCCGAATACCTCTGGAGAAAGCTCCGCGAGAAGGACGTCGAGAGCCTTCCGCAGAACCTCTCCCAGGCCTTGAAGAAGCTCGCAGAGCTGAACCCCAACCTTAGGGGAGTGGTTGACCGCTTCGACTTCATGGAGTTCATGCTCCACCGCGACAACGCGGAGATACTCAGGCAACTCTTTGAGCTCTTCAGCGGTCTCGACCTAAAGAACGCTTCCCCCGATGTGCTCGGCGATGCCTATGAGTGGATTCTAAGGTACTTCGCCCCCCAGAAGGCCAAAGAGGGCGAGGTTTACACACCGAGGGAAGTTATTAGACTTCTCGTTGAGATCCTCAAGCCCGGGCCGAGGGACGAAGTTTACGACCCGGCGATGGGTTCGGGAGGTATGCTGATAGGTGCTTACCTCTACGTGAAGGGGAAGAAGGGCGTTGATGAAGCGAGGAAGCTCTTCCTCTACGGGCAGGAGGTTAACCCGACTACCTACGCCTTAGCTGAGATGAACATGATACTCCACGGCATAAAATCGCCCAAGTTAGCTGTTGGAGATACCCTGCGGAGGCCCCAGTTCAAGGACGGGGAGAAGCTGAAGCGCTTCGATGTGGTCATAGCCAACCCGCCCTGGAACCAGGACGGCTACGGCGAGGCGACGCTCAAAAAGGCCGAGTTCAGGGAGCGCTTTAAGTACGGCTATCCACCGAACAACTCCGCCGACTGGGCCTGGATACAGCACATGCTCGCGAGCGCCAAGGAGGAAACCGGAAGGGTCGGCATCGTCATAGACAACGGCGCCCTTTTCAGAGGAGGTGCGGAGAAGAAGATAAGGTCGAAGGTTCTGAAGGACGACCTCCTTGAGGCCGTGATTCTCCTGCCTGAAAAGCTCTTCTACAACACTGGCGCACCCGGAGCGATAATGGTCTTCAACCTCAACAAGTCTGAGGAGAGGAGGGAAAAGGTTCTCTTCATCAACGCTTCGCAGGAGTACGAACAGCACCCTGAGGTCAGGAAGCTAAACCGCCTCGGGAAGGAGCACATCAGGAAGATAGTCGATGCCTTTGAGAAGTTCGAGGACGTTGAGGGCTTCGCGAGGGTCGTTGACCTGGAGGAGATAAAGGAGAACGACTACAACCTGAACGTCACCCTCTACGTCTTCCCGATGGAGGAGGAAGAGGAGATAGACGTTAAGGCCGAGTGGGAGGAGCTGAGGAAGATCAACGAGGAGCTGGCAGAGGTTGACGAGAGGATTGAGGGCTATTTGAGGGAGCTGGGGTATTGAGGTGTGGAAAATGGCGAATCGTTCTTTGTTTCTAAAATTTATGAAATTCTTGTCATTAATCTCGTTTCTAACCGCTAATTTTGTAACATTCCTCATATTTTTCCCATTTTCTAATCTCAAGCATGTTAGGGTTCTCTATATCTTTCTGTTTTTCGCTGTCGGATTCCTCATCTCTGTAATATTCATCAGGCCAAACTGGTTTTTGAGACGTTCTAATAATCAAGGACAAAATGACTCTTTGTATCCTCTTTTCTCCCTTAAATGGCGTGGTTCTAAAATAGCCATTCTAATGATCCCCCGGACGTTATTCTTTACAATACTAAACGACATGTTTTTAGTCCTGATTATGTGGGTCGGATATTTTTGGATTGCTACGCTTTTAGGGATTGTTAAGCTGGATGCAAAGAGTCTCAATTTGTTATTTGGTATTATCTCAACAATTGGGATAATCTCGGGTCTGTTTCAATTCTACTTCAGATATTATCGCGAAGAGGTTCTTGACAAAATCTCCGACGCGATAGGAGACTATCTTAAACAATTCCTTAAGGAGTTATCACCTCGGAAATTTTCAGAATTTTTGAAGGAGAACAATTCCAGCTTGTACAAAAGAATAAAAGAGAAAATCTCGGCTGAGTTTTTTGCCAGTCTGCCAAATTGGGTTAGAATGCAACGAGTTAGGGACAAAACTGTTACCCAGGTCATTGTTCCATATCTCCCCCAAGAATACCTCTTTACTGAGATACCTGAGGAGATTTTAGAAGAAGAGGAGAGGAACGAATTAAACGAGATGTACAGAACATTTTTTGAAAAGAAGACTGCCCAGATAAAAGAGGAAATTAAAAAGCTGAACGTTGATGATATCAGAGAGATATTCCTTCTAAACCCCTTTTTAGTTGATGATATCTGGATGATGATAACAAAGGTCAAATATTCCATTCCACCAATCGAAGAAAATCCCACTACTTTTGGAGATCACCTAATAAACGCGGTTAATGAAATCTTGCTTTACTTTACTAAAAGAGTCGTTGGTGAGGTGGAATAAATGCCAAAGTTCAAAAAGACCCCAATCGGCGAGATTCCCGAGGACTGGAATTTTATTAAATTAAGAGACGTCGCCAAAATAAGAGGGAATAAACGTGTTAAAGAGGTAACAGAAGTCGCAGTTATCCCAATGGAGCTAATTCCAGATTCTGGGATATTCGCAGACTACCGAGTTGTACCAATTGAGCAAGTCAAAAGTTCAACTTATTGTGAAGCTGGGGACATCCTTTTAGCGAAGATCACCCCTTCATTAGAAAACGGAAAACAGGGAATCGTGCCTTTTGATATCCCCAACGGCTTTGCACTTGCTACAACTGAAGTTTTTCCCATAGCTCCTGAAGAGGATAAAATTGACAGGTTCTTTCTGTTTTATCTTCTAAAATTTAACAAGTTCCGCCAGAAGATTATCGCCTCAATGACGGGTACAACTGGAAGACAGAGAGCGTCGAAAAAAGCCGTTGAAAATCTCTTAATCCCCCTCCCACCCCTCGATGAACAAAAGAAAATCGCCGAAATCCTCTCCACTGTTGACAAAAAGCTCGAACTCCTGAGAAAGAGGGAGGAGAAGCTGGAGAGGGTTAAGCGCGGCCTGATGAAAGACCTGCTGACGGGAAGGAGGAGGGTTAAAGTCTAAAAATTAGCTTTGTATGGGATAGTCCCGCAAGAAGAAAATGTTTAATCATGACCATTCCAACTCCCTAACGCTCGCGCTGTTTACAAATAAACGGGTGTCTCCCATGCCAGCCCAAACCCCCGAATATCTCCAGTGCGAAAAGCCAATGATAGAGCGCCTCGTTAGGGCCGGCTGGGAATACCGGAGGGGAATCGAGGTCCTTGAAGACGAGGGCGAGCCCTTACTACTCTCCCGGCTGAGGCGCGCGATAGTTAGGATAAACGGCGTAACTGATGAAGAAGCCGGTGAGGCGATAACCCTTCTGAAGGCGGCACCCTTTGGGATAGAAGGGTCGCGGAGAGTTTTAGATTACCTCAAGAACGGCGTCCCAATCAAGGATGATGAAACGGGCCAGCCGAAGAGAGTAATGCTCATAGACTACGAAAGGCCAGAGAACAACGAGTTCATCGTCGCCAACCAGGTGGGCTATCCCTTCAGGACGAAGATACCCGACCTGGTTCTCTACATCAACGGGATACCCCTGGTCATAATCGAGTGCAAGAAGCTCGACGTGAGCTGGAAGAAGGCCTACGAGCAGATTAAGGGTTATGAAGGGGAGATGCCCGAGCTCTTCAAATACGTCCAAGTGGGCGTTGCCATAGGAGATAAACCCGTTTACTTCCCCACAGTTCCATGGCTTGAGAGCGTCCCCGTCTACGAGTGGAAGGGGGAGAGCTTCGACCCTCTCGACAATCTCACCGCGATGCTGAAACCGCTCACGTTCCTCGACATCCTCAGGTACTTCACCTTCTACCGCGAGAGCTGGGGAACCTTCACCAAAGTCCTGCCGAGGTACATGCAGTACAGGGCCGTTAAGGAGATCGTATCGCAGGCGGTTGCCTACGCGAGGGGCGAAACCGACAGGAATAGAGGGTTAATCTGGCATTGGCAGGGGAGCGGAAAGACTTTAACGATGATATTCTCCGCCTACAAGATAAAACGCCTCTTAGGAAACCCGACGATATTCTTCGTCGTTGACAGGAGAGAACTTGAGAGACAGCTGAGCGACGAGCTGAAGGCTGTTGGCCTAAGCTTCGAGGTGATTGGCTCGATTCCACATCTCAAGGAAGTTCTGACCCACGCGGACGGCAAGAGGGGAATCTTCATCACTCTCATCCACAAGTTCCGGCCGGAGGAGCTTGAGGAGGTTCTGCAGGAGCTTAGGAGGGAGCGAAGGAGAAGGAGGACGATAATGGACAGGAAGGACGTTGTGGTTCTGATAGACGAGGGACACAGAACGCAGTACGGTGATTTGGCAGACATGATGCGCTCCATGCTGGAGAAAGCTTCCCTCTTCGCCTTTACGGGGACGCCGATAGCCAAGAAGGGCAGGGACACCTACGCGACCTTTGGCTACAGGGACAGGCCCTATCTCGACAGGTACTTTATAACCCAGTCCATAGAGGACGGCTTTACGGTGAAGATAGCCTATCAGCCGAGGCTTGAGGAGGATGTTCATCTGAAGAGGGAACTGCTTGAGGCATTCCTCTCCTCGAAGCTTGAGGAGATTCCAGAGGACTACCGGGAAAGGGTCGAGGAGAAGTTAAAGAAGAGGCTCAACGCCATCAGGGTCTTCCTGAAGAACCCCAGGAGGATCGAGATGATAGCCGAGGACATAGCGAGGCATTACCGGGAAAACGTCGAACCCTTCAAGGCCATGGTGGTGGCCGTTGACAGGGAGGCCTGCGTCTATTACAAGAGGGCACTCGATAAGCACCTCCCTCCTGAGTACTCCGAGGTGGTTATGACCTTCGGCAGAGACGACCCGAAGCCGATGAAGGACTATGCGGAAGAGCTCAGGAAGCGCTTCCCGGGGAAGGACATGGAAGAGATAAGGGAAAGAATCCGGGAGAACTTTAGGAACAAGGAGACCCCCAAGATACTCATCGTCACCGACATGCTCCTCACTGGCTTCGATGCACCCATACTTCAAACGATGTACCTCGATAAGCCGTTGAAAGAACACAGGCTCCTCCAGGCCATAGCGAGAACAAACAGACCGTTCTTCAAAAATGGGGAGAACGTCAAGCCCTTCGGTTTGGTAGTGGACTACGTCGGCATCTTCAAAGAGCTGAAAAGGGCGCTGGAGATATACGATGAGAGAGATATAGCTGGAGCGGCCTACAACATCGAGGAGATAAAGGCCGAGCTTAGGGAGAAGATCGCTAAAGCACTCGGCTACTTCGATGGGATTGAGATGAAGCGAGACAGGGACACGATAATGAAGGCCGTTGAAACGCTCTTCAGACTCAACAAGGGGGAGGAGTTCCAGAGGCTCTACAGGGAGATAAGGTACAACTACAAGCTGCTGAAGGAGGGGAGAAGTGAGTTCAGGGAGGCATTTAAATGGCTTACCGAAGTTTACTACGCATACCTTTCCAAGGTTGAGGGAGTTCCACCTGAGGTCGAGCTTAAAGAGGACGAGTTCTTCAGAGAGGCGCTGAGGTTTATACATGAGTCCGTTGACATAGGAGAGATAAAGGAGAACTTCCCAGTGGTGGAGCTCGACGAGGAGTTTTTGAAGAAGATAATGCGGGAGAGGGACAGGAAGAGAGCCTTCAGCAACCTCATGTTCTCGGTCAGACACTACATAAACACTCACAAAGGCCCTCTGACGGAGGACTTGGTCGAGCGCCTTGAGAGAATAATCGAAGCCTGGAGGAAGGAGAGGAAGGAACTGGAAAAACTGTACGAGGAACTCCTTGAGGTTGCAGAAGAGATAGAGAACCGCACAAGGGAAAGGAGGGAGCTCGGCCTTGATGAGCTTGAATATTCACTCCTCATGGTCTTGAAGAGGCACGTGAAGGCGAACAACGAGGAGCTAATCAACGGCGTCAAAAAGCTCCTCAAAGAAACCGAGGAACTCAGATTCCCGCGCTGGACTGAAAAAGCGGAGGTAGTAAGCGAGGTATCGAGGAAGATAATGCTCCTCCTGGTTAAGGAGTACAAAGGTAAGTGCAACGACATCGTCAAGACCCGCAACGAACTCCTAGAGGTGCTCAAAAGGTGGGGCTGAATTACACCGTTATCAGAAGACCCGTAAAATATCCCAGGGTTGAAATAAGCCCAACGGGGGAAGTTAAGTTAGTCCTGCCACCAGGAGTCGATCCCGAATGGTTGATTGAAAAGAAGAGGGAGTGGATTGAGAAAAAGCTCGGGGAGATAGAGAACGCCAGGAAGAAGTTCCTCCCCTTTTCTAAGATGCTTCTCCTCAACGGGGAATTTTACGAGATAGTCAAAGGCGAAGAGTTCCGGGTCAATCCAAAGTTCCGGGTGGTTCTCCTTCCGGGAAACGACCTAAGGGTTCTTAAAAAGTGGCTGAGGGACCAGCTGAGAGGGGAGCTAGACTTTAAGGTGAGGCTCTTCTCGTCCATTCTTGGAGTCAAGTACAGAAGGGTGTTCATCCGCTTCCAGAGAACGAAGTGGGCTAGCTGTTCTGAGAGCGGGAACCTGAGCTTCAACCTGATGCTCATGGCGCTCCCCGAGGAGCTGAGGGACTACGTTATAATCCACGAGGTGGCGCATCTCAAGCATTTGAGGCACTCTCCCGGCTTCTGGGAGCTGGTTAGGGGATACTACCCCAAATACAGGGAGGCTCAGAAAAAGCTTAGGGAGTACTGGCTCGCCCTACAGTGCAACGATGTGTGGAGAAAATTCAGGAAGATTTAAACCTCCCACCTCATCCTCTCTTAACTTTGAACAAAATCACGTAGTGCCAGACCGTAATCGCCAGCGCTCCGATGAACTCTGGGATTGCAACTCCCTTGAAGGTTCTCATGGCCCAGATAGCGAGAATCCACGCCAAAACGAAGAGAACTACCGTGAAGTAGAGCATCTTTCTGTCCCTCGAAAGCCCCATGCCGACGCCAGCTATCAGGAGCCCAAAGCCCGCCGTCAGGAAGAAGCCCCAGCTGACGTAGTAGTGCGGCGAAGTACCCTCAGGGAAGATGCCTATCAAAGCCAGGAAGACGAAGCCCGCTATGAACACCCAGATTCCAGCCTTTTCAATTCTGTTCCTTGCCATGTTGAGGACTCCAAGGGCGTAGTATATGGCCAGCACCGCGGTTACAACGAGCGGCACGTTTAGGAGCCAGTTGTGGGGGAGGCCGAGCTTCCCAAGGTCGCTTATCGCGTTGTCGGTTAGCCTCCACCACGAGCGGTTCACGTAGATCGCCGTGAGAATTCCAGAATAAGCAACGAGCGGGGCTATAAGCCCGGTCCACAACTGCGACCTCTTCATCCGCATCACCAAAGATTATTGGAGCTCAAAGATTAAAAGCTTGCTCACTTCTCGTAGATAATGCTGTAATTCTCATTCTCCAGAAGAAATTCGTCCTCGGCACGCGCCCGTGCCAGGACCTCATAATGCCCATACTACCACTTGACTCCTTACCACTTAACCCGCCAGCCTATAAAAAGGTGCCTCACTCCGCCAGTGCCCACCGTGCACTCCTGAAGAAGCTTACAAGCCCCATCACGGCCCCTAAGAGCCAGAGAATGGCGATTATCACGAACTTTAACTCGGGGATGAAAAGCTCCAATGTGGAGAAGGCGACTCCAGAGACAACCCAGACAACCGAGAGCACGACCAGCTCTCTCAAGGAAGGAGCGGCAGTGCGTTCCACCTCAACTCCCCTCGACTTCTTGAGCGCCCTGTAGAGGAGATAGAAGGTGAGGGCGTAGAGAAACCAGACGAAGGCCTGAGGCCCAAGTCCCGGTATTGCTTCCCTTTTTATTCCCAGGCCCAGAGCGATTTAATATGCCAAAAGGATGGGGACGAGAAACTTTAGTTCCCCCAGCGTGGGAAGGAGGTCGTCCAGGTTTTCTCCTTCATAGCCCGTCATCCACCACCGCACGAGGAGGAGAATCACCGCCAGCGTTGAGGCCAGAGAAAGGAAAGAGTGGAACGGTGAAGGAGAATTTGAGCTCTCCAGGGCTCCGAGAACCATGGCAAAGAGAAGGGGCCGCTTTAAAACGAATTCTGGAAGGAGCTTTCTCCTTGAAGTCAGCAGTTCAGCAGTCCCAACGGCCATCATAAAGGACATGAAAGGGTGCCAGAAAAAGACTATAACAAGTAGCTCAAGGACGCTGATTCCGCCCACCTGAATCGGGGACTCCCAGTCCGGGTTCCAGATTATCTTGGTGATGTACGCCTCGTAGAGGCCGAAGATGACGCCCGCCAGATAAAGGGTCTCAAAGCGCGGCCTGCCGAAGCGGTAGACTATGGAAGCAAGAACGAGCGTGTGGAGACCGTAAAGGGGGAGGATAACGAGGATTCCCCAGGGGGAGAAGAACGGATAGAGAGTGGCACCTATAGCCACCTCACCGAAGAGCGCCGAAAGGGAAGCGACGATAAACCAGAAGACGTACCTCTTTGGGGGCATCATTTGGGCTCCTTGCCATTGATCAGAGGGCCACTTGAAGACACGTGCCATTCAGAGGTAGTGGCTCAGCACGAACACCACGAAGCCCACGGCAATTATTCCCAGCAAGAGGGCTACAGCGGTTTCGAGCTTTGAATAATCCCTAACTTCCCCGGCTTCGCGCCGGTATCTTTCGGTCTTCTCCTTCGCCAGCATCTCGGAGCGTTTCACCGTTATCTGGTCGGGCATTATGCGAACCATGACACTGCACCTGTTTCGTTCTACGTCTCGAAAGTATTTTAAGGTTTCTCCCTCGACCTGTGGTGATCTTTCAGGACTAAGGCTCTCGGGCCGTGGGAACGCTGGAGGATGTGAAGGAAAGTAGACGAAAATCTCAAATTCAGCAGTTCCGAAAAGTCCTCCATCCCCTCCACGTTGACCCAAACAACGGGATAATCCATGTACGCCTTCACATCCGATAGGTTATCAAGCCGCTTCTCAATGAAGTCCTCCGGCGAGTAAGCGAAAAGGACTATCCTGCCAGACTTCGGCACGTTATCACCCCAGACTGACTAAGTAGAGAGAACATCCTTTTAAAGCTTCGTTCCAGGGGCGAACTGTTGATGGAAGAGCCCCTCGTCCCCTTTTGTTTTGTCGGACAATCAGAGGGAGTACGTCAGCGACACAAGATAGCCGTCGGCAACACACATCAAGGGCACACGGAAAAAAGAGAAGGAATGGGCTTCCCTACCTTCTCCTTCCAACTATGAGTGGGAGGAGGGCCAGACCAATGAGAACTGCCGGTCCGCAGGTGGGTTTGTCCGTTGGGGTTGTTGTGGTTGACGTAGCGATTGACGTGGTAGTTGTGGCGCTCGTGGTTGTCGTTTCGGGGGCTGTGGTAGTGTCGGTTCTGACGGTTGTTGTGGTCGTTGTGGTTGTCTGCGGGCTTAACAGAAGGGTTGCGTTGAACGACTCGCTGAGCCTCTCCGCAAGGGGTTTGTTGTAGAACCCAACCTCAATAGCTCCGGGCGTCCATATCTCGTAGCTGCTCAGGTAGTAGGTGGGGTTTTTGAACAACCTAGTCATGTTTTCGTCCGTTCCCGCGATCCAGACCACGTAATAGTACGTGTTGTATGGGTTTACGGACGCCATCAAAAGGGCCGCTTTGTCGACCGTCTGGAGCCCACCCGCCGCGACGGAGGTGTTGCCGTAGACTGCCCTGAGGGGGCTTTCATCATCAAGGAGAAGGAAACTGGTGACGTTGTTCTCACGGACTATCCTCCATCCCTCGCTGGCCCTCTCAAGCCGGAGGGGGAAGTAGTCGTCGAAGATGTCAACGATCCTGTTGGTCGAGGGGGTTCCGATTAGTACAAGGTAAGAATCGAGGTCTGCAGGGGTAACGTTCACGTCGGCTTTGACTACAACGTCGTCTATTCCGCCGTTTCTTCTGTAGAATTTCCTCAGGATTTCCGCAACCTCATCGGCGAAGCTTTTGATGTTTTCCCTTTCAGCAGGGCTTAGGTTGGCCGTCCCATAGATTACAACGATTCTGCTACGAGACCATCCTTTATCGAGGGCCCTTACGGGGGTAATCGGCACCTCAAGGTTGTATACTTTGGTGACGTTTTCGGGGGATGCGAACCTTTCGAGGGACTCCAGCGCGCGGGGAACGCAGAGGGAGATGTTTTTGAGTTCCCCGTTTTTAACGTCGAGAGCACAGCTCTGAATCTCGTTGTAAAGCCATTCGACCCAGAACTCCCCCCACGCCTTCTGCATCTGCACCGCAAGGAGGGTGTAGTTGTGGTTGACATGGCTTATGGCGTAATCTGCCCAGGCATCCGCAAAGCCCTCGTAGATCATAGTAAGGCCGACATAGTGCCCGTCGTAGGTGGTGAGGTAAGGCATATCGTACCTCGCGGCGTTTATCACGTAGGAGTATGTATACAGGTCCAGGGTGTTCAGTACAGGAACAGTGACGTCGTGTCCCAGCTCGTGGTAGATGAAGTTCAGATAGAGCAGTTCGTCGAGGCCGGTGCTGTTTATGAGGTCCCTGTTGAGGGGGAGTCCCATCATGGTGTCGCGGGCGGTTTTGTAGCTCCACACCGTTCTCTGAGGCGTCCTCCTGACGAGCGGTAGGAATCCCGCTGCCCCCCATGCCGTCCTGTTGTTTTCCGTGGTTCTCAGGCTGTGGCCATGGATGGCAACCAGATACGGGTGGAAGAAGACGTACGTGACGTTGGAGACACCGGCGTGCTCCTCCATGAACTCGTCGGGCGGAATGAGTGAAAGAGCTCCTCCGTAGAGCCTTAAGTCTTCCATGTAGTAATCCTGGTGAGTTCTGTAAAACTCCATGAAGTCGGTTTCGTTGGCAAACTCTCTCAGGGCCGGCAGGAATTCGTTCTTAAACCAGGTGAAATACCCGCGGTAATACTCTGGTACACCATCCTCAGAATAATACTCCTTAAGCTCCGGGGGCTCTGAACATCTCAGAAGAGTACTTTCAATTGTGGCTAAGTACGTGTCCTTCCATGTAAATCTATTAGAAAGTGAGAGGTAGTCTCTAAGGAGAATCACAGCCGTTGAGTTCCTGTATTTCCCGAAATGGGCTTCCACTTCGTCTATGTAGTCCCCCTGTCTATAACGAAGGTGTCGTTGCCGAAGGCCAGGTAGTAGACTATTCCAAGAAGTTCCTCGTTCGGGTGTATCCTGACCTTTACGTTCTCACTTATGTACACAGCGCCGTTCTCAACGGGCGCGGCAAGGGCTGCATTAATTCCCAGTATTGTCAGAATTATTGCAGCAAATACTTTCTTCATGCTACCACCGAGTAGAAATTGAAAACTGAAGTTTTTATGTTTTTTGTAGAAACCTTAGTTCCCATCAGATCGTTAGAGTTATAAGCACGCCCTAGTTCCCTCCACCTGTGGAGTTGTATAATCTGTCCAGATTCACGGCCAGAATCGCCCCTAAAATCCTGACAACCAACCCCCTCAAACTAACACTCCTGCTCGGCTTCAGAAGAAACTCAGAAAACTTCGAAAACAAAGTCTCAATCCTCCTGCGAAAGTCAGACAAGTACTTG
>JASGLT010000025.1 GCA_030156945.1 Thermococcaceae archaeon
AGTGTTAGTTTGAGGGGGTTAGCTGTCAGGATTTTAGGGGCGATTCTGGCCGTGAATCTGGACAGATTATACAACTTCACAGGTGGTGGGAACTAGGGTGTTAAAAACTTACGGAGAGCATTTTCTTTTCTCGAGGGATTCTTTCAGAAGCTCGTTGGCCTTGATGATGTTTATGTAGGCCTTTCTGATGTGCCTCATGAAGGGCACCCAGAGGATGGAGCGGGGGTTCTGGGGGTTGCCGTAGTCAAGGGCCTTGTTGAATTCCTCGGTAGCGTTTGCGTAGAGCTCTTCAGCTAGTTTTAGAGTCTCGTTGTCCACTCCGCACTCCAGGCTCTGGTTGTATAGCTGGGTGTAGGTGCTGTTCTGGTTCAGATACAGCCTGTACCAGACAATGGAAGCGCTCACTACTCCGCTGGCCGAAGCGGAGGGTACTTGGGCCAACGCCAGCAAAACCACAAGGGCTATTAATACGCTTGTGAGCTGCTTTTTCATGTCTTCACCTCATAACTAACTTACTACACTCGGTCTTTATAAAGGTTGCTCTTGGCACAGTATCTTAGGGTTAAAAGCTTTAAAAGGGGGCTCCTACTTTTTCTCATGATCCTCGGAGTTCACGACGGCCACGACGCTGGAGCTGTTCTGATAGACGGCGAGAGAATATTCGCGGTGAACGAGGAGAGGCTGAACCGCGTTAAAAAGTACCGCGGTTTTCCGGAGCTGAGCATAAGAAAAGTCCTTGAAATGGCCGGCGCCAGCCCGGAGGACGTTGAGGTCATAGCCGTTGCCGGAATATTCCGGAAGCAGAGCCGTTTAATTGAGCTTGAGGAGAACCTAAAGGCAATCTTTGGTAAAGACTTCAAGAGGAAAGTCCTCTTCGTCGAGCACCACCTTGCCCACTCTGCTTCAGCATACTACACTTCCGGCTGGAGGGATGCGATAGCTCTGAGCATAGACGCGGCTGGCGACGGGTTGAGCTCTTCAATTTACGTCGCGAGAGACGGCGAGATGATAAGGATAGCCCAGAGCACCTATCTAGATTCCCTCGGCGACTTCTATGCATCCGTCACCGAACTGCTCGGATTTAAGCCGATGAGGCACGAGGGCAAGGTAATGAGTTTAGCTGCCTACGGGAGACCCACCTACGATTTAAGCTCGGTAATCGAGCTCAACGGCTTAACTTTTGATAACCACCTAAAGGTTGTGGGCATCGAAGCGACGAAAAGGCTCGCGGAGCTGTTCAAGTACCCGCTGAAGCACGCGAAGGAGATAGCGATGCAGATGAAGCGCGGGAAGCTCGAAGGCAAGCTCCAGAGGAAAGCTATTGAGATAGCGGCAAGCGCTCAGGCCCACTTAGAGAAGCTTGTTGAGGAGCTCGGCCTCAGGCTCGAAGGATACTCCCTTCCTGTGGCCTATGCAGGAGGAGTTGCCCAGAACGTAAAAGCCAACGCAGTCCTGAGGCACGTTTTTGGAGACGACAATCTATGGGTCTTCCCGGCTATGGATGACGGCGGCCTTGCCTTTGGGGCTGCCATATTTGTCAAGGCCCAGTTCGAGAGGCTCGACGGAAATTGGAGGCCGTTCAGGCTGGAGCACGTCTATCTTGGGCCTGAGTATTCTGATGAAGACATCGAGAGCACCCTCAGGGAAGAAGGCGTCCAACACGAGGAGATAAGCGACGTCCCGGGTTTCGTCGCCGATGCCCTCGTTGATGGCAAGCTCGTCGGACTTTTCCAGGGGAGGATGGAGTACGGGCCGAGGGCTCTGGGTAACCGCTCAATCCTGGCCGACCCGAGAGACGAAAACGTGAAGGAAAAACTCAACGTCGCCCTGAAAAGGGACGTCTTCCAGCCGTTCGCGCCCTCCATGCTCTGGGAGAAGGCAGAGGAATATCTCGAAGACCTGAACGGAAGGCCCAACGAGTTCATGACAATGAGCTATACCGCGAGTGAGGAGTTTAGAAAAGTGGCTCCAGCCGTCCTCCACGTTGACGGCACGACAAGACCCCAAGCGGTAAGGAAGGAGGTCAACGAATTGTACCATTCCATAATTGCCGAATTCAGCAAAAAAGTGGGAATCGGTGCGGTGCTCAACACAAGCTTCAACATGCATGGAGAGCCGATAGTGTGCTCTCCGGGGGATGGCCTCAGGACTTTCAGGGAGGCTGGGCTGGATGTCCTGGTTCTTGGGGACTTTGTCGTGTGGGGGTGAGCTCCCTAAACATCTTCCAGCGCTTTTCCAATTCTTGGGAAAGTTCCCCTTATGTAAACTGGCTCCCCGTTTACCACGGTCATCTCAACGTCGCTTCCCCTCGCTGAGTACACAATCAGGGAATAGGGGTTCTCCCTTGGCTTAAACCAGGGTTTTCTTGCGTTTATCAGAAGGAGGTCTGCGAGGTATCCCTCTCGGATTAGTCCCGCTTTGATGCCGAGTGCCCGCGCACCGCCGGCTGTGGCCAGTTTGAAGACCTCTCGGGCCGAGAGTACGTGGGCCTTTTCTTCAAGGAGGTTCGCGAAGAGCGCCGATTTCCTTATCTCGAGGAACATGTCCAGAATGCCAACGGGATTGGGGGAGTCGCTCCCTAGTCCCACATTCACTCCTGCTTTAAGAACCCTCTGAAGGTTTATCGTCCTCCCTTCAAGCTTCACGTTGCTCGTTGGACAGTGGACGAGTGTTGAGCCCGCTGATGCGAGGGTTTTGATTTCCTCGTCAGTTAGATAGACGCCGTGAATCCCGATCAGGCGTTCGTTTAACGTCCCAGCTTGCTTTAGATACTCCACCGGTCTTAGGTCGTAGCGCTCCTTAACCTCCTCGACCTCCGCCCTGCTCTGGGCGAGGTGGATGTGGATTCTGGCGTTGGCTTCATCCGAAAGCTCTGATATCTCCCTCATAAGCTCCAGACTGACGGTGTTTGTCGCGTGTGGGGCTAAAGTAGGGTTTATTAGCTCACTTCTCCCCTGCCACCGTTTGAAAAACTTTAGCCCCTCCTCTGGATCCGCGTGCGGGAACTCTACCAGGTCCATCACGGTTTGTCCTACAAAAGCCCTTATCCCAATCTTCTCGGCTTCATTTGCTATCTCCTCGGCGAAAAAGTAGTGGTCGTTTATCGTAGTCGAGCCGTTCATCAGAGTCTCCATGACTCCTATTCTGGCCCATTTCCTGATTTCCCTTGCCGTCCACTCCAGTTCCATCGGCCAGATTATCTTCCCCAGCCACTCCTCTGTGGGCATGTCCTCACCGAGCCCCCTGAACTTCGTCATCGCCACGTGAGTGTGGGCGTTTATCAGGCCCGGGATTATAAAAAAGCCCTCCCCACCGTAAACTTCATCTGGCCCGAACTCCCTGACCTTCTCGGCCGGGACTACGGCCATAATTTCCTTCCCTTCTACTAAAACCGCGTGGTTTCGAAGGACTTTTTCAGCATCAACGACGTCTCCCACAAGGGCTTTCATACTGCTCCCCAGCTAAATTCCCTTGAAAGAGTTAAAGGTTTTGGGTTCAAGAGCCCTCAAGTCTGGCCGCTATCCAAGCAAGGAGGAGTATGAACCCGACGCCTGCGAGGAACGGTATCAGGAAGTCTATGATCCTCTGCAGGAGACCTGGGTTTTCTGGGGCCTGGGAGGTTGTGTTGGTCTGATTGCAGGGCACTGGAACCTTCACGAGCACAGTTTTTGCTGTTTCGTTGCAGGTGGAGTTGGTTGTGTAGTTGGATGGCTGGAGGCTGGGTGTTGTTCCGGTGACCTCTATAACGGCCGAACCCGTGAAGACCTTTCCGTAGGTCTCAACCGCTGCTGAGACTTCGTATTTCCCGGGCGAAGTTGGTATTATGAGTATCGAGTACTCCCGGGAGGAGTTTGGAGGAATTCTGTCTGTTTTTGTTATCCATTTGCCGTGGGTGGTGAAGTTTTCCGCCACAACGCCAAAGCCGTTTGGAAGTGCTATTGTGACCTTGAAGGGCAGTTCAGCTGTGCCCGTGTTTCTAACACTCAAGTTAAGGGGAATCAAAGAGCCGACGCTTCCGTTCTGGGCCCTAACCTCTACTTGGTAGTCAATTTCTACTGGCTCCACGTCAATGTTCCTTATCTCCGAGCTGAACTCCAGGGGCTCAAGACCATCGCAGGAGAGGAGGTACGGCGCGTGCCCTATTACCGTAACGTGGCCGAGGTTCAGCTTTCCTGATTTTTTCGGCAGGAGTGTGAACTTAAGCTCTATGCTCTCGCCCTTCCTCAGTTCCTCAACGTATCTCTGATATTCTCCCTGAATCTCGAAGTAGTTGGAGAACTCTGGGATGACTTCGAGGTACTTCAGGTCTCCGCTTCCTTCGTTCTTCAGCTTAACCGTCACTTCAAAGGGCACGAGCTGGGTTATCCTCTGAGGAGCCTCCATTGTAATGTTGAGGAGTGCGATCTTCTCTGGCTTTGGAAGCCTGTTCTCGTCGAGGAAGGCCACGGCGTAGATTTCCTTTACGCCCCCGTTTTCCCTTGTTGAAAGGGCCCCGAGGAGCATTCCGTTGTAATAAATGCCTGCGGAAACGGGTCCTATGGACATGCTGGTCCTCTTAAGCACCCTGCCGCACGTGTTCGTTATTGAGACCACGGCGTATCCCTTTGCCACCGTTTCGATGCGGACGAGGTAGGGCCCTATCATTGTTGTTTTTCCCTCTTGGATCCAGCCTTCGAAGTCAGGGAGCATTTTAACGTCAATATAAGCGCCCCTGAGTTTTACAGTGACTTTCAGGTGGTCTGAGCCTATTAGGTCTTCGACATCGATTGCAAGGTTCTCAGTAACGAGTTTGTCTCCGGGCTCAACTTTGTAGTTGGCACCATTTACCCTGAGGGTTATCTCTTCCTTGAGCTCACCGCCTTCGGCTATCACGCTGAAGTTGACGAATTCAAGGTTCCATCTCTCAACTTTTTTGGGAGAGCCTTTTTTCAGGTATCCTCTGAACAGGAGCGGCATCGGCGTCAGGGATATTCTCATGTTTTTGAATTCAGCCGTCTCTCCGGCCTTTATGGTGAGGTTCTTGAAACCTGTTCTGTTCGAGATTATCAGGACTCCACTCTCCTCGTTGACGGACTTTAGGTATACCTCGTATCCCCCAATCCTTACTCTTTCTCCGAGGAGAAGGTAGGGGAAGGTGTAGGTGACGTTAGCGTAGCTTTCGGAGTCGGAATAAACTGCCGAGTGCACTTTCAGGAAGTAGTCTCCCCAGGAGACGTTCCCCTCATAGGGAACGACAACTCTCTCCCTTTTGGAGCCGTTGCCGAGGTGGAGGAGCAGTGAATAATCGGTCATCGAAATGTCGTCTATAGTTACCTCTCCCTTTCCCCATCCTATCGGTTCCGAGAAGGCTATCCACCCGGTTATCGTGGAGCTGGCCGCTGCACCGGGGATAATCAGCATTGCCAGCAGGAAAATTACAAAAATCTTTCTCATGGTACCACCCCCGAACTCCAGACAAGGAGAGATGAGACTGAAGCGAAGCTCATCATCTTGCTCATTACAAAGCCTCCTATGTAGTCTCCAAGGGCGGCCAGCCACATGAGGACTGCGAAGTAGTAGAATAGGTTCCCAAAGTGGCCGCCGTCCGCAAATTTAATGGATAGGGAGGATATTAAGCAGTGGGTGACGAGTATAGCCACGAGTATCAGCTCAGTGAGCTGTATTGTACTCTCGGAGGGCAGGAAGAGGACGTTCTGGAGGAAGTCGCCCTGAATCTCCAGGTTGGAGGAGAGTTTGTTCATGTACAGTGTCACCTGAAACGCTGATGCAACCGAGAACGCAAATGCCCCTGTTATGCCGTAGATAACGCCCTTGAAGCTTGATACCGTTTGAATCCTCTTTCTGCGGAGGCGTATTAGTCTCTCAAAGTTCCTCGATATTACCGTACCGACGTACTCAGGGTCAGCTCCGAGGCTTATGCTCTTGTTGAAGATGTCAGAGAAAATGTCTATTAACCAGCTCCCGGTATCTATTGCGAAGTATCTCCAGGACTTTCTGTTGTCTATTCTCATTGAGAGCCTCTTGTAGAGGTTTTTGATGTCCCGGGTAAGGACTCCAAAGTCGTGGGCACTCAGGTACTTCAGCACGAGCGAGAGGGAAGCCCCGCTGGCCGCTAATGAGGAGCTCAGACTTCTCATGAAGGCTGGAAAGTTCTCGTCCTTCAGCATTATGCTCTTTTCTTCCCTGTCAAAGACCTTCCCAAGGTATGCAAGAGGAGAGGTTATTATTGCCAGCTGTATGAGGATGGGAATGTTGAACCGCGGTGCTATTATGAACCGGGTAACGAATACCGCTATTATGCTCCCAATAAGAGATATCAAAACTCCTCTCATTATTTTAGACTTTCTGAAGGCGTTCATAGCGAATTCAGACCATATCTTGTCCTCCGGCATTCTGTACTTTATTACGAGCATGACCCCAACTTCGGTTATCATGACGAGGATGAACATGAAGAGGCTGAGGGTTCCGACGTCTTGGCCGGTTATGATCGGGCCGATAATGACGAAGGTGACCATGAAGACTACAGAGATTATCAGGGACGAATAAACCTCCTTGAAGACGTCAAGGTCGTAGAGGGCACCCTCGTAGAAGGTCTCGTAGTCATCCATAACCGTCTCCTGCTCCTGGAGGAGGTAGTCCTTAAGTTCAACACCGCTGTCGAGTGAATAGGCAAGCCTCTCAAGAAAGTCGGCAAATACTTTGCTGGGGGTTCTCTTTGAGAGGAACCTCAGGGCCTCCGGCATGCTTCTGTGAAGCTTTGCCATAAGGTAGTAGACCTTCTTCATGTCGCTCGCAATCGGTTCAAGGATTTTTTCCGTGGCAATATTCCAGATTAGTTCTTCCCGGCTCACGTCGCTGGTGGACATTACTGCAAAGTAGGTGGCGAAGAAGGGTATCTTTGAGTTTATCTGCACTCTCTTGCTGCTTATTTTAGCGTAGGGGTACGCGAGGGCGTAGAGCATCGGGAGAAGCGGGATGGCGTATAGGGCGTACGAAACAAACGTTGGTATGGGGAGGAGTCTTCCAAGAAAGGCGATGGCAACGAAGGTAACGATAGAGGCCAGTAGGCTGGGGAGGAGTATCTTGCGTAGGTACTCCCTTATGGTAACTCCCGACTGTGCCAGTACTCCAGCTTTCTCCCCAGCCATGTTATCACCTCAAATTCTGAAGCTCAGCCCCTCAATTCCTTTCTCGTAGAACGCCTTTATCTCGCGGTAGACTGAGTAGTAATCCGTTATCCCCAGCTCAATCATCCTCCTGATGATTCTGGCGCGCAGAAAGAGCTCGTTGTAGATTTCCTTTGGGTCCTCGTATCCAGCAACTTCCGCTATCTTCTTCTCGAGTATGTAGGAGTTGTTCATTCCCCTGAAGATGTGCTTGTCAGATACTGAATCCCACTCGAAGACGTTCCTCGTTGCCACTCCACCAAGCTCCTCGTAGTAGCCCTCAATCTCCACAACGCTGAGAACCCTCCTAAGGAAGCGGCCGCGCACATAAACCGCCTGCTGGAAGAGGGCGATGTTGAGGTTGTCTATAAAGGTGACGGGGATGTTTATCGGCGCCCCTGTGAACCTCTGAATCATCTTCCTGACGTCTCCCGCGTGGAAGGTTGCCATAACGGGGTGGCCGGTCTGCATTGCCTGGAAGGCTATAGCACCCTCTGCACCACGGATCTCGCCCACTATGATGTAGTTGGGCCTCGAACGCAGGGCCGCCTTGAGGAGGTCGAACAGGGTAACCCTGCTCTCTTCGGGCCCGCGCTCTCTTGTCGTGAGCCTCTGCCAGGTTTTGTGTGGCACCACAACCTCGGGCGTGTCCTCTGCGGTGTATATCTTTGCTTCTGGCTTTATGAACGGGATTATTGAGTTTAGAGTCGTGGTCTTTCCGCTCGCCGTTTCACCGCAGACGAAAATACTCATGCCGTACTCAAGGGCCAGCCAGAGGTAGGCAGCAACTTCGGGTGAGAAAGTGTTCCACTTGACGAGCTGGACAACGCTCAGCGGGGTGGCCGAGAACTTACGGATTGTGGCGCTTGGGCCCTGAATGCTGACGTCTGGCGAGTAAATTATGTTGATACGGGAGCCGTCGGGGAGGGTGCCGTCCACTATGGGGTTCTTGTCGCTGACAGGCCTTCCGATCCTTTCGCTGAGGTTCTTGAAGTAGTCTGCGAGACGCAGGTTGTCTCCAAAGGTTATGTTGGTGGGCATGGCCTCGAATATTTTGTGGATGAGGGAGACGTAGTTTGCCCCGATTATGTGAATGTCCTCTATGTAGGGGTCTCTCATGAGCGGTTCGAGCGGTCCTATCCCTATTATGTCCCTCTTGAGCAGGTACCTGAACTTTTCTATCTCTCCTTTTGAGAAGGAAACTCTGTTTCTTGAGAACAGCCCCCCTCCAACTCGTTTAGTGGCCTCGTCAATCAACTCGTCAAGGAACCTTTCGAACTCCTCGGTTTCCTCCGGTATCTTCTTCTGGGGAGCCAGTTCGAGTATTTTGTCCTTGAGTATCTCGTACTTCTCCTCCTCCTGCGGCGTTTCAATCCTTGGCTCGACGACGATGTACTTCTTCTCGGTTTGAGGGTCCCCGTATATGTGGATGAAGATCGGGTCGCCGACGGGATAGATTATGTTAGGGTACTTGATTTCCTTCATGTCCCTGCTCAGCTGCGGGAAGAACTCTGGAAATTTTCCAGTCTTTTTAACGAAGTTGTTAATGTACTGCCTAAGGTGGGGGTTGCGGGCCATTGCAACGTCAAGGGAGTCGCTGATCTGCTTCTTCTGCGCCATATCACACCACCGCCGCTATCTCTACTATGAACCCAACCTTAGGCTCAACCCTGAACGGAATTATCCTCTGGAAGATTCCCTCCGCGTTGTTGTACTTCACGATGGTGGCTGAGTTCTTCAGATCGCCGCCGAAAACCTTAACGCTGAGGCGAATCAGCATGGTGGATGCTTCTTCAAGGATCTTGAGAAATTCGGGTTCCGCTTCTGAGGGATTCACGGTCATGAGAATTACCTTTCCCAGAGAGCTCATCCTTTTCAGGTGGGTTGAGAACTCCTTAATCAGCTCGTCATCAACCCGAAAGGATATGAAAGGTGATAGGGAGTCTACGATTATAACGTTGGGTTCCCACAACCTGTGCTCGCTCATAAACCTTGGAAGGAACTTCTCCCTATCCGTGAGGCTTGCAAAAAGCGGGTAAGTTGACACAAAGAGAAGCCGCCTCTTAATGAGTTCCTCGATGATGCCATACCCAAGGGACTCCATCTGACGGATGAAATCTACGGTTGTGTACTGGCTTGAGACGTAGGTTGCGGTGTATCCGTTTTTCAGGAACCCATAGAGAAGCCTCTGGGCGAATATGGACTTCCCAGTACCCCTGTCACCCTCTATGAGGATTATACTGCCGGAAGGGATCCCCCCGCCCAGCCTCCTGTGGAGCTCGTCATTGGGTATCTGGATCTGGAGGAGGCCTTTCATCCCCATCACCCCACCTTGAATACAAGGGAACGTCTCTTCCCGCTCTCAGCCACTACGGTTATCTTGTGGTAGCCCGAGGTGAGGGACGTTTTCACGTATATTTTTCCGACCTCGTAAGGTCCAAGAGTCCCCTGGGGCTCGAATGTCAGGTTGGCGGAGGGGATAACCGAACCGTCTATCATAACCACAACAGAGTCGGGAGTAAAGCGAAGGGAATTCTTGCCTGTGTTTCTGATGTAGAACAGGTATCCTTGCGGATCAGAAGAGTAGGGAATGTTCTCCGGGTCGTTTATTATTTTAAAGTCCGTTCTCAGGTCTGCGGCAACGGCTTGCCCTTTCATGGTTATGCCGTCGGCAATGTCCTGGGTAACAATGTAGAGTCCCCCAGCTACCATGCCGGCTATCATTAGGGATGCGATGAACAGTATGAGCTCTGATGCGATGCCGCTTGCCATATTCATCCCTCCAGGGGGCAGTACCAGGCACTGCCGACCACCTGGGGCGAGCCGTTTGTGGAGTTTCCACTCCAGACCCACTTTACCTTCAGGGCGCAGCCTGTTTCCGTGCTTATTACGAGTGCGTGAGTCACGTTCGGATCCTTGGGGATGTTTTGAACCGTCACGTTGAGTTCCTCACCAGGCAGGAGGTATTCTCGGGCTGGTAGTGTTACAGAGGGACTACCGAGGTTACCATCGTAGATAACGACCCATTGGTTCGGCGATAGGGTCGTACCGGAGTTCATGATTTCGAACCAGATGTCGTAAAGGGGGATATCGCTCCTCGCGGTGTAGTTGTAATCAACGAGCTCGAGCTCCGCGGTCTGAATCTTGGTGAGTTGAAGGCTGTGCTCCTCGGAGGCCTCCATTATGCTGAAGTATGCGTTCTCACCCGAGGCGTATATGACCCCGAAGGATGCTATCACCGCCACTGCTATCACTGCAAACGCCGCTGAAACGCTGAACCCCATAGTGGGGCCCCCTTAGACCCCGTAGCCGTCCTCGAGCAACCGCATTATTGCCCGGGTTTCCCTCTCTATCGCGTCCACTATTTCCCTTGTTATCCTGACCCCTCTGAGCCTCTCTATGAAGAGCAGGGAGATTATGTGGTCCTGGATGGTTAGTTTCTCGTCGGGCCTCCAGTCCGGCTCCCTGTCGTGGGGTCTTATCCCCTCTGCGTACCTCAGCAGTGTGTAGAGGACTTCCTCGGATATCCAGCCAATCTGGTAGTAGAAGTCGAGAACCCTCTCCAGGTTTTTAATGCCAGCACGGTCTATGAGGAATCCCAGCCACTTCATGGCCAGCAGGGTCGAGACCGTGTCCGAGGGGATGCGCTCGAGTCTTGACCTTCTCGGCTGGTCGCTGAAGAGGACTGCCTCTATGTCCTGGGGTATTCTGAAGCTGCCCACATTCTCAATATTTCTATTTTCAGGGTTTTCCATCCTCTGCTCCATAACACCACCCTCCTGAAAGCCCCCGGTTTGGGGCAGGGGTTCAAGATTCTCCTGAGGAGCGAGGAGAGAGCTCTCTTCCGGCGACTCCCCAGGGACGTTATCTAAGCTTTCCTTTGCTTCTTGTGATGGGGAGATTCTTGGGACGATGTCTGGAGTCTCTGCGGTTGCCGTCTCCTCTCTGGGCGGTGATCTCTGGGCCAGCAGCTGATTTCTGATCTCCTCGAGGTACCTGCCTATCTCCTCGACCCTCTGGTCGAGGCGGGAAATCTTCTCAAGCTGGCCGGAGTAAATCTTCAGCACCCTTTCGATAATCTTATCCACGTGCTCCCGGGTCAGGATGTCCTGTTTTGATACGAGGCGCTCTCTGAGGTCTTCTATCAGGAAGTTGGGGACCTTGCCCCTTAGACTTTCGAGTTTCTCATCAATCTCAACTTCGGTGATCATGCTCCTCCCTCCAACACCTCGAATATGAGTTCGTCGAGATCAATACCATCGATGACTATGAGCCTGAGATCGGACTTTATTTTAGCAATCTCACTCCGGAGGTCCTCAACTTTCTCCTTAAGCTCCTGAAGCTCGCTCAGATACGGATTCTTCGAGTCAACGTCCTTAAACGGGTTTATTTCCTGGGAGACAACCTCGTAGAGGACCATAACGTCTTTGATTACCTTATCAAGCCTCTCAATCTCCTCCTGGAGGTCCTTCATCTGGGACTTTATGGTGTCTATACTCACCTTTATCCGGGGGATGTCGTTTTCAATCTCGTAAACCCTGGCCGTCAGCTTTTTCAGGAGCTCCTCTTCCTCGGTGGACTTCTCTTCCTTCTTTTCTTCGCTCTCCTCACCTTCCTCGAGCTCGTACAGCTTGATGATCTCCCTGTTGTCCTCCTGCTTTTCCTCGCCTTCCCCTCTCTTCTTGAACTTGTTTTTTAGGTACGAAAACGACATCCACGACACCCCCCGATTTTCAATATGAAAAAGAAAATTTGAACGGGGCAGAAGCCGTCACTTGAGCTCTATAACGTCCTCGGTGTAGGCCGGCGGGGTAACGACCTTGGTGAATCCTGGGGCACCGAACTCTGGCCTCACTTCAATGGTAACCGCAGTTCTTGGGTCGAGGGAGAGGTTATCAACCACAAGGAAGACTATGTCGCCTGGCGTGAGGGTGTGGTCGTCAGTGACAGAGTTGTCGGCATCCTGGACAATAACAACTTGGAATTTGCCTGCACTTGGACTTACGGCGCTGAAGTCAGTTCCCGTAGCAGTGCTCTCGTAGGAGTATATGGTGAAGTTTGATCCATCGTTTATGTAGACCTTTGTCTGGTTGAGGTCTACGGGCTCGCTTCCTGCGTTCAGGGAAACTTGGATAGCTAACTTGTCAATGGTTCCGCCGTTGTTGAATCCAAGAACCTTGTCAATCTTGACGCCACTGGAGACTTCCTTTGTCGTCTGCCTGCCGGTGGCCTCAGCCCTCTGCTGGAGGTAGCCGCTCGTGTTGATGAGCACTGCTGCAGCTACTGCGGCCACCAGCACCATGGCTATAAACACTATCAGGGTACCGATACCAACGGCACCCCTCTTCTTCCCAAACAGCGCCTTCATGTCTTGCCCCTCCGTTGGAGTTTTTGCAATATAATCTAAGCAACTTTGTATATAAAACGATTTTTTGTTTGTAATTATGTAGAGAAGGGTGTAGCTGCATATGTAGGTTGGAACTACTCTAAGAAGTATCACAGAATGGTGGATTTTATTCAAAGAAGAGGGCTTTCATGAGAAGAGGGTTATCAGAAGAACTGACCTCCCCACTTGCTCTACCTTTAGGTCGTGCGGGGAATCTTCCAGGAACCGGAGAATGCTGGAAACACTTGGGAAGCGGTGGAACTCTGGGGTGAGCTTTTCGAAGAACTCCATTGAGGTGATCAGCGGGAAATTCTCTCTAAAGGGCTCCACTATGATCATTTTTCCTCCAGGGTTGAGAGTTTCAAGCCCTTTCTCTATTATCTCCTGGGGATTCTTGAAGTACTCGAGCAGGAAACTCATTATGACGCCGTCGTATCCGTTCTTTGGCATGGCTTTCCTGATGTCAATTTCCCTGAGGGTAACCCAGTCAAGGCCTTCTTCTCTTGCACGGGTTTCTGCTATGGTGAGCAGACCGGGGGAGAAGTCAACTCCAACGTATTTGCCGTTTGGGCCAACGAGGGCTCCAAGTTCGACCGGGGACACAGAGCCGCAACCAAAGTCTACAACCCTCATGCCGTCTTCCAGCTTGAGGAGTTCACTTACAACCCTTCTGCTCGTTGGGTACGGCTCGCTCATGAGTCTCATGTCCCAGAAGTCAGACCCCTTGTCAAAGTCCATGAGAATTTTTGGATGTTCCTTGGAGATGAAAGAGTACTCTGACATTTTATGCAACTCATCTAGGATGCTTATCCAGTCGGGAAACAGCTTTTTCAAGTCTCTCTTCTGGGCTTTGAACGAACATTCAAAATTGGAGGGTCTTATCAAACCATCTTCCTCTTCGAGAACGCCGAGGGAGACGTAGGTCCTTAGGAGGTCTTTTACCCTTTCCTTGTTTGAGACAGATGTCATCTGGGCCAGGGCTTCCAGAGAAGTGCCCTCGGGGTCAATCTTCTGGAATATTCCCAGCTCGAGACCAAGCCTGATTAAATCCATGAATGCGAAAGTGGTCATGGCTTCGAGGTTTGCGTCGAGAAGTTCTACGGGTTTCATGTTATTTCACCTCATGTGTATCTTGAGTAATATGGCTGGTATGACTTTAGAAGTTTTACGACCTGCTTCCCGTACTCGGTGAGCCTGTAATATTTGAAGCCGTCCTTCTCCACAACTTCCACGAGTCCAAGGCTCACAAGAGAACTGTGTCCGTTGTACCTGTTTCCAAGTCCTATCAGGGCTCCCTTAACGTTGGAGGGGTCGGACTTTATGGCGCGTGCGAGTTCCGAGAGGTATGTGGGGGAGGGGTATATCTCGTTCAAGTACATCAGAATCTTCTTCCGGAGTTCGCTTCTGTTTAGAGACCTGAGAACGAATGGGTCTATGAACATCTTCCCCTCCCCCTTATTAATTTAAATCCAAACTTCCTTATAAAATTTTCGATTTATAAGCAGGATTTTTGTACATAAATTAATATTGCCTGGATTTTATTGAACAAAAATCATTGATTCGGAACTTATTTTGAATAATGATATCTCCAGCTCTTTTTGTAAATTTTGCAATGAGGGAGAGATCTCTTGTATTCCTCCCAACACATTTTACGTCTGGAAGATTTTTGACGATTTGACAAAACCATGGGGGCAAACTTTAAGACCCTCTTAAAGACACGCGTTTCATGCCACTCCTGGTCCTGATATCCACGTGCGTGAAGGTTCTCCGGATATGGAGCAATAGTTCTCTTTTGGGTTAGTGTTATAAACCCGCTTTCAAAGCTTCTGGAGGTGGTTAAAGGTGATCGATAAGGTTTACTGTGCCGATGTCACGCCCGAGATGGAAGGGAAGAAGGTTAAGCTCGCTGGATGGGTTTACAGGAAGAGGGAAGTCGGAAAGAAGGTCTTTATAGTCCTCCGCGACTCAAGCGGAATCGTCCAGGTCGTATTTTCAAAGGATCTGAACGAGGAGGCTTATAGGGAGGCCAAGAAAGTCGGAATTGAATCGAGCGTTATCATCGAGGGGACGGTTAAGGCCGACTCCCGCGCGCCGACCGGTGCCGAAGTCCAGGGAGAGAAGCTCCAAATAATCCAGAACGTTGACTTTTTCCCGATAACCAAGGATGCGAGCGATGAGTTCCTGCTCGACGTCAGGCACCTCCACCTGCGCTCTCCAAAGGTTGCCGCGATAATGAAGGTCAAGAGCACGCTCATGCAGGCAGCAAGAGAGTGGCTCCTCCAGGACGGCTGGTACGAGGTCTTCCCGCCGATCCTCGTCACAGGTGCCGTCGAAGGTGGGGCGACTCTCTTCAAGCTCAAGTACTTCGACAGGTACGCCTACCTCAGCCAGTCGGCCCAGCTCTACCTTGAAGCGGCAATCTTCGGCCTTGAAAAGGTCTGGTCGCTCACTCCGAGCTTTAGGGCCGAGAAGAGCAGGACGAGGAGACATCTCACCGAGTTCTGGCACCTCGAGCTTGAGGCCGCGTGGATGGACCTCTGGGACATCATGAAGGTCGAGGAAGAGCTTGTGAGCTACATGGTTCAGAGGACACTTGAGCTGAGGAAGAAGGAGATCGAGCTCTACCGCAAGGACGATATCAAGACCCTCAAGAACGCGGTTCCGCCGTTCCCGAGGATAAGCTACGACGAGGCCATAGACATCCTTCAGAGCAAGGGCGTGAACATCGAGTGGGGCGAGGACATGGGTGCCGACGAGGAGAGGGTATTAACTGAGGAGTTCGAGAGCCCGTTCTTCGTCTACGGCTATCCGAAGCACATCAAGGCTTTCTACATGAAGGAAGACCCAGAGGATCCGAGGAAGGTTCTCGCCGCTGATATGCTCGCGCCGGAAGGATACGGCGAGATAATCGGCGGCTCCCAGCGTGAAGACGACTACGACAAGCTCGTGCAGAGGATCCTCGAGGAAGGGATGGATCCCAAGGACTACGAGTGGTACCTTGACCTTAGAAAGTACGGTAGCGTTCCGCACAGCGGCTTCGGCCTCGGCCTTGAGAGGCTCGTCGCCTGGGTGCTCAAGCTCGACCACGTCCGCTGGGCAACCCTCTTCCCGAGAACGCCGAGCAGGCTGTATCCGTGAGGGTGTTTTGCTTCTCAAAGTGATGGAGAAATTCATTTTTACTCTTTTCTAATTTGGGGGGTGGGATCACCGATTTCACAGTGAAAACTGTGCAAATTGCCAACAATGGCGTTTTATAGTTCTAGTAGTCTTTTCTCCAATTCCTTTTCACTTTGTAAAAGTTCTGTTTCCATCTTTTGAATTTGCTTTAGTAATGATTCTGTTAGTTCTTTTAGTTTTCCTAGAATGTTTTTTTCTCTTCACAAGAGCATTGTATATTTCTGGGGTATTATCAACAAATTCATAAAACCTTTGCTTTGCCTTATTCCACACTTCAAGGCCATAAGAGATGTTCCTGTTCAGGATTTAATCCCAGCATTCCATAATTTGGAGCACTTAACTGATATCTTTCTTCGGGATTAAATCGGGTTACTAGTTCTTCAATGAGAGTAGTAGCTTTGATAATATGGTCTTCCTTTACCTTATACTTCCCAGCTTCTTCATTGGATATTTCCTGTAAACTTTTCACAAGCTTGGATTTCCCTTTTAGATTATCAACAATCTCCCTTCTCAGCCTGTTTGCCTCCTCCACTAATGAATTGTAGTCTTCAAGTTCAATCTCGTACTCACTTAGTAATCTGTCAATTTTCCTGCTAATTCTTTTCTCAAAGCCTATTTTTTGATAAAATGTGTCATACGTTGTTCCTGAAATTGAAATAGAAGGGGAATATGCTGGAACTTCGGACCATACTTGGGTATGGTTAGCATTTGAGAGATTGCTCTGTAGCGTCCTTTTGAAAGTCTCGATATACCCCACTACCTCGTTTTTTATATACTCAATGTTCATGCGTTCTTTTTTCATTTCAATAAGGCTTTCGTTCATGAGTTCGGCTTGTTTTTTGGCCTGTTTAGCTGCCTCGGCAGTAGTAATTGCTTGGAGTGCCACAACGCCTGCCATTACGATATTTGCAATGGCTAAAGTGAACTGCAAGGTCAAAGGATTCTGCTTACCGACACCTATTAAAGCGGCACTACCGCCAACAAAAACAAAAAGCACAATACCAAAAATTACCACAGCTACTTTAGTACTCTCTTTCATCCCCTCCACCTCACGGCAGCCGGCCGACCTCGCGACCATCAACCTTGAATATCCACTGCCAGGTCCATATCCAAGAGAACTTCCGCTCGATCTCAAGCGTGTGTTCGTCATTGGGGCCTATCTTGAAGACTGCATGCTTACTAACCTGCTCTGGAACCTCAATCCCATTCACCAAAATTTTGATCTTCCCGTTTCTCCAAACTTTGAACTCGTAAGTAGCCTCGCCATCCTCGAGGATTAACACTGGAATATTGCCCCAAATCATGAAAATCACTGCTAAGACTGCCATCACTACCCCCGAGATAACCATCAGAAATCCCCACCAATTAACAGTGGGGCGGTAAATAGCTGCAGTAGCTTTAACGTCCTTTGGCATCAACGTACTGAAAGTATTATCAAAATAAACCGTATAGTTTCCAGCCTCCGGCGCTTCAAAACGAATATGGAATGGACTAATGAGCCTCCCAAAGTCCTTTATAGTCTTACCCGTCTTATCATCTACCACATAGACTCTAATATCCCCATTACCTCCGGAAACGCTGGCATTTATCTCAAGGATAGAATACTTGGAAAGCGTCCAATACCATGGCTCCATACTCTTTGGAGGGACCGTAAACTCCTTATGCCAAGATCGGTAATAATCGTGCCCAATGATAATATCAAGACCCGCACCAGCCAACACAAGCCCAATGAGGAGCATCCCAATAAGCCATCCCCACGTACGTTCGCGGCGCTTGCTCACCCTGATTCCAGAAAGCGGCTTCAAACTCCTTGGCTCAGTAAGCTTCTTCAAGCTAGGCACATCCTCACTCACCCTTGGGCCCTCCTCCACAGTTTTTGAATCGGCAATTCGACATTTTACTTGAGAATATAAGAAGGTTTTGGTAAAAAGGGAGTTGAAGAACACCCGAAAAACCTTTTTAGCGATGCCCTTATAATGAGCAAAGTACTTAATCTAGACTAGGAAGGTGAGCGCATGCCCGAGCAGGACGAGCAGGAGACCAGGGTAGTCGAGCCGTTGGCGAAGTCCCATAGGGGGGCCAGCTGATGCCGTGGGATAACTTAACTCCTGAACAGAAGGAATTGTTAATAGAGCAGTATTTGATCCTCCTCATCGGGGTAGTTGATACTCCCGTACCTACTAACTTGCATTTACAGAAGGAATTTTTCATTCTTCGCAATGTCGCTCCAGATTTATCAAAGATCATTAATTTTGAAAAACATATGTATGGTCCATATTCTCCTGATTTAAATGAGGCCCTTAAAAACCCGATATATTATCCTGAGGCATTTGAATTTTACGTCCAAGACCTTCCATTAGTGAAAAGAATGATTGTAGAAATATCATTAACGCCAAAAGGCAAGGCCGCTTTTAGAGAGCTTCTCAAAGAATACTCTCATGCAGAACCTTTTAGAGAATTCATAACAATAGCAAAGGCTATTAGACTCATGTATGATCCATTAAATGTTGAAGAGCTACTCTTATTAATATACTCAACCTTTAAAGACTGGACCGAATACTCTTCAATTTACAAGTCTTTGATGGCTCCTACCCGTAGGAGGCGTCTTGCATATGAACTATACAAAAAAGGCATTATTAGCAAAAGCAAATATCAGGAACTCTTGGAGGCAACGCCATGACAAAAGAAATCATAAGCGATTCAACATTTTATATTTGCTTTTTGGATGACATAAATTATCCAGAAGGCCTCAAAAAGATAATTAACAGTAGAAAATTCAAATTTGTCATTGGAGATGTGGTAGAAAATGAAATCAAAAAGTCCTCCAATTATCCTCTTATTAAATCTGATCTCTCAAAAGTACGAGAAAAACCTTTACCGTTCAATTATGGGGAAATAGTGCGGCCGTTTTTGGGAATTAGCGAAATTAAAAAGGGAGAACATGAGGTTATTGGTATTGCCATTGTGTATCACTTGAAAGGGAAAGATTTTATTTTAATTTTAGATGAGGATGGTCCCCGGGGTATTATCGAAAAAAAGCTATCTAGAATAAAATCAAAGATGACTGGTACTGTTGGATTTATCGGCCGTTGTTACTGCTGGTATCTCATATATAATAAAGAAGAAGCGATAAATATTTTAGAGAGAATTCGCAATTCAAAATTCAGAGTGCAATCACATATTATAGACAAGGTCCTTCACGAGATTGAGGGGTGTAGCCCATGACAACTGCTCTTAACATCAAAGAGGCAATTCTTGACAAGAATTCTGAGTTTAACATTAAACGATTTACATTTGGGAGGATTAACGTAGATAGGCCAATCAAAGTCCTAAACGTAAACAATATAACCCAAAAAACAGTTGAAGAACAAAGAAGAGCTCTTGAAGAGTACACGCTCTTTTATGAAATTTCCTCAACACTCAAAGAGAGCACAGTTAACGCGTTACTCGATGAAGATGAAGATGGAAAAATAACTCGCCTTCTCAGATACAAAAGGTGGGCATCTCCCTTAATCTTAGCATATACTCTAAGCTTTAATCCACTTCGACCCCAAATTTTAGACGACCTAAAAGACCTTTCAGGCTTCCTCTCATACTACTACGCATACTCCTCGGTAGCTCTCTTAGTCCCCAATATGAAAGTCAAAAAGAGCATTCGCGTGGGAGAGGACGAAAATGGAAAACCAAAATATAAACCCATACGGATTGCGAATTTAGAAGACTACATCACATACGTGGACTGGAGTGTTGAAAAACTCGATAGTAAAAACACCAAACCCATATTCGTTCCAGTCTCCCTTAAATTCGGAATGAGAGATCTCATAAAACTCGCAGAACATTATATCAAAAAAGAATACTTCAACATTTGGATAGACTTCGAAAGCGGCTTACCCTCACCTCAAAACATTGGTAAAATCCGCCAGTTCCTTGAGGTCTTTAGAGAAAAAGGAAGGTTAGAAGACATCGTGGTTTATGCAACTAATATTAACAGAGAGTTTGAATCGAGTCCCCAATTACCTTTAACCCCTGGAACAGATCCCGTGACCACCCTAACAGGTGCTAACCTCGTGGGAGGCAACAAAGGAAAAGGAATGCCTGGAGACAACCTCCCCAAACCCACAAAGCCTGGTGAGCTCCTGGAATACAAAGCAAGACTCTTTGATCCTGACACCTACTACTATCTTCATCCCAAGCTAATAAACGATCCAACGCTTCAAGAGATTTTATTAATGAAGGAATACAATATTATGCTCAACACACTAAGGATCAATGCAGAACTCATAAACCAAACAGAGTACTTCCTAGATAATCAAGAAATTCAACCATACGCAGAGCAAAAACAGATGCTCAAAGAATACAGAGAGGGGGACCTATTAAAGGCATTATTCTCTCCAATAAAAAGGAGATCTCAGAAAAAGTCAGCCAAACCACCAGAACATCCAAAAGTTAACCTCCTTTCATTCTTACCAAAGAAGGAGGGATGAAACAATGCCCGACCAGAACGAGCAGGGGGGTAAAGAACATGGAAACAATGTCAACACTGGAGCAATTATTGTATACAACTGTACGAATTAAGGCAAAAACAGAAGAGAACGGTGAAAAGATTGGTACGTCATTTATTTTTAATTACAATGTTAAAGACAAGAACTATATGTTTCTCGTGACTAATAAGCACGTGGTCTCAGACACTATAACTGGGTCCTGACGTTTATAGTGGGAAAAGAGGGAAAACCAGAACTAGGAACTGCCCATTCAGTAACTATTCCAAATTTCAACGAGTTTTGGGTAGTTGATAAAATACATGATATTGCAATAGCTCCTATTGCGCCCATAATAAATCACTTGCAAGAAAATCAAACCACAATATTCTTCAAAGCAATACCACGAACATTTGTTCCGAATGAATTTCAATTAAGATCCCTCGATGCAATTGAAGAAGTTATATTTGTAGGGTATCCTGGTGGGTTTTATGATGAAAGACATTTTTTGCCAATAGTCCGAAAAGGCATAACTGCTACTCCACCATATATTGATTTTAATGGATGGAAGGCGTTTTTGATAGATGCCTCTGTTTTTCCAGGCTCTAGTGGGAGTCCTGTGTTTTTATATAATAGGGGATCATATTTTGATAAAACTACAAAATCTTTCATCATAGGTGCCGAACGACTCCTATTTTTAGGAATTCTTTCTGCAGTATACCATATTCCCGATACTGGTGAAATTATATACGCATCTCTCTCGAAAATGCCGAAGGTAAAAGTGCGACAATTATTAGATCTAGGAATAGTATACAAGGCTGAACTGATAGTCAATTTAATTGAGGAGTTTCTAAAAAAGCGCGGTGAAATTTAAGTTACTATGGAGTGCCTTGTATCTCCTGAAAAATAGTTCGTAGAATAAAAATGTTAAAAATCAGCCTTCTTATCATCCACAGTAGAACTTTCTCAAATAGACTACTTTAATATCCATTGGCACGATGGATACATCAGCACGTGATGGTACCACAAGGATTTTTCCTACAATTCTAACATTGGCTCCTGCAAGATTCCTTGCATACCTATTGATCTGACTAACGTGCTTTTCAGTAACTTTACAAACAGCCTTGACCTCGACTATAACTCGCTCTATGACTCCTCTGACTTTTCTTTCTACTATGAAGTCAGGCTCATACCTCTCTCTTCTTTCACGGTACTTTATCTCCCATCCGTTTGAAGCAGGGAATCTCTTCCTTAAAAGTGCTCTAACTTCCGGATACATATCGAATTCTGTTACCATATAATCACCATCTCAAATATAGTGCTATCCCTTAAATAATTTCCGTACGTAATTTTTACGACCTATGTTAGTGTTTCAGTTTTACTCTCTTAACACCGCTTAGAATCCAGAGAGACCAAGGTAAAGCCCGAGAAGGCTACTGAATCAGTCGCTTAACGGTAAACCTTATGAGGATTCTAACCATAAGAACAATTCGTAAAATCAGCACGCGCTAAGGTGAGCCAATGAAAGAAACCAAAGAAAGATATATAGCCTGCAAGAGATCAATAACCTCTGTGAGGGCGATGGTAGATGAATGAACGTCCTCCACTATTCAAAACAAGGGAAGAATTCTGGCGATTCATGGAAAGGCATGTGTCTAAGACATACGAACACATAAGAGAAGAGGCTAGGCTCCCCTATAAACACAACTATCTGAAATCATACTTACTAGAAGTCAATTCCATAAGCCCCCTTCAAATTCCAGAGTATTTATCTCAAATTAAATTAAAACAAACTAAACTCTCTGCCGAAGTTCACCCGACTAAAGATCCTCGCTTATTCAATATAGTGATTACCGCATGGACAAAGAAGGGGGGTAAAACAACCAAGAAAACGGCTACGTTTTACTTAGACATCTCTCCAAGACTGCCCCGCTTCTGGATACTCCATACAATTGACAAAAGCCAAGATGCTGATACACTGCTCAAATATTTAGTAACAAAACCCGGTTCTAGATTGGATAGACCCTGGTTCGCTAGCAACCTGCTTATTGAGTTTAGCAAGAAACTTGGAGAGTTAAAAGGCTTAGGCATTCAGTATAAATACGCAGAGATTCTCGGCAAGTCTCACTCCTCTCTTAATTCTGATGGAGATAATTTAGATGTTCCTGAAGACCCCTTTATGAGAGAAGAATTTCCATATGAAGATGAAGTTCTCGCTAGTGAATTCACGATGAGAGTTTGGGGTAAAGTAAGTGAAAAACTTCTCAAGAAATTCATGAAAGACGAATATCTACGCCAAATCTCGGCCCTCTCCAGCATTGGAATAAAACGAGAACGCACTAAAGAAGACTTCATACTAGAGGACATCACATTTTGGGGCAAATTCAAAACCAGTGGCTCGTCATTCTTCGAGCACATGGAGATTATACACGAAGTCGAAAAGATGTACCTAAAACTATTATCCGAGCAGATTGAAAGTGAAGTGATCTCCGCAGAGAAAAGCTCCTTTGGATACTACCCCAAAGGCTCACCCTTTATTATAACCCTCAAAAACACAGAATTGCAAGATAACCCCAAGCTATTCAGTACATTTGTGGACAAAGTGTTTTCTGGAAGACCACCATTCAGGATATTTGGAATCAAAACCAAAGTAGCAAAAGATGAATACGTAATTTATGGCACTGATCTCCACAACGGTGATCCGATAGAGCTCGAAGTAACTCCCGAATGGATATCAATACATCTCCGCTCAATACCAAACCAAACTGTGTGTGGAAACACCGTATTGAGATTCTTTACCAACATTCAGAGATATTACGATCCACAAGCTACACTGGAGAGTGAGGCAAATGGCAGAATCCTTGCCCCAACAGCCTAACTATCCATTATTCAAGGATATTTCTCCTCAAACATACCTCATTAACGTGATGGCGAGAGTAACTCAAATGGAAAACAGTCCACTAAAGAAATATGGATATAAAGTAGGCGTAATCGAGTTTCAAACTGAGAAGACGGACCATGAAAAAACAAATCCCGACCTTATCCTCACAACTGAAGAACAAAGTCACAGTCTTCTCGTAGAGTGTAAGGCAGAGGCTTTAAAATCCCGACAACTACGGAAATATGAAGAGCTCTCGCCTGAAGTTCTACTAAGCTACTTTACAGTGAAAAATCCTGAGATATACTACATAGATCCAGTAATTTTCTCGTTATCGAATAAAACTTGCGAAAAACGACCCATTAAAGACCACCCCCTTCCAGTTATAGTCTTAAAATACCCTAACGGCAACAAAATATGTCTTGAATGTAATGACTTCCGAAGAGGGCACATGTATGGTACCCTTCACAAAATTTTTACAGAATGCATTGAAGTGTCTGACAAAATCCTACGCCTTCAAATCCCTGACATATACCTCGACCCCAACGAGGACTGCCGTGCCTTTGTAAAACGTCTCCTCGAAAGTATCACCTCATATATCCTCAAAGAGCAGAGCAAGGAGATATACCCCGAACGTCTCGCCCAATACATATATCACATGTGGGAAGTGATAGGGCCTCAAAAACAAAACCAAATAATAAATAATGTTACACTAGTCCTGAAGAGGATATCCGCCTATGAAAAAGGTAAAACCCGCGGAAAAAGAAAGCCCTTCTGCGAGTTCAAAGATGGCAAACTAATAATCTCAAGCGACACCACCACCCATGAAGCAATGAGGCGCTTTGGAAACCTCATGGTAGAAGGCCTCGACGTCCTCCTAAAGAAAACATGTGATAAGAAAGAGAAAATCCTAACCCTTGATGAAGCACTCAAACGAAAGAACAACGGAGAGAAGAGGTGATGCGATTATGAAACCCCATTTGATATATTACTATCCTGGAGAACACAGGAAAGACTATCCCAATAATCTCAACCTTAGTTTGAAATTTGCTTTAGAAATGTGCAAAAAGAATGGATACACAGAATTAACAATACATGCTTGGAGTTTGGATGTTCTCAAGGAATCATTCAGAGGCACTAGGGTTAAAGAGTTAGTTGAGACACTTGTTAAAAAGAGAGAACTCAAACTTAAAGACCCCCACTTTAAAAGTTAATACGTCCAATATGAAATTCCCTAGAGATATAATTACTAGTAAAATAGTTCTTTCAGTATACCCCACAGAGGACATGCTCGAAAAACTCATTTCCAATGCACCTCACCTCCAGGTTTTGATAATAGCTCCATATACTCTGTCTGAACTCGAAGCATGGTTAAAAGAACATGGGGCAAAGTCAATACCTCCCGAGGTGAGTAAATGAAAGAAACCAAAGAACCCCCACAAAATTTCCCTTGGATGCCTGGAATTGGCTTAATAATGATGGATTTTCCTGATAATCGACCAGAGTAAAGCGGGTTTGTTTCCCTTTTAACGCCCGAAGG
>JASGLT010000026.1 GCA_030156945.1 Thermococcaceae archaeon
TCTTTTGACTCCTCTTCGATAATGCGTCGCATCCACGTGCCCCTGCTGAACCACAGGAAGGCCACTATCGCCGCTAAAAAGTTGCTCATGCCCATTCCGAAGAACACACCCTTGGGGCTCATCCCGAAGAGCTCCGCGAGCGGTATTCTAAGTCCAAAAACCGTTACCGCCGCGACATAACCAAAGACGTAGCTTAAGGGTATCCTGAAGCCCCAGAGGCGGAGCATGCTGAGCACCATGCTCTTCTTCGTATGTCCCGCCGAGCTGAAAGTCCTCGTCACGACGACAAAGATTCCGTTGAAGAAGGGAACGGATATCAGGAAGTACTTGAGCACGTACTCGCTCTGGGCTATGACCTTAGGATCGTCGAGGAAGACCTTGAAGACGGGAACCCGAAAGAGTCCGATTATCAGGATCGCCAAAGAGGCTATGAGGAAGTTTATAACCATTGCCCTCTCTGCTATTCTCTTCGCCCTCTCGTACTTCTCCGCCCCGATGTTCTGGGCTATCATGGTTCCCATGGCCATACTGACACCCCTTGCTATGCTCGTTATGAAGTTCACGAGGCGGGTGGTGATGGTATAGGCCGCGTAGGTCACATCCCCATAGCCGTAGATGATCCTCGTGAGGACGACAAAGCCGAAGCTGTTGGCTGACTGGCCGACGGCCGAAGGCAGGCCAACGCGAAATATCCTTGAGTAGAACTCCATATCGGGCCTGAGCGCTTCCCTCGTGAGGTGAAGGCCGGCCCTTCCGCTCGTTAAAAGTCGAGCACCTATAACGGCTCCGGTGGCGTTTGAGAGGACAGTTGCTATAGCAGCTCCTGCAACACCCCACCTCGGGAACGGCCCGATGCCGAAGATTAGGAGCGGGTCGAGCACGATGTTCATGGCAACTGTGAGCATGCTTATCTTCACGGGTGTTTTTGTATCGCCAGAGGCTCTCATTAGGGCGGAGAAGGCCATGAACGTGAAGGAGAAGGGGACGCCCGCGAATACAACCGTTGCGTAGGCTTTTGCATAGGGGTAAACGTTGGGGGTGACCTTCATGAAGTGGAGTGCGTAGGGCAGGATTGCGAGGCTTATTAAAGCTGTTGCCGTTGAGAAAAAGAGCATGAGCGAGTAGAGCGCTCCAGCTGAACGGTTGGCCCTCTCGTAGTTTCCAGCCCCGATGTACTGCCCCACGAAGGCGAAGCCAGCGGTAGCGAACCCCATGCCGAGGGCCATGAGGGTTCCTATTATCGGCCAGCTCGTTCCCGGAGCGGCCAGTGCTTCTCTCCCAAGCTTTCCGAGCCAGAAGGTGTCGGTTATGTTGTAGAGAACCTGCACGAGGTTGCTGACGATTAGAGGGTAAGCTAACTTGAGGAGGGTCTTCTCTATCGGCCCGTTGAGTATCTGCTCTCGCATCGCCTGAATCTTTCCGCGCTCCATTCCTACCACAGTAAGACGGACATCGAAGCGGGGATATAAAAACTTAATGGCGTTCTCTCCCGATTATTGCCTTCATCCAGCTTCCCCTTAGGAACCAGGCGAGCGCTATGAGTGCCCCGAGAACGTTGCTCAAACCCATTCCAAGCCACATTCCCGCCGTATCTCTCATCAAAACCCCAAGGCCGTAGCTGAGCGGGAGCCTTATGCCCCAGAGGCGGACCATTCCGATTACCATGCTCTTCTTCGTGTGCCCCGCGCTGTTGAAGGTGTTGTTTACAGCCGCGAATATGCCGAAGAAGGGGAGCGAGGCGGAGAAGTAGAGAACGACCTTTTTGCTCTCCGCTATTATCGCCGGGTCGTTGATGAAGAACCTGAATATCGGGACGCGGAAGAACGCGAAGAGGAGCGTCCCGACGCTCAGGATTGTGAAGTTTATGAGCATCGTCTTCTCGGCTATCTTCTTGGCCCTTTCATAGAGGCCGGCACCTATGGCCTGTCCCACCATCGTACCCATCGCCATGCTTATGCCATCCGAGAAAGCGAACATGAAGTTGGTCAGCCTGTTGGTTATGCTGTAGGTGGCGAAAGCCACATCTTCGAAGTTCGGGATGCCGTGTGCCTCACCATAGAGCCGTCCGACGGTGAATATTACCCTCGTGAGGATTACAAATCCGAGGGCCGTTGTTGATGAGCCGACGCTTGAGGGCAGACCAACACGGAATATCCTCGAGTAGAAGTGGAGATCCGGCTTGAGGGTCTCGGGGGTGAGGTGTATGCCCACCTTTCCCGTGAAGAGGAGGTAGCCTCCTATCAGGGAGCCGAGGCTGTTTGACAGCATGGTTGCTACTGCCGCACCGACGACGCCAAGCTGTGGAAACGGCCCCCAGCCGAAGATGAAGAAGGGATCGAGGACGAGGTTGAGTAAAACAGTGCCGATGTTTATCTTAACCGGCGTCCTCGTGTCGCCAACCGCCCTCAGGAGGAAGTTGAAGGCGAAGAGCGTGAAGGAGAAGGGTATCCCCGCGAAGATTACCCTCGTGTAGCGTAGGGCGTAGGGGAATATAGTCTCGCTAACGCCCATCAGGCGGAGGAGGTAGGGAGCGAGTATTACACCAGATACCCCAACAGCAGTCGCGAAGAGGAGCATGAGGGAATAGAGCGCTCCGGCATAGCGGTTTGCCTTCTCGTAGTCCTTCGCCCCAACGTACTGGCTCACGAAGGCGAAGCCTGCCGTAGCGAATCCCATCCCTATGCTCATGAAGAACCACACGAGGGGCCACGCCGTTCCTGGAGCCGAGAGCTCAAGCCTTCCGAGCTTTCCAAGCCAGAATGTATCGGTGAGGTTATAAAGCACCTGAACGAGCTGGTTGATGATTAAAGGATAAGCTAGGACGAGGAGTGTCTTAACTATCGGCCCGTTGAGTATTTGGTCGCGCATTCGCTCTACTTTCTCGCTCCTCATGATCGATCAGATGGAAATCTAAACGTTGGTATAAAAGGTTTATCGTGGATAAAAGAGCCAGCTACTCTTCCACGATTTTGACATTGAGGTTCAGAAAGTGCCTGTCAAAGGTGTATATCTCGTCTATGCCAAGTTCTTTCATTTTCAGGTAAGCTAAAGCGTCTTTCACGCTTACTCCTTTGTCCCTGGCTACAAAGACGGCTTTGAGGTAATCTTCTGCAGCAACGGGGAGAACAAGAACGTTCTCAGCGGTTAGGAGATCTTCGATAAATTCAAGGGCAACGGTTAGGTTCAACTTGGCCTCAAGGATGTTGGCCACCTCGCTGAGGTGGAATACTGTGGTTGCCACTTCTTCACCGTTTTCAATCCTCTTCAGGATTTCTTTTGCCTTTTTCTTTCGTTCCAGCACCGAAGATGGTACCTCCCCCTTCGGTTTAATGACCGCATACAAAAAGACGTTGGCATCGATGAACCTCATAGAGATCCCTCACTGAGGATTTATGTCCTTGAGAAGCTCCTTCTCGATGTCTTCTCCCTTCAGCTCTACTTCGAGGATGTCGAAGAACCTTGAAAGCCTGGGCTTCTTCCTGGGAAGTATCTCTATCCTGTCCTCGAGTTCGACGACTATGACCTCATTACCCCACTTCTCACGCCAGGACTTAGGTAAAACCAGCCTCCCCTGGGGATCAACTCTCTTAACTTCCACAGTACCCATAAAATCGCCATTGAGAAATCCGAAATGGAACTAAATAAACCTTTTGCCAAATGGAGAAAACTAATTGGGAAAAGAGGAGAGGACCTCAGAACTCGAGCTCGTCCTCATCCTCGAAGAGCCTCTTCCTGGCGGCCTCGAGGAGGATCTTCTGCTCCTCCTGGGCGACGGTCTTCCTGATGAGCTCGACTGCATCCGGGTTAGCAGAGATGCTGTCGATGCCGAGCCTGACGAGGAGCTTGACCATCTTCGGGTCACTGCCTGCCTGTCCGCAGATGCTGGTCTCGACGCCGTGCTTCTTGCAGACCTTTATGACGTTCTCGATGAGCTTGAGAACGGCAGGGTGCTTCTCGTCGTAGAGCTTGAAGACGCGCTCGTTGTCCCTGTCTATGGCGAGGGTGTACTGGGTGAGGTCGTTGGTACCGAAGCTGACGAAGTCGATGCCCTCCTTGATGAGATCCTCGATGATGAGGGCGCTGGCCGGGGTCTCGATCATCACACCCCACTCGACGTCCTTGTGCGGGACGAGGCCGACCTCGAGGGCGATCTCCTTGGCCTTCCTGATCTGCTCGGGGTGGCTGACGAGCGGGAGCATGACGCCGATGTTGTCGTAGCCCTCATCCACGAGCCTCTTGATGGCCTTGAACTCTGCCCTGAGGAGCTCGGGCTGGTCGAGACCGCGCCTGATTCCGCGCCAGCCGAGCATCGGGTTCCTCTCTTCTGGCTCGTCCTCTCCACCCGGAAGCTCGCGGAACTCGTTAGTCGGGGCATCAAGGGTCCTGTACCAGACGCGCCTCGGGTAGAAGGCCTCAACGACCTTCCTTATGCCCTCGACGAGCTTCTCGACAAGCTCCTCCTCCTTGCCTTCCTTGATGAACTTGACCGGGTGGGCGCCGATACCGAGTATCATGTGCTCGGCCCTGAGAAGACCGACGCCGTCGGCGCCAGTAGCTGCTGCCCTCTCAGCAACCTCGGGCATTGAGACGTTGACCTTGACCTCGGTGGCGGTGACGAGCGGGGCACCGGCAACGACGACCTGGCCACCGGCGGCCTTCTCCTCTTCCTTGCCCTTGACGAGGCTCTTGACTATGCCCTCGTAGACGACACCCCTGGTACCGTCAACGGTGACGAGCATGCCGTCCTTGAGGACCTTGGTGGCCTCCTTGGTACCGACGACGGCCGGGATGCCGAGCTCACGGCTGACGATGGCGGCGTGGCAGGTTCTTCCGCCTTCGTCGGTAACGATGGCGGAAGCCCTCTTCATAGCCGGAACCATGTCCGGGTTGGTCATGGTGGTGACGAGAACGTCGCCCTCCTTGACCTTGTCGATCTCGCTGGCGTCGAAGATAACGACGACCCTACCGGCACCAACGCCGGGTGAAGCTCCAAGACCCTTGAGAAGGACCTTCATCTCCTCGGTCATCTCATCCTCCTCCGTCTTAACCTCCTCCTTAAGGGTGGTGATCGGCCTGCTCTGGACGATGTAGAGCTTGCCGTCGTCCTTGTCGTAGGCCCACTCGATGTCCTGCGGCCAGCCGTAGTGCTCCTCGATCTTGGCACCCATCTTGGCGACCTCGATGATCTGCTCCTCGGTGAGAACCTGCTTCTCAACCCACTCAGGACCGAGGTAGTCGGCGACCTTTACGTAGACGGTGCCCTTACCGGTCTCGGGGTTCCTGATGACCATAACCTCCTTCTTGGCGATGTACTTCTCCTTTATCTTCCAGGTGCCCTTCTCAACGATGTACTCGTCCGGGGAAACGCTACCGCTGACGACGGCCTCACCGAGGCCCCAGGCGGCGTTGATCATAATCTCGCTCCTGTCGTTGGTGACCGGGTTGGCGGTGAACATGACACCGCTCTTCTCGCTGTTGACCATCTTCTGGACAACGGCTGAGAGGTAGACCTTGCTGTGGTCGAATCCCTGTTTGGCCCTGTAGAAGGTGGCCCTGGCGGTCCAGAGGCTGGCCCAGCACTTCTTGACCTTGTCTATGACGTCGTCAACGCCGTAGACGTCAAGGTAGGTCTCCTGCTGGCCGGCGAAGGAAGCCTCAGGCAGGTCCTCGGCGGTAGCGGATGAGCGGACGGCAACGTAAACGGCGTCCTTACCAAACCTCTGTGAGAGCTCCTTGTAAGCCCTCTCGATCTCCTCGGCTATTTCCGGGAGCATCGGAAGCTCGATGATCTTCTGCCTGATCTTGGCGGTGTTCTCCTGGAGCTGCTTGGAGTCATCGACGTTGGTCTGGCTGATGATCTCCATAATCCAGTCCTGGAGGGTCTTACCGTCCTCGAGCTTGACGTTCTCAACGAAGTACTTGTAAGCCTCGGCAGTCACACAGAACCCGGGCGGAACCGGGATGCCGGCGTTGGTCATTTCTCCAAGGTTGGCACCCTTTCCGCCGACAAGAGGTACGTCCTCCTTTCCGAGCTCCTCAAACCACTTTATAAACCTGTATTCGCTCATGGCAGTTACCTCCTTGTAATTACTGCAGGTGATATATCGGGGGCTCATTTTTAAAATTAACTATCCACAAATGTTCTCCAGAGTACAGAAATTAAAAGAAAGAACAATGTGTCCATTAAAGGTCGAAGGATCACGGAAAGAAATCTGGGAGCGGATGAAGCCCGAGCAGAGAAGTCATGAGCTCAACGGCCCTTTCCCTTCCGTAAGCATAACTAAGGTAGCGGTACATAGAAACTACGGCATCGAGCGGGTGAGCCTCCCTCGTGGGATCAAACGTTTCCAGGACGAACTGAAGAGTTTTTTGAGCCTGCCCCTCAAGACCCGCAACGTGGTATATGTAAGCCATCTGAACATAACTTGCCCTCGAGTATGCGTAATAGTACTCCTCTGACTTTAGCTTTCCATCCTCTTCCTGCTGATCCATTAGCCATTCAGCTGCCTTCCTGACTGCAGAGAGTACCGTTTCGTTTCCCGTGAGCTGATAATACCTCGCCAGAGCGGATGCCACCGCAAGCGTGGTACCCACGTTATCTTTCCAGTCTCCCTTTCCACTCTGCTCGTTCAGGAGCTCTTCAAGGACGTTTTTCTCAGTAGTGGTGTTCAAGACACCGAGTTCCTTGTAGATTGGGAGCAATAGAGCGTTCACAACAAAGCTTCCTGATTTATCCTTTGGAGTCGTCATGAAGTAGTCCTCTCTCTCCCGCGACCTCAGGAGGTTAAGTGCCTTTTCCGTTCCACCAAACTGGAACTTTTTGAGCGGCTCCATTGTGTAAGCTGTGTACAGTGTGAAGTCGTTGGGAGGCACCCCCCACGGGAACGCTCCGTTGTCCATCTGCTTGTACTCCAGCCACCTGAGGAGCCAGTCTGCACGTGCTTTAAAGCGCTCATCCCCCGTCTCGTTGTACAGGTAGTAGTAGAGGTCCACAATCCACGCGTTGAGGTTGAAGTTCGCCTTGTATCCCGTATCGAAGTCTGCATAGTTGTAGCCCGTCCAGAACTTCTCAAAGAAGTTCACCAGAGGAGAGTAGTTTCCGGAATACTCTATGGGAAAAGGCTGCTCCATTCTGAGCTCCGGCTCGGGGATGAACCTATAAATAACTGAGCCCCCGTTGCAGAATTCGAGCTTGAAATGAGTATCGTAGGGGGCGTATTCCATGAGGCCGTAGCGTACAAGCCCATAGGAGTAGCGCTTTCTGTCAACGAACACATAGCTTACGTTGTATTTTCTCATGAGATAGTAAACGAGACTTTTCTGGTCGGAGCTGAACATGAGCACGTGGTCTGTGTAAGCCTGCCCCGCCTCCTTCACCGTTGGAGCCTCGCCAAAGAAGCCCTGATAAACCTTTTTCCAAACAACGACGTCCTTCCTGTGAGTATTTCCAATCAGGAGGTAGCCCATGTCCCACCAAACGAGGATAGTGGCATCCTCTGGCGTGTTCAGGGAAATCCACTCATAGGCCTCCTTGTCCGTTATGCTTGGGGCCTCTATATAAGCGTAAGCCCCATAAACTCCCTGGAAAACAGGGGTCAGGAGCAGAACTGCCATTATGAAACCCAGAAAAGCTCTCTTTTCAGGCAAAGCCCTCACAAATCCAGACCCTAAACCCCTAACTCCTGCCAGGATTTTCTTTAAAGTAGGGCGAATTGAGGGGAAAACCACTTCCAAGAGATAATCAGCTGCGATTGCCGCAAGGGGAATTGTGGCGTATGGGTCCCTGAAGCGGAATGATATTCCACCAGCAAACAAAAACACCCATGCCCACACAACAAGGCCCCTTCTCAAGGGGTCTTTTTTGAGGTAATAAGGACTCCCCAAAGCACCAAAAACCAGCTGAACGACTCCTACCCACTTGAAGTATCCAAGAAAGCTGACCTCACTCCTCTGGAGCCTCAAGAAAAGCTCACCCACCGTTGACTTTACCTGTGGAACTGCCAAATAGCCCCCAAGCACCAGAAGAACCAGAAGAATCAGATAGTGGATGTTGCGCCGGATAAATGGTTCAAAGTAAAAGAGCAGGACTATCACCGCTGCAAAGGCGAAGAATATCCACCCCCTATGGGTCAATGTATAGATTCCAAAGGTGACTGCGAAGAGAATAAAGCTCGAAAGGGTTTTCTTTTTTAGAAATCTAAGCCCAAGGAGCATGCTTAAAGAGAAAAAGAGCAGTCCCATGTTTTCAGGGATGTAGAGGCTCGTTCTGTATATGAAGTTCGGGGCAAACGCCAGAAGCGACACAGCGAGAAGGACCTTCCTATCGTCCTCAAAAAGCTCCCTGTAGGCGAAGTAAAAGCCGAGGACTGCGAGAGTACCGTAAACCGCAGGAATCACGAAGAAAAAGTACTCGGAGTGGAAGAGCCTGTAGAGAAAGGCCCCAGCCACGTGGAAAAGGGGAGGATAGCTGTAGGCCCGAAGGCCGAGAAGTGAGGGAATGTCACGGGAGAGAATCCCAAGTCCCCCATCAACTATCCTGAGGGTGAGATCTTGGTGAAGGTACTCGTCGTATGCAGCCAGTATAAGGTTCCTGTGAGGAACCAGCCTGACAAAGAAGGATGCTACGAGGATCAGCGGAAGGTAGAGCTTTTCTCGTTTCACGGCACAACACCCCTCAAATTTTTAAGTAAAGTCGTCAATCTTTATTGGTGGTGTCGTGAAGGGGTTAAAAATATTTAGCTTCGCTTTTTTTGCCTACCTTTCCCTCGCCCTTTACTCCAACTATCTGGATGAGGATTTAAGGGCCCTCGTTTACCAGAGGGGATTCGTTCCCTCGGCAGTTATCATGGGGCTCATTATGTCTTTGATATTCTTTCTGGCCTTTACTGCGGGATACTTCTCGAAACTCCAGCTACCGACCTCCATTCTCATTATTCTGTTTCTAATGCTCTCTTTTCATGATTTTCCCGTGGCATTCATCTTGTCCCTGCTCACCCTCGCAGCATACTACATCAAGCTCAACCCTTTTGAGAAGTTTCCAGAAGTAGCCCTCGGGCTCTCCCTTACCGTTCCACTGATCCTGTATGGAATAAAAGGAGTTCCCCTTTTCAATCAGGACCTAAGATACGAGCTCGTTGGGCCCCTCGTCCTCCTCGCCCTTCTGGGGGCCGTCGGCATTTCCTATTCAAACCTTCCCACCAAGATTAAGACCCTTTCACTCCTGGTGTACTCGGTCGTGTTTTTCCTCGGGACCTTCCGCTCCCTGCTCCTGCTCGGCTACCTCCCATATCTCCTCGAGCTATACACTAACAAGTCGGAGAGAAGAAGAGAATGGCTGTTTTCAGGCATTTTCCTCCTAGGGCTTATACTCATCATGAGCGGGAGCCTCACGGGGTTGCTTGTTAGGGTTGGATTTACCTTCTTAGTTTTCCACAACATAGTCCGCCTTTCTCTTCCCTGGGGCTACTTCCAGGGCTCCCTCCTCCTGAGCGACAATCCCCGCCACCTCGTCTCGGAACTGTTCGGAGCCTCAACCAACTACACCTACTTCTTCTTCGGCCAGGCAGTTGGGGATTTCGGAATCCTGGGCACCCTGGAAGCCTTTCTCTTGGGAGCTTTCCTCAGGGAGAGTGAGAGAGACCCAAAAACCTTAGTCTTCCTCTGCTCGGTCATGATATACGCCTTAGACTCAGGAATAGATGCCCTCATTCTGATGTTCATCCTCGGAGCCCTCATTTTCCAGAGACTAAACTCCAACTATTCTGCAATGAAATGACAAACACATGGAGCATAATGTCCATTAATGTCATCCAATGGACGCATCTAATTCACAATGAGACAAACAACCCTATAAAGTTCTGCATGGGTTAAGGGAGTTCTACAGGTTCCAGTGATATCGAAATATTTATATCGGGGCCCACAATTACTACCTACTGAATACAACCTCTGGAGGTGCAAGGATGAATAGAAAAATTTTAGGCCTGTTGATCGCGGTAGTGATGCTGTTGTCAGTAGTGCCAGCCGGTCTATCCATAGGTGCAGTGAGCGCTTCTCCCGCAGCACCATCTATAACCACGGGGAGCAGCGATTCCCAAGAAACACCAAAGTTCATCCCAGGAGACGTCGTTGAAAAACAGATAGAAAGAATCCTCAGAAACAAGCACGGCGGGAAAGTCCGCCTCATTATCGCCCCTGAGAAAGACAGGGCAATGGAAGTCTACGAAGCTCTCAAGAACCTCGGAAGGATCGACCCGATAAGCAGACCCGAGTACCAGTTCATAGTTGTCGAGATGCCGGCGGGCAACCTTGAGAAGCTCAAGGAGATCCCCGGAATCCTCAGAGTCTGGGAGGACAGAATTGTAAAACTTCTTGAGCCCGTAGAGCCAGAAGAAGCCCTCAAGGCCCTCAAAGAGAACTCCCCTGCAAAACCCGATATGTTCATGAGCGTCTTTGAAATAAATGCAGTTAACGTCTGGAACAACTATGGCATCCTCGGTGACAACGTTACCGTCGCCGTTCTCGACACCGGAATTGATGTCAGCCACCCGTTCCTCCAGACTACCCTCGACGGAAGGCCGAAGATTATCGACATATACGACGCGAGCGATGAGGGGATTGCCCAGCTGTACTACGCAACTAATACCACCCTGAACGGCACGATAGTCGTCAACATGGAGGTTCCCGTGTACTGGGGTGCCTATTATCCCTACTACGGCCACGACAAGATCACCACCTATTACAACATGACCTCCTACTTCGTTGGCAACATAACCGGTGACGAGTACTACCTCGGCCTCCTCCCAGAGAGGTACTTCGACCTCAACAACTTCTTCGGCACTCCAAACGACCCGTATAACTTGGGCCTCTTCGGCGACCTGAGCGACGTTTACCCGGTTCTCATTGTCGAAAACAACGGCACTTACACTGCATACATAGACTACAACCTCAACAACAACTTCACCGACGACCAGCCCATAGGGCTGTTCACCGAGACCGGTGACTACTTCCAGACTCCAGACACTCTCGTGAGCATAGCCCTTGCAAAGGTTCACATTGGCGACATGGATAACCCCGACAACTATCCGTACATCGTCCCCTATGGAGACGGTATAGGCTACGCCATGTTCATGTGGGATCCCCACGGTCACGGAACCCACGTCAGCGGTACCGTTGCCGGTGTTGGTCAGCCTGATGATCCAATGTTCAGGGGAGTCTACGGTGTTGCTCCAAACGCCCAGCTCATCGAGGTTAAGGTTCTCCCCGGTGAGGTGGGATTTGGTAGAACCAGCTGGATCATCAACGGAATGTTCTACGCAGCTCTCAAAGGTGCCGACGTCATCAGCATGTCCCTTGGCGGTGGGGGAGAGATAAACGACGGCATTGAGAGCCCCGAGAACTTCTATGCTAACAGGATAACCGACTTGTTTGGAGTCGTTTTTGCAATAGCCGCTGGAAACGAAGGGCCATCAACCAACACAGTCCACTCACCGGGTACGAGCGACCTCGTCATAACGGTCGGTAACTACGTGGGCAACGAGAGGGAGGCCTACCGGTACAGAGTTGACTTGGGCATCATGAGTGGACCTTCAATGAGCTCAAGCAGGGGACCAAGGGACGACGGTATGCTCGATCCGGATGTCATGGCCCCCGGTACGGACATATTCTCAAGCCTGCCGATGTGGTACACTGTGCTCTATGAAAACCCGTACAGGTACTACGGAATCTGGAGCGGTACCTCGATGGCCACCCCGCACGTCAGCGGTGCAGTTGCCCTCATGATAAGCTACGCCAAGGCCCAAGGACTTAGGTACGACCCGTTCATGATAAAGCGCGCCCTCGAGCTCAGCGCAAAGCCCACCAACCAGACGCTCATCGACCAGGGCTTCGGCCTTATACAGGTTGACAAGGCCATTGAGAAGCTTGAGGAGCTCAGCCAGGAGCCGACCACCTACATCTACGGCGGAACCACATTCACCAGCTTCAAGAACCCGATTGAGGTTCCGCAGATTCCGATATCACCCGCCTACATAGAGTTCAACAGCTACTTCTACTTCATGTTCGGCCTCCCGTACCTATACAGGGGTGTGTATCTCAGGAACGAATATCCAGTAAGTGTTCCGCTACAGTTCTATCCCATGGACTACATTCCGGGCTATGGGTTGAACTTCACCGCAAATGAAAAAGCTTACAAGATAAGCACCAACGTCGACTGGATAATCCCGAGCACCAACGCCGTTGTTGCCGGGAACAATACCATCGGAGAGTTCTCGATAAACATCGACTACTCCAGACTCCACGGAAGCAACACCTATGTAGGACTCGTCTACATCGACGACCCAGACACGAGCTACGTAGACGGCTTTATCCCCGTAATCGTTGACTACCCAATGAACCCGAACGGCGAGACCCACGTCAAGTTGTCTGACACCGAGAAGCCTGGAGAAGCAAGGCACTACTTCGTCCAGGTTCCGAGGGGAACCAAGGAACTCCGCATCACGCTCCGCGTTCCTGCCGATGAGAACGGAGTGCCCATGGGTAGAACCAAACTCGTCATAGCAAGACCCCTTGGCGGCGTTGAGTATGACGGCGTTCCGGATTACTACTACGTTGGAGCCAACCCCTCCGGATACCTTTACAACTACACCTGGGTAGTTGAAAACCCGGTCGAGGGCACCTGGGAGATAACAGCTTACTCAAGCACGTTCACCAAGTACTACAGCGGCTACTCCGAGTCTCACTATGAAATAGAGGTCGAGCTCGCCTCGGTCTCGATATCCCCGCAGCTCATAAAGAAGGACGTCAGTTCACCTTCACTAGTTGACGTGAGCGCTGTGGTCACCAACAACTACGGAACCTTCAACGCGAGTGCCGTTGGCTACGGTGTTGGCAGGCTCGATGAGGCCTATGCATTCGTAAGCGAAGTTAATCAGAGTGACTGGGATGTAATCAGACTAGTTTATGTCGACCCAACCACGTACTTCATAAGGTTCGGCATCACCCAACCAGAAGACCCCAACGCAGACCTTGACCTGTACGTCTACTACTTCCCAACCTACGACGACTATCTCAACTTCGAGAACTACATTCTCTACTATGAGCAGATTGGCCCAACCAGCGATGAGGTCTTCGAGCAGTTCATGCCCGCTCCAGGCTACTATCTTATAGAGGTCTATGGATACGATACAGTCGGCTACAACCCGATACACTACCTGTTCTACTACCAGATACTGGGAGACAACGGCGACGTGACCATCGACTCCACACCCTTCACATTCAGCCCCGGATCAAAGACGATAAACGCACAGGTCAACCTGAGCGACGAGGGAACCTACCTCGGCGTGCTTGGACTTGTTGACGCCGACACTGGAGATTCAATGGTCTACGCTCCGATGATATTCCAGGTCGGCCAGCCCGAGATGCTCATAGTCGGCTACGGAGAAGCGACACTCGGACAGGAGTCAACTCTCCACATAAAAGTGCTCAACAAGACCTCAATGGAGCCCGTTGACGCTCCCGCCACCGTAACCGTAAACGGAAGGCCGTACTACACCACCACGGGAGAGGTTGAAGCAACCTTCATCCCCGAGGAACTCGGCCAGATAAGCTTCAACGTGAAAGCTTCAAGCCCTGTCTTCAAGGATGCAGAGACTACAATAACCGTGAACGTGAAAGAGCCCCTCAGCAGCCCAGTCGAAAAGATAAACGACGCCAAGTTCTTCATCGCCGGCTCGGGAAGAATAACCAAGACGGTCATCAGCGAGCGCAGGTTCAACGACGGTTACAGAGGTGCGGCCTACCTCATAACTGCCGACGGGCCGAGCGGCGAGGTAGGATACATCACGATAGCAGCTCCCGTGGACTCAGAGGTATACCAGGTGAGCGGAGAACCACACCTTCTCGACTACACCGTAGTGAAAGGCAAAAACGCAGTCTACATAATCCTCAAGGTCCAGTACGCTTCCCCGGTGACCGTTGGAGTCACGGTCAAAGTCAAGCCGCAGAGAATGGGCGTAGCCTTCAACGTCCTCAACTTCCTCTACTACCAGTGGTACCAGAACAAGGTGAAGGAGTTCGAGGAGCTCTACCAGAAGGCACTCGAAGCCGGCGTCGATGAATCCGTGCTCCAGGAGGCCCTCCAGTACAACCAGACGGCAGCGGAGCACTACCAGAAGGCACTTGACATAGCCGGCGGCAACATACTGCTGAGGATCAACGACTTCAAGCTGTTCGGACACCTCAGAAACGCCTACTTCACCGAGCTACAGGCCGTAGAAATCCTGAAAGAGGCACTCGGTGAGTGATTTCTTTTCTTTCCACACTCTTTTTAAACCCTTTTGGGATTTCTCTACGGTGGTCAAATGATATACGTGAAGGTTTACCGCGTTCAAGGAGAGGTTCTTCTTGCTGCCTGCGACGAGGAACTGCTCGGAAAGACGTTTAGAGAAGGAGAGCTGAAGCTTGAAGTCAAGGAGCGCTTTTATAAAGGCGAACTCGTCGATGAAGACCGCCTGGAGGAGCTCCTGGACGAGGCAACGATAGCGAACCTCACCGGCGAACGCTGCGTCTCAAAGGCTATAGAACTCGGCTACGTTGATCCCGAAAGAGTTCTGAGGATCCAGGGCATCCCTCACGCTCAGATGGCGAGGCTTTTCTTCTGAGTTAGGTTTTTAACTTCTCCTCCTGCATCCTCTCCGGTGAGAGTAATGAGTGAGCGCTTTTGTTACAGGTGCGGGATAAGCGAGCGAGAGGGTGGGCCGCTCATTGAGGGTCTCTGCCAGGTGTGCTACCGGAAGGAAAACCCCGTCCTTCTCATCGAAGAGGAAATAAACACGGAGCTCTGCCAGAACTGCGGGAGCTACAAGAAGAGGGGAGTGTGGGTTGACCCCCACAGCTACGAGCTTGAGGAGCTCATCTTTGAGGTCGCCGAAAACGCCCTGCTTGAGGCCCTTGAGGATTCTTTCAGCGACAAAATCCGCGAGTATGAGGTCGTGTCGCCTGAGGAGCTTGAGGAAACGGAGGAAATCCCCATCGGCAGGGCAGTCCTTGCCTTTGAGCCAGTGGATTACCATATAGAGTACTTCCCCGCGATAATAACGTACGAAGTCCGCCTTAAAGCCAGAACCCACGAGCTTCAGCGAGAGCTACACGACGAGCGGAGGAAAGTTACAGTATACGTCCGCCAGACCGTCTGCCCGCGCTGTCAGAAGTTCCTCGGTGGCTATTTCGAGGCGATACTCCAGATCAGGGCAGAGGACAGACCTCTAACGGAGGAAGAAAGAAAGGCCATCGGAAAGCTCGTCGAGGAGAAAGTAGATGAGATAATGCGCAAGGACAGGATGGGCTTCATACAAGACACGATAGAGAAGGAGGAAGGGCTGGACTTCTACATGGGTTCAACCAGCGCCGCGAGAAAGCTGGCCCAGGCCATAAAGGAGCGCTTCGGTGGAAAGATAAGCGAGGCCTACGAGCTCGTGGGCATGGACAGGCAGACGAGTAGAGAGGTTTACAGGACGAGCGTTAGCGTCAGAATACCCAAGTTCCAGAGGGGGGATATCGTTGCGGACAGGCGGGGAACCGTTTACGAAGTCGAGAGGGTTGACAGCAAGGGCATGACCCTGCGCAATCTCTCCACGGGGGAGAGCGAGCACAAGGACTGGAAGACCCTTAGCAGGGAGGGAGTTGATACAGTCGAGCACGAGGAGAGCGAGGCGATGGTTACGAGCATAGGGAGGGACGAAGTCCAGCTCATGGATATGGAGAGCTATGAGACCTACGAAATTGAAAAGCCAGGAGTTGAGCTTACCGAGGGTGATGTTTACAGAGTTGTCTCTGTAAAGGGGAAGCGCTACATCCGTGGAAGAAAGGAGGGAGAGTAATGAGGGTTATAGGCGTCGACCCCGGAACCAAGAGCTTCGACGTGATAGGGCTTGAAGATGGGAGGATAAAGCTCGACCTCAGCTATCCGAGCGAGGTCGTTGCAGAAGACCCTGGAAGGATCGTGCAGGCAATAGAGGAGTTCAACGCGGACATAATCATCGGGCCGAGCGGCTACGGCGTCCCGCTCAAGCACATAAGCGAACTCACAGATAGAGACCGCTTCGGGATGACCCTCGTTAGGGAGGAGGAGATGAAGGAAATACCAGTTCTCATCGGCCTCCAAGAGATGGTAAGCCAGATGGCCGAGAAGGGCATGAACGTCTGGTTCATCCCTGGCGTTATACACCTGCCGACGGTACCCGAGTGGAGGAAGTACAACAAGATTGACATGGGAACAGCCGACAAGATGGCCATAACGGTTCTCGGAATCTACGACCAGGCGAAGAGGCTCGGTATCGATTATGCCGAGGTCTCCTTCGTGCTCCTGGAGGTGGGCTTCGGCTACAACTACGCAGGAGCGGTGAAGGGCGGAAAGATAGTGGACGGCATCGGCGGAACAATCTTCCCTGGGCCGGCTTACGTTAACAGCGGCGCCCTTGACGGTGAGGTTGCCTACCTGATGGGCAACATAAAGAAGTGGCACCTCTTCTGGGGCGGGGCGAGCGTAATAGCGGCCGAAAAGATACTCCCTCCTGAGGAGTTCGCCAAGAGACTGAACGAGGAGCCCTTCGCGAGGGCCTGGGAGGCCATGAAGGACGGCTTTGTAAAGGCGGTTGCGAGCGAGCTTGCCGTCGTCGGGAACGCGAAGGAGATAATCCTCTCCGGCAGACTGATGCGCATAGACGAGCTTAGAAAGAACGTTGAAGACCTCTTCGAGGAGCGCTTTGGCCTTCCGGTGGTCAAACAGAGGGGCCTTGAGGGCAAGGCGAAGGAGGCCGCCCAGGGAAGCGCGATAATCGGAGACGGTCTGGCCGGGGGCCAGTTCAAGGAGCTCGTTGAGCACGTTGAGATAAAGAAGAGCTATGGAAGTGTTCTTGAGTGGGTGAAGCTTCCTCTGGCCATTTAAGGTTTCCCTTTTCTGCCCACCAACATTTTTAACCAAAGGTTTAGAACCGTTTTTGGTGATGGTGATGGAGAGAAAGACGGTCGTTGTTATAGGTGGTGGGGCAGCTGGAATGAGCACCGCCTCGCGACTCAAGAGGTTGAAGCCAGAATGGGACGTCAAGGTCTTCGAGGCGACTGAGTGGGTGAGTCATGCACCCTGCGGCATTCCCTACGTTGTTGAGGGCATCTCACCCAAGGAGAAGCTCATGCACTATCCCCCCGAGGTCTTCATCAAGAAGCGCGGCATAGACCTCCACATGAAGGCAGAAGTAATCGAGGTCGAGCAGGGCAGTGTTAGGGTGAGGGAAGAGGACGGCGAGAAGACCTACGAGTGGGACTACCTCGTCTTCGCCAACGGCGCCTCACCGCAGGTTCCCGCAATTGAGGGCATCGACCTTCCGGGAGTCTTCACGGCAGACCTACCGCCAGATGCCGTTGCAATAACCGAGTACCTTGAGAAAAACCCCGTCGAAAACGTTGTCGTTATTGGAACGGGCTACATAGCCATTGAGATGGCCGAGGCCTTCGTGGAGAGGGGCAAGAACGTTACCCTCATCGGGAGGAGTGAGAGAGTCCTCAGGAAGACCTTCGACAAGGAGATAACCGATATAGTTGAGGAAAAGCTCAGAAACCACCTCAACCTCCGCCTTGAGGAGGTCACGCTCAGGATTGAAGGAAAGGAAAGTGTTGAGAAGGTCGTCACCGACGCCGGGGAGTACCCCGCTGACCTCGTGATAGTGGCGACGGGGATAAAGCCCAACACTGAACTCGCCCGCCAGCTTGGCGTCAGAATCGGGGAAACCGGCGCCATCTGGACGAACGATAAAATGCAGACGAGCGTCGAGAACGTCTATGCAGCGGGAGACGTGGCTGAAACAAAGCACCTGATAACGGGCAGGCGCGTATGGATGCCCCTTGCCCCAGCTGGGAACAAGATGGGCTACGTGGCTGGAAGCAACATCGCTGGAAAGGAGATTCACTTCCCGGGCGTCCTTGGAACCAGCATAACCAAGTTCCTCGACCTTGAGATTGGAAAGACAGGTCTCACAGAGGCGGAGGCGATGAAGGAGGGCTACGACGTTAGGACGGCCTTTATAAAGGCGGGAACGAAGCCCCACTACTATCCTGGCTCAAAGACTATATGGCTCAAGGGTGTCGTTGACAACGAGACCAACGGGCTCCTTGGAGTTCAGGCGGTTGGAGGAGATATTCTTCCGAGAATTGATACAGCGGCGGCAATGATTACGGCGGGCTTCACCACTAAGGACGTCTTCTTCACGGATTTAGCGTACGCACCGCCCTTTGCGCCGGTTTGGGACCCCCTGATAGTCCTTGCCAGGGTTCTCAAGTTCTGACTTTCCTTTTTGCTTCCCTTCTGTACGGCAGTATGGAGTGGAAAGCTTTAAAGTGGGAGGTGCTGGTCTTTCTGTGATGTGCGAGTATACCTATGAGAACGGGAAAAAGTGCAGGCTGAAACCCCTGGAGGGCTCAAAGTACTGTGCCCTCCACATCCCGAGGGAGGAAGGAGAGGCGCTCTACGGCGAAAAGATTAAGGAGATAAAAAGAGAGGCCTTTGAAAGGAGGCTAAAGACCGGTCAGACCTATTTTGAGGGTGTTGATCTCTACGATGTTGCGATAAAGGACTACACGAACGAGAAGTTTCTGGTATTCAAGAACTCGACGATTACAAACCTCATCACGGACGCATCCACAGTAAAAGGTATCATCTTGATAAACTCAAAGATCGAGAGAGTGGTAATTTTTGAAAGCACACTTGAAACTGTTCTCGTGAAAAACTCAACCATCTTCGGCCTCAACATTTTGAGAACGGAATTCTCCAGCCACATCGCGATAAGGGAGTCTGAAGTAAAGTACCTCATGATAAACTCAACGCGCTACACCCCTAAAGAGGAAAAGGGCGAGGATAAGGCCTACGGCGAAACTGAGAGGATCGTCGGCAACATCGAGATTTCAAACCTTACCGGCGTCAGGAGAATAGGAATAAACACCCGCTACCCACTCCTCAGGGAGATCCTTAAAGAACACGGAATAAACGTATCCGAAAGCAAGGAGCGGAGCGTTAGGGCGCGGAATCTGATAATAAGGGACGTCTCCTTTGACGTGTCCCCTCGCTATAAGAGGAGGGTGAGGCTTACAGTTGCAGGCTTCCACGGCAGACTGCACCTTGAGAACCTTGAGGTGTTCGGACACGTTGAAATCAGGAGGAGCTACCTCGTCTCCCCGGAGTTCGTGCACGTCAAGGTTGAGAGCAACCTTATACTCAGAAACTCCTCAATCCATACAGACTCCACGTGGAACATGACAGTTCTCCCGAACCTCCTGATAGAGCTTGAAGTCGGTGGCTTTGTTATCGTTGAAGATTGCAGGTTCAACAGCCCCCGCGCGGAGGAGCTTTTCTACCGTCTCGCGAGGACGAGCTGGGAGAAGAGCGGAGACTTTGACAGGGCTGACGAGTACTACTACCTTGAGATGCTGGCGAAGAGGAAGGCCAAGCTCCAGTCGAGAAAAAGGGGCCTGAAAAAGCTTATCAACACGGCAGAGGTTTGGTTTGAATGGCTCTTCGCTGATCTAACCTGCAAATACGGCACGGACTGGAAGAGACCTATCCTTCTCTGGCTCGCTGCCGTCAACGTTTTCTTTCCCCTGCTGTTCTGGGCCACGAAGAGCGTTGAGGGCCTCTCGAACTCTCTCAGCTTCCTCGACTACGAGTATTTCAGCATCGTTACTGCCACAACCCTCGGCTACGGAGACTATCACCCCTTTGGCGTTGGCAGGATTATAGCGTCCGTCGAGGCACTCTTTGGAATGTTCATGTGGGCCGTCTTCCTCACGGTCTTCGCCAGGAAGTACATGAGGTGAGGGCAAGCTTTAAGCACCAATCATTTTACCCTTATCGGGGATAGGAATGAAAAGGCTCAGAGTTGGGTTCATAGTCAACCCAATAGCCGGAATGGGTGGCAGAGTAGCGCTGAAGGGAACCGACGGCGTTGTTGATGAGGCGATAAGGAGGGGAGCGAGGCCGGTAGCTCCTGAAGTTGCCCGCCTGTTCCTGAGTGAGCTGAAGCACTACAAGGAGACAGAGAACTTTGAGTTTCTAACAGGGCCCGGCCCTCTTGGGGAGGACTACCTCGGGGAGTTTGGGTTCGTCTTTGATGTAATCGGGCACAGAGAGATTGGCTACCGTGAGATTGAAGGAGTGAAAATCCCAGACACCACTTCGGAAGACACGAAAATTCTCGCCCGTGAAATGCTTGGAAAGGTTGACATCTTAGTCTTCGCCGGTGGTGACGGCACTGCGAGGGACGTTCATTCCGTTGTTGGCAAAAAAGTCCCAATCCTGGGTGTGCCCACTGGCGTGAAGATGTTCTCCGGTGTTTTCGCAGCTTCTCCCGAAAGTGCCGCCAGAGTTCTCGTTGAGTTCGCTAAAGGGAGGGCCAGGCTCGAAGAGAGAGACGTCATGGACCTCGACGAAGACGCATACAGGAGGGATGAAGTCAGGCCAAAGCACTACGGAAAGGCGCTGACGCCCGTCGTTGAGCTGCTTGTCCAGGGGGCAAAGGAGCCGCAGAAAGTCGATGAGAGCGAGATCCTTGAAGCCATAGCCGATGCTGTGGCTGAGGAGATTTTGAGCGGGGACGGAATCTACTTTCTCGGGGCAGGTTCGACGATAAAGAGGATAAAGGACAGGCTGGGGATAAATGGAACACTGCTTGGAGTTGACGTTGTTGAGGTAAAGGACGGAGAGGCCAGGCTCCTCGTGAAGGACGCGGCTGAGAAAGACCTCCTCCGCTTTGTCGATAAAAACCCGAAGATAGTCGTTACGGTGATAGGGGGCCTGAACTTCCTCTTCGGCAGGGGAAACCAGCAGTTCTCCGCTGAGGTTTTGAGAAGGATTCCGAAGGAGAACATCATAATCGTTGCTACTCCCTCGAAAGTGGAAAGCGGGGTTATCCGTGTGTACACGGGAGATAAAGAGGTTGATGAAAAACTCAGGGGCTACATCAGGGTCAGGGTCTCCCCCTGGATGGAGAAGATGGTGAGGGTGGTTTGAGTTCAGTCCATGATGCAAAAATCCCTTCAAACGCGATTGCGATACGTTTTTAAACCTTTTCAATAATGTTTTACTAGGTGGTAAATGTGGTGTATTTTGAGCATGCTACTAACCCCATAATTTTTGGGATGTTTATAGTGCTTTACTACATGTCAATTCCCCTAGCAATACTCGCATGGGCCTTCAAATATTATGAGTACATAAGAAAGGGGAAATATCACCTCAGGGAGCTGGGAATCTTCATCCTGCTTTCCTTCGTAGTCACATCATTCTCAGGATACTCCCTCCTCAACCAGTACTTATACATTCACTCCCCATTTGATTCCATATCCTGCTACACTTCTTCATGCATACTCTCCTCCCCACTGACCACAGAGTACGGCTTTTCAGAGGAAGAACTCAAAAAACACGGAGTTCCTTCGGTAGGAGTGATGACCGCGTTCAGAATATTTGATGTTGAGCTCAGCAAAAGTCTTCTCAAGCCAAAGAAATTGGACTACATTGTAATTACGAGACCATGGATCATACTGCCGATAGTTGACGTTTACGTGTACCAGGTATCCCCCGATTCCCAGAAAAAGATAGTGAAAAAGGAGAGGTTTTACTTTATATGGCCTTCATCCCCTGGAAATTTCCTGAGTGAAAAGTTCGATGCTGAGTTTACAGTTATGATCGTTGGAAATAGGGCTGCGGGCAGATAATCTTTTTCCCTTCTTTTAACACTTCAAGGTTAATGTTTGCACAGGAGGCCCGTTGGGTCTTTACTGGAAAACGTTTTATACTCTCAAATGTAGTTCCCAGAGGGCTGAATAATGATAACCGATTCATACGGGCACGAGATAGCAGTTTTTGACGAGCTCAGGGGGAAAGCCAGCTATATAGCCTATGACACGGTGTTTCTCAGGGACGTGGGGCTGATCTTCGATGGACTTAAGCTTCTGGAGGCGGGAGGAGCCGAGGGGATAAGTGCTGTGTACCGCAGAGGAGACCTTTACATTATCAGGAGGATAACTGTGAAAAATGGGTACCGTGATGAAGTCCTGGTCTTCAACCCGACCGACTCGGAGGTCGAGCTCGAAGTGGGCTTCAGCTTCTCGGTTCCCTTCGAAGACATCCTGGAGTCCGACTGGGGCCGTGCCGAGAGAATGCCTGCCAAAGAGGGGGATACTTTCGTCTGGAAGGGAGTTGACGGGAGAACGAGGAAGCTTCGGGTCAGGGAGGATCGGGGCATTATCAAAGTCCCGCCGCGAGGTGAGGCCAGGTTCTCCCTGATTGCTGTTCCCGAGGTTGAGGGAACCTACCCAATCACACCACCCATGTCATCGAGCCTGAAGCTCGACTTCCTTCTCCCGAGAGGCGACCATCTCGTTGGCAGTATCGCAGTGAGAGACCTTGAGAGACTAATCGTCAGGGTGAACGGGGAGCTCTTCCCCCTGGCCGGAATCCCTTACTTCGCCGCCATCTTCGGCAGGGACAGCATATGGACGGCGTATTTCCTTCTCGACGACATTCCGGAGCTGACACGCGGCGTCCTGCTCATCCTCTCAAAGCTGCAGGGAAGAAAGTTTGACGCAAAGAGTGAGGAGGAACCCGGGAAGATTCCCCACGAGTACCGTTTTGGGGAGCTCTGCCAGGCTGGGAAGATTCCCTTCGCGCCCTACTATGGAAACGTTGATGCAACGCCCCTTTACGTGGTGCTCGCGGGTGAATACCTCTCGAGAACCGGGGACAGGGAGACTATAGACCGACTTAGGGAAAACCTCACTGGTGCGCTGGAGTGGACACTCAGGCGGCTTGAGGAGGGCGACGGCTACATCCGCTACGAAAGGGGATTTCTCGAAAACCAGGGGTGGAAGGACTGGAAGGGGAGCATTCCCGACGAGACCGGAAAGCAGGCAAAGCATCCGATAGCACTCGTTGAAGTACAGGCTTACGCCTACTGGGCGCTCAAGAGGGCCGGCGAGCTCGGGCTCGGAGACCTCGACGAGGAGATGCTCATCAGAACCGCCGAGAGGCTAAAGTCCAGGTTCAACCGAGACTTCTGGACGGGGGAGTACTACGCCCTCGCAATAGACGGAAGGGGGAAACCCCTGGAGGTTGCTTCCTCGAACATGGGGCACGTACTCCTCACAGGGATAGCGGAACACGTTGATGAGACCGCGGAGCGGCTCTTCAGAAGCGATCTGTTCTCGGGCCTCGGAATAAGGACTCTGGGGAGCTGGGAGAGGGCATACAGCCCCATGAGCTATCACAACGGGAGCGTCTGGCCCCACGACAACGCGATAATATGCCTCGGCCTCCTCAGGGCCGGAAAGGTGGGCATGGCGAAGCAGCTGGCGGAGGCACAGATGAGGGCTTTCCGGGCCCTTGGAAAGATTCCTGAGCTCTTCTCGGGCTTTGAAGAGCCTGTACCCATTCCTTACGCCAACTGTCCTCAGGCCTGGAGCTCGGCCGGGGCCCTTGCTATGCTAAAAGTCCTGGAGGTGGATGAAGATGGAGATTAAGTTCCCGGATAAGTTTTTGTTTGGAACCTCGACTGCCGCTCACCAGGTTGAGGGTGACAATAAGTGGAACGACTGGTGGTACTACGAACAGATAGGCAAGCTCCCGTATAAATCAGGTAAAGCCTGCAATCACTGGGAGCTTTACAGGGAGGATATAGAGCTGATGGCAGAGTTGGGCTACAACGCCTACCGCTTTTCAATA
>JASGLT010000027.1 GCA_030156945.1 Thermococcaceae archaeon
CTTCCCCGAGGAGGGGAAGTTCAACGAGGATGCCTTCAACCGCTATAGGGAGATCATTGAACTCCTGCTTGAGAAGGGAGTTACTCCAAACGTTACCCTTCACCACTTCACCTCCCCGCGCTGGTTCATGGAGAAGGGTGGCTTCCTGAAGGAGGAGAACCTCAACTACTGGGAGGAGTACGTGGATAAAGCCGCGGAGCTCCTCAAGGGCGTGAAACTCGTGGCTACCTTCAACGAGCCGCTGGTTTACGTGACGATGGGCTACCTCACGGCCTACTGGCCGCCCTTCATCAAGAGTCCCTTCAAGTCCTTCAGGGTCGCAGCGAACCTGCTCAGGGCCCACGCAATAGCCTACGAACTCCTTCACGGGAAGTTCAAAGTCGGAATAGTCAAGCACATCCGCGTGATGCTTCCGGAGAGGAAGGGCGACGAGAAAGCGGCCCAGAAGGCCGACAACCTCTTCAACTGGTACTTCCTCGACGCCATATGGAGCGGAAAGTACAGGGGAGCCTTCAAGACCTATTCCGTCCCGGAGAGCGACGCCGACTTCGTAGGGGTAAACTACTACACCGCGAGCACCGTTAGGAGAAGCCTCAACCCACTGAAGATGTTCTTCGAGGCCAGGGATGCGGAGATTGGCGAGAGGAGGACGCAGATGGGCTGGAGCGTCTATCCCGAGGGCATCTATTTAGCCCTCAAGAGGGCCTCCGAATACGGAAGGCCGCTCTACGTCACGGAGAACGGAATAGCAACGTTGGACGACGAGTGGAGGAAGGAGTTCATAATCCAGCACCTGCGCCAGGTTCTCAGGGCGATAGAGGATGGCATCGATGTGAGGGGCTACTTCTACTGGTCGCTCATGGACAACTACGAGTGGAGGGAGGGCTTCGAGCCCAGGTTCGGGCTGATAGAGGTGGACTTCGAGACATTCGAGAGAAGGCCGAGGGGAAGCGCCCACCTCTACGGGGAGATAGCGAGGACGAAGAAGCTCCCCGACGAGGGGGCTTAACCCTCTTTCTCCACCCCTTCAAGGGCCTTCTTTAGGGCTCCCATGTACCGCCCCGTCTCCTTTGCGCCTTTTTCGGTTATCTTTACCGCAGTCCTCGGCCTGTCGGCTATGACCTTGTAAACCTTCACATAACCGGCCTTCTCAAGGGCCTTTATGTGGGAGTCGAGGTTCCCTGGAGTTACGTCGAGGACATTCTGCAGGTCTCTGAAGAGGGCCCTCTCCCTCGGCAGGAGGTAGAGCATGATGGCGAGCCTTATCGGGTTGCCAAGGACGCTGTTGGAGCTCAGCTCCCTGAGGGCTTCCATTTTATCACCGCTCGACGGCTTTGAAGGCGGAGTAGATGTACCACATGATGGTCATCGAAAAGGCCAGAGCCACGAGGAAGCCCGCCCATGCCATCGCTTCGCTCTCCATTCCCCTCGCGAGGGGGATGCCAATGGCTGGGAGCAGGAAGGCCGGGATCATCTCGCGCTCCGCCCCGCCGTATTTGGCAAAAATCAACCACATTCCGAGGACGCCGAGGGTGATAAAAGTTAAGAACCCCATGGCACTGCTTGCTTCTCCGTTGACCCCGAGGCCCAGCTGGGGAATGATTCCCCATCCAATGATCACGGCAGCCACCCACGAGGCAATGATTAGGGTTGCCCCGCTTTTGGAGACTTCAACCTTCTCCCCCGTGACTTCTCCGAGCCTTTTGAACATTCTCCACGCCCTTCCCGTGAAGCTCGTCGCCACGAAAAGGCCGGCCGGCCAGTAAACGAAGTTGAACTGCCACGGGAGGTCGAAGAGACCCACGAGTACATAGTAGAACAGCATTACACACAGCCACGCCCCGAAGTTCATCGCCCCGTACATTTTGCCGGCAGCTATCAGCTTCCCCTCAACCTTCTCGAGGACATCTTTAAGCTCCCTAACCTCTTCCATATCCACCACCTCGATTTAGAATAGGACGTTCTCCTATTTATAGCGTGGAGTTTCTCTGAATTTCAGAGATTGTTTTGCTCCCTTTTTTGGTGCATCTCGGACCCTTCTAAGTGCTTTTCGTGCCCTTAGGGGGTGTATGTGGCACTTTCATGCTTTCTGAAGATTTGTGGATTTAGTAAACTCGCTGAGTTAGAGTTAAATACTAACTTCTCTAAAATTGTTTTGGTGGGTTTAACCATGCACGTTTTAAGCACGGGTATTCCGGAACTTGATAGGGCCATTGGTGGTGGTTTGCTTGAGGAGGGCAACCTTCTGATACTCTACGACAGCTACTCCTACGGATGGGTTCTTGCGTTCGAGATTCTCAGAAACCGCATAAATGAGGGGGATTTTGGAGTGATTCTGGACTCAGTGATGCCGCTTACCCCTCTCAGTATGGAGGTGGGGGTGAGTGGGTTTAATATAGAAGAGGAGGGCAGAAGAGGAAACTTGGCCGTTATAGACGTACTATCTTCGTTCTATAGGATTCAGCTTCCAGAAGTGGATTTCGTTTATTACCTCCCCGGTGTTGATGCGGCCACCTTTTTGCCGAAGTACACGGAGGTCTACCGAAAAATCCTGAAAGATAAAATCAAAGACAGGAGGCCTGTTGGCGTCACCGTGACAATGGATGGCTTCGGATTTATGTTCGGTGAAGAAACGTTCATCAGAGTTTTCCAGAATCTGATTGGAGTTAAAGAAAAGGCCAAGATGACCGAAAAACGGAAAAGGCCCCTTAACATATTTCTGTTGAACAAGGGGAGGGCGTCTGAAAAGTTTGTGGCATGGATTGCCCTCTACAGCCAATACGTCATAGAATTCTCTTCAGAGAGCCCTGGAACTGAGAGAATGTTTGTATGGAAGTCCCCTCTGCCTAACTTTGTTCCCGAGAGGGAGGGTTATTCCTTCACATTCAGGAGGGGGGAGATAAGAATAGATTAGTAGCTTGGTTGAAATGGGTTATCCCCCTGCCCTCGCCCTCATCAGAAACTCCATGAACCTCTTTATCTCCTCTTCTTTTCCTTCAATTGCAACCCTGTTGAGAGGAATTCTGTTTCTCACAATCACTTCAATGAGAACCAGTTTCACCCCTGCCCCGCTCCGCTGGCGGATTTCCTCAAGCTCTTCGAGTGGGATTGGGGTCTCAATAATCCTCTTCAAGCAAAAACCTCCATAGGGGGATTAACTTTATCCCATCTACTTCCTTCTCGACATCCCAGTTTATAACGTAGGCTTTCTTCCATCCCGTCTCCCTCCTCGCCGCTTTTATCGCTTTAAGTTCTCTCCCAAGGGTTTCTGGATCGCTTAGATCGTAGCTCACCTGGATGAGGGTCTCCTCCTCGGGTAGAGCGAAGTCAATTTCCCAGTTTTCGCCGAGGAGGTAGTTGATTTCCTCTCCCTTCCTCCTTAGCTCCAGAAAGACTGTGTTTTCCATGAGCCTTCCAAAGTTCTCGCTGAACTTGATGCTGAGGAACGTCAGGAACGAGTTGTCGACGAAGTAGACCTTTTTGGGATGGCCAATCCTGAAGCGGACTTTAGGTGAGAGTACCTCGACAGGGAAGAGGAAGTAGGATTCGCTCAGATACCTCAAGTAGTTGGCGAGGGTCAGCCTGCTTATCCTGTAGCCGAGACTCTTGAGGGTTCTCTCCATTTTGCTCAGGCTCAGGTACTCCGAGTTGAGGGCCAGCCTAAGAAAAGCTCTTAGCTCCTCCGGGTTTCTCAATGAGTACCGTTCAACGACGTCGAGGGCTATTATGGTGTTGAAATAGTCGGTAACTATGAGCCTCTTCACCCTCGGATCATCCGCCAGAACAACCTCTGGGAAACCACCATAGATAACGTATTCCCTGAGGAGGTTCAGAAGTCTGGCCTTCTTTGAGCTGAATTCCACCCTCGACGGAACTTCAAACCCCTTGAATCTCAAGAACTCCCGGAAGCTCAGTGGGAACACTTCGAAAGTCAGCGCCCTACCTCTAAGGGAAGTTGGAATCTCCCTGCTAGAGAGCTTTGAGGAGGAGCCGCTCAGGAACAGCTTCGCCTTTCCAGAATCATGAACCCTCCTGACCCACGAGTCCCACCCTTCCACGTTCTGTATCTCGTCGAGGAAGAGGTAAAGCTCCGCTGAGGTTCCAAAAAGCTCCTCGATTGTTGGTATCAGCTCGGTAAGTGTCAAAATGTTCTTTTCAAGCCTCTCGTCCTCAAAGTTGATGTAGAAGATTCTGTCCCTGGGAATTTTCTTTGACAGCTCGTTGATCAGCTGGAACATTAGGTACGTCTTTCCCGTCCTCCGACAGCCGGCAAAGGTGACGACTTTTCTTGGCTTTTCAGGGATTAATGATAAATCAAAATCCCTCTCAATGAGCTCCGGCGTCCAGGTCTCCTGCCATTCTGTTAGGACTCTCGCAAGACCTTCCTTCATGATTTTATCTTCGTACTTTTGTTTATAAACCTTGCTTAGTATACTTTACAGCGATTTATAAACCTCTGTTTATCAAACTCACTCGACCCTGAAAGTCAGGCCCCTTTCCCTGGCCTTCTTCTCGACCTGGAGCCTGAAATGGCAGGCCTTGCATATCTCCCCAGTTGTCGGCTGGCCGCATATCTTACAGCGGTTCAGCTCGCTCGTCTTCTTGGTGTAGGTCTTCGCTATCAGCGGGAAGAGCTTGTCGTAGCTCCTCAGTATCTGATACTTCGTTCCAGGGTGCTTCTCCTCCATCTCGTTTATCCAGTCCCTTATCTCGGCCCTGAATGCCTCGACGGCGTATGGACACTCGCTGAAATCCACCTCAATGTTGTTCAGAACGGCGTAAAGGACAATTTCCTTCTCCGGAATCTCGCGGAGGGGCTTTATCCTCGGGACGAGCTCGGGATGAATCTCCTCGTAGTACGGTCCGGTTCTTCCAAGGCGCGCTATGTCTCCCCTCAGGATGTTCATGAGGAACATCTGGACTTCATCGTCGAGGTTGTGGCCGACGGCCAGTTTGTCGGCTTCTACATCTTTTGCCGCGTAATTGATGAGCCAGCGCCTCCACACACCGCAGTAGGAGCATGCCCCAACCCTTTCACCCTTCTCAAAGCTCCCCATTATCTCTACCGTCTCGTCCAGCGTGAAGCCTATGTATTCTTTGAAGGAGTAGATGCGGTGCTCTATTCCAAGTTTTTTTGCGTTCCTCTTCGCTATCTCGACGCTGGGGGGCCTGTATCCTGCTATCCCCTCGTCTATGGTTATCGCAACCAGCTCAAAGGGAAACTTCTCCCGGAGCTTCGCTAAAAGGTGCATCAGGACGACGCTGTCCTTTCCGCCGCTCACACCGACGGCTATCCTCTCGCCCTTCTCTATGAGCCGATACTTCTTCACGGTCTCCTTGAACTTCTTCTCAACCATTTGGTTGAAGTGTTTTTGGCAGTAGTAGAGTCCCGTGTAGCGCGCGTGATACACCGCTGGTTTACCGCACTTGGAGCACTTCATCCACTCACCGCAACCGACTTTCAAAAACCGTTTAAAAAGGATTGGTTTAATCAATAGTGGTTGAGAGAATGTCGAAGGATACGCCTAAAAGAGCGACCGAAGAGGTGGTGCCCACTGGAATCCGGGAGCTTGACTCCCTGCTCGGCGGGGGTCTGCTGGAAGACAGCACTCTCTTGGTTGTGTATGAAACTGCATCTTTCGGGTGGTTTTTGGCCATCGAAGTGTTTCGGAGGCTCCTTTCCAGGGGAGGCTTTGGAGTCGTTACGAACTACTCGTTCCCGTTTCTCCTCCTGGAGCGTTACGGGAATGTCATTCATTATGATGTTGTTAGAGAGGGGGAGGAGGGCAGGTTGGTTGTACTTGACGTTTTTGGAAGCTCATTGGAGGCAGGAAGCCTATTGGCATCTATGTGACACTGGACGGGATGGTTGACCTGTTCGGTGAGGAGGCAGCCGTTAAGATACTCCGAAAGAACATAGCGATGAAAATGAGGGCAAGAGAGGAGAAAAAAGGCCGGGCGAGGCCGCTGAACATCTTCCTTCTCAACAGGGACAGAGTCTCCCCCGGCTTTATTGCCTGGCTCTCTCAGTACATGGAGCACATCATCGAGTTCAGGGTAACTGAAAAGCCGGGTGTGGAGAAAATGAGGGTCAGAAAATCCCTTCTACCGGAGTTTACCCCTGCGGAGGCGGAGTTCAGGTTCTCCAAGGGGAGGTTTGAGATAAAGCTTTAGTTAGGAGTTTAGTTTTCCTCAATTTTCCACTCTCTTAAATCTTGCAAAAGGAGGGCGAACCCCTATCATCCGATCAGGTTCATCACCGCAGGCCAGAGGTTGAGGGCGAGGAGGAAGAGCCCAACGCCTATTGTGAAGTACCTGAGTGACCTGGCCACGGTCTCTGGAAGATATTCTTTGAAAAGGTCGTCGAGCATCCTGCCCCCATCGAGGGGAACGAGCGGGAGGAGGTTCATCAGGCCTATCCCCAGGTTCAGCACGTGTATCCAGTACACGCTGAAAAAGAGCGGTAAAATCAGCCAGCTGGGCCCAATTTTCGGCACCACGTGCTGAATGGGATTGATGCCGATGAATCCTTTACCGGGATTCTCCGGATGTTCGGCGAGCGTTAGCTCGGCCTCTATCTTCTCGCCTCCCCTCAGGAGAGAGAGGACGAGGGTTTGTCCGGGTTTTGTTGAGTTCATGGCCTCTATGAACTCATCCATGGTCTTTACTTCCTTTCCGTCTATCCCTATTATCACGTCCCCCTTATGGAGAACTCCATCGGCTGGAGAACCCGGGATTATACCCCCTACCTCGATTCCGCTGGGGGTTAGGATCGGGAGGATGGCGTAGCTCAGGATTAAGGCCGCTATAAATGCAGTAACGATGTTCGCCATTGAACCCGCCCCGTAAACCCTCAGCCTGCTCCTTAGGCGGGAGCTTGCCAGGGCTTCCTCGTCCGGCTCAACGAAGGCCCCCGGGATAACGGCCAGAAGGACCAATCCAACAGATTTGAGCGGAAGCCGTTCGGCCCTCGCCACAACACCGTGGCTGAGCTCGTGAACGACCATAACGACAGCCAGTCCAACCAGTCCGTACCACAGGGGTATCGTGAGTCCAGGAATCACTAGCTGGACCCCTGCCTGCTCTCCCCTGCTTGAAAGGGTTGTGGCGGCGGTCTTAGCGAGGGCGTAGAACACGTAGGCCATTCCTATGAATCCGACCGCAATGCCGATGTCCGCATAGACCTTCCAGAAACGCCTGTTAATGCGGGAAAGTCTGTCTATGAAGCCGAGCAGCCGCTTTGTCCTCCACATTGCAACGAACATGTCAACCGTGAGGCCCTCTTCCTTCTCCTCTCTGTCAGTCAGGAGGTAGAGGATCGTCCAGAAGGCTATGATTGCCAGCCCCACTGTTATCAGTGTATTCATTCCCGTCACCTGTCACATCAAGTTTTGCCTCGTTTCAACCAGTGCTATGAGTGTGCGGGAACGTTTAAAAGCATTTTGAGGAGTCTAATTTGCGATGATGAGTGATGGGCGAACCGACCGGTGAGGAAGGAAAGGTGATCGCTGAGCAAACCTTTTAAAGTTCTCCCTCTATCTTTTCTGGGATGATGAGTTCAGCCTTGTCCGAGTTGTGACGAGGGAGTGACGGACTGACCGCCCAAATTAAAGCTGGAGGGTGGCCATTGGAAGAGCTCTACCGCCCGATATGGGTCTCGATAATTGGAAACATTCTCCTTGCAGTGCTGAAAGTGGCAGTTGGATTCGTTTATTCAAGCATAGCCCTCATATCAGACGGAGTCCACTCCCTCAGCGACGTGATTACGAGCGTCATCGGTTACCTTGGGATGAGGGTTTCTTCAAAGCCCCCGGACAGAAGCCACCCCTTCGGACACTCCCGCTTTGAGCCCCTGGTGGCCTTTCTCATAGGCGAGGCTCTCCTCTTGGTGGCCTACGAAATCGGAAGGGATTCACTCTTCAGACTTCTCCATGGCACGGCCATTGAGGTTAACTCAATAATGCTCTCGGTTACGGTCCTTTCCATTCTTGCCAAAGAGTTAATGTTCCGCTATTCCGTTTACGTCGGCAGGAAGCTCAAAAGCCAAATCTTAGTTGCCGACGCTTACCACCACAGGAGCGACGCCCTCAGCAGCGTGGCGGTCTTGGTCGGCCTCAGCCTCCAGAAGTTTGGCTTCAGATATGGCGATGCCCTCGCAGGCCTTCTGGTGGCTCTCTTTCTCGTAAAGGTGGCCTTTGACATCCTGCTGGAAAACCTCGGCTACCTCACCGGTCAGGCCCCGCCCTTTGAGGTGTGCGAGGAGATTAAGAAGCGCGCCATGAGCGTTCCCAATGTCCTCAATGTACACGACCTCAGGGCGCACTACGTCGGAAACAAGCTCCACGTTGAGCTCCACATCGAAGTTCCACCGGAAATAACCCTCAAGGAAGCCCACGACGCCAGTGAGGAGGTTAAGAAGAGGGTAGAGGAGATGCCCGAGGTTGAGAGGGCCTTCGTCCACGTGGACATAAAGGGGGTTACTGAATAAGGTCGAGCACCTTCAGGAGGTTTTCATAAACCTTGGCGAGCTTTCTCTCCCGCAGGAGACCGATTCTCTTGATTACAATCCTTTTGTTGACTGAGAAAATCACGTAGGGCTTAACGATGCTGGGTATTATTGGCCTTGTTCCGGGGTATCTTTCAAGATCTTCGTCCACTATCAAGACGTTGAGTTCGTTAAACCCGCTTTTTAGATTGGAGGTTATCTGGGCCACTATGATGGAGTTGCTCTTCCTGTTGAAGCTTTCGCTTGAAAGGACGAGAGCCGGCCTCGTCTTCACGTTCTGGAGGTCGTTGAAGGGAAAGGACAGGAGGACAACTTCTCCCTTTTGAAGGGCCGTTCTTCAGTTAGGAGTCCCAGAAGCTGTCTTCCTCACTCTCCCAGTCCTCCCTGAGAACTTCCTCGACGGCCTTCAGCCTCCATCTTTCCTCTTCCGTGAGCTCCTTTCTGAGCTCCCTGAGGTAGTGCCTTATTGCTTCTTTTATCAGGTCGCTTCTGTTACTGAAGAGACCTGCCTTGACGAGCGAATCTATCTCCTCAGCAAGCTTCGGGGGCAGTCTCACGGAAACTTTCACACCGGTTGTCATTGTCTTACCAATGGGTTAATTTGTCGGACGACTTTAAAGCCTTTTTGAAATCTTCTTCAGGTCACCCAAAAACGCCTCCAGATGCTCTCTCTTTACGTGTGGCATGACCACGATCCTTATGTATCCGCGGTGGGCGCTTATACCCCACCCCATAGCCTTAAGCTCTTCCTCAAGTTCTTCCAGCTTTTCAGAGCCGAAGGAGACGATGTTGAGAACGGGCTCCCTGATGAGGTAAACCCCGGGTATCTTCTTAAGCTCGGAGGCGAACCACCTCGCGAGCTCCATCTTCTCCTTCACTATCTCTTTGTACCCCTCAAAGCCGAGGTGCTTTATCATTGCCCACACTGCCAATGCGTTTGCTCCGGGTCTCGTTCCGGTTATTGTAGCCTGCCAGATCTTTCCGCCGGCCAGATAAGGGGCCAAAACGCTTATACTGTCCAGAAACTTCTTCTCGCGGAAGATTATTCCCCCCGCTGGGATCGGCACCATGCCCATCTTGTGAGGGTCTATGGTTATGCTCTTCACTCCCTTGAGCCTGAAGTCGAAGTCAGGAATCTCATAACCAAGGGCCTTGGCGAAGGGTATCACGAAGCCCCCAAAGGCTGCATCAACGTGGAGGGGAAGACCGTAGTCAATTGCTAAGTCGCTCAGGGCCGGGATGTCGTCAACCACTCCGAGACCAGTTGTCCCGGCTATCCCCACTATTCCTATCGTCCTGTCCGTTATCTTTTCCTCAACGTCTTTCACGTTGACCGTGTAGTCGTCGTTAAGTTCCGCCCACACGAGCTTCACTCCGAGCATCTCGGCGGCCTTGATGAAGGAGAAGTGGGCGCTCTCTGGAAGGATAAGTTCGGGCTTTTCTACTCCAGCGATGTTCCTCATCGCTCTTACCGCTAAGATGTTGGCCTCCGTCCCGCCAGAGACTATGTGGCCGTAGCCCTTCTCCAGCCCGAGGAGGCTGGCCAGAATGTCAACGGCCTCTTTCTCGATCTTCTGGCTCCCGACGTGAAGGCCGGGGTCGCCGAGGTTTCTGTCTATGTACTTCATAACGACCTTAACTGCGAAGGGATGTGGATAAGTGCACATGGAACCGAGTATCTTGCCAGAATCAAAAGTTAAGTCCTCCATAGTCTTCTCTTCAAGCTCCCGCAGGACTTCCTCTTCACTGGCTCCTTTTTCTGGGAACATTTTCTCACCGGTAAGGGGAATTCTTCGGATGGAATTTAAGCTTTTGCCCTCTTGATGAACTCCCTGAAGAAAATTGGGGTCGTTAGGGCGGTAAGCATTGAGACCACTATTACGGTTGCAAAGAGCCCCTGGTCTATTAGGCCCGCGCTCAGTCCGAAGGTCAATATGGCCAGCTCCAGACTACCTCTTCCCCCCATCCCAATTCCGATGAGTGCGGAATCCATCCAGGAGAGGCCAAAAAGCTTAGCGCCCAGCCCGCATCCCAGGAGCTTGCCCAGAACCGCCGAGGCGTAAAGCATCAGTATCAGGGGGAGTTTTATTTCCTTAAGGGGTGGGTTGAACATCAGGCCGACGTATATGAAGAACAGGGGTATGAAGAACTCCGTCAGTACGACCTGCAGGTCCTCTATAAGCTCGTTTAGTTTGATCCTCGTTACTATCAGGGGGTCCTTTCTCTCGCGGAGTCTGCTAATGGTCAGACCTGCCAGGTAGGCTCCTATTATCTGGTTTAGACCGGCTCTCTCTGCTATTATAGCGAGGGAGAAAGTGAGTATCATTGTGAACGTAAAGAAAACGTTCAGGTCGCGTACTATATAGTTGAACCACCTCGCCCTCTTCATAACAAGCTCTGAAACGAGAAGCACGGCCCCGATGAAGAGGAATATTTTGGCCGTTAGGATTAGAAGGGGGGAGAGTCCCATGGTGCCCTTGGCCATCGCGGTGAGGATGCCTATGAGATAAACCGCGAGTATGTCGTCTGCAAACGCCGCTCCCATGAGTATTGACGAGACTTCCCTCCTCACCCTTTCTCTGACGAGGACACCGCTTGTAACTTCGATGGCAGTGTTTCCGAGTGTTATGCCAACAAAAATGGCAGAAGATATGCTCTTACCGAAGAAAACGACCGTTGCGAAGCCAAAGAGGAAGGAAAAGGCCACACCAAGAACTGCCACTATAACTGCCTTTTTTGTGTTCTGTGCTATCGCTGAGAAGTTGCTTGTGAGCCCCATGTAAAGCATCATCATTATGAGGCCGAACTCCGCCAGAACGCTGAGCTCTTGTGTTGGCTCTATCAACCCAAAAACGAAGGGGCCAAGGGTGATTCCGGTCAGCACGTGGGCTATTATCGGGTGTATTTCAAACCTCTCAAAGAGCCATTCAAGGCTTTTCGCAAACACCAGGAGAATGGCCAGCGCGAGCAGGAAATCCACGTCATCCCCTCCTTAGGAGTAGGGCTCCCACTATCCACAGAACCATAAGAACCAGGGCTAGAACCATTGCAATGGTGGCCCCTCTGCCGGTCCCGAAAACTATCGGTATGGGGCCTATCATGATTACTCCCCCGCTTTCGACTTCGGAATCGCCGCCTGCAGCCGAGAGGAGGGTGCCGATCATGAGGAGGAAGAACCCCACGAATATCATCGCCATGCCCGCTATTATCAGGATTTCTCCCTTCATCAGATGAGCATCCCCTCTCGGTCTTTTAAACCTTAGCATACTTTTTAAAAACCAGGGATGGAAACATACACCATGCTCGTACTCGTTGACCTCGATGACACACTGTGCAACACGTGGGAGGCAGGCAGGAGAACTCTCTTGACCCTTGTTCCCTATCTCCTTAGAATGAGGAAGCTGAGGGCTTTCTTTTACATTCTAACCGCTCGGTACAGGGAGTTTGAAATGTCCGAGGAGTTCCATATCCTCGATTTGGATGAGATAATAGAGAGGCTGATGGTGAAGGTCTACTCTAAAATAAACCCTGAGGAGCTTGAGGAGGTCACGGCACTCGTTGACAGGGTCTTCTTCTCCAGCCTCAAATTGCATCCCGACGCAATTACATTTCTTGAGGGGTTGAAAGAACTCGGGGCAAGGATAGTTCTCATAACGGACTCTTCGAGCAGGTGGCAGAGAAAAAAGCTTGAATACCTTGGCATAAAGGATTACTTCGACGCCCTGATAATAAGCGGAGAAACTGGGTACAGCAAGCTCGAACCCCACAACTTTCGCCTCGCCCTGAGGCTCTTTCCAGACGATGAAGTTTACGTGGTGGGGGACAGGGACGATACCGACATGAGGGGGGGCAGGGAAATAGGGGCGACTACTATACTCGTCAGAAGGGGTTATTTTAGGAGGAGGGCTGTAAAGCATGCGGATTACATCGTTAAAAACCTCGAAGAGGCCTTGGAGGTGATAAAACGTGAGCATAAAAAGCGAAATGAGGCGTAAGGCCCTCCATCTCACCGGTCTCGCTGTTCCGGCGGTTTATCTTCTCCTTGGAAGGGATTTCACGCTCCTAATGATTGGTCTTTTCTTTGGGCTTTTCGTGGTACTTGAGCCGTTCAGGATAATTGAGGAGTGGAGGGACAGGATAAAATATCACCTTCTTAAAATTTACCCCTCTCCTGAGCTCGGGAAGAGTATTGAGCGCATAGAAAACCATATAGAGGCAATAACGAGGCCGCACGAGCGGGGGAGAGTCGCGGCCCACATTTACTTCGCCGCCGCTTCTTTTATCGTGGTCTACTTCTTCCCGGAAAACGTGGCGATAGGGGCCATAAGCGTCGCTACTCTCGGAGATGCCATGGCCGCTATAATTGGGAAGAGCTTTGGAAAACACAGGTTTAAAAACGGCAAAAGTGTTGAGGGGAGTCTTGCTTACTTTGTGACGGCCTTTATGGTGCTGCTATTGGTGGTCGACCCCCTGACTGCATTTATCGGCTCTGTGATTGGTACCATCGTGGAGTTCTACAACATCCCCCCTGACGACAACTTCTCAAATCAGGTGGCAACTGCATTGGCCTTATACCTGGCCGGCTTTCTGACGGGGTGAGCTTAAATTCTCGTAAATATTTGAAAGAGGCTCCCATAATCTCATGCTATATCCTGAAGTCAATGGGCTTCTCCAGCTTCCAGAAGCGGCAGAACGAACAGATCTCTCCGCTCGACGGCATCCCGCAGACCTTGCACTCCCTAAGCTCCGTCTCCTCCAGTTCGGCCTCGAAGAGGCCCTTCTTCCTCAGGTAGCCCTTGACGAAGTTTATCTTCGTCCCCGGCCTCTTCTCCTCCATCTCGTTGAGGATTGCCTTCCACTCGAGGGTGGTGGCTCCCCTCGCATAGGGACACTCATCTATCTCGTACTCTATGCCGTTGGCTAAAGCGTAGGCAACGACCTCCCTTTCGGTCACCTCGTAGAGCGGTTTCACCTTCTTCACGAGTTTGCCGTTGAACTGGGAGGGGGTTACCGGCCCCTGCTTCGCCAGGTACTGCGTGTTCCAGTTCATTATGTTGTTGAAGATGAAGCTGGCCTCGTCGTCGAGGTTGTGGCCGGTAGCGACTGCGTCGAAGCCCTTGTCGTAGGCGAACTTGTTGAAGATGTAGCGCTTGGTTAAACCGCAGTAGGAGCACGTCGGCCTCCTCGTCCTAACCTCACCGATGCCGTAGCCGAGGAGTTCCTTGAGCCTGATGATGTGAAGGGGAGCACCTATCCTCTCGCACTGCATCTTAGCGTATATCTCCCCCTTCTCCGAGTACTCGCCGATTCCGAGGTTTATGTGAAGGCACTCGATGTTGTAGCCGAGCTTCTTGAGGACGTGGGCTGTAACTGCCGAATCTTTTCCGCCGCTGACGACGACCAGAACCCTTTCGTCGGGTTTGAGCATCTTGTAGCGCTCTATCGTCCTCTTCACCTTTCTCTCAAAGTACTCGGTGAAGTGCTCCTCGCAGAGGTACATCTTTGGATAATGGAGCTTGATGAAGGCTGGTTTCTCACAGAATTTGCATTTTACGGGCATTTTTTCCACCGAAGAAAGGTCGTTAAGTCATGTTTAATAAAACCATCGATGGATGGTGTGGAGATTTCTCTCAATTACTTCCTCATGCGGATTCTTTGCTTCGGCTTATTCCTCTAATTTGAAAAGCCAAATAAGACTGGATTTTAGTCAAAATCATTATAAATTCAAAAATTTAGATTTTACTAAAGGCAACCGGAATATTTATAAGGGTGAAAGAAATAGGATATTGTAGACAACTTGCGGGAGATTATTCGAGCACCTGAAGGCCCTGTTCGCACTCCCAATGGGCCTGGTGATGTTTGATGTTACAGAGAATGATTTCAGGAGAGGCGTTGATATGGAGATAAAGGGGCTTTTATTAGTCATCTTGGTAGCCTTGGGAGGTTTATCCCTTTTTATCCAATTTTCAAAAACTGATGAGACAACGCATCGTATAGTTGAGTACAACCTGACGGAAATGTACGAGGAGCATAAGTTTGAGGGCGAATTTCAGCGGTTTGACTTCTGGGACTTGGTGACTAAAGAGGATATCGACCGCCTAAGGGGAAACTCAAGCGCCGGCATGCTTGGTGAAGCCCTTTACAGAGCTGGAATCTACACCTGGACTTTATATTCATTTTATGCGTGGGACCTAGTTGAAAAAAGCACCCCATGCCCCGATAACATGAGCAGGGAAGAGTTTGGGGAGCTTCTAGAGGAGATAACCCCGAGGTATCGGGAGCTAAGGGAGGAGAGGGAACGCTACCTGGAAAAGTTTAGGGAACTCGAAGCAAACGTGAGCGATCCGCAGGCCTACGCCCTTCTCGCATGGCTGGAGCTCCAGCTTGCCTACAACAACCCCGATTTCAATTACGACTCTTACGCTGGGGAATATGGATTCTCTGAGGGAGTCTGCAAGGCTTTGTTGGCCATTCCCGAGTTCTACGAGAATTACGTATTCCCCTACGTCGAGGAGGGTATAGCATACATTAACGAGCTTAATTCCGGGTCTTCAGGCGGAGAAATCCTGAGTGAGAGGACAAAATTGTTGCTCGAAAATAAAATACCTGTGATGGAAAGGGAGATATCCCGGATTTACAAAAACAAACAGGGCCGTTTTGAGGTTTTGGGGGCGAGGGGAGGCTACTATACAAACATGTCCAAGAACTGTTCGTCGGCAGGTCTCTACTCCCTCGCCCTTTTCTACATGAGCTGGGCCGAAGGCTATCTCGCCGTGACTGAAGACCCCCTAGCCAAAGTCCCAATGAGCACTGAATACTTTCCCGACATCTCGGCGGTCAGGAATGAAGTTTATGCTGAGGTCCTGGATTTAATAACAGAACTCCACAGCAGGGACTTTCGCACGTTGGATCCCCTGCTCCCGGAGTTCCTGCTTTATCACATAGCCAGGATGGACTACGTGGAGCTCCCAAAGGTAGTGGAAAAAGATTCGCCGTTCTACTCCACATGACCGCCGATGGTGTATTTGGACTACCTTGACCTCCTGGCAAGAACCAGGGGGGTGAGGATACTTTACGAGCACCTAACCTCAACCGAAGGCTAAATGCAGTGAAAATAAAAAGCGGGGAATTCATTCCATTTTTTCGATTGTGTGCCTCCAGTTGCCCGGTTTCCTGAAGTCCTTTTCCGTGTACAGGCCCTCCTTCTTGAGTATCCCCCTCGCGGCGAGTATGCCCGTAGCTGCCGCGTTCACTATGTCCCTGCTCAGCCCTGCCCCGTCTCCGGCCGCAAAGATGTTCTCAATGCTCGTCTCTAGGTTCTCGTTCACCTCTGCTCTCATCGCGTAGTACTTAATCTCCGGGGCGTAGAGGAGTGTGTGGTCGCTGGCTACGCCCGGAAGAACCCTGTCGAGCTTCTCAAGGCCCTCTATGATGTTTGTAACAACGCGGTGGGGAAGGGCCATCGCTATGTCTCCAGGAGTAACGTGCTTGAGAGTAGGTTCGACGTCGCTCCTCCGTATTCTGGACCAGGTGCTTCTCCTGCCTCTCCTCAGGTCGCCGAGACGCTGGATGAGGGGTTTTCCGCCGCCTATCGTGGTTGCGAGCTGGGCGATGCTCTTTCCGTAGGCGGTTGTGTCCTCAACGGGCTCAGTCAGTTCTATCCTCGTCAGGAAGGCGAAGTTCGTGTTGTTGCTCTTCTTCTCGTGCATGGAGTGGCCGTTAACCCCAACGTAGCCGTCGTAGCGCTCCTCAACCACGAAGCCGTTCGGGTTTGTGCAGAAAGTCCTCACGAAGTCGTCGTAGGTGTCCGTGTATATGTGAAACTTGGGGTCGTGGTTTATGCTCGTTATCGGCTCCATAACTATCGCAGGAACCTCAACGCGGACTCCAACGTCTATCGGGCCATGCCTTGCCTTCAGTCCGATCTTCTGGGCAACGTCTTGGAACCAGTCGGCACCTCCCCTGCCTGGAGCCACTATGATGTACTTAGTTCTGATTTCAAAAACGTCCTTTCCGCGCTTTACCTTCACCCAGCCTTCGTTGAACTCAATGGCCTTCGTCCAGAGGAGGAATTTGACGCCTTTGCCCTCCAGGTAGTGCTTAATGTCGCTTATTACCTCGGGCGTCCTGTCTGAACCGATGTGCCTCTGAATTATCGGGATGAACTTCACCCCTGCCTGGGCCGCCTTTTGCTCCCAGTACTTGACCTGCTCCGGATCGCCCTTGAAGAGGTTCCTCGGAGCCTTATGTCGCAGCAGAATCTGGTCAACCTCCCAGACGAGCTGCCAGGCGTAGTTCTCGTCGTTCGTCAGCTCCCTAAGGTCGCCGCCAATATCTGGACGGAGGTTTATCGTGCCGTCGCTTAAGCCTCCAGCGCCGCCGACGCCGCTCATTATGTGGCAGGGCTGACAGCCGATGCAGTAGCCGAGTTCGTACATCGGGCACTTCCTCTGGTCAACTTCACCACCCTCGTCAATAACCAGAACCCTAAAATCGCTCTTTTCTGCCAGTTCGTAGGCCGCAAAAAGTCCCGCAGGGCCTGCACCGATTATAACAACGTCGTACGTCTTTCCGCTTCCATTTCCAGAAACCATATTTCCCTTACCGGAGTCTATGGGAACTGCCTTAAAAAGTTTTTGGCTAAAATAAGTCTAAAATTTACCAGAAGTTTGGAATTTTTAGACGTTTTTATGTAAAAAAGCGCCCGAAACATTTAAACGCCCTCAAATAATAGACCTGTACCAGGGAGTACAATGGAGGACGTCGTTGGAATTTCGCTCACAAAAGCCAGCAAAACTAAAAAAATGCACATCATTCACAGCAAGCGGAGGCTTCTCCAGCTCCAGAGGAAGGAAGAACTCAGCCACAACATCCGGTACATCTCAAAGGTTCCTGTGAGCCTCGTGATGGACAGGGAGTTTCTGAAACTTCATCCGGATGATCCTCTCTCCAAGCTCGTGCAGGAGCTGAGGGGGGAAGAGAGCTCGGCAGTCGTGGTTGACGACGAGGGAAGGCTTCTGGGATTTGTAACTATGAAGGATTTGCTCAACTTCTTTGCACCCCCCAAGAGGTACTCCCTGGTGGGACTGAGCCTCCTCAAAAAGTACTCCGTCAGCAGGGCTTCCCGTGTTGGGGACATAATGGTGAAAAAGCCGATAACGATTCACGTTGACGAGAACCTCGGAAGGGCAATTCAGATCATGCTCGAGACCGGAAAACACCACCTTCCCGTCGTTGATGATGAGAACCGCGTCCACGGCGTCCTTGAGGTTAAGGACATCATTCGGCTCATCCGCATAGTTTCCTATTGACTCCGGCCTGGGCTGGAATAACTGCAGGGGATGACAATCATGGACGTGTTCCTAGAGCTTGCCCTGATACTGGTAGTTGCGAAGCTGTTCGGTTACCTCACCGTTCGCCTCGGATTTCCGGCCGCCCTCGGCCAGCTCATTGGCGGGATTCTCATAGGACCTTCTATACTTGGAATAGTCTCCTACGACGAGGCAGTCAGGCTCATAGGAGAGCTTGGCGTCGTCATGCTCCTCTTTTTGGCGGGCCTTGAAACGGACATTGAGGAGTTCAAACACGTTGGGATTCCGGCTTTTATAGTTGCGGCGATGGGCGTTCTCGTTCCCTTTCTCCTCGGCTATTTTGGCGCCCTCGCCTGGGGCTATTCGCACGTCCAGGCGCTGTTCCTCGGCGGTGTTCTCACGGCGACGAGCGTTGGTCTGACTACCAGCATCCTCATGGAGATGAAGAAGCTCAGGACGAGGGTCGGGACGACGATTCTCGCTGCCGCCGTAGTTGATGACGTCCTGGGCATTATCGTCCTGACGATCCTCGTGGGTATAAACACCCGTGGGAGCGTTTACATGGAGGATCTTCTCATAATCCTCGGCGAGGTTGCGCTCTTCTTCCTCCTTGGCCTTCTCGTTGGAACTCCAGCAGTTAAAGAGGCCCTGAAGGCTTCGGAAAAGATAACTCTGCCCGAGACGGTAACTGCAATGGCGATAGCCATAATGCTCATATTTGCATATCTTGCCGAGCAGTTCCAGATCGCTGGAATAACAGGTGCTTACTTAGCTGGAATACTCGTGGCGACGACCGAGGAGGCCAGGAAAGTGGCCGACAAGACCGTTACGATAGGCTACTCCCTCTTCATCCCCGTTTTCCTCGTGAGCATCGGAATAGAGAGCGACGTCAGGATACTCACCACGGCCGGAACCTTTGCCCTGGTCTACGCTCTCCTGGCCATAGTTAGCAAGGTAGCTGGCTGTGGACTCGGCGCGCTATTTGCCAAGTTCAAACCCATTGAAGCTCTCCAGGTCGGTGTTGGAATGGTTCCGAGGATGGAGGTTGCCCTCATCATGGCCAACGTCGCCCTCAGGGAGGGGGCTTTTGACAGGGGGGTTTTCGCGATTCCAGTGACGATGGTGGTGATAACTACGATTGCAACGCCTTTCCTACTGAAGTGGGCCTTCTCAAAGGGGTAGGGGCGGTAGTATGGAGATACTCCTCCTCATAGCCCTAATGCTCGCGACGGCAAAGGTGATGGGGTACGTCTTCGAGAGAATCGGCCAGCCCGTGGTTCTGGGCCAGATATTTGGAGGTTTATTGATAGGCATTTTCTTTGAAACGAACCCTGTAATTGCCCAATTCTCCAACCTGGGAGTCCTGCTCCTCCTTTTCATGGCCGGCCTTGAGAGCGAGCTTGAGGAGTTCAAGCGAGTCGGGAAGCAGAGCGTCTTCGTTGCTGGAGTCGGAGTTTTCGTGGCTTTTTTCTTCGGGTTCAGCGTTGCATACTTCTTCGTTCCGTTCCATGAGGCGGTTCTCTACGGTGCACTGATGACGCCTACGAGCGTTAGCATCACCGTGAAGGTTCTAATGGAGCTAAGAAAGCTTAACACGCGCGAGGGGACGACGATTTTAGCAGCGGCCGTCGTTGACGACGTTCTCGGAATCCTCGTGCTTACCGTCGCAATATCAATGATCAAAGGGGGTTCGGTTAGCTATTCCAGCCTTGCTGAGGTTCTGATTTCTGTCTCTCTCCTCCTGTTCTTCTTCCTCTACTTTGGCCCTGAGATGGCAAACAGGGTCTTCCGCTACGTTTCAAGGATAGACCTCCCGGAGAGCGAGACGGCCTTCGCCCTCGTCTTCTTGATAGTCTTCGCGCACCTGGCGGAGCACTTAAACCTTGCCTCAATCCTCGGAGCTTACCTTACCGGCCTCGCACTCGGCCAGATTCCGAAGAAGAAAGCTATCCTGGACCACATGAACGTCCTCGGCTATTCCCTCTTCATCCCCCTATTCTTCGTTGAGGTGGGCATGAGAATAGAGCTATCCTACGTACTCCACGCGGGGCTTTTCGCCCTTCTATACACCGCGGCGGCAGTCGTAAGCAAAATACTGGGCGGCTGCCTCGGCGCGAGGCTTGGAGGCTTTGACTGGAAGGCCTCTTTGAGGATAGGCGTCGGAATGATACCGAGGATGGGTGTAGAATTAGCTATGCTCGCTGTTGCGATGTCCAGCGGGGTAATAGGTGGTGATGCCCTAACGGTGGCCATATTGATGGTCTTCACGACGACGGTAATAACGCCGCCCCTCCTCAAGTGGCTCTACTCAAGGTAGCTCAGACAACCGAGTGGTCATCACAGTTCAGCCAGTGCCGGTTTCGTCATCGCGTAGGGGATTGGCATAGCTTTTTAAATCTCTTTTCCAAGCCAGGGACATGAGCGAGATAACCTCCATACTAAGTTCGGCGCTCTTCATGCTCATCATGATCGATCCAAGCGATAAGATACTTCTGGTTAGTCTGCTGAGGGAGGATTTCCACATAGAGGACATAAAGACCCTCATAGTAAGGGCCAACCTGATAGGCTTCGTCCTTCTGATACTTTTTGCTGTGTCGGGCCAGATAATCCTTCAGGAGATATTTCACATCGATATAAACGCACTTCGAGTTGCTGGCGGCTTTGTGCTCTTTAAGATAGGTCTCGAAGCCCTTGAGGGTGGGGGCATGGTGACGCTGAGAAAGGAGAAGAACATCCTGGCCCTTGCGGCCGTGCCCGTCGCAACTCCCCTCATAGCCGGTCCCGCAGCCATAACCACTGCAATAACCCTGACTGCCGAGAGGGGTCTTTATCATGCCGCAGCGGCCGTATTGTTGGCGATACTCTTCACGGCTGCCATAATGCTCATAACCCTCTACGTAGTCAAAAACGTGAGTAAGGCTACGCTCGGGGTCTTTATCAGGATAATAGGTATGTTCACGATGGCTATTGGGGCCCAGATGATGGTGCAGGGGGTCGTCGGGATATACCTCCTCATGGTTTCAGCATCCTGACTCGTCAAATCGTCGCAGGCCCCTGGGCTAACCTTTTAACCTTTTCTTCCTTTTCTGGCTGGGGATTGAAGATGAAAATTGAAAGGGTTAAGGGAACAAGGGACCTCCTCCCAGAAGAGATGGCGAGGAGGAGATGGGTCTTTGAGAGAATAAGGGAGGTTTTCGAGAACTTCAACTTCCAGGAGGTGCTGACGCCGACTTTTGAATACACCGAGCTGTTCAAGCTTAGGAGCGGTGAGGAGGTCGTCAAGCAGCTCTATGCTTTTCAGGACAAGGGTGGAAGGGACGTCTCGCTGAGGCCGGACATGACGTCAAGCGTCGCCCGTCTGTACGTTAATCAGTTCCAGAACGCGCCGAAGCCGATAAAGTGGTACTACATAGCAAACATGTTCAGATATGAGGAACCGCAGAGCGGCCGCTATAGGGAGTTCTGGCAGGCTGGAGTCGAGCTGATAGGAAGCGACAGGGTTGAAGCCGATGCAGAGGTCATAGCCCTCTTCACCCAGAGCTACCTCGCGGTCGGCCTTGAGGACTTCACCGTGAACATCGGGGACAGAATCCTCCTCGACGAGTTCGCCAAGATGCTGGGCGTTGAGGACGATATCGGCCTTATGAGGCTCATCGACAAGAAGGACAAAATGGGCAGGGATGAGTTTGTCGGGGCCCTCAGGGAGTTCGGGCTGGACGATGATGGCGTTGAGAAAGTCCTCTCGCTGATTGAGATTAAAGGACTCCCAGATGAAGTCCTTCCAAAGGCAGAAGAGCTCTTCACGAGTGATAAAGCTAAGGCCGAAATAAATAGGCTCTACGAGCTCGTTGACCTGCTCGATGCATACGGGGTCTCCAGGTGGGTAAGGATAGACCTCGGAATAGCGCGCGGTTTCGACTACTACACCAGCGTCGTCTTCGAGGCGATAGCCCCCAACGACCTCGGAATAGGCTCCATTGGCGGCGGTGGAAGGTACGACAACCTCATCGAGGTCTTCGGCGGAAAGCCGACTCCGGCAACCGGCTTCGCAATTGGCATCGAAAGATTAATTCCAATCCTTGAGTGGAAGGGTCTCCTTCCCGAGATCAAGCTCAGGCCGGACGTTTACGTTATTCCAATTGGGGATGAGAGAGAAGTGAGGAAGACCACCATTGAGATAACCCAGGGCCTCAGGGATGCTGGGGTCAGGGCGGATATCGAGCTCACCGGGAGAAAGCTCAGAAAAGCCCTCGACTACGCCGGAAAGCTTGGAGTCCCCTACGTGATTTTAGTCGGCAAGAAAGACCTCGAAGCTGGAAAAGTGACCCTCAGAGACATGGAAACGGGCGAGCAGAAGAGCATAGAGAAGGAAAGAGCCGTTGAGGAAATCCTGGAAATCCTTGGCGTCTGAATCACTTCCGACCTTGAATCCTCCTTTATTTTCCCATGCCTTGAACTTTTTGAATAGACCTAGAAAAGCCATTTTGGTCAGATTCTAAAGTCCGGAACCCGCATGGCGAGTTTTATTAGCAAAAAATCAATCAAATTGAATACTCTGGGGAACTTCTTATGGTCACTCACTTAGTAGTGATTCAAACGGTCTATTACTACCCAGTTCATTGCCCTAGTATTATTATTCGGATAATATAACCAAGTCATATCCTCAGACAGTAAATTTTTATAGAAATGTGCTTATCTTATAACTGAGGTGGTTAGTAAGTGCTGGGACGGAAGACTGTTCTAGCCCTATTCCTCGTAGCAGTCATCACCTTAAGTATCATCTCATTGGTCGCCGCAACAATCTGGGGCCTCAGCGAGGAGGAACCCCTTCAAATCTTTGGCTACGACGTTTACAAGTTCGAAGGCTCGGGCCACTACGCCATCTTCTACCCAATGCCGAACGGGACAATAAAACTCCTAAAAACCGGGAAAGTTGGAATGTTCCCAACATTCGTCAAAGTCCCAAGAGACGCCTGGATAAAAGAGTATGCTAACAAAGGAGACACGCTAAAAGCCACTCCAACCCCGATAGTGATATTCGTGAACGAGAGGGGATTAGGAATAGCAAGCCTCAAAGGAAGCAGGGTAAAACTCAAAGAACTAGAAATCCCAGAGACTTCAGAAGTTGCTGCCACCTCAACCAACCCCTGCCCCAAAGATTACATCCCCGAAGGATACCGCTACTGCATCCCAAAAGACCCAACCAGTAACTGGATCAAAATAATTGCCTCAAAAGTTGTAATAGATGAAATCTCCTTCCTTGGACTCAGAATAGACAACCACGTCCTAAAAGACATAAACTTCGATATGAGGTTATTCCTAAGCGAAGCCACGTACTCGCACTGGACTGCAGGCATCGACGTCGGACCAGTAACGCTCATCACGACAAAATTTGGGGAGAGCTTCAGAGGAAAGGGCCTGAAGCTGTATTACACCACCCCCTGCGAAGTTAATCCTCAGAGCTCTTTGTGGTCTCGTTATGTGAATCTTGACGTCAAGTACGTGGTTGCTGTTTATGGTGTTCTTGCTTACGACCGTTCTACCGGCGAGTACACTGAAATGCCTTTAGTCCTCACGTACCCCCTCGAAATCCTCACCACGGGGAGCTATACA
>JASGLT010000053.1 GCA_030156945.1 Thermococcaceae archaeon
CCGTTCCCCCCGAAAGCCAGCCAATGAAGACGGGAGGCTGGAAGCCTACCCGTTATGAAATTAACGCCCTACACACACTTTACGGGTAGGCAGAACGGCAACACCCTCTTCTTCGAGAACGAGAACGGTAAGAAAGCCATACCCGTGAACTCTACGAGTGAGGTCTACTGCTTTAAACCCGTGACGCTGACGAGCGGGGCCATAAAGCTCCTCTCCGAGAAGGACGTTCCTGTACACTTCTACAACAAGTATGGTTATTACAGAGGCTCTTATATGCCGGTCGAGGACCAGGTGAGCGGGAGCGTTGTCATAAAGCAGGCGGAGCACTATCTCGATGAAGAAAAGCGCCTCTACATAGCAAAGCAGTTCGTCGAGGGCATAAAGGCCTCAATGCTCGCACTCCTTAAATCCTACCGCGCCGATGCCTCGGCAATTGAAGGGATTCCCGTCGATGGAGAAAGCCCGGCCGAGCTCATGGGCGTTGAAAGCACCCTTTGGAAGGAGTTCTACGCCCTCTTCGGCTCTCTCCTCAAGAACTTCGAGTTCAGAGAGAGGAGCAGAAGGCCGCCGAAGGACGAGGTCAACGCCATGATAAGCTACGGCAACTCCGTCCTCTACACGGTGGCCCTCTCGGAGATAAGGAAGACCTACCTCCATCCGGCCATAAGCTTCCTCCACGAGCCCCTAGAGAGGAGGTACTCCTTAGCACTCGACTTTGCCGACATCTTCAAGCCAATAACGGTCTTCCGAGTAATTTTGCGGCTCGTAAATAGGGGAAAGATAAGGGAAGAGCACTTCGAGAGGGACGCTGGAGTTATGCTTAACCGCGAGGGGCTGAGGGTTTTCCTTCCGGAGCTCAACGGCGAGCTTGAGAGAAAAGTCCTCCACCCGGGGCTCAGGAGGAACGTCTCCATTAGGTACCTCATCAGGCTTGAGGGGTACTCCCTTGTTAAGCACATCTTTGGAGATAGAACTTACACCCCCCTGCGGGCGTGGTGGTGATGTACGTCATCGTTGTCTACGATGTTGACGTTAAGAGGGTAACAAAGGTTCACCGCTTCCTCAGGACCCACCTCCACTGGCGCCAGAACAGCGTCTTCGAGGGGGAGGTGACGGCGGCACAGCTCTACGAGATAAGGAGAACGCTTGAAGACCTCATTGAGGATGACGACTCCGTTCTAATCTACGAGCTCCCGGGTTCAAACTTCACGCTCCACGTAATTGGAACCGACAAAAGCCCTTTGGGGGAGGTAATCTGATGGGGGAATGCATCAGAATAACCGGCGTGATGGTGCAGTACTACTTCGCCTGCAGGAGGGAGCTTTGGTTCTTCTCACGGGGCCTCAACTTCGACTTCGACAACGACGACATGCTCATAGGGAGGATGATCCACGGCGATGCCTACCAGCGGGACTGGAAGGAGGTGCTTCTTGAGGGGGCGAGGCTCGACGTCGTGAGGAAGAGAGATGGCCTCCAGGTCATCGAGGTGAAGAAGAGTTCAAAGCTCGAGGAACCTGCGAGGTGGCAGCTGAAGTACTACCTCTACCTCCTCCTGAAGGCTGGAGTTAGAGCTAAGGGCCTCGTTTCATACCCCAAGGAGGGTACCGCCGAGGAGGTCGAGCTGACGGGGGAAGACGTTGGGGTCCTTGAGGAGGCTTTTAAGGGAATCGAAAAGGTTATTTCCCTCGAGAGCCCACCTAAAGCGGAAAAGAAGCCCTACTGTAAAAGATGTGCCTACAGGGACTTCTGCTGGGTGTGAGCCATGGAGTGGGAAGATCTTATAAGGCTCATGAAGAAAAAGAGGGCAAAGCCGGATAAGAGCCTCTACGAACACTCAAGGGGAGCGGAGGAGATAGCGAGGGAGCTGCTCTCAAGGATACCGCACGATTCCTCCCTTGAGCCCTGTCTTTTGAGACACGTCTTCCTCCACGACCTCGGCAAACTCGACGACAGGTTCCAGGCGAAGCTTGATGGGAAAATCAGGAAAGCCCCACCGCACGCTTACCTTGGAGTAGAGCTCGTCTCCGCCTTCCTGGAGTGTGATGAGCCCTTCAGGAGCATCGCGCTCGCCTCTATCCTATCACATCACTCCGACCTCCACCAGGCCCTCTACGAGCGGGAGATGGATAATGGAGAAAGGCTGATAGTTGATGGGGAAGCGCTTTCCGACCCGTCCGACTTCGCCTGGGAGATTAGGGAAAGAATCATCGGAGGAGAGCTTGAGGATAATCGCTTTGACTCCATCACCATCCGCTCAACCTATACCTTGTTCAACGGCCTTCTTCGCGTTTCGGACTGGCTTGAGAGTGCGGGAATGAAGGCTGAAACCTACCACCTCTCGGGGGAGTGGGTTAGGGAGGGGACGCTCTCCTATCTGGAGGCAAATGGGTTTTCTCCTAGGGACTACCAGCTGGCCGTTCTTGGAAAGGGTGGTGGATACTTCAGGCTCCCCACCGGGGACGGGAAGACCGAGACGAGCCTTTTGGTGACTCCCGATGGTGTGGTTAAGCTCGTCTACTCCCTTCCGACGATAACCACCACAGAAGCTATGAGGAAGCGCTTCGAGAAGATGTTCGGAGACAAAGTTTCTTTCGCCCACAGCCTTCTGTTCCTGAGTCTCTACTACAGGGGAGTACTCGACGAGAGACTTCTCCACCGCTACGCCATGAAGCCGGTCTTCGTTTCCACAGTCGATCAGGTGCTCTTAGCTTTCCTCAACTACCCCCGCTTCTCGGTGAGGGAGTTCGCCCTGAGGGGCGCGCACTGGGTGATAGACGAGGTTCACGCCTACAGCCCGTACACGCTCTCCCTCATCCTGGACGGGATTGAGTACGCGAGGAAACACCTCGGGGCTGAGGTAACGGTCATGTCCGCCACGCTGCCCTCTCTCCTCGCGGAGGAGCTCGAGAAGAGGGGTCTAAAACCACTGATTCCGTTCAAGAAAGTTGAGGAGAGGTACTCCTCAAGGAGGAGGGTTGAAGTGGCTGTTAGGGGTGAACCCCTCCTCAACGCGGTGGACGAGATTGCCAAGGCGAGGGGAAAAGTGTTAGTCGTAGCTAACACCGTCACGAGGGCGAGGGAGCTCTACACGGAGCTGAAAAGGAAGAGGAAGGACGTTTACCTCTTCCACTCCCGCTTCACCAACGAAGACAAGAGGAGGAAGATGGAGCTAGTTGAAAAGATCGAGAGCGGAATCCTCGTGGCGACGCAGGTGGTTGAAGTCTCACTTGACATTGACTACGACGTCCTGTATACAGAGGTCGCCCCAATTGATGCCCTCATCCAGAGGTTCGGGAGAGTTAACAGAAGGGGACTAAAGAGAGGGAAAGCCTTTATATTCGAGCCTGAGGGGGAGAAAAGCTATCTTCCCTACGATAAAAAGAGCTTCGAGGCAAGCGTTAATCTGCTCGGCGAGCTTGAAGGAATTGGAAGCGAGCTCCACCTTCTCAAACTGAACGACAGGTTCTACGAAGAAATCTGGAGCGGATTTGAGGGGGCCATAAGTCAACACTGGTTGAAGAGGAAAACCCTGAAAACGCTGTCCAGGTGGAGGGGGAGCGAGGACTGGCTCTCGACGAGGGACACCTTCATTAGCCTCCCGGCAATCCCAAGACCGTTCTTGGATACTGCCCTTGAGTACGCTTCGAACTGGGAAGAGCTGAGCGATGAGGAGAAGCTGAGGACTACGATATTCGTCATCGAAAAGACTGTGAACGTTCCGATATGGGTGCTTGACGAGGCCAAGTTCTTCAGCGAAGACCTCTACGATCACTTTGGGGTCTTCGGCCTAGAGATGGGGTATAACAGCGAAGTCGGCATAATAGAAGGAGAAAGAGGGGTGGTGTTCTGAATGTCCTTGTGCTCTTTGCAACAGTTTTCATGTGCTTTGGAGAGCTGAATTCTTTTTTAATGCCCTTATCCTCATCCGCCCCCACAGGAAGCCGACGATAGCCGCCACCATGTTTCCAATCACTATTCCAATCCACACTCCCCTGAGGCCCAGGGTCGTGTAGTGGACGAAGATGTAGGCAAAGCCCACCTGCATCACGAGCGTCCTGAATATTGTGAGGATTAGGGACTTCTCGCCCTCCCCTATGCCCTGGAACATCGCTGAAGTCATCATTCCGAAGGGCGTGAAGACGAGAAGGACCGGGAGGGTTCTTAAAGCGCTTATGAGCTCCCCCTTTATCACCTGGGCAGATTCCGAGTATGTGAAGAGGTTTGCCACCTGGGGCGCGAAGAGCATTATGAACGCAACAACGGCAAGCTCTATCATGAAGGCAAGCTTGATGGCGTAGAGATAGGCAATTTCAAGCTTCTCGACGTTCCTCTCCCCGTAGGCCGCTCCAGTGACGGATGTGGTCGCGACCGCCATTCCGAGTACGGGCACTATACCGAGCATCGTGATTCGCCACGCACTCGTGAAGACTGCAACTCCGTTCTCCCCTCCAGTGGTTATGACGACGCTGTTGAGGAAGAACATCGCTATGGACATCGAGAGCTGGGAGAGCGAGGAAGGCAGTCCCACGCGGAGGATGTCCTTTAGGATCTCCCTGCTCGGCGAAAAGTCTCTAAGGGTTATGTCCACGTAAGTGCCCTTCTTGATGAAGAGCCAGTAGGCGATGAAGAGGAAGGTCACCACCATGGAGAGCAGCGTCGCGTAAGCGGCTCCGACGACGCCAAAACCGAGGGTGTAGATAAATATCGGGTCAAGGACTATGTTGAGGCCGGAACCGAGAACCATGGCATACATTGCCCTGTTGACGTCTCCCTCTCCCCTAAGGATGCCGTTGCCGACGTTGTTGAAGACAACAACCACTGCCCCCGCAAGGAGAACGCGGGAATACTCCACGGCAAGCTCGACGGTCCTTCCCCTTGCCCCCATTGCCATGAGAATCTCATCAATCAGGGGCAACGTTGTGAGGGCTATCACAATTCCAACAATCAGGCCGAGAAGGACGGAGTGGGTGGCAACGTTGTCGGCACCTTCCTTGTCCCTTGCACCGATCCTTCTCGCTAT
>JASGLT010000028.1 GCA_030156945.1 Thermococcaceae archaeon
CGTTTCAATTCTCCTAGAGTCTTATTGGAACTTAGTTCCTACTGCATGAATGATGTACGCCAACCGCTTGTTTCAATTCTCCTAGAGTCTTATTGGAACTATAACCTCCACGATCATCTCTTACCTCCGGGACGCTGTTTCAATTCTCCTAGAGTCTTATTGGAACGGCATTAAACAAGTATGTCCAGACGAGGGTACGGCGGTGTTTCAATTCTCCTAGAGTCTTATTGGAACGCAGGACTGGGACGCGGTAGGGTGGACGTATCGTCGTTTCAATTCTCCTAGAGTCTTATTGGAACGAGGACTTTTTCATTTTATTAAAGAAGAAGGAGGTGAAGTTTCAATTCTCCTAGAGTCTTATTGGAACTTCAAAAATACTTATATCGCTATATTCCCTGCAGGGTTGTTTCAATTCTCCTAGAGTCTTATTGGAACACAAAATAAACCAGATTCTCGATTTAAGGAAAATCCCAGTTTCAATTCTCCTAGAGTCTTATTGGAACCAAGCATAACTGGAACGTCGTTTGAAACGTCTGTACTTGGTTTCAATTCTCCTAGAGTCTTATTGGAACCGAGCTCGAAACGGAGGGCAAAACTTTAGGCCAGGTTTTGTTTCAATTCTCCTAGAGTCTTATTGGAACCACCGAAAGGGACTGGTCGAGCATCGAACGTAAAGCGCCGTTTCAATTCTCCTAGAGTCTTATTGGAACGGATTGTGGGCAAAGTCCCCATGTAACTATCGATCAGCTGTTTCAATTCTCCTAGAGTCTTATTGGAACTTGATTGAGTGGCTTGGCATTACCTACCCACCCGGCACAGTTTCAATTCTCCTAGAGTCTTATTGGAACAAAATAAAGACCGACTTAGATACCTTAAGAGAATTACTTGTTTCAATTCTCCTAGAGTCTTATTGGAACACGAAGTTCACATCATTGAGTGCATGATCCGCCACGAGCCGTTTCAATTCTCCTAGAGTCTTATTGGAACCCCGTCATGGTCAATATAGACGCGAGAAGCCTCAGCGTTGAGTTTCAATTCTCCTAGAGTCTTATTGGAACAAATACTTAGCAGGGCGTTTGGTAGTAACTGGGAACGTTTCAATTCTCCTAGAGTCTTATTGGAACAAGAAGGAGGTGAATGGAGATGAAGAAGAAGATTATTGTTTCAATTCTCCTAGAGTCTTATTGGAACAAACCAATTCCAAAAGCGGATTGTATAGCCTTGAAATAGTTTCAATTCTCCTAGAGTCTTATTGGAACACTATAACGCTGTCGTTTATCCCCGTTAAGCTCCCTCCGTTTCAATTCTCCTAGAGTCTTATTGGAACCTAGAACATGAAGAAGCTAAACCATTCCTGAACGAATTATGTTTCAATTCTCCTAGAGTCTTATTGGAACGCTTTTGATGACTACATGCTCTTCAAGGACGTACAGTGTTTCAATTCTCCTAGAGTCTTATTGGAACATGAAGCTTATTTTGTAGTATCCCGTCCTCTTAATCGAGTTTCAATTCTCCTAGAGTCTTATTGGAACCTCACCTAATGAACTCCTTAAGAACAAAGAATCCAGGTTTCAATTCTCCTAGAGTCTTATTGGAACAGAAGTCCCACTCCCCGAGCTGCTCAACACCCTCACGTTTCAATTCTCCTAGAGTCTTATTGGAACAAGGTTAAGACGCCTAGGCATTGAGGCAAAGAAGTTTGTTTCAATTCTCCTAGAGTCTTATTGGAACCAGAGTGATGACCCACCGGGTGATTCCTCACGAGATGGTTTCAATTCTCCTAGAGTCTTATTGGAACGGGTTAACGACCAAGACCATAGCCTATTCTACTTTTGTTTCAATTCTCCTAGAGTCTTATTGGAACAGCATTTTGAAAAGGCCGGTTTTGGTGAGTTTTGTTGGGTTTCAATTCTCCTAGAGTCTTATTGGAACCATAGCTTCAATATTCGACATAATCGGCGATATAGAGATATTGTTTCAATTCTCCTAGAGTCTTATTGGAACCACTCCCGGTGCTGAGACCTTCATAAAGAGATTTCTTGGTTTCAATTCTCCTAGAGTCTTATTGGAACAGGAGCTCCCGGAAGTCGTGCGAGCAGTAATCGTAAGCAAATAGTTTCAATTCTCCTAGAGTCTTATTGGAACGAAGATAGAGCTCCTCACTGAACTGGCACAGGCACGGCTGGATGAGGTTTCAATTCTCCTAGAGTCTTATTGGAACGCACGAGCGAGTCGAACTCGTCGAAAAGTTGAAGCCCATCCTCCTCGAGGTTTCAATTCTCCTAGAGTCTTATTGGAACTTAGGAAACAACTAGGCTTAACAGGTTAGGGGGTGGAAAAAGTTTCAATTCTCCTAGAGTCTTATTGGAACATAGATGAGGAGACCTATTATAACGAAATGAAAAAGCTGTTTCAATTCTCCTAGAGTCTTATTGGAACCCACCAACAACTACAGACTATGAAGAAGCGTTTACATGTTTCAATTCTCCTAGAGTCTTATTGGAACGGAGTTTGAGGGAGGTAGTGTAAGTACTGTAATGTCAGGTTTCAATTCTCCTAGAGTCTTATTGGAACCTGGTATTCTTTCTCGAACGCGTCGTGGAAAAAGCGCGTTTCAATTCTCCTAGAGTCTTATTGGAACCCTTTTCCAACGCGATAAATCCGGGAACGGTCTTTGGTTTCAATTCTCCTAGAGTCTTATTGGAACAGGGCGACTTTTTCCTTCTTTTGCCCTTTAAACTGATAAGAGAGCTTGAATCTTATAAGCTTTTCTTCAAAGGGTACTTTGAAAAGCCCTCAAACGCCTCCAATCCAAACCCTTTTAGAGGTTTTTTCAGCCAGAACTTGGTTCTACTCCCCTCGTTCATGAAATGTATAATCGTGTACACGAGACTTCCCAAGCCGTCAGAGGATTTTAAACTCAAATTAAACCCTTTTTAAAACTCTTCTAGCCAAAATATCAAACTTGCATGAGGAGAGCACACAAAAGAAGCTTTCAAATCCAGCATTTCAAAATTCCGAAAAAAATTCGTTACAAGAATCGAGATAATTTATAACATTTTGTTCGATAATAACCAAACGTTACTAAAGACTTCCCGGGGCTGACCGGCAAATATTTTGCAAATTTAATAGCTAATAAACCCGAGTCCAGGCAACGGGATGATTTAAACGTGATAGGGCCGAAATTATAAAAGGAACCGGCCTTTAGTTGCTACGGTGGTAGCATGTACATCATAGTTGTCTACGATGTCTCGGTCGAGCGCGTGAACAGGGTCAAGAAGTTCCTCCGCCAGCACCTCCACTGGGTCCAGAACAGCGTTTTTGAGGGAGAGGTGACTCTGGCAGAATTTGAACGGATAAAAGCGGGTATAAGGGAACTCATAAACGAGGACGAGGATTCGGTCGTCATCTACAAACTCCGTTCAGAGCCGAAGCGGGAGACAATAGGGATAGAAAAGAATCCGATTGAGGACATCATTTAGAATCTACCGCACTACATATGGGCCTGAAAATGCAGTTTTTACATTCATCTTGGAACCGAGGCTTTATCCACGCAGGGAACTTCCCATGCTCAAGCTCCTCCACACCCTTTATGACGATCTTTGCACGCCCAAGCATCTTACTGAACGCTTCCTCGTTCCTATTCACTCTGAAGTGCCTGAAGTCAAGGCCATCCCTGTCGAAGACGTATATGTAGCCCTCCTCCAGATCTGCCATGTTTAGGTAAGCGTTGAGCTGCTCCTTCCATATCTTCGACGGCTCCTCCATCTCATCGAGGCTCCCCGGCCCGTTCTCCCGGTTGAACCCTTTAAGCTTGAACTCGAGTATTCTGTCCCCGAGTATTGCGTCGGCCCTCCCCACGAGAACCCACCCATCGGAGATTCTGTACTCCAGCGGCACCTCGAACCTTATCTCCTCGACGTCCACGTTCTCCTGCACCCATTTATGGAGCAAAGTCCCGAGGAGCATCTCGCCGGTGCGCTCGTACTTGAAGGTCTCAAGGTACGTCGAGAGGGTTGCCCTCCGGAGGCAGAAGCTCAGGGAATTGACCCATATCCTCCGTGGAGATCTTCTTCCGACTATTTTGTTCCTTATCTCCCTGTTGAAGACTTCGAGTTTGTCAGAGTTTTTCATTTACACCACCTCCACCATGCCAAACCCATGAGGGTTCCTCATTCCAATTCCAAGGTCGTACGCAACCCGAAGGAGCTCCTCTTCACCCAACATTTTGAAATCAAACTCCCAGGCGCGGGCGTAGATTGGCTTTCCTGTTTTCTCATCTATCTTGACGAGAAGCCTGCGACTCTTCGGCTTCTTTGTGAGAACTCTAATGTCAAAGCTCCCCTCATAAGACTCACCGTAAACCATCATGTACTTTGACTTGAGATTTTCAAAGAGAAGCTCCTTCCAAACCTTAGGCTCGTTCTCAAAGGGGCTGTTTGGCTGACCAACGGGAGAAAGATCCCATTGCCGGAATCCATTGGGTGGACTGTTGTGATAAACGCTGACGGGAGAGAGGGTTTTAAGGCGCTTCCCAGAAAGACGGCCGGGGTTATCCTCAAGTTCGGCCTCGTAACTTATGAGCCTCTGACCCCTCACGTGGGGCATCCCTATTCCATGCCCAAGACCCCTCACAAGAGATTCAAGGATTATGTTCTCTGCGGAACCCACGTAAAGTTCCACGGTTCCCGACCCAACCACAAGGCCCTCACTGCTCTTTTTTGCATCACCCACGGGCTTGAACTTCGATGTGACGAACTTGATGTCTCTCTTGTTGTTGTGAATCCTGCCCGCGACTTCCTTATCGGCGAGCTCAATGGCATGGAGAAGGAAGGAGTAGAGGTAGCGCGGGTAGTTGTAGGGTATGATGAAGGGAGGCTTGAAGCGGAGGAGCAGTTTAATCCTCATAGCAGTTTTCCCCCTTGATCTTCAAGTATAGTCTCCCCGCGTTGGTTGCCCTGTACCTTGGAGCCCTTCCATCAGGTTTTTCGGCTTTAACGAGACCATATTTTGCCATTTCCTTCAGCTCATTGCTGATTGTTGCTGGAGAAACTCCAAGTTCCACAGAGATTTTTCTTACACTCTTATCCCCCAGGAAACCGCAGATTATCTTGGCCCATCTTCTGTTTGGGGGTGCTAGAAATGGTCCCAATTCCAAAGAGATATACCCAGAGAGGTTCTCGAAGTCACTTTCCACTATAACCCTAACATCCTCAATGTTCAAAAGTGCTAGGAGCGTGGATACGATGAGTGGCCTCATACCGCCTGAGAGAACCGCTAGGATGAGACGGTCGTCGGTTAGGTTGTCTTTTATGGCTTGGGATATCCCGGTTACTATCTCCTCACCCTCAAGAGGAACTTCCAGAATCACGATGTGATCTTCTCCAATTATGGGGGAGGCTATGTTTTTTATTGCATTAATTGCGTTGATGGTTCTTTGCTCACTCCGATAACCTTCTGGAACAATTGCCAAAAGCGTATCTCCTGGTTCTAGTCCATCAACATCCTCTCTCTTCCTCACTAATGCCCTAATGATAAATCTCTCGTCAAAGCCTACTGGGAAGACCACCAGCAACATCCCACCCCCTAACTTTTAAGACTTCAAAAATTTCTTTTACAAGTGTGCTACCCTTCCCTCCTCTGTTTACATGTGCGGCGTAGTTGTCGGCAACAACCAGAGGGAGAAGGAGTGAATAAACACTTCTGAGATTTCTCCTCATGACTTCTTCTGCCTCTTGCATGAATTCATTCCAATTCTTCCATGGGGTTTTCCTAGGTAGCCTTTCTCCCGAAAGCTCTTCGAGCACGGCTATACAGTCACTACAAAGCCTAAGATTCTCCGACCTTTCGGGACTTTTGTACCTAATCCAATCGTGGTGGTGGAGCAGTATCGCAACGGACATTACATTTCCAATGTCTCCGTATTTTCTAAAGACTTCCCTCACCACAAGCGCAGAGTAGAACTCATGGAAACCAAAATTTGCCCTTCTTTTCTGAAATTCTTCAAGGCACTTTCCAACGTCGTGAAGGATATATGCTTTCCTTAGAACTTCCCCTGCGACCTTTGGCTCAACCCCCAATACTCTAGAAAGAAATCGGTCATAGCTCCTGCGGAGGTATAACTCATCAATTATCTCAAGGCCCTTTCTTATGTGATCCTTCATTGTTTCTATACAGGCCCCATTTGCAAAATATGCACACGCGTTCATGGGATACCACGCTCCCAGTCATACTCGCCCGTGAAGACAGCCTCAACGTTCTCTCCGAGTGCAATGGATTTTGCCACGTTGTATGCATCGTTTAAGCTCCGCATATTCCCATTCCAACCTTTTATCTCCACGACTCCTCTGGAGTAAAGCTCCATCAGCTTAGGGGGGCTTATTAGCACGGCTTCTTCCCCCACCAAAAGCGGAATTAGGAAGCCTCTCATAATCGGAGTGCCGCTGGCAGTTAGGCGTTCTATCGCGCTTAAAACATGGAGTGCCCTTTTAGTCGGATCCCCCATGAGCTTGAGAAGCGTTCTCTTGAGCTCTCTATTAACGTTCTTTTTGATAGATATTGGCTTTTTCCCGTGAACTTCCGCAACTATCGTCTGATAGGTATCCGGCACCCTAGGAAGAATCGGGTGTTCCTTCATCAAATCTATCGTCTTTTCGACTTTATCCTCTGGATATGGCCCACAGGGTGCATCTTCAAGGACAACTATATTCGCTTTCATGTCACTGCCATATCTGGCTACTCTCCCAAAACGCTGGAGGAGGGAATTTATGGGCGCCCTATCAGTTATCATGAGGTCAACTGAAAAGTCAACGCCTGCTTCGACTGCCTGCGTTCCGATGAGGAGGAAAGTTTCCTCTTTTGTCCACTCTCTTAAGCGTTTAATAAGCTCCCGTTTGTGACTTGGTGTCATCCTGCCGTGGATCAGTATGATTCTCTCGCTTTCAGGCCAGATTTCTGGATTGTTTTTGGCTTCGTTAAACAGATCAACGGCTCGTTTAACCGAGTTCACTATAATTGCGTTTCTCTTTCCAGGTTCTATGAAATCGAGGGGATTCCCCTCCATGAACTCAATTTCAATCTCTTTTTTCAGCTCTCTCTCGATGAACGGATCGCCCTCTTGGGGGGATAGAACGTGGAACTCATAGCCGTTTTTCTTTGCGTATTTCTCGAAGATTTCCCTGTGAGCCTCCGATAGGGTGGCGGTCATGACAACGATGGGGACTTTCTGAGACGTGAGGAATTCAATAACCGACAAAAATGCTGTTACCATCGATTCATCCTCAAGAAGAAAGTGGGCTTCATCAAAGATTACCAGCGATGTCAGTATTGAAGCCTGAGTTAAGTAATCATACCCAAATTCCTGACCCGCTTTAATCCTGTGTATCTTCTTTGTGTTGAGCTTCAGCAGATCCCATGTGAAAGTGTCTGCTGTGGTTATGTTGAGTGGAAAAAGGTGAAGGAACTCCCCGCTCGAACCCATCATCTTGGTTCTGGAGAATCCAAATGCCTCCTCCGCTGTTTTCTGGATGTCCTCTATGATTGAACGCATCGGGAGAACGTGAATCACCCTGTCAAAGATCGAGGCGTCCCAAAGGGAGTGGATAGCTAGGGCAAAGCTCAGGAGAGTTTTCCCATAGCCTGTGGGGGCTTGGAGAATTAAAAAAGGCGGATTCTCTGAGGAGGTGATAAAACGAAAAGCCTCCTCAAGCAGGGGCCTTTTTTCTGGCTTAAACCCCTTTGCCTCCGCAAGCTTCTGGAGTGCCTTTTCAAAAGCTCTCAAAGTAGAACCCCCAAATGTTCTTGCCACATGAAGGTTCTCATAACTTTCCGGAACTCTCCGCTTGCCCTGCCGCTTCCCTCTAGCAGAGCCCTGCCCTGCCGGAATAGTCTAAAAACGGCGTCTCTGATCAATTCTTTCCTTCCGCTGTTAATGGCCCGGTACAAGTCTTTTACGAAGATGTAAGCCAGCATCTCGCCGTCTCCATTCACGCCTTTCCAGAGTTCCTTTTCTGCGATATCCACAAGGGCCCAGAGGGGATACTTCCGAACCGTGGCGTTTCCCTCTTTAAGTTCCACAAGGAGATGTAGACCACCTATACTGGAGGACTCTATCCTCTTCACGTATTCCGTCATGTACTCGCTCAGTCCAACCAAGTTGAGCTGTGTGGTTTTGAGCTCGGTGTAAACCTGCCCCTCAAGGCTTATCAGATGTAGTGTCACGGGATAGACTTCCTCAATGACGTCCCGTCCCTCCTCGGCGAGCTTCATTGCCAGCTTCATCTCATAGAGCTCCTCCGTGCTCAGAGAAATTCTGCCTGAGGCTCCAGCACCTGTTAACGGCAGGATACCCTTCTCGATGATCTCTTCAACTTCGTAGGGCCAGAAACCTTCAATTCCTGGCTTTGTTATTAGGTAGTACTTTCCCCCTATGAATCCAGCGAAGCCTGTAAAGAAACCCAGGGCCATGAAAGAGAACCAGAGAGGATCCATGCGTATCTGAGCTTTCTGGCCGGTAGTCGGACTTAGAAAACCGCTCTGATGCTCGTAATACTCTGGTTGCTTGATTATTGCCGGCAGGATGGCCTGCTCTCCGTTGTATGCTACTCCAAGATACGTTCCGTTTTTGTCTGTTTTTATTGTAGATAAAGACTCGCTAGGGTCTATATTCCCGTCTCTGATCAGCTTTATAGTCTCAGTGACAACAAGTTCAAAGAGTTCACCGTAAGTTTCAGGGGCACTCCTCCCGAACCATACCTTTAGAACCTTGTCAAAGGAACTTCTGTCGTTTTTGCCCATTTTTGAGGTGTGAATCTTCATCCTGTTGCCAAGGGAATTCAATGCTCCCTCTAAAGTATCGGCGAGTTCTTCCTCATCAGGCTCAACACCTGCGTCCATTACAACCCATGACATGCCCAAGGCGAGCAGTTCCTTGGTTAACCCTTCGTATGGATAACTTGAGAGAGCCTCAAGGAGCAAGGATAACCACCTCCCCGTCGAGCTCCGCAATCGACAGTCTCCCCTGGACTTCAACTGTTTCTTCCGGATAAAACATTACCATGCGCTTTGCATTGGAGTAGTCGCCGATTCCTAAGCGCCAGTCTACAACTGCCTGGAGAGTTCCTTTTCCATGCACGTTGACTCCCTTAAAGGGAAACGCATACGCTGTTCTAACCTTATTAGCCTCCCGAAATACGGCCTTTCCCATCTTGACATCTTCGACACTGACTATGGATTCCCTTGAGCCGAGCCTCGTTATTCCCCATGCAGCCCTCTCTAAGTCTTTTGAACTGTAGGTACTCTCAGAGAGAGCGTCCTCGTCAACAAAATAAGCGGCTGTGAGTGAGTTGGTAGACTCTCCATAGAAAACTGCAAATGGGAACGAAGTCACTGCGCTCTGAACTTTTCCGCGGTAAATTGTGTTGATCTTCAGTAGAGACCCATAGAGCTTTGGTCTGCCCTCTGTCTTAATGGTGACCCATTTGAAGAGGCCAATTACTGATTCTGCTTTGCTCTTGAAAATTTTCTTTTCGTAAATTGTCTCTCCTCTGTCGCCGCTGATGTGGAGAAGGGGATACGCTATTGCCCCGATTAGTGTAGTCGGTGGAACGTAGCGTAGGGCAGTGCGCATCTTGCTCTGGGGGAGGGCACGGAGGGCTATTATTCCCGTGGGCCTTAGCTGAACCTTCAAAAATAAAGTCAAGGGAACCACCTCAGAAGGCTCCCTTCTCGTGGAGGTAGTCAATTGCCTCCTTCAGAGCCTCTTCTGGGACTTTCTCCTCTACCGCTACGGCAAGGAAGCTCTCTTCTCCAAAGCTCTTAAGGACTTCCAGCCGTCTCTGAGTTTTCTCAATGTAGTCGTCGTAAATCGGGGAGGTAACGACAAAAGGATGATCCGTGACTGCCACAATAAGCTCCGTTATTCCCCCAACCGGGAAGAAGCGGGAGAGTTTGGCTCCAAACTGGCTCGAAGAAAGCATTCTAAAGAGCGCCTTTAGAGACGCCTCACGTCTCTTCTTTATTTCATTCTCATCGAGTATTGGCTTCGATGTTATCGCGCTTACACCTATTGCGTCAAGGTCGAGGTTGAACGTGAAGCCGTAGAGTGCGGTGCCAGTTTCAACGTAGTATATCATCTGCTCGGAGGCGTTGCCCTTCTTGCTCGATGCATCCATCTGAGCGTGCCTGGCGTGGAGTTGCGGCTCGGAAGTGGCGAAGAGGGCGACCGACTTGACTGGGAGGGCGTAGCTTACCTGGAAGGCTGAGCTCCTCCTAACTGGTGGCTTCTCAGCGTATAGAAAACCACCAACGTCCTCAACAACACAAGCTTTGACTATTGCCTCTTCGATGGCCTTGGGATCGTCTGGAATTGGGTCGACCTTTTTCTTGAGATGCACTTTGTTCATAGACTTGTAGAACTCGCCCCTCTGGCAGTCATCACATACTGGCAGGCTCGCTGAGAGAGCCTCTCTAACGAGGTGCTCCTGGTATGCATGGGCCAGGCTTTCCCCGCTTATAGCTGGCACGTAGACCGTTTTCAGCTTTCCGTCCTCCTCGACCAGGTAGGGAACACGCCTGTGCTTGCCGTAGTTTCCGGCTGTTTCGATCATGTTGAGGGCCTCAACGTTGGCCTCAAACCGAACTCCAACGCTCAAAAACATCACTCATCACCTCCCGAGTTTTCTTTCTTTGAGGGATACGCGAGGGCAAGGGTAGCCACGAGTTTTGCAACTCCCATATCCGAGCGAACGTCGTCGAGGAATTTCTTTACTTCCTCATCGCTTGGAATTCCCGGCACAGGGATTTTATTTCCGTCTTTCTCCACGTACCTCCTTCCATCTCCTCCAATAGAAGCACTTTCTCTGATCGATCTGAATGCTCTGAGAGCTTCAAGAAGTGCCACTTCAACGGGTTCCGGGTTTAGTGCGTTCCCAATTCTGTCCACATAGCTGAAGTTCTTCGTCTGGACAAAGAACCTCAGCATTTTTACGATACCTTCATACTCAGTCTCTACCATACGGTTCACCTCGATTATAGTAAATGCATTACAGGAATTTAAAGTTTACGTTTAGAATATGTTTAATAAGGATAAGGAAAATGTTCAGAAAAATCTAAACATAATTTTTTCACCCTGTGAGGATGATACTTATCAAAGCCGTTTTGTAGGGGGTACTTAACTTCATGTGTTCTTGTTTAGAGATCTCCAAACATCTCAAAACCAAGCCACGAGCGGCTCATACTCATTAACCCCAACGAGATGCTTAATCAGCTTGTACGCCTCAAGGCGAATAAGTCTCTGCTTTGTAACGTTCTTCTTCAGTCCTGGGTGCTTAACGCTTCTGCCCAGCTCCTCGTTGTAGGCCTTCAAAACAACCTCCATACCCTCCTTCGTTAGGAGGACGCCGTTCAGCTCGCCCTTGAAGTGCTCCTTCCTGATTATTCCCTGCTTCACGAGGCGCGTCGCTATACGGTCCACTATTACCGGCTTGAATATCTCGCTCAAATCGAGCGCTAAAGAAAAGCGCCTTTCACCCGGCTCGTGGAGGTAGCTCACCGTTGGAACCAGCTGGGTGTTGTAGAGCTCGCTCACGACGGTGGCATAAAGGCGAGAATTGAGGAAGCTTATCAGGGCGTTCATCTCGTTCTCCGGTGGTCTTCTCGTCCTTTTCACGATCTTAAAGCCTTCAGGCAGGGCGTTGTCCCACCGGGTGTAATACTCCTGCCTTATCCTCGCCTCGACGTTCATGACCTCGGTTATCTTCCTCGCGCTCCCAAGCTCTTCGAAGAGTTCACCTAAAAGCTCCGAAAAGCCATCGGCAACCTTCCAGCGCTTCAGGTTTTTCTCCATGTTTAGGGCAGAGCCTTTCACAAAGAGTTTGGCAAGGGTAAGGCGCTTTTCCCGGTCGATGTAGTGTTCGGCCTGCTTTATCACGAGATCGCCGGAATGGAGCTTTTCTCGCGGGTAAAACGAGCCATCGTAGTGGCCGTAATGGTTGAAGAAGTGGACGGTTATTCCCTTCTGGGCCAAAAAATGGAGGGCCTGAGAGCTTATGTTCACGTGGCCGTAGACGTAGATGTCGTAGATGCCCTCAACGGCGAGGGGCTTTCTTCCCTGCGCGTTCTCAAAGTAGAGCGTGTTCTCCCTCCGGAAGAGGTTTCCGTCGGAGAATAGCGTGAGGGAGCGCTTTCTCACTGTGATTCACCTCTTTTGAGTGTGTTTTGACTTCTCTCTGGGCGTTTCTTGTGGTGACACGAGATCCCTTACGCTTTCATCTACGGCCTCTTCTACAGTTCTCTCAATTTCCTCGGGTGTGAGTTTCTCCCCGAGCTTTAGCTTCTTTCTAACCATACGACCACCTCACACCCAGCACAGCTCGTAGTAGGCGCACTTTTTGCACCTCTTTGATTTCACCGGCTCAGGTGGAGTGAGGAGCGATTTTATCCGCTGAACTTCTCGAATTGCCGCCTCAACCTCTTCCTCCCTGCCGTCGAGGGTTATCACCTTCGTCTCGTTGAGCTTCGGGTAGTGGAGAACAGCCTTGGCTCCAATGCCGAGCCTCTTGATGTAGTAAAGGTAGTAAAGCGCCTGCATCTCGTGGGCCTTCTCCATACTCTTGCCCAGCTTGACCTCGTGGACTTCTATGTAGTCCTTCCTCCGGATGAAGTCTATCTTTATGCTCCCGATCTGGACTTCCTTCTCCTCGCTCCCGTACCTCCGCTCGTGGAGGAACCTCCCGAGGTCAACCCATTCATTTTCCTGCTCCATCGTGATGCCCCTGGAGAAGTACCAGAGCTTGGTCGGACAGATAAAGAGGTAGTTGATCTCGGTGCCGCCGATGAGGAGTTCGTTGAGGGGATACTCACTTCCCACCTCCAAACCTCCAGAGAAGCCAGTGGCGGAGGAATGGGTCGCTGATCTCGAACTCCCCATTAATGCGGTGTATCAGCTCTTTCTCCCTGAGGGCCTTGATCGAGTACTGAACTGATGAGGCCGAGCTGAACCCGTACTTTATGAAGAACTCAGCGGAGTACAAATCCCTCTCTCCTCGGGCTATGGCCAGGAGAACTTTCCGCTGGGAGAGTGGCAGTGAGTCCCATATCTCGATGTAGCTGGCCTCGCTTTCTTTAACGAGTTCTCTAAACGTTTCTTCGACATATTCCATTTTGAGGCTTCCTTTGAGCTTTCCGACGTACCAGAGCCTGTGGCAGAACTTCTGGGTGTAATAGGGATGCCCCCCGGTTAGCTCAAGAACTCTGTTCACAATGTTTTCTTCGACCTCGATTCCCGTTTCCTTGAATTTCTCCAGTATAAACTCCCTGAACTCGTCCTTCGGGATCTTTCCAAGAACCATGTGCCTGCCAAAGTTGTAGAACGGGCTCTGGGCTGAACGGAATATTCTCTCCATCATGCTTCTTCTGCTCCCAATGAACACGAAGGTTACATCCCTCTGCCACTGGAACTTCGAGCGCATTTTTTTCAGGACGTCCTCCCCAAGCTCTGCCACTTCCTGAAACTCATCGAAAACCACCACTACCCTCTTCTCAAGATGGTCTGCCAGCCGCTGGGGGAGTTCTAGTGACTCCTCAAAGGCAGTTTCCTCTTCCCCAAAGGCGAACTCGACTTCGAGTGTGTCTCCGAGCCGGATTTTTGGAGTGACTTTTTTGAACAGCCTTTTGGCACTCTCCAGAAGGTTTTGAAGCTTTAAATGCTTCAGGGCTTCCGATGCTATCTTCTCCGCAAGCTCCTTCTTTGTCAGCACGCCGTAGCAGTCTACCCAGAGGGGAATGATCTGATCCTCTAAGGAAAGAATGGCGTTGTAAACGAGCGAGCTCTTTCCGAAACGCCTTGGGGAGTAGATTATAACATTCTGGCCGCTCAGCATCTCCATCTTCAGCTCTTCAAGCTCCTTTTTTCTGTCCGCAAAGTCCTTACCGACGACCGGTTCACCGTACCTGAAGGGGTTCTCCATTACAGTCTCACCTATAACAGTTTTGACTGTAATGGTTTTTATAGTTTTGGCTATAAAAACAACTTTATTCAAATATCTGGAACAGCGCTGATTTGACTACTAAGTGTCTTCTCCAATATGGTGGCTTCTCTGCCCCATATCCCAGCTTGGAATCTATCAATACATACTTTTTGCTCTTAGTACTTCTATTATGGCCTCCTATGAGCTCTGCAATCTTTTTTGGAGATACTGGTCGTATGGTCTCCAAGTATCGTGAGTTATCGCTGCTATGTATTATAAACTCGGGCGTCACTGAGTCTTTTTTTAAGTCGTAGATGTTGTAGTCTAACAGATCTCCCCATCCCATGTTGCGTTTCTTGCCTATTCCGAACTTTTTGAGGATGAATAGGAGCTCTTCAAGTCCTTTTTTCGATATTCCATCTACAATCGACACCCACAATACATGAGGAGTGTAGAGTTTTATCGTGTAATCGACTGCCTTATATGGCCCACTCTGGGAACTGGGGAGTTTAACTTGTTTCGTTAAGGCTATATTCTCTGCCTTACGGAAGATCTCTGCTTTAAGTATGTCGTCTCTGCGCCCCAATCTTAGAATTATCTGAGAGGATTCGAGCCTTCTTGGATATCCTCCTCTGGAGTACTTATATCTGGCACGTTGATTGTCAATGGAAAACATAGCAGAAAACCCCATAGGAGTTAGGGCTTCAACTATTTCGTTTTCTCTGTCCAATGTGGCTGGCAATAGGTAGGAGCTTTTGATATTGGAAGTCCACTTTAATTCTCCTTCTGGAAAGAGAGTGTCTTCTAGGTATTCAACTCTCCAGTCTTCGCTCTTGGAGAGCTTCTGTTTGTAGTACTCTGCAAATGCAAGTGGTCCGTCTAGTGTTAGCATTTCCTGTGACAGCTCATTGGGATTTGAAAGGGATAAAGCAAGGGGGTATATTCTAAACTTCAGCGTCACTAAGTACATAGCCCGCATCACCGGTTACTGTGACAATTCAACCCTCAGCACTCTCTTTTGATTTGCTATCCTTCTTGAAGAAGCTGTTTGGATCCGTTTTCAAAGCGTTCAGTATATCATTTAGCTTGTTGTCGAGGAACTCGTCATACTTAGTGATATATTTCTCCTTATCGCCAATAACCTCAATATCCACCTTGATTTTTCCAAGCCCCCCTGCTACACGGCCGCCTACACGGTTCAGGCGTTCGAGGGTTTTTATCACAAGTCCCCATTCTGCGTCGGTCATTGGTATAACGTCTTCAACGTAACTGTAAAAGATCGTGCCCGGCACAACGACTTGACGGTACAGTCTCTGCTGGATAGCGCTGTCTTCCGCTTTTACGTCCTCTGGTTTCCCTTCAATTTTTGCAATTAGCTCCTTGAGTTGCATTACCTTGGTAGTATCGTCTTTGCGGGTTATCAGTACCGAAGACTGAATCTCTGAGAGTGAAGGGACTCCCTTTTCGAAATCAACACCAAGATCAGCTAGTAAACTCTGAGTCTCTTTTGTAAGGGGATAGCCAATCCCTACTTTGAGCTTTCCTGGGATGATGACTTTCTTGAGTGCAACCCCCATGATCGAAAGTGGCAGAAGTGGATAAACGTAATTGTTCATAACCTCTGTTATGTCTGGAGCTCCCTCACCCTTTTCTTCTCCACTCAGAATACCTCCGCTGAACATTGAGAGGAGCGTTCCGATGTGGACTTCTAGTTGGTTGCTACTTCCTTTTTTCGAATTCTTCTTTGCCAATTTCGCTCTTAAATCTTCGAGGAACTGCATTGCCATTTCGTCTCTTAGAACGCCTCTAAGACTGTTTCCCGGAACTATTGGAACTTCTATTGCAGTTCCGTCATCTTTGACAATTGGGATTGAGTATAGCAACGTCTCAATTCCAATGGACTCATAGCCCACGCTTATAGGTTCAAGAGCTTTCATCTTGAGTTTTATCCTCATCCTTCCCACCTCCTAAGCTTTCTACATAGGCCGAATACAAAACGGTGCTTAGGTATGGATAGTTCTTCAAGAAGTTGAGGACTTCATTCTCATGGGCTTTGGCTTTTCTGTAAACTTCCCGGAATTTTTCACCCTTTTCTCTGGAAACATAGAGGGAATCACCAGCAATCTGGCTGAGGAGCTTCTCAATAAACTCGTTGAGGTTGTTGGAGCTCTTGGCTACTACTGCGATTCTCTTAGCCATGATGGAGTATTTCTTTTTGTGAACTTTGCTACCCATTGCGTTCCAATCTATCAGGCTGTCGATGGCTCCCAACAAGGATACAACCAAATCTTCAACCTTTTCGCTTTCTTGCACGAGGTCCACCTCCTATTTCGACTTTGGGAATACCAAAAAGGGGAGAATAAATTCCTCTGCTCTTGGGACTATTTCTCCGACTAATCTCTTGAAGCAAATATGGTCCAAGATCCGGATTTGACAAGTAGAACCTCCGAAGTTTTTTGAATTCATCTGGTGTCATGTCTTTTTCTTCTCCAGGAAATACCACGTTGGAATGGAGCCCGCTCTGGAGAACAAACTTCTTTTGCTGTTTGGATTTTGGACTTATAAGCGAAATTTGCGGGATTATCCTTAATGAGTATGGATACACAATAACAGCCGGATCCAGATAAAATTTTGCAAGCCATGCATTTTTCTTATTCATCTTGTCTTGCTCTTTGTGAAGCGAGTAATAAATATCGCTTATTAATTCAAGCCAAATTTTTGATGAAATGCTCTTTACAAATGTTTGCTGTTTAAAAATAGGAATATTAGCAGGCAGTTTCGTTTCTTCTATTATGGCCTCATGAATAAGATATTGGACAAGCCCTGATCTAAAGTTTTTCTCTATTTCAAAACCAAGCTTACATGCAGGACATATAGCTTTTTCATAACTCAAAAATGACCATGTATCCGTAAATTTGTTTTTCAAAATGCTTTTTGCACTGTCCTCATCAGTAATTGGTTCTCCAGGTTCTCCACAGAATAAACATGCTCTGTCGCTCTTAAATTCTCCCGCTAGAGAGGTTACAACCTTACCCAGTTCTATTCCAGTAAACGCAGTCTTTCGCTTCTTTTCAGACAATAGTGATCTCAAATAGTCGAGCAACTCTTCAATTATCTCTTGCAAGTGCAATGATTCAAATCCAGCATCAACATAAACTATGTATGCATCCCTACTTCCAACTAAGTATACCGTGGACAAAGCTTTCCCAAAGGGTATTTTGATTCCACGGATAACTTTAGCTTTTTCATCAAAATCAATCACAATCTCAGGTTTTTCATAGTATTCAAAGTAAAATGGACTCCCATGATATTTAGAAGGAAGAGGAATTATGAGCGTGTCATTATGTATGATAATTTTCCAGCCTTCCTTTATTATTTGCTTCCCAACCTCTTCTATTTTTGAGCTTTTTACGTCAATTGGACGATATTCGTAACGAATCCGTTTAACACCAAGGACTTGTTGAAACTTGTTAGAGTATTCTTCGCTTAGTATTTTTGTCAGCCGCTCTTTTATGAGGGCCAGCAAGAACATTCTGTATTTGCCAAGAACTCTGAACTGATGTGTTATAATGAAATCCTGGGTTTCTGGCTTCACAAATGGGACGTTAGTCTCCAGGGCCGATATAAGCCCACTACTCTCAATTTGGCATATTTTATTTGCGTTACCCGGTCTACAGGGATGATGACCCGTTATAAGGTGATATATCTTCCAAGAAGAGTAATCAGCGAACTCTTCTAGCAGCTGGGAGTAAAATTCAGGGTTAGTTATAAAGTGCCACCAGCTTCCTGCTCTGATATCAAACATTGGCTTAAAATAGTCATGAATTAACGCCGCCAAAGTTGTTTCTGGAGAATTAAACTTCAAAGAAGCCATAGCAACCACAATTAAATGGTGAGTAAGTTCATCCAAGTGAGGCATTCCAGTGTGATTATCTGTGCGAGCTATCGTACCTTTGATCAGCGCTGAATCATGAGTATCATTCTCTTCCATAACTCGAAGTATGGATTTTTTAGTCGTTTTCGTGGGTTTTTCTTTGAGATTTTTTAAGAACTCATCAAGCCTCTTCTCCTTTCCGATGGTTCGCACCTCCTTTCCACCTCTTCTTTACCCTCTCCTTCCGCCCATCAACCTTCACCATCCCGAACCCTATCGAGTTCTTCTCGCCGAAGCCAGCAAGATAGCCGGCCCTCAACAAGCCTTCATCCCCGTAGGCCCTGAACACGAGGTGCCACGCCCTCTGGAAGATGCCCGGCTTGACCTCAAAGCGCTTCGGCTTGGAGTTGAGGACTTTCATTTCGAAATCTTCAGGCGGCTTCGATCCGTAGATGAGGACATACTTCTCGCGAAGGTTCTCCTTGATCAGCTCATAGAACTCCGGTTCTGCCGGCGATAGGTCATAGCTCCTCGGCTTTCCGAATTGCATTCTCTTCGTAGTCACGGCTATCGGCGAGAGCGTCACGAACTTCTTCCCGCTCAGCCTCTCCGGCTCGGCTAAAGCCTTGACCTCTTCAGCGTAAAACTTCTCGCCCCAGAGAGTCACCTCGGGGTTGCGAAGTAGACCCCCAATAAATGCCTCCGCAATCTCCGCTATGGGCGTTGAAAAGTAGAAAAAGGCCTTTCCCTTTCCAATGAAGTACTTAGCCCCTTTGATTGACTCCCGTTTTTCGGTCATGAAGAGGGAGTAAGTGAAGAGCTTCGGAACCTTGGGTCTGTGGAGTGTGAGACTCAAGTCCGGGTTTACGGACTGTATTCTCCGGTAAATGAGGCCTTGAAGGTAATGCTGGTGATTGTATGGAACCTTAAACTCCTCTTCCTCTGTACTCAGCCTTATTAGGAACCTCATGAGTACCCCCGTCGTCGTTGGATTACAGTTAACTTCATGACTTCCAGGTATTTAACCTTTACTTCCCATGATATAGGGTACTAAAGCAAGAACTGATTCCTTCCTAAGCCCAAATTATTTGGAGTATAATGCCTCTGCAACAAACCGAGAATGGGATCACCGAAGACGGAAGGAAAGGATTTCAATGTGGCAGAAATGATCAAAGATTTTTCGTTGGTGCCAGAAAATCGTGTAAAGTTTTTGCAGGATTTGAGACAAGACATGATAGCGTTTAACATTTGCCACAACAATGCTCCATCTGTTTCAATTTTTTACATGTTAAGGCATTTTTGTGTTATTGGGATATTATCTATTCTTGGAAAAATTTATAAGAATTTGGTTATTTATATGAGTGGCCAATGAAACATTGTCATTGGCCAACATCCAAAGGCGGTGGGAAAATGAGAAATCTTTCAGCGGCAGTTTTGATATCGATTTTAGTTATAGGATTTCTAAGCAGCGTCCCCTTTGGCTCCGCGGAAGAAAACGCACCACTCAAGCCAGGTTCGTTGAGCGTAAAAGTGACCGACTGGGGCAACACGGAGTACGATGTCACCCTCAACCTCGGTGGAACCTACGACTGGGTCGTCAAGGTCAAGCTCAAGGATAGTTCAAGCGTATCGAGCTTCTGGAGCGCAAACAAGGCCGAGGAAGGCGGTTACATCGTATTCACACCAGTGAGCTGGAACAAGGGTCCAACGGCGACCTTCGGCTTCATAGCCACCGGCAGCGAGCCCGTTGAGGCAATTTACCTCTACGTAAACGGCCAGCTCTGGGACATATGGCCCGCCAACGCTCAGCAGCCGGCCGAAAACCAGACCGGGACAAACCCCTCACCCGGTAACGGAACCCCATCGAGCAACCAAACATCACCGAATCCAGCCCCTGGCAATGAAACGAGCCCCAGCCCAGAAAACGGGACCGGCAAAAACCCGACACCAGGTAACGAAACCGGGGCAAATCCAAGCAACGAGACAACGCCTTCAGCTGGAAACCTGGTCAGACCCGGTTCCTTCAGCGTCAAAATACAGGACTGGGGTAACACGGAGTACGACGTGACTTTAAACCTCGGCGGTACCTACTACTGGAAGGTTAATGTCAAGCTCAAGGAGGGCTCAACCGTCTCAAGCGCCTGGAGCGTCAACAAGGCCGAAGAAAATGGCTACGTTGTCCTAACCCCCCTGAGCTGGAACCTGGGGCCGACGGCAACCTTCGGCTTCACCGCAACGGGGAGCAAGCCCGTTGAGGCCATGTACCTCTACGTGAACGACCAGCTCTGGGATGTATGGCCGGAGAACGCCCCCATCCCGGGCAACGAAACATCCCCTGAGAACCAGACCGGGACGAACCCAACCTCAGGAAACGAAACCTCCAGCCTGCCCTCGGGGGCATTCACAAACACGAGCAACCCCGGGGAGATAGGGGGTTTTTACAAGGTCGTCTCGGCCGACGGCAGCACCGAGATCGTCGAGATAACCCTGGCAAACAACAACACCCGCTACGTATGGAACGGCTACTGCTTCGACGTTAAGAACGTCACCTTCAGGACAACTGGCAGGGTCGTTTCCGTTAAGTACGCCGACGGAGGGAGCCCCAAGTACTCCCAGAACGGCGATCTGGTAACCCTCGACCTGACATGGAGGGGCATCTTCCACCTCAACACAACCGTGAAGATCCTTGTGGAGATCCAGAAGGCAGGAAACGAGCCAACCCCGCACGACTTCAAGGTCAACTACGTTCGCGGACCCGTTGTCTATCCGGACACTGGCTCACTGCCGGCAAACTGGAGGCCGGGCAACTTCACCCTTTCAGACCTCATAGCCGATCCGGCCAGCTACTACAGCACCAGCGTAAAGCCCCACACCAACGGATTCATAATGTACGACCCGCCCAGCACGACTCAGATAATCATAGGGCTAGCAGACATAACCTATCCTCTTAACCTCGCCAAGAGCTCCAGGATGTGGGTTCCGAACAAGTACTTTGCCATGGGCATTGCCCTCACCTACGAACTCTTCAAGATAAACCCCAACTTCCTCATGGCCCTCGGAGCTAAGGAGAACTGGGGAACGGCAGTAACTAAGGATCCGGCCTTCACGGGATACACCGTAACGATCGATGGGGAGGAGTACCACTGGCCGATCGTCATAGGACACCCCGATGGAGTTTTCCAGGTCGAAAAGGGGAACTTCAACCAGATAAAGGCGTACTACCCCGACCTCTTCCCGGACACAGCCGACCACGACGACTACATGAAGGTCTCCCTCGACCCCAAGGACACCGCCTGGATAACCTCTCCCGTGGTTGCCGGAATAAGCCTCACGATGGAGAGGGAACTGCTGTATGCTGCGGTTGGGGAGAAGTACAACGAGTTCCTCAGGCAGGCCAAGGATCCCTGGGCAGAGGCTGAGATAATAGACTACGGCTACAACCGCGGCATGGGCTCCCTGGCGAGCTTCAAGATATTCTCAGACAATTGGGAGAAGGCAATAAACGCGAAAGTCCTCTGGCAGGAGTTCAACATGGCGGGTTTCGGCGGCCACGTTCCAACGGTCATCAACATAACCGCCACCATGGACATGGAGACCGAGAGGATATACGACGCCAACATAACCTGGGAGGACCTGCAGTACTTCTTCTCTGTTGTGAGGGAGAAGTTCTTCAGGCCCGGCGCTATGAGCGACGCCGAATGGAACGCCATGATGGAGGACGTCCACAGGGCATACAAATTACTCGCGCACCACTGGGGCGGCGACCACATCTCCTACCGCTACGACTTCCTGACGATACTGAGGGTCGCCATGAGCCACTGGCCGGAACCGCACGTTCCCAGGCCGACCGGTGACGACTGGTACTACCAGGCCAGGAACTATAGTCCGTGAGCCAATGTTTTGTTCTTACTCCCCATTTCAATCATTTTTGATATTCCTTACTTTTAGTTCCGCCAAAACCTCCCCCGCTGGATTGAGCATGGTTCCGGCAAGAACCCTAGTTTCCGTTTTTGTCAAAAACCCAAAAAGCCCGGAGAGGATATTTTTAAACCACAAGATTTATAAATCAAGCTGGGGGATACGTAGACGGGCGCAGGCAGACGTGCGTGGGGAAGGCAGTAGGGCAGAGATTTGCTCAAACGAAAACTCCTGAAGGCGCCGCGCTCACGGAGGTCCGGGTTAAGCCTTTCACGGGGGGCCGTGGGGTAGCTTGGCCTATCCTTCCGGCTTCGGGAGCCGGGGACCCGAGTTCAAATCTCGGCGGCCCCACCATTCAAACTTTTCTAGCAAGCTTTTAGAAAAAGCTTGACCAAGGAAACTTTTCTGGCGAAAAGTTTCATCAAAAGGCATTTTCCCTTGAAATGTCTGGGTGTTAATCGTGCACTCTCCTTATCCTCGCCCCCAAGAAGGGTTCAATACTTAAAAGCAACTTTTTAAGAAGTTTGCTTTTTGTTCTGGCATCCTCAGGACGCCTTGTTTGAAGCAAATACTTTGGAATGGCAAATAATGAGTAAACCCTCTTGAAAACTTGCATTTTCAGAAAATCACGCTGTTTTCCGCCAGCGCTGAAGCTTTTAGAAAAAGCTTCACCAAAAGTTTGAATGTCTTAGTGAGATTGGTTATTAGTTGGGGATTCTCCTTATGGACATGTAAGAGTTACAGGTTTTCTTCTTTTTAACGCCCTTAGGGCGTTATACTTTGAGTAACCCCTTTAAAACCACTAATT
>JASGLT010000029.1 GCA_030156945.1 Thermococcaceae archaeon
TCTCGTTGCTTTGAACGAGCGCGAGAGAAAGGCACTGTTCGTCGAAGTGAAGTGGAAGGAGTTAAGCGAGAGGGAAGCGAGGGGGGTTTTGAAGGACTTGGAGAGAAAGGCCGAGCTCCTCGGTCTTGAGGATTGGGAGAATTATTACGGGCTTATGGCAAAGAGGGTAGAGAGGAAAGAGAGCCTTAGAAAAGAGGGCTGGCTGGTTTGGGATCTGGGGGATTTTGGGATGTTTAGGTGAGGCCTTCGAAAGGGTTTTATAGATTGAGCGGTAAGTAGTGAGGATTGTCGTTCATTGATTGCATTGCTAGCTATCTGAAATGCCCGCAAACGCAACAACGGAGAAGGCAAGCAACGGTCGATTACAGTGAACATGGGTATGGAAGATATATTGGCAACGTTGCTATCTGGAAGGGTATGGAATATAAAACACGGATATGTAATAACCGTAGGGTGATTGCAAAATGGTAAGCAGATATAAGAAAAAAATGTACGAAGCGAAGCTATCCGTGCCAGAAGGGTTTTTAGGGTTGGGGAAAAAACAAAAAAACTTGTACTAACAACAAGGGTAGCAGAAAACGAAACGCTTATAGCCGAGATTGACCACTTACGTGAACTCTTTGAGAAAGAGGGCGTTGAATTCAACGAAACATTAGAGGAAGCAATGGAAGACGCACTGAGCCACTACGAGGTAGAACATCCCGAAAAAACCCATACGACAAACACAGAAAAACTGTACGTGCATTCGCAGAATCTAAAGAGGATGCATTGAAATATGCAACGTTTCTGCAGATTTTACATCTACTACTCACTGCAGCACACAGAGACAGGATACAGGCAGAGCTTACAATAGAAAAAACGCTCTGGCCAGCAGTCAAACAGGGAGAAGTTCATATCGTAGCACTGAACGAAGAAGAAGCGAATAACTTGCAAAACCTGTCAGCCAGCTCCATGAGCCATTATGCTGGATATCCCGTGATTCCTTTTGAAGAATTTAAAACGAAACAAATTGATCGAGTAAGCATGCTAATTTTTGAAAATGTGAAGAGAAAGAACCCTAATGCGATCGCGAACCCGTCTGAATTCATAAAAGCAATAAAACTCGCAGCAGACGCTGCAGATAAAATCATCGAAGAAAAGAAAAAAGATCTGGTGGACAAGGTCTCGCGCCGATAAATGGAGATATCAAAAAAATTCCCGAACTTGTAGAAGCTATAAAGATCATAGCAAAAATGCTTCCAGAAGAGTACAAAAAGCCAACAGACCACATGTCCAACTTCACCCAGGTTCAGAAGCAGGACGCCCCTAAATGGATCTTGGAGACAGTCCCCGAGGGAGTGAGGTTGGAGGTCCTCTCCCTCGTGAAGGCCGTTAAGCTCGTGGGTTCTCCAGAGGCGAGGAACAAGGCCGCTGAAGAACTCAGGGGAAAGGTTGGGGAGATAGCCGAGGGAGAGCTTAACGAGGAGGCTCTCCTCAAGGCGGGCCTCTACGCGGTGGCGGCCGAGCTAGTAGCCCGGGAAAAGGAGGACAAGCTCGAAAAGCTCCTCGGGGCGGGCTCTTGATACCATCGGGTAAGCGTGGGGACGTTTAAATTGAGTAGAAATGTTGAGGAGCGGGTTATTGTTGGACAGGAGAGCCCCCGGTTTATCTTCCCTTTGTTTTGTTTGGAGTGACCCCCACGCTTGGCAGTCTCCCGGACAACATTACCAAACGGATTCGGGGGGGATGTGTCAGCCACCATGACAGCACAGCGTCCAAGTTACCCAACCCTCTTGAGTCTAACGTTTAAAAGCTCCCTGTACCGCTCAAAGCCCTCTTCATCAACGATGTGGAACTCAAAGGGGTGATAGTCGGGCAATCCAGAAAGCTCCTCTATCCTCGCCTCAAGTTCAGCCCTCTCTCGGAGGCTTTTTGGACCTTTTTGAACCTTTATCAACAGATCAACGTCACTCCCGGCGGTGAACTTTCCGGTTAGGACGCTTCCGAATACGTAGAGCTCGCACTCGCCGAAAACCTGTTCACAGGCCTTCTTTATTGCGGGGAGATAACGTTTATAGTTCTTTATCATGAGGTACCTCTTTCTCCCGCGCTCGATCATTGCCTCAAGGGCTTTTTCTCTCGAACTCATTAGCTAAGCCCTCCACGAAGTCCATAACTTCCCTCACGAACCCCATAAGCTCTTCCGCGTCCCCGAGATAGTAGCGCCGCGGCTCATATCTCGCCCCTACGTATGCATCTTCAAGCTCCCTGAGAAGGCTCCGGTGTGACCTTATGAAGCCAGCGACCTTATCTTCCGCTTCAAGGACTTTCCCAAGGGCCGCCAGCAGCTCCCTTACCGAGTGAGTCCTTGGCCTCAGATCAGCGTATTTAATCAGCAGGGCTTTGAGGTAAAACTGGAGAGCCTGCTCCGCAAGGAAGATCGCGGCGTCGTACTTCTCTTCATTAAAAGCAGAAACAGCAAGCTCCATGTAGTCCTCTGATCTTTGAAGGAGAACCTCAACTTCTTCGTAGTGCATCGTCCCACCGAAGTTAGTTTGAGTACCAGAAATTAATACCTTTCGATGTCGAGGCTAAAGATAGAAGCGGGAGGAAAGTCTCACACCTCGCCCATCTGGGACGTGTAGAGCCTATAGAAGTGGCCCTTCTTCGCTAACAGCTCTTCCGGAGAGCCTTCCTCCACGATTTTTCCGCCGTCAACCACGACGACCTTGTCGGCGAAGCGCGTTATTCCGAGGCGGTGGGCGATTATGATGCTCGTCCTCCCCTCCATCAGCCTGAGCATGGCGTCCTGCACCAGTCTTTCGGTCTTGGGGTCAACGCTTGAGAGCGCCTCGTCGAGGATGACTATGTCCGGATCCTTTAGAAGGGCCCTCGCGAGGGATATGAGCTGCCTTTCCCCAACGGAGAGAAGCTTTCCGGCCTCCCCCGCGGAGGTGTTGTAGCCCTGCGGAAGCCTCTCTATGAACTCGTGGACGCCAAGCTGCTTGCAGACCCTTATCACGTCCTCCTCGCTCGCCTCGGGATTCGCCATGAGGATGTTCTCCATTATCGTTCCCGGGAAGAGGTAGGTCTCCTGCGGGACGTAGCCTATTCTCTTCCTCAGGCTCTTCCTGCTGATTTCCCGCCCGTCGATTCCGTCGTAGCGAAGCTTACCGCTCGTCGGGTCGTAGAAGCGCATTATCAGGTTCGCCATCGTGGTCTTTCCGGCTCCAGTCTTTCCGACAACGGCCACCTTCGTGGCGGGGGGTATGTGGAGGTTTATCCCCTTGAGGACGGGGACGCCGTTTTCGTACTCAAACCAGACGTCCTCGAACTTGATCTCGCCCTTCAGCCTCTCCACTTCTCTTCCGGAGTAGTCCTCAACGTTCTCGTCATCCAGAACCTCGTATATCCTCTCAAGCGCAGCTAAGGCCGACTGCAGGCTGTCGTAGAGGCCTATGACCTCGTTTATCGGCCCGCGGAAGCGCTGGGCGTACTGGATGAATGCAACGACGACGCCAACGCTAACCGCGCCCTGGTAGGCCAAATAACCTCCGTAGGCTATGACGACTATGACCGAGAGCAGGCTGGTTATGTTCATGAGAGGCCAGAAGAGGCCCATATACACGGCCACCCTCAAATAGGCCTTTATGGTCTCCCTTGAGACCTTCGAGAACTCCCTCTCGACGTCGCTCTCCCTTCCGAAGGCCCTTATGGTCTCCACACCGGCGACGCTCTCCTCCACGACGCTCGAAATCCTCGCTATCTTCTGCCTCGTCTCCCTGTATGCCCTCCTCATCTTCCCGCCGAAGTAATAGGCGACGATGACCATCAGCGGGACGCTCGTGAGCGTTACGAGTGTAAGCTTCACGTCGAGGAGGAGCATGGCGATGATTATTCCTATGAGGCTGAGCAGACTGCCCAGGCTGCCGAGGAGGCCAGAGACGAGGACGTCGTTCACTATCCCTGTGTCGTTTACTATCCTCGAAACGAGGTCTCCGGTCGATTTGTCCTTGAAGAAGTCCAAGCTTGAGTGGAGAACCTTCTCGTGGAGCCTCGCCCTCAGGTCGCGGAGAACCTTCTGGCCGAAGACCTCGATGTAGAACGTCTGGAGCGTGGCGAAGAACCACTGGGCCACAAGGGAGGCAAGGTAGAGGAGAGCAACAACCAGGAAGCCGGAATAATTGTTCGCCAAAATGTAGCGGTCAATCGCTATCCTCAGGATGTACGGGGGAGCGAGCGTGGCCAGGGCGGAGCCCACTATGCTCGCAACGACTATCGCGAGGGTTCTTTTATGAGAGAGAGCCTCACCTATGAACCTCTTGAGGAGCGCAAGGGACGAGTTAGCCGCCATTCCACCCACCCCTGCCGAGCATCTCGCTGAATAGACCTCCTTTCTCCGCCAGCTCCTCCGGCTTCCCGTCCTCTACAACCCTGCCATCGACCATCACAATAACCCTATCAACGAGCCTCGCCATTGAAAGGCGCTGGGAGACGATAACGGCGGTTTTACCTTCGAGGATGTCCCTAAGGTCTTCGATAAGGCTCTCCTCGGTCTTTGCGTCGAGGTTTGAGACAGGATCGTCGAGGAGGATTATTTTCGGCTCGAGGAGGAGGGCCCTCGCAAGGGCTATCCTCTGCCTCTGACCGCCCGAGAGGGTTACGCCCTTCTCGCCGACAACGGTGTCGTAGCCATCGGGAAGCGAGGAGATGAAGTCGTGGATTTTCGCTATCTTGGCAGCTCTGATAATCTCCTCAAGGCTCGCGTCGGGCTTCGCAAGCGCTATGTTCTCCCTTATGCTCCTGTTGAAGATGAAGGGCTCCTGGGGGACATAGGCGACTATCTTCCTCAGGCAAGAAGTCTTTATCTTCCTCACGTCCACGCCGTCAATGAGGACTTCTCCCTTTTCCGGCTCGTAGAAGCGGGCTATGAGCTTTAACAGGGTGCTCTTTCCAGAGCCGGGCGGGCCGGTTATGAGGACTTTCTCCTCGGGCCTTATCTTCAGGTTCAGCCCCTTTAGGACGGTCTTTCCGGTGTGGTAAGTGAGGTAAACGTCCCTGAACTCGATCTCACCGCGCGGGTTGGTGAGCTCCACAGCGTCGGGCGGGTCTATATGTTCAGGGGCTGAGTCAATAACCTCAAAAAGCCTTGAGGCAGCGGCAAGACTCCTCTGGATGTCGCCTATGGTGAAGCCCAAGGCCCTCAGCGGCCAGGTCATGGTTAGCATGTACGCTAGAAAGGCGGTAAGTTCACCAACGGTGAGGTTCTGACCCATTATCGCCCTTCCGCCGTAGTAAAGCATGACGCTCATAGCTATCCCCATTACAAGGAATGGCGCGTTGCCGTAGAGGGCAGTTATCTTGGTGGCCTGGACGTTGAGCGTGTATAATTCCTCGTTCTCCTCCTGGAACTTCCCCTGGATTTCTTCCTCCACGGAGAGGGCCTTTATCGTCTTAACCCCCGCTATGCTGCCCGTCGAGACCGAGGCTATAACTCCAGTCTGGTGCCTCACCTCGTCGTATATGGGCCTCACTTTCTTCGCGTAGGTGGTGTTTAAAGCTACCACGAGGGCTATCGTGAGGAGGGCAACACCGGTAAGGGCCCGGTTCATGCGGGCCATGTAGTAGAGCGAGACGATGATGAGGAAGACGGAATAGACGAACATCCTCACGCGGAACGATAAAAAGCGCGTTATCCTCTCGGTGTCGTTGGTTATCCTGCTTATGAGCTGGCCGGAGTAGGTCCTGTCGAAGAACTCCATCCTGTGTCGCTGGATTGCCCTGAAGGCATCCATACGGAGGTGGTAGACGGCGTGCTGAGCGGCTTTGACCAAAAGATACCTCCCGCCGAAGCTGAAGGCCCCGTTGAGAATAGCAACGAGAAGCACGAGGAGGGCATAGCGGATGGCGAGCCTATACTCGCCGGTGGTTACGCCCTGGTCTATGGCCTCCCTTATGAGAACCGGAATCACGCCGTTGGTGTACGACATGATGAGAACTATGGCTAGGCCGCCTATGAAGTGGAGTTTGTGGTCTCTGAGGTAGCCCAGGAGCCTTTTGAGTTGGTGTATCGAGTCGCCCATGGGGGAACGTTTCATCCGCTACTATAAATATTTGTCGGTTAAGATGTCCATCTGATGGGGGCTCAGCACTTCCCCTCAATTTCAAGCAAAAGAGAGAGATGAACGTTTTCGCCACATTAGAACTCCGGAATCCTTATCGGTGCCTGGAGCTCCTTCTCCGAGCTTTCCAGGTTCGTTGCGAGCATCCTTATCCTCTCGACGCCCTTGATCTCCTTTATGAACTCTGCAACGCTCCTGGGGACGAGCTCCTCCCAGGGCTCTCCTTCAAGCATCCGCCTCCTTATCTCCGTGGCAGAGAGGATGTCCTTCCTGAACATTGGCTGGACGATTACTTCATAGCCCTTCTCGCGGAAGAGCTGGGCGACGAGGGAGTTTCCGGTGAAGACGACGTCAAACCTTGGCACCATGCTCACCACGTAGGTCGCCCAGATGGCGTTGAAGTTTATGTCGGGGAGAGGGATGAGGTAGTACCTCTTATCCGTCAGCCCGGCCTCGTTGAGTGCCCTTATGAGCATCTCCATTCTCTCGCTCGTCGTGAACGGGTTCTTCAAGGTGTGGCTTGCTTGAGCGCTGCCGATGCCGATTATCACCTCATCGACCTGCGAAAAAACAAATTCAAGCGCCTTTATGTGCCCGTTGTGAACGGGCTGAAACCGGCCTACGAAGAGGCCCCGCTTAACCATTTGAATCACCTCCATCACCCAAACCACAAACGCACTCAACTCCCTCCCCAGTTGAGGCTCTCTTAAAATCTGAGTCCATAGAGACCAGTGAAAGCTCATAAAACTTGGCTGTGGCCAGTATTATCGCATCGTTCGGCAGGAGGCCGTATTTCTTTAGGAAACCAAAGGCCATATCGCTGATTTCTTCCGTAATCGGCAGTTCCACGAAGTTGTCCCTCAAGAAACGGTAGAGCTTTTCGATTTTATCTTCGTGCGCCTTTATTTCCCTAACGTTGTTTCTGAGAGTTAGGTAGCTCTTTCCGGTTATCTGTTTAAGGAACACGAAGAGAACCTCGCTGAAGATTATGGGGTTTATGAACTTTGGATTGTCCTCTAAGGACTCAAGCAGTTCCTTCGCCTGGGGATTTCCTCTGAGGGCTTCTAAGACAACCGAAGAATCAACCAAATATCTCCTCATAGAGCTCCATCCTCAGCTCTTTTGCCGATTTCTCGGAGGGCATCATTCCGAATACGTCATCGACTTTTACCCTCGGCTTTTTCCTGGTCTTCCAGAGGGCCTCAAGGATCACCGAAAGTTCCTTTTTGAAAATTTCTTCCATCCCATCAGGGACTACTACCCTAACGTTCACTTCTCCCATCTTCCCACCACTCCCATGTCTTCCTCAGGACTGATAACGTTTTCTCATACCAGCTTTTCAACAACTCCTATAAACTCCTCAATCTTCGGAAGGATGTCCGTGATCTCCTCCATGTCTGGGGAGAAACCCACGTCATACTGGGTTTGACGCCTCAGGTTTCTGACGTAGTCCAGATACCTCACCCACTTAACCTCAAGAAGGCCAGGTTTTACGTAGAATTCCCTGAGATAAGCTGAAATGCAAGCGTGGCTCTTCTCCCTCCACCCATCCCATCCTTGAATAATAACGCCCTTGCAGCATGAAACAGTGCAAGGTAAGCCATCACGAGTGCACCGTCGTATATCCCCATCTCGAGGTTCTTTCGTGATGACTCCAAAAAGGAGCGTGCCTTTTTAATGCTAAGGTGAGCGAGCTCTGGCTGGGGCTCCATTCGCCTTAGATAACCCTTCTCTACGCACTCCTCAAACCTCACCGAGTTCACCCCACAGCACAAGTGAAGATAGCTTGATGCTCCAGTACAGGTATGGGTTTTCTTCCTTCAGACGGGCCAGTTTTTCTTTCGTAAGCACAAGAAGATCGATTTCCCTCCCAATAACAGTCTCAAGCTCCTCTTTGAATTCCATAATCCTTAGCGGGTCGTTTTTTTCGACTAAAACCCAGACGTCGATGTCGCTCTCGGGCCCGTTTTCACCGCGGGCGAAGCTACCGTAAACACCGAGGGCGAGCATCCACTCTTCTCTTAGTGGAAGAATTTTATCCCTGAGCATCCAGAAGTTGAGGAACCTCTTCGTTTCCCTGAGCTCTGCCCCAGACTTTAAGAAGAACTTCCTCCCCTTTTTCCCCAGCAACCCAAGCTCAAGGAGTTCTTTGAGGTAAAGCGAAACCAGACCCTTGCTGATTCCCAGTGCATAACTCACTTCCTCGACCCCAAACTCGTCCATCTCCAGTATGTACTCAAGAATCCTTTCCCTCTTTCCCGTTGATGCGATCCTGTGGATCATGGTAAACACTCTCGTTCAATATTTTTGAACCTTTCGTTCAAGATTTTTAAACGAGCCTCACCCTCACCTCATCCCCAACTTTAAGCCCAAGCCTCTCGGCAGCGGAGCCCTGGTTCACGGCTATCTCAAGGTAGCCGTGGCTTCCGGGGAGGGCGAGGAATTCACCGGGCTTGACCTGACCGTAGGTGTCGAGGTACGGAATTTTCAGGCCAAGGTCGGGGAGCTCAACCTCTCTCGGCCTCCCGTAATCTTCAAGGTTCAAGATAACGTTGCCGAAGTCGTCGATGTAGATAACCCTGAGCAACCAGGTATCGCCCTCTTTTTTCGGCTCAACGTCGAGTTTAATGAGGCTTTCGAGCTCTATTTCACGGGAAAACTCCTCAGGGGAAACTCCTTTATCAATCAGCGCTCCAGCAGGTCCGAAGACGTCCCTGCCGTGGAAGGTCGAGCTCACCTCCCAGCCGGTGAAGCGCTTGAGCCTCTCCATGTCAATTTCCCAGGCCTTTCTTGGTTTGATGTGCTTTAGTGGGAGCGTGGCCAAGCCGTTATCAGGAACAACGAGCCACTGGTTCCCCTCGATTATCACTGCACGCCTTGAGGTTCCCACACCGGGGTCTATGACGCCGACGTGGACTGTTCCCTTGGGTGAGTACTTCGCCACCTGCTCCATGACGAAGGAGCCCTCGATGATGGAATGGCGCGTTATTCCATGAGTGACGTCGACAATGGTCGCTTTCGGGTTCATTCTAAGGATGGCTACCTTCATCTCGCCTACGTATGGACCCCTCAGACCGAAGTCAGTCGTCAGCGTTATCATTGCCCATCCCTAAAGCTTATTAACGGACTAACGTTTAAAGACCTTTGGAAGATGACCATGAAGAGGTTATTGACCATTGCACTCCTCACTCTCATCGTTCTAACTGCCGGCTGCCTCTTCAAGCCTCCCGCTGAGGTGAGGTTCTCGATAGACCGCAGTGTCGTAAACCCGGGGGATATGATACACCTCTTCGTCTTCATAAACAACACGGGTAAGGTGGGACTCACTGATGCCATCCTCAAGATTGAGGGGGACGATTTCGAGATACTGCAAGAACCCGACTTCCCGGACGTCCTCCCAGTTGGAGATAGCGTTCAGCTCGTATGGATTATCCGAGCGCCGGTGAAGCCGGGAACCTATACACTAAAGCTCTCCCTTGAGTTGGTAGACGCTCTGAAGAGGACCTGGAGCGGTTTCTACTCGAGCTTCAGAATCTCCGTGAGCAGTGCTTCTCCCGTGCAAAACCCCCTAAAGATAAAGGTGAGCACCCCAGGGTCGGTTAGGGGAGGTTCAGAGTTCAATTTACTCGTGGAGATCACCAACAGGGGTTCAGAGGAGATCCCCCTAGACGAGCTCAAGCTCTCGCTCCTGCCGGGAATGGAAATAAAGGAGGAACCTAGCTTGCCAGCAAAAATAGAGCCCTCCAGAAACCTAACCCTCAAATACATCATCAAAGCCCCTTACGCCCATAGAGATGGATACATATCGGCCGTTTTAGAGTACCTCTCAGGAAACTCAAAAAAGAGCATGGCCCAAAGCGCGAGGATAACTGTCATATGGCAGCCCTGGTTTGAACTCCAGGAGACGCTCAAAGAAGCCTACGGGAGCAACTACCGGTGGATATCCGGAGGATACCTCGTGGACGAATACTGGGTAAAGGCCTACAACTCTACCCCCACCGTCGATCTAACAACGCTCAGGCAGGTTGCCCTCCCGATAGTCGAAGACAGCCCCTCAGAGGTTGATGCTGCCAAAAAACTCTACTCATGGCTTAGAACCAACTACGCCATTGGTGGGAACACGACGACCCTGAATCCATCGGAGATGCTGTCAAAGAAGGAGCTAAGCCACGAAGAATCCCAGATACTCCTCACTGCACTCCTCAGGTCAGTAAACGTACCTGCAAGGGTTGTTTCCCTATACAACGGAACCGACTGCACGCTTTCCCCAATAACAGAGTTCTACACCCCTGATGGATGGCACGTTATAGACGTGAGGCAGGGTATAGTGGGCAGCAGGGAGGACTTTCTCGCCAGCAGACGCTTCCCAAAAATCTACCAGCTCACTGTAAACTACGGTTACAGGATAGTGGCCCAGGATCCGGAAGAGATGAAGGGGCATGAACACGTGGACGTCACGGCTTACTACCTGGTAAACCTGCAGGACAGGCTTTACTGGAAAGTCTCTGAAAGGGTGAATCCAGAGCTCCGCTCAACTCTCGGACTTGTCATGGAGGGTATGGACGAAAACCAGGCCCTGTTCACCCTGTTCTTATTCTCCTCAGCACCCCCAGATGAGCTTAATGAAGTCCTCAAGACCTACAGCGCCAAGACGATAAGGGAGACCATAAAACCCATATACGAGTTCTACTGGGACACCCCCTGGGACTGGGACTTCATAAAGTACTGGAGGGTCTTCAGGGAGGGTCTGCCATGATAGCCGTTCTCAGGCTCGGACACAGGCCGGAGAGGGACAAGAGGATAACTACCCACGTAGCCCTGACTGCGAGGGCATTTGGAGCCGAGCGTATAATCATCGCGGCGGAGGAGGATGAGCACGTAAGAGAGAGCGTAGAGGACGTCGTGAGGAGGTGGGGAGGGCCATTCGGGATAGAGTTCAACCCGAGCTGGAAGAAGGTTCTCAGGGAGTGGAAAGAAAAAGGCATCATTGTCCACCTTACGATGTATGGAATTCACATTGAAGACGCCATTCCAAGGATTAGGGAGGAGCTGAGGGCCGGAAAGGACATCCTCGTGGTGGTTGGGGCCGAGAAGGTGCCTAAGGAAGTTTACGAGATAGCCGACTACAACGTGGCCGTTGGGAACCAGCCCCACAGTGAGGTTGCTGCTTTAGCTGTCTTCCTCGACAGACTTCTGGAAGGCGAAGGCCTCAGAAGGGAGTTCAAAGGGGCGAGGCTTAAGATAATCCCCCAGGAGAGGGGTAAGAAGGTCATCCAGCTCGAATGAGGTGGTAGAATGCTCAACCAATACCGCGAAAACGTCAGAGGCTATCTTGAGGCCATCGTGAGACCGCTGGCGAAGGCAGGAGTCACCCCGAACACGATAACTGTTGTCGGCCTTCTCATAAGCCTACTTGGAGCTTACCTCTTCTACCTCAGGAGCCCGAGGCTGGCTGCGTTGGTCCTGCTGATTGGGTCAGCCATAGACGCCCTCGACGGAACGCTGGCGAGGATGACTGGAAAGGTCAGCCGCTTTGGGGCGTTCCTCGATTCAACATTCGACAGGATAAGCGATGGAGCTGTGTTGTTTGGAATAGCCCTCGGGAACCTTGTCGACTGGCGCTGGGCTTTTCTGACCTTCATGGGTGCTTATCTCGTCAGCTACGGGCGCTGCAGGGCGGAGTTAGCTGGCTCCGGAAAGCTGGCCGTTGGTATTGCGGAGAGGGCCGAGCGACTGCTGATTCTGATAGCTTTCTCCCTGGCTGGGGCGGAGTACGTAAAATGGGGGGTTTACCTGGTTTGTGTGCTCGCGTGGATAACGGTCTTCCAGAGAATGTGGGCCGCTTATCAGAGACTTAAGGAGTGAAAAAAGAGGGGAATGATGAGAATTTCGCTAAACGAGGCAAAGCCAATGAAGAGCCCTGCCGTTGCTGACCCCTAACTCTTCAACCCCCTCACTATCTCTACGACCTCCGAAAGGCTTGAGACCACAAAGTCGCAGTTTTCCCACAGTGCCCTTTTTTCTCCGCTCGGGTCGAGGAGCACGCTGATCATTCCGACGCTTTTTGCCCCAACGCAGTCCTTCTTAGGGTTGTCACCAACGTATAAGGCTTCCTCTGCTTTAACGCCAGCCTTTTCGAGGGCAAGCTGGAACGGCCTCGGATGGGGCTTGAAGTAGCCGGCCTCCTCGCTCGTCGTTATGCTGTCGAAGAGCTCGTAGATCCCGAGGGCCTTCAGATGGGCAGTTATATAGTCGTTGTCGGAGTCAGTGATTATGCCGACATGGAGGCTCATGTCCTTTAGGACCCTTATAGTGTCCAGAGCATCAGGAAAGAGCTGTCCGTACTCCTCGTGCATACGTATGCTTATCTCCCAGAAGTCCTCCGGCACTGTGAAGCCGTAATTCTCCGCCACTCTCCTCATCGCCTCTGTGTCCACGTCCCTGATCTTAACCGCTTCTTTGCCGGCAAGCTCTGAGAAGAGCGCGGAACTCTCGGCCTCATAAGCTCTCCAGACTTCTTCTGCGTTCAGGTCTCCCCTGCCCGCTTTTTTCAGCACTTCACGGACTATGTTGAGATGGGTCACGTTTTCTCCGGCCTTCGTTATGAGAGTACCAACGAAGTCAAAGAAGACTGCCCTAACCATTTTTTTCACCCAAGGGATGTTTTTATACCGCAATTTAAATTTTCTCTCCAGCCGAGAACATTGTGCTGACATAATGACAAAAAAGAGGCGAATTGCCGTGAATAAATGGCATAAAGACAGAGATTGCTTAGAAAAATTTTTATGGAAGGACCATTAAACTTGGAGAAATGGAGGTGCCGAAGGTGGAGGCAATACTCCTCGTCTGGGGTGTCCGGGACGAGGTCCTAAAAAAGATCCCCGTGGAAGGCCACTGGCTCTACGGGGAGTACGACTTCATAGCGAAGGTGGATTTTGCCACCGAGGTCGAGATGGAAGAGTTCGAGAGGTTGCTTGGGAAGATAATAAACGGCCACACATTCAAGCTCATGCCCGTTAGACTTTCAGCAGTTAAAAAGGACGTAAACGGCGAAGAAAAGGTGGCAGTATTGGAGAGTGCTAAAGCCTCGGTCCCATGATTCCCTTCTTTTTTAGCTCTTCGTAGGCCCTCCTGAGGGCCTCTCTAATAAGATATCTCTTGTTCAGCCCGCCGAGCCTGTAAGCAGCCTTCCGCAAACTCCCCGTCCTCAGGAAGAGCTCTATAAGCTTCCTGTCCTCCTCAGGTAAGTCAAGATACTTAAGGGCCTTCTCCGCGATTTCAACCGGCAGGTTGCCCTCGTATGCGTAGTCCGAACTCATAACGGGTCCGTCAAACTTTTCGACTAGCCTGAATACCACAACGTGGGCAGGAGAATCGTCCTCCACATGCCTGTAGTGCTCTTTAAGCGCCCTTATCAGCTCTTCCCTGCCCGAGAAGCCGTCAAGAAAGGCATCCTCATCGGTAAGCTCCCCCACGGTCTTGCTCTCAACTCTCTCTATAACCGCCTTCCCGAGGGCGTAGCCGCCGGCGTGGATCAGTACGACGTCACCCTCCCTGAGGTTAGGTCTCCTGCCGAGCCTAACGGTAGCCCGCTTTCTCCCCTTCAGGATGTCCTCCGCGTACCTCCCATCGAACTCGAGGTGCTTCATCTCCCCTCACCAAGGAGCTTAAACTTGATCGCTATGACCCCGTAGCGGTTCTCCTTCCACTTGGGGTAGAGGTTGTGGAACCTCTTTACCGCCCTTTCGAAGCTCGGCTCGTCTGGGAAGATTCTCTTTATAGGCTCCTCCCTCAGAGCCTGCCTGAAGGTCTCATACCTCTTAACTTCGGTCACTACAGCAGGGATTGAATCGTTGAAGATCACCTTGTCCCCAGGCCTGATGTCCCTGAACTGGGGATAAGCCACCCTAACCTCAATCCGTTTCTCGCCAGAGCGAATGAAGTTTAAGTACTCGTCCTTGACAAAGAGTCTGTAGACCCTCATTTTTTCTCCTCCAGGGTTGGTTTGGGGGAAAGTTTTAAATCCTTTGGCGTTCAAATAGTTATGGTGTAAAGCATGAGAAGAAGGGCCCAGACCGCCATTGAGTATCTGTTTATGCTTGCGGCAGCCTTAGTTCTTGTTCTCTATGCGGCGAGAGTAGTTCTCAATGGCACGAGAGAACTAACGGATCAGGTTAAACTCTACGCCGAGGACGTTCGCAGGAAAATCCTTGAAGACCTTTGAGGTGGAATCATGGAACTGCTTCCCCTTCTCCTTGGGGTGGTTATGGGAGTCTTTACTTCCTACACCGACATAAAGACCGGCTTCATAGACGACATCCACGTTTTTCCCACCCTCACGCTCATAGGAAAGCTCAAAGGAAAAGCGGAAGAACCAACAGGGGCCCTCGATAAAATACCCGTTCCAGCCGTGGAAGCCGGAATCCTCTACTACCTCTACCTGGGCCTGCGGGAAGGCAGCCTCAAGCTGGCCCTCTCTGGGGTTGCGGGCCTATTAATCGGCTTCGTTCTCGGGCTTCTCCTCTACTACCTCGGTGGCTGGGCAAGCGGTGACGTTGTAATCCTGGCAGCATACTCGGCCCTCCTGCCATACGCCCCCAAAACGGCAAAGGTCTTCCCCCCCTACACGCTCGAATACCCCCTGTACCCGCTGACCATATTCCTCAACAGCCTCCTGGCGGTTTTTCCATTCATTTTCCTCTACTCCCTCGGGATAATCATCTACAGGAGGCTTTTCGGAGAGCTCAAGGCGATTTTCGCAGAGAGGGCACTCTTCACGCTTAGGCTGTCCCTGTGGATAATGGCAGCATTCGGCATCAGGATAATCCTCCTCAACTTTGGAATAAAGCTCGGTAGCGTGACGGGTTGGCTCCTCACCATAGTCCTCATAACGGTCTTTGGAAAGCTTGGAAGGGCGGGAGACGTCGCGGGCATTGCCGTGCTCGCATATCTCATATACATGAACCCGCTGGGCACACTGCTGCTCTTCCTGAGGCTCATAGCAGTTCTTTACACCTTCAAAGTCTTCTTCTCCCTCGTGAAGTTCATGAGAAAGGAGGCCCTGATGGAGGAAGTCCCCGTTGAAGATCTCAGGGAATGGGACATCATGGGGGAGACCATCTACGAGTACAACATGTGGCCGATGAGAGACAGGTCTTCCCTATGGGATAGGATCAAAGAGGCAATAACCTCTGGAGATTTATCAAAGCTTAAGGGGCCCAAAGGAAGAATAATAGCATCTCCCAGCGCAGAAGGGCTCACTAAAGAGCAGATCGAAGAGCTCAGGAGATACGTTGAGATGGGAATGCTTGAGAACAAGTTCCTGAGGAAGAAGTCCATGCCCTTCGCTCCGGCCCTCTTCATAGGCTTCCTAATTGCCTACTTCTGGGGCGACCTCTTCTGGTGGATAGAGCTGAAGCTCTCAGGACTTTGATAAACCTTTTAAAAGCCGGCAAGAAACATTTCCCGGCCCGACTGCCCGCCCGCCCCGCAGAGGGGTGACGCGGAGATTCCGGTCGGGCCAACAGGGGGATGAAGAGCTTTTGCTTTGCTGATTCGTGATGAACACGCCCTTCACTGACCCCCGAGAAGTCCCTCAACTATCTCCCTGACCTCAAGCAGACTGCCCACGTTGTGGTCGCCCTCCACGCCCTCGTGGGGGTTTATTGCTATCGCAACATCCGCCTCCCTGAACATGCTGATGTCATTGTAGCCATCGCCAACAGCTATCGTGAGCTCCGGCTTAAGCTCCTCCTTCAGTCTTCGGAGAATTACCCCCTTCCCCTCGAAGTCGACGAGGGGTTTAACCTTCCCCGTCACAACGCCTTTCTCGTCAAAAATTAGCTCGTTGGCGTAAACGTAGTCCGCCCCGAGATCCTCCCCCACTTTTCTGGCAAGGCACATCAGCCCGCTGCTTATTATCGCTATGCGAAAGTTCCTCCCCCTCAGAAAATCAACGAGCTCCTTAGCGCCTTCCATGTACTCCACAGAGTCCACCCACTCCATTATCTCCTCCCGGGTGTGACCCTTCCACAGTGAGGCATCGAGCTCCGCCCATGTTGCGTAGTCTATCTCCCCCCTGAAGAACATCTCAGCATATTCCCTTCCCTTTTCCCACGTTCCAAACTTCTTGTGAAGCTCCACCCACCCGGAAACGGATTTAACCAGAGTCCCCTCAAGGTCAAAAGCGATTAGCCCAACCATATCAACCACCTTAAAGAAGAGCCGAGTGGATACTTAAAAGTCTACTCCCTCCACCCGTATTCTCCAATCAGAGGAACGAAAGCAACCCCGCCCCAAACCTTCTTCCTTATCCTGCCATCCAGATCCTTATCGACGATGTAGAGATCCTGCCAGAGGTGATAGCGCCCAACAGGGATTACAAGCCTACCTCCCGGCTTCAGCTGCTCCAAGAGAGGCTCAGGTATTTTTGGAGCCCCTGCAGTCACTATAATCCTGTCGTAGGGTGCCTTGGGCGGAAAGCCCTTGGTGCCGTCGCCTGGAATAACATGGACGTTCTCAACCCCAGCCCTCTCAAGGTTTCTCCTGGCAAACTCCACCAGCTCGGGAATCCTCTCAACCGTGTAAACATCGGTTTTTACGAGTTCCGAGATAAGGGCCGCGTTCCATCCGCTCCCTGTCCCGATCTCAAGGACTTTCATCCCTGGCTTCAGCTCAGAAAGCTCGAGCATTATGGCAACCATGTGGGGAGCAGAGATCGTCTGTCCTGCCGGGATGGGAAGGGGCTCATCAACGTGAGCGTAGGGCCTGTACCTCTCCTCCACGAAAAGATAGCGGGGATACTTGAGAAAAGCCCTCCTAACTGCCTCACTCTTTATTATCCCTTCTCTGAAAAGCCTCTCAACCGTCCTCTCCCAGAGCTTCTTTAGCTCCTCTTCATCCAAAGACGTCATCGTGGAGAATAGCCTCAAGGGGATTTAAGGGTTGCGAAAAGCCGTGAGAAGTTTAATAGTGGCCGGCGGCGGCCCCGGTTTCCCGCCCCCTCTCGGAGGGCAGTACCGCCGGGATCGCTGGCAGGCTTAACTTCCGGGGTCGAGACGAGACCGGGTGTGGCCCCGCCGCTATGACCGCCGTGCCACTAACACCTACCGCGGTGCATTTATAAATCTTGTGGTGGTTAATTGCCCTGATGATGGAGGAACTTGCTGAACTTATAAGAACATTCAGAGGACCCGAGCCCCTAAATCCCACCAAACGGGCCAGGGATTTCCAGGCCAGCATTCAGAGGGTGCGGACTGGAGACTACCTTGAGGTTTACGGCTTTCTACTGATGAGAGAACCACCCGGTTCCCCCAAGGATGCAGTTTACTACCTCCTCTCCCCGCTCTCACCTTCGGAGCTTGAAAAGCTCCCCCCTGAATCCCCCAGACCGTATCTCGTGCTGAAAATAGACGAGAAGACTTCCATATCCGGCGAGCTCTCCTCGGGAAGCTACGTTCTCGCGAGGGGAATTCTGGAGCCCTATCCCTGGGGTACCCTCAAGATGCTCATCGCAGACGAGATTTCCTCCTCCGACTACTCCCTTCACTGGACTGAGCGCTCAGAGCTCGCCCTCTCCCAGTCAGAGGTAGAGTCCCTCATCATGGACACGGTGTATGCGAACTACGACTTTGAGAAGGCCCTGGTGTACACTTTTTTCGCCGCCCCAAGCATCATAGGTTCGCGCCACGCGTGGGGAGAGGGAGTTTACTTATCAGCCTTCAAAAGGGAAGACAAAATAGCCCTATCTGTGTGGGAGACCTTCAAATACCTATACTCCCTCCTTCCCTGGGAGCTCAGGTTGAAGAGAAATTCCTGGATGGAGCTCGAAGACCCGGCACTCGGCATAGACTTCAGGTTAAAAGACCCCAACAACTCGGGGCTAAGCTACTACGTCCCCCAGACCAAAAAAATCCTGGAAAGAGAAATCCCCGCTCCAAAGTGGGCCGAAAAGATCTTCAAAAACAAAGAAGCCGTTTTCCTTGAGTCCCGAGGGCTTTTGAATCCCAAAGACCCGCTCGCCAACCTCTCGGAGGCCCCCTTCATTCTTACGGAGCCCGTGGGCTACGACCGCAACAGGGAACTTGAGGAGCTGATGCCCAACCTTATCGCCACCGTTTTCCTCCAGAGGCGTAAGGTGGGAAGCCTGAACCTGGGTGAGCTGGAGACCTTCAGGAGGAAGTTCGAGGAATGGCTCTCACGGAACAGGCTGGAATACGGGGAAAAGTTCGACGCCCTCAGGCTTAGTGGAATGGTTTTTGAAACCAACACACGATACCTCCTCAGCTCCCACCTGCTTGGCTCCATGGCCCGCTTTGAGGGCAGATTAACCCGCTCGCTCATAAACGATGTCCTCCTTATAAACCAGGAGCTCCTCGACATGTGGATCAACGAGCTGCCGGCAGAAGTCCTTATGAAGCTCGTAAAGGATTACGAGAAATACATCAGCTCGGACAGACGTGCAAACCTCGCCCTGAGCATATTCATGGACGTTGAAGCTACCTCAGCCGACGGCAGTGTGAGCAGGGAAGAGTTCCTCAGGGCCCTTGTGGAGCACGGTTTCAAGAAAAGAGACGCTGAAAGCCTGATGGAGAGGCTTATACGGGAGGGCTACCTCTACGAGCCCTTCAGAGGCAAACTGAAGCTGATAAGGTGATCCCATGTCTAAGAAGTTCCTACGCAAGAAGGAGCAGAAGGAAAAGAGGAAAGTTGCGAAGGAGAGAATAGAAACCCTTTTCACCCTTGCGGAGCGCGTCTTCCCCTACGAGCCCGAACTCGCAAACAGGTACGTGAAGATAGCCCTTGAGGTTCACCAGAAAGTAAAGGTGCCAATACCAAGGAAATGGAAACGCAGGTACTGCAAGAAGTGCCACTCCTTCCTCGTCCCGGGAGTCAACGCAAGGGTGAGGCTCAGGGACAAACCCTACCCCCACGTTGTCATCACGTGTCTGAACTGCGGCCACATAACCCGATATCCGTACTTGAGGGAGAAAAAGCGCAGAAGAACCCAGAAAGCTCATTCTTCATGAAGTATAGCAACTGCCCTTACCGGACTTCCCGAGCCCCCCTCTATCTTCAGGGGAAAGGCTATGAATGTAAACTCCCTTCCGAGCAGGCTCTCAAGGTTTGTCAGGTTCTCAAAGATGGGGAGCTCTTCGCTGAGGAGAATCCTGTGCACCGCTTCATCCCCTATGCTCTCCGTGTCGGTTCCAACCGCCCTCGCTCCCTCAGCAACTACGAAAAGGGCCACCTCGGGCGAAAGCTCCCTTCCACCCGTCAGAAAAATCACGACCTTGTCGTAGTAGCCGGAGTCTGGTATCTCCTCAAGCCTGACTTTACCCTCTCCGCCCCTTACGTCTATGACAACTCCCTCACCTATGAACTTCTCCAGCGGCATCTCGCTTATGTATTTGCCTCCCGGGACGAAGTGAGCCGGGGCATCCACGTGCGTGCCCGTGTGCTCCCCCATCTTTAAGGCGTTAAGGTAGTAGCCGTCGCGGGGGATAAGCGCCCACGGTCTAACGCTCACAGGGGGGTCGTCCGGATAGACGGGCATCTTATCGTATATTGGCTTGGAGAGGTCTATTATCATGGGCCCACCGTCTCAAGATTGCATTCCTCCATATAAACCTTGCCCCCGTCAATCCGGCGAATAAAAATCAGCTCAACCTTCAACCCCGGAACGTCCCAATAAAAGCCGCGATCCTATCGGCATAGAGCGTCTCTTTAATATTTTGAGCCCTTATTATGCTCGCACCCTTCATTAAGGCAAGTTTCGTAGCGGCTAAGCTCCCCAAAGGCCTTCAGCTTCCATTTCAATTCCCCTAGAGTCTTATTGGAACGAGCGCCGCCTTGGCAAGGCGTGGACACAATGAGGAAATAGACACTCAAGAACCAGCAATTCTCGGAAGTGAGCAACCCGATAACGTTTTTACAGAAGAGGCTTTGACAACTAAAAAGCACAGAAGTGAACGTTCGGCCTACCTTAACGACCTATGGAAGAAGTATAAAGAAGAATTCAGAACCTACCTTGAGAAACAAGTAAAAGAAGGAAAGCTAAGCAAAGCGAGATTTAAGGACTACTGGAACGGACTAAACCGCTTCTTCAAAAACCACAAAATCAACGAAGCCATAGACTTCTTAAGCATTAACCACATCCCCGACCCTCAGGTTAAAGGACTAAAGAAGTTCTTTAAATTCCTCCTCGACTTCAAGTATAAGGGAGATTGACACAAAAGAGATTGAAGCAATGAACCGGCAGGTTAAAGTTAAGAGTTCTCCAAAAATGCAGGGTCACCAAGCCGCTGAGAAAACTATGAAGGCGATCCTAAAGAACCTTGAGAAAGATAAGGACTACCGCTATTACCTCTACCTCACGCTGATCTACACAGGTGGAAGAGCGTCCCAGATTCTCAACCTCCTCCGGGACATTGAAGCGGGGAAAGTTAAGAAGTATGAGGATTTCGGCGACATCGTAGCATTTGATATTACAAAATACGGAAAAGGAAAGAAAAGAGGCTTTTTCGCAATCATGCCAAAATGGTTAGGGGATGAACTCCTCAGGAATAAAGACCTGTTTAAGAACATGCCGAAGAGCGAAAAGAACATTAAATTCCTCAAGACTGCATCAAAGAAGAAAGCTGGAGCGATCAACGTTAGGGACTGGTTCTTTAAAAAAGCACTCTATAAGCTGGAATGCGATAAGACTATGATTAACTTCATTCAGTCGAGAAACGACAAAAAGGGAGCATGGCAAAACTACGTGAACATTAAACAGGCCTTAGAAGGAGATATAAAAAGAATATAGAAAGCTGATGGAGAAAGGCATGTTCGCCTTCTTAAGCTAAGCCTTTTTCTTTTTGTAGAATTCTATAAACTCTTTTGGAGTGAGGATATAGAACTCGTGTCTTCCGAGCTTAAACTTCTTCTCTTTGTCCCGAATTCCCAACAAGTGCTTACGGTCATAAGTTATCAGCACGTCAGCCTTAGCATTATACACAACATCCAGAAACGAAATATCTTTAGAATCACTGACTTTCTCAAGAATGGTTTTGGACTTTTTGAAAGAACGCTTTATTTGAACTCTCTTCGAGTAAAATAGTACAACATCAACCCTCTTTTTAGAAACTTCCAACGGAATCCTATTTATGAGTTTGGGGTAACTGATAACCTCATAATACTCGGCTTTGGTTGAATTGGAATAGTAGTTTATGGTTTTCCCCTCAAAGAGAAGTTCGAGAACTTCAAAGGCATGGCCTTTGGATGATAACAAAGCCGGGATTAAAACGGATGTGTCAATGACTACTCTAAGCCGAGTTTCTTTAGTTTCCTCTCTATGTCCTCCCATCTCCTAATCTCCTCCTCAGCTTCATAGTACAGTTTAACTGCCTCCTCCTCGCCCACAAGGGGTCTTTCCTTCTTCCATTCTGATATTATCCTCATCGCTTCGGCCTTCGTCATCTTCTCAGTTTTCATTTTCTTTAGTTTCTCCAGGTTAGCCTTCCACTCATAATACTCGATAAGCTCTTTTGGTGAGACCCCGATGGCTCTCGCAACCTCCTCAATGAGGAGTTTCACCCCCTCTGAATTCTTCACGCTTATAGCCATGCCCAACACCTTGGTAGGTGTTTAGATGATACGATTATTAACCTTTTCCTCACGCTTGACTCTCGACTCCATTTTAACTCCGCCTTTCAATTCTCCTAGAGTCTTATTGGAACGTATTCCGTCCCTTTTCCCTCTTTTTGATAAGAAGCCTCTTTCAATTCTCCTAGAGTCTTATTGGAACGGTGCTTTTCTATGATATTATGCTAGCAACACTGATAGCTTTCAATTCTCCTAGAGTCTTATTGGAACCACGAAATCCGCGGCGTCCATGAATTCAAGCCATTGTTTCAATTCTCCTAGAGTCTTATTGGAACTTTGTTGATGTGGAGGCGTTACCATGAGCGAGCTAAAAAGTTTCAATTCTCCTAGAGTCTTATTGGAACCGGTTGATTTGTCGAGTATATTAAATGGTAGAAGTTTCTTTCAATTCTCCTAGAGTCTTATTGGAACAGCGGTAAGGTGGGGAAGGCTGGTGTCTTCGCCACCCTTTCAATTCTCCTAGAGTCTTATTGGAAC
>JASGLT010000007.1 GCA_030156945.1 Thermococcaceae archaeon
CCTTCCTGCCCTGCTTATCGGGAACGCCCACCTCAATCTCCCAGTCGAACCTTCCGGGCCTACTGAGTGCAGGGTCAAGGGCATCTGGCCTGTTGGTAGCGCCTATCACTAAAACCTATCCACGACCCTTAAGACCGTCCATCAGGGTGAGCAGCTGGCTAACAACACGTTTTTCAACTTCTCCAACCACTTCCTCCCTCTTAGGCGCAATGGCATCTATCTCGTCGATGAATATTATACTGGGAGCGTTCTCCTCGGCCTCCTTGAATATTTCTCTCAGCCTCTCCTCGCTCTCGCCATAGAACTTGCTCATTATCTCCGGTCCGTTGATTGCTATGAAGTGAGCGTTGGCCTCGTTTGCCACCGCTTTAGCCAGGAGCGTCTTACCTGTTCCGGGTGGTCCGTAGAGCAGAACGCCCTTCGGCGGCTCAATGCCAAGCCTCTCGAAGAGCTCCGGGTGCTTGAGCGGGAGCTCGACCATCTCACGGATTTTCTGAATTGCATCGCTTAAACCGCCTATGTCCTCGTAAGTAACCTCCGGGATGCTCTCCTCCCTGACCTCAACCGCCTGGGGAAGAACCTCGACCTCGGTGTTGTAGGTTATCTGGACGATGCCCTTTGGGACGGTGTTCACGACGACGAACTTGAGCTCGCCAAACCCTATCGGCATCGATTCAAAGAGCCCCCTCAAAAGCTCGTCAAATGGAGAGCCCCCGTAGTAAGTTTCTCCCCTGCTGCTCGCCACGATTAGGTCTCCCTTGACCACAGGCCTTCCGAGAAGGTTCTGCTTTATAAGCTCCCCGGAGATCTGAATGAATACTCCTTTCTGAGCCGGAGCGAGAACCACCTTCTTCGCCTCGCTTACCTCGGCCCGGCCAACGGTAACGTAGTCGCCGATGCTAACGCCGGCGTTGCGCCTTATGTAACCGTCCATGCGTATTATATCGAGACCTTTATCGTCGGGATGTGCGTTGGCCACTATGGCCGCAGTGGTGCGCTCTCCCGTGATCTCGACGATGTCCCCCGGCTCCACCCCTATCTTCCTCTGGTACTTCCTGTCAAACCTCACTATTCCCCTGCCAACGTCTCTCTTGAGGGCCTCGGCGACCCTGAGCTTTATCTTTTCCACATTCTCCTCCTTCCCAAAAATCATCTTGATTTCCTCCTCTGCCTTTCTATCGCCTCTTCAAGCGTGATTTTACCCTTCGCCACCTCAATTGCGAGGTCTGATGAAATCGTTACGTTTCCGCTAATCTCCCTACTCCTGCGTTTTATATCCTCGATCTCCCTCTTTGTTGGCTCTTTTACTTTGACCAGCTCTCTGATGGGAGCCTCTCGACCTTCACGCAGGCCTATGTTTATGGCCGCGACTATGTCCTGTATCTGGGTCCCCTCAACGCCCCCCACTTTGGGTGTTGTGCCCCTTTCATTCACGAGGATGACCCTGTAATCGTATCCCAGGAACTCGGCAAGGGCCCTCAGTGTCATGGCCCTCTGCCTCTTTGCCCCGTGCCCCACTTTTATCCTGGCTTCGGGATATTTTTCAAGGAGCTCCATTATAATCCCAACGTCCCTGGGACTCTCCATCCTGTGGACTTCAACGACCCTGTTGTCCGCAACCACGCTAACTCCAGGCCTCTCTCCAGGGTCAATAGCTATGTAGACCCTTTTAAACTTCTCCCCACCCCTAAGCCTCGCCAGGAGTTCGTCTATAAAGTTCTCATCCCTGACGATTATTTTAGCCGGAAAATCAACCCTATTAGAGTCCTTTTCAGAGGTCAGCACAACCTCAACATCAAAGGGTATTGGGTCCCCAACTCTGAGGCTCAGAAAGGGTATCCCGTACTCCTTGAGGGTTTTTGCAGCTATGTAATAGATCCTCGCGTCAGTTGTCACTATCGCTACTCGCATGAGTACCACTCCGACCCCACTTAAAAAAGCTTTTCTGCAACTACAATCTGTCAACGCTGAGGCCATTTTAAAAATGAAAGATCAAAGGACGCCCTTCTTCCCCTTTCCCCAGCTTATCTTTGCCGTCAGAACCTTTTCACTTGAGAATATCCTTGCAGTGAGGTAAAGGGTGGCACCCCCTACCAAAGCGAGGTAGGCTATGCTGAGCAGCATCATCTGATACTCCCCAGTAACCGCATACCTGTAGGCTGCTATCGGGTGCGTGAAAGGAATCGCCAGCAGGCCGTACCGGGCAAAGGCCGGAAGCTGGGAGAGGTCGACGAACATCAGCAGGAAGGCCGGGAATGCCAGCGGAAGGATTACAGAGCTTACCACGGTGTTAGCGCTCTGGACGTCCTCAGCATAGACCGCCAGTAGCATTGCAAGTGCCAGGGCAAACACTATTGTCAGGAACACTATCACGGCAAACAGGAGCATTCCCTCCGGGGTTATGCCTAGCCCCAAATCCTCCAGGCTTATACCTGCATCCGCCTGAAAGTTCCCCAGGTAGTTCCTGAGACCGATCATGTAAGCAAGGGCCGCCACGAGTCCCATAACGGCCGTGCCCGCTATCTTTGAAGCAACTATGGTCCTCCTCTTAACGGGGAGCGTCAGGAGGGTTTCCAGGGTCTTGTTCTCCTTTTCAGCCGCCACTGCACCTGCTGACATCTGAGCCGTTATTGTGACCATGAGGAAAACTATGAGCGGAAGGCTCAGCGACTGGGAGGCGAGGACCGAGGATACTATGGACGGGGGAACGTCGACTATCCTTCCACGGATTACCGATTTGCTGACCGCCCCCACTGACTCGAGCACGGCCTCGGGGTTGTCAAAGCCGGCCCTTTTCACCTTTATCTTAGCAAGCTCTTCAGAAAGGACGTCAACTACGGCCCTTATCCTGGTTTCACTTACGCTCTCCCTCATTCCCGTCCCAATGGTGTTGAAGATTCCGTAGATCTCGATCTCCGCCCTGAGGTTGTTCTCTATTGCATAGGTGAAGTTGGAGGGGATTATAACGAGTACGTTCTGCTCCTCTCTGGACGCCTTCTCAAGTGCATCCTGAAGCGATTCGGCACCTATCACGGTCACGGTGACGTTCGGAGTAACGTTAAGGGCCTTTATCAGAAGCTCGCCGTACCTCCCCTCGTCAAAGTTGACTATGGCAACGTGGGTCTCCTCCTGAGCCTGTTCGAATCCAACCTGGATCATCTTGCCCATCGCAGGGTAGAGGATGAGCGGGACTATGATTAGGCCGAAGAGCAGCTTCTTGTCCCTAACCAGGTTCATTATCTCCTTCCTCGCCAACACCCAGAAGTCGCTCATGAGCCCTCACCCCCCACGGGCTCTGGAATTTCAACCCCAATAACCCTCATGAAGACCTCCTCAAGGTTCTCGGCGCCGTATCTGTCCTTGAGCTCCCCCGGCGCCCCTGACTCAACTATCCTGCCCTCGTTTATGAGCGCCACCCTGTCGCAGAGGAACTCGACCTCAAGCATGTTGTGGCTTGAAACGAGAAACGTAACTCCCTCCTCCCTTGCAAACCGCTTTATCGTCTTCCTGATTGTGTAGGCGTTGATAATGTCGAGACCGCTCGCAGGTTCATCGAGGATAGCGAGCTTAGGCCTCACCATAAGGGCCCTCGCAAGCAGTAGCTTCCTCGTCATTCCCTTTGAGTACGTCGAGACCTTGTCTTTGAGCCTCTCCCCGAGATCGGCTATCCTGATACCGAGCTCCACCATCTCCTCTGACCTCTCCTCGTCCTTGGCGTAGAGCCTCGCCATAAAGCGAAGGTACTCAAGCCCCGTGAGGTTTTTGTAGGCCCCAGCCTCCTCTGGCAGGTAGCTGATTATCCTCCTCACTTCCCCGGCATCCTTGACAACGTCGTGGCCAAAGACCTCGGCCCTTCCGGCCGTAGGCTGGAGGAGCGTTGTGAGTATCTTCAGAGTAGTGCTCTTGCCAGCGCCGTTGGGGCCAATGAGCCCGAAGATTTCTCCTTCTTTAATCTCGAAGCTTATCCCCTTCAGGGCCTTGACCTTTCCGTAGTCCTTCTCAAGGTTTTCTACGAGAACTGCCTTCATCGGGATCCCCCCAGCTTGTAGATGATTATCCCCAGGGTCGCAAGTGCCGCCCCGAAAATAACCATCTCCTTTAGCCCGGCATAACCTCCAACAAAAGCTATTCCGAGTCCGCTCGCCACCCCAATCCACCCATTAAGCTGGCGGGCGTTTTTGAACGGGTGGCCGAGGGCGACCAAGAGGGCGCCGAGAATTACCAGTCCGATTTCGAGTACGAAGAAGAACGGGTTAATAGCTTCGCAGACTTCCCCACCCGGAAGCACCGTACATGCTGCCCTATCTACAGGGGGCCTCAAAATTGCAAGTATTAACCCAAGGGCATAGAGCACTCCGCCCGCAACCTTTTCACCTACCCTCATTTTTATCACCCTCGTAGATGAAAATGTCTTCAATATTAACGTTAAAAAACTTAGCGATTTTGAACGCGAGCCTAAGGGAGGGGTCGTACCTGCCCTTTTCTATGGCTATTATCGTCTGCCTCGTGACTCCGAGGGCCTTTGCGAGCTCCTCCTGAGTAAGACCCCTCTCCTCCCTCAGCTCGCGGAGTCGGTTCTTCATTACATCACCCTCTCAAGATAGGCCTTTGAAATGACGAGTACGGCAATCATTGCCCCACACGGCATCAGGAGGTATTTAGTCATCAACACAGCCGTCTCATAATCCTCCGAGATCAACCAGATGAGCTCTGACATGAGCGCCACTAAGAGTGCAAGAGAGCCGTAGTAAATGCTCTTCAGACGTATCAGTTCGGTTCTCTCGTCGATAATCTTCTCAGGGCCTCGGTTGTAGAATTTTTCAAGAAGGTAAACGGAGGCGACCATGATTATGAACGTTGCTGAAGCAGCGAACGGTTTCTTAGCTGTTAGGGCGAGGTGGTTAGTGGCTAAAATTCCCACGAAGAGGACGATGAAGAGGAGCCATCTGTAGGGAATCATCTACATCACCTCCTCGTAGTGCGCCCTCGCGAAGAGCGAGAGGAGGGCGTAGACGAACATGAACAGTCCGCTGACGATTGATGCGCTCTTCCAGAAGGGGTCGCGCTGGGAGATTATACCCGTAGAGACGAAGGTGAGTGCTATGGTGAAGCCCAGAACGCGCACGGTCAGGGCGTAGCTCTTCTCCCCAATGCGCTCCATCCGCTCATCAACGATTACCTCTCCAATCCTTTCAAGGTAGCGCTCGTAGGCAGAGGCGATTATTGCTCCCAGGAAGAGGCTTACGACGCCGAGAATCACGCTCCCTCTGCTGGATGCCACAACAAAGAGCCCGAGGACGATGACGAATATTGTCCCCCACCCGAGCCAGTACTTTGCCTTCATTCACACCACCGATGTAAAGTTTCCTTTACGTAAAGCTTCCTTTACATCCTTATAAGGTTTTCCCCAAAGTTTTTAAATCCGAAGGAAAAATTCAGGAGCGCGCGGGGGTAGCCGAGCCTGGCCAAAGGCGCGGGATTTAGGGTCCCGTCCCGTAGGGGTTCCGGGGTTCAAATCCCCGCCCCCGCACCACACCAGATTTCACGCTTCTCATCCCCTGGGTAAGGTTTATAAGACCAGTCCATTATCCCGGATGAGGCGAGACCGGTGGAGCGAGAGATAACGGAGGAGAAGCTCCAGAAGTACTTCAGGATAACTGAAGAGGCCCTTAAGGCCCTTGAGGTTGCCGTTCACGAGAGAAGCCTTTTAATGGCTGTTGCCAGAGACTTTTTGGAGATGGCAAGGAGCTATTTTGAGGATGCAAAATACTACTACGAGAAAGGTGACTACGTTACCGCTTTCGCGGCCCTAAACTACGCCCACGGCTTTATAGATGCGGGCGTGAGGTTGGGAGTGTTCAAAGGTGAAGACGACAGGCTTTTTGCCTTCGGGTGATGAAAATGGGGGACTACGTGGTCGTTCTCGAGGCTCCTATAATCGTGAGGGACGTTGAGACGAGCGAGGATGCAATAAACGTTGCCGTAAGCAAGGTGGCCAAAGCGCTGAACAAGGAGAAACTCGACTTCGTGAGGGTCGAGATAGGCTACTCCCAGTGCCCCGTGTGTGGTGCGCCCTTCGAGAGCGCCTTCGTGATAGGCACCATAGGACTCGTTGGGATGTACCTCACGATAAAGGTCTACAACGCCCAGACTATTGAGCACGCGGAGAGGATAGCCAAAGCCGTTGTCGGAAAGGCGCTTAAGAAGGTGCCTTTGAAGGTCTACGAGATAAGGGAACTGAGAGAGGGAGAAGAGGAGGGCGGCATAGAACTTAACAACGGCGGTGAAGTGCTCTAGCCGTTCTACCCTTCGGCTTTTAACCGACCTCCCCACCGTTCCGAGAAAATCAAAACCAGAAAGCTATGGTTTGCTAAGCCTCATGATCGCCTATCCTATTAATTTTCCCGCAATTCCAGCCCACTCGCCGGAGTTTTTCAATCAGGGGAAGCTCAAAATGCATCATCTCGGAAATACCCCATACTCCCAGCTTCTCTTTTGAATTCGCCGACGAGAATCGGCGCATATTCGAAGGTCAGACCCCAAAGTGAGAGGAATCTTCTGAAGTTGTGAAACTCTTTAACGGGCACGAGAACAACGCCCGGAGCAAGCTCTACCGAGTCCGTCTGCCCCAGCACTCCCGGGCTTTTCCCCCTTCCCCGATATGCGTAGAGGAAGCGCATCTTCACACTCTGTGGAAAGTGAGAGTATGAGAACCTGAAGAGAAAGTAGCCACCGGCGTTAAGTTCCTCGTGGAGGAATTTGTCTCTTAAAAGGGAATAACCTTCAACGAGGAGAGCAAAGCCCACGAGGTTGTTCTCATCAAAAATCTCCTCGAGAAGAAACCCCTTCACATCGAGTCTCTCTGGAGGGAACTCTTCCTCAAGGAGAGTCTTAAACCTAAAAGCAACGTCAAAGGGGTTTCCTTCTTTGACTATGACCGATATATCGAGGTCTTTGGGCTTTTCTTTGCCCTTGAGGAAGGAACCGTAGAGCAGGATATCCCAGACTTCGTGGTTTTTGAATGAGAACTCTTTGGCCATATCAGCCAATCTTTTCCTTAAGTCTGATGACATCATTTCTAATCGCCACCAAGATGCGGTCGTCAATCCTCTTCGTGTAGGTATCACGGTAGTAGGGAAAGTAGTAGCTCAGCATTCCGTATAGATCGGGGAAACGGGGTTTTAAAAGCCTGAAGCGCTCGCTGTGATTGTCGGGAAGGACCTTTAAGTCGCGCCAGAGAATGTAATCGCATATCGCCACTAGGGCCTTGAAGTACATCATAAAGGCAGCGTTGTTAAAGCCCTGCTTAAAAAGAACCTCCGCGCTCTGGGAGTATTCCTCTATGTTGGCCTTCAGGTCCTCGAGCCTCCCCATGCTATCACGTTTATAGGTAAACGTGAGTAGGGTATAAAAGGTTTTTTGTTTATTTGTAAACGGAAAAGGGTTGAAAACTTAATTTTGTTTATGAATAAACAAAACGACTAAAGCAGGTGTGAGATAATTGTTCCCAGTATTGCCCCCACTATGATCGCAAGAACTGAAGCAAATACAGATGCGAGTGCTTTATAAGCTTCTACTGCGTTTTTAAGAGCATTGCACTTCACAGCAGTTTCTTGCAAGTTGTATTTGTCTGATGCTAGCTGTAGAGCAGTTTCCAATCTTAACTCAAGAAAATCAAGTTCCTCCATCTTCTTGAATGCAACATTTTCCATAAATTTGGGAACTGCTCTGATTTCCATTTCGGCCTTCATTTTAAGTTCGCTGTATTTGCTTTTGATAAACTGAACACTTGAAGAGCTTAGTCCGATTTCTGACTCCATAGCAAGTTTTTCGATATAATCCACGAACCGTTCAATTTCTTCTAGCTCTACTGAGCTTTCCGCCGGTTCCTCGCCCACTCTTTAATCCTTCTTACTCTTTGATCTACGTAAGTTTATAAGTTTTTTCTCAACTTTATACCTGTACTCCTGACGATAGGACTTTACAATGCCTAGCAGACAAAAACTTTTAAGCACTCCCCCATCAACAACCGACATAACCGGTGGAGGTTTTGCCATGACGAAGTTCATATTTGTCACGGGTGGTGTTGTTAGCGGTCTCGGAAAGGGCATCACCAGCGCTTCTATAGGCATGCTCTTCAAGGCGCGCGGCTTCAGGACGACGAACATCAAGATAGACCCCTACCTCAACTATGACGCGGGGACAATGAACCCCTACCAGCATGGTGAGGTCTTCGTCCTCGACGACGGTGGGGAGGTTGACCTCGACCTAGGCAACTATGAGCGCTTTTTGGACACCAGTTTGAGCTTCGACCACAACATAACGACCGGAAAGGTCTATTCAGCGGTCATCGAGAAGGAGCGCAAGGGGGAGTACCTTGGAGCGACCGTGCAGGTAATTCCCCACATAACCAACGAGATCAAGGAGCGCATAAGGAGAATATCGAGGGACTACGATGTTGTTGTGGTCGAGATAGGGGGAACCGTCGGCGACATCGAGGGTATGCCTTTTCTTGAGGCGGCGAGACAGATGCAGCTTGAGGAGGGCAGGGAGAACGTCGCCTTCGTCCACGTGACCTACGTGCCGAAACTGAAGGTCGTCGGCGAGCAGAAGACAAAGCCAACCCAGCACAGCGTCAAGGAGCTCCGCTCCCTCGGAATACAGCCCGACGCTATTGTGGCCCGCTCAGAAGACCCGCTTGAAGAGTCCGCGAAGAGGAAGATAAGCCTCTTCACCAACGTTCCTGAAGAAGCCGTCATAAGCGCCTACGATGTCGAGGACACCTATGAGGTCCCGCTCATGCTCGAAAAAGAGGGCCTGCCAGCTTACCTCACCAGGAGGCTCGGCCTTTCAGAGAGGAAGCCCGACCTGGAAGCCTGGCGCGAGATGGTGGAGAAGTACAAGTCCCTCACCGACACGGTCGAGATAGCGATAGTCGGCAAGTACGTCAAGCTGGCTGACTCCTATCTGAGCATCAAGGAGGCGTTGAAGCACTCCAGCGTGGCAAACGACGTCAAGGTGAAGATAAGGTGGATCGAGGCTGAGGACGTCGAGAGGCAGGGAGTTAAGCTCCTTGAGGGCGTTGATGGAATAATCGTGCCCGGTGGCTTCGGAGCAAGGGGCACAGAGGGCAAGATGATGGCGATAAGGTACGCGAGAGAAAATAACATCCCGTTCCTCGGCATCTGCTTCGGCTTCCAGCTCACGGTTGTTGAGTTCGCAAGAAACGTCCTCGGACTTGAGGGTGCTCACTCCACCGAGATAGACCCACAGACGCCTTATCCGGTTGTTGACCTGATGCCGGAGCAGCGGGACCTCGACAGGCTCGGCGGCACTATGAGGCTTGGGGCATATCCAGTCCACATAAAGCCGAACACCCTCGCAAAGAGGCTCTACGGAAGGGAGATAGTCTACGAGAGGCACCGCCACCGCTGGGAGGTCAACCCGGACTACGTTGAGAAGTTCGAGGAAGCCGGTTTAGTCTTCAGTGGCATAGCTGGAGACGACGAGAGGAGAATGGAGATACTCGAGCTTCCGGGAAACAGCTACTTCATAGCCACCCAGTTCCACCCGGAGTTCAAGTCGAGGCCGATGAGGCCAGCTCCAGTCTTCAGGGGTCTCGTGGAGGCGGCAAAGAAAAAGAAGTACGGAAGCTAAATCTCAATCCCGAGATCTAAAATCTCCTCCTCGACTTTTTTGAGCTCTTCTTTCTTCTTCAGCTCCTCGTAGAAAGTCACTCCTGCAACCCACAGGAAGGTGTAAAGGAGGGCCTCAAAGGGTGCCTGTATAAAAGCGGAGATGTAACGACCAGCTTCGGAATCCAGGAGTGCGACCCCTATAAACTGAACCGGCGACATTGCAACCATTATGCCAAAAATTCCCACCAGAATTAATAGCCCGAAGCCCAAACTCGATAGCATGTTTTTGAAAACGAGTCTGAATGCCTCAAAGGAATCCCCAACGTGACCTTTGTCCGCGTAAAGTGGGATTGCGAGTTCTGAGAGCGCGATGGCGAGCAGGGAAACCACTAGGACCAGGAGGAGCCCGAGAATTATCAAAACCACACCGACGGGGAGGGTCAGAACCCCTGCAACTACGAGAAGTGCTGCGGCTCCTATTAGGGCCACGGATATGATGGAGTATATGATGTTTATCAACAGCGTTCCCGGGAAATGCCTTATGCCCTCAACGATAAGCTCACTCAGGGAGTACTGCTCACCCTTAATATAAGCCAGAGCCCCCCTGGTTACGCTGTATTGGAAAATGGAGCTCAGTATGAGTGAGATTACCAGGAGAACTGCCAGGGCCTTCAGAAGCTCTTCAAAAAGCTGAGTAAACTCCTCGCTCAGAGCTCCTCCGTGCTCTTCCACTATGACGTCCCCTCCCTGAAAGGCAGTCTGGTTCATCTCCAATTCCGCCAAATCCTGAGGGAGTACATAGACACTCAAAGGAGCAAGTATGAGGCTCATTATGAGGGCAAGGACGTACAGATTCTTGTTCTTCACCATCAGCGAGAAAGTGTTTACGAATGCGTCAATCGCTCCCATAGCACCACCCTGAAGAGTAAAGAGGGAAACCTTTTAAATCTTTTTGAGACCTCTCTTCCAGAAAAACTTATAAACGCTCCTCGCAAAGTGCCGAAGGGTTGAGTATTAAGCTCATGAGGTGAGATAAATGGCCATATGGCAGGGAAGATCACTCAAGAAGCCTTCGGGTGGAAGGATCATCCTCGCAAGGAAAAAGAGGAAGAGGGAGCTTGGAAGGGAGCCCGCTCTAACGAGGGTTGGCGAAAACGCTGAGAAGAAGAAGATCATCAGAACCTACGGCGGCAACAGGAAGGTAAGGCTCGTTGAAGCCCTCTATGCCAACGTCTTCGAGAACGGAAAGGGCAAGAAGGTCAGAATCCTCAGGGTACTTGAGAACCCGGCCAACAGGCAGTACGTGAGGAGAGACGTAATAACCAAGGGCGCCATAATTGAGACGGAAGCCGGAAAGGCTCTCGTTACGAGCAGGCCAGGGCAGGATGGCGTTGTTAATGCCGTTCTGATTAAGGAAGAAAGCTCCTGAGTTCTTTTATTTGATTCTCCAACCTCTTCTGTTTTTTGCGGGAGTTAGAAGGTATAAAAAGCTAAAGCCCTTCTCTGAACCTCTCAAGCTCTTTTTCCATGATCTTTCTGGCCAGTTCCTCCGCCTTGGGTCTTACGAGTTCAATGACCCTCCTCTTGAGCTCGTCGAGGCCTTCGCCGGTAAGGGCCGAAACTCTGAGCGGTTCAAGCCCCTTGGACTTAACGAACTCCTCAATCGTTTTCATTTTCTCCTCCTCTGCTATGTCGGCCTTGTTTAAGACAACGATGAAGGGAAACTCGCCAAACTCAGAGTAAATCTCTTCGAAGAGGTGCATCTGCTCCTCTATCGGGAAGCCACAGTACTCGCTCGGGTCAAAGATGTAGACGATGACGTCCCCGAGGTGCTTTAAGGCCAAAATCGCCTGCTTTTCAACCTCGTTCCTCTCGCTGAGCGGCCTGTCGAGCAATCCCGGCGTGTCTATCACCTGGTACCTGAGGTAGTGCTCCTCGAACTGTCCAACGTTTATTCCCTTGGTTGTGAAGGGGTAGCTCGCGACCTCTGGCTTTGCGTTGGTTAATGCCCTTAGAAGGGTGCTCTTGCCGACGTTGGGATGGCCAGCTATAACCACCGTCGGTAGCTCAAGATCAACGACGGGGAGGTCCTTAAGGACATTTCGAGCTTTGTTAAGGTACTCAAGGTCGTCGCCAATGTCTTTAAGTATGTCGGCGACCCTGCCATAGAACTGCCTCCTGAGCTTGGCTATCTCAATCGGGTCTCTCTCGTAGCGTATCTTCTCCACGTACCTCTGCTCGAGGGTTCTTATCGTCTTTATCGCCCAGTTGACCCTCGCCAGCGAGCGGTGGAACTGGTCGCGGTCGACGAGTGTGTCAACGAGCTCCTGGTAGAACTTCGGCAGTGTTGATACTCCCGGCGTCCTGTCGAGGATTTTTCTCAGATTGTCCCTTACCACGTTGGAGACCGTTCTGACCCTGAGCTCCTCCCTCTGTCTCGCCTTTGCAACCTTCCCGCCCTGGGGAGTGAAGGCTGAAGCGGCCTTCTCGGCCCTCCTGAAGGCCTTGTCGATGAGCTCATCAGCGGTAAGGACTGTCGGCATCTTCTCAAACGGGTTCTTCATGGTCTCACCTCAAAGATTTTTCTCTCGCGGGAGAAGAGAGGTACGGTTTGTTTAAAAATGTGCCGTCGGGTCGAAGGTCTTGGAAGTCGCTCCAACCTCACAAAAAAGTTTATTTTCATCGAGGTATCTCTTTATCAGTGAGTGATGAGCATGATGACCGAGGCTTTCAGTGCCTTCATATATGGCATTGTGATCGGACTGCTTTCCCTGATTCCCGCATCTCCCGAACTACCGGGATTGGGCGAAGTACCAAAACTGTACTTTTCCCTGCTTCCAGCGGCTTATCTGGGCTCCCTCGTGGCCTTCATGTTCTACTTCAGGGAAGAAATTTCAAGGGGAACTTTTATGGCCGTTAGAGGCACTTCGTGGGGAGAACTCAAGTACGTGGTTCTGACTGCCCTAATCACACTTATCATTGGAATCCCGCTTTCAAGGGTTGGAGCCTCCTGGAGGACCCTCCTCAGTGTAAACATTATCTCCGCCCTGCTCCTGCTGGTAATGGGGGCGAAGTTACCCTCATCGGCCCTCCTGAGAGAGCTTGAGGAAAGCCTGCAGGAAAAGCCCACACCCCTCGATGCGTTCCTTGCGGGAGTTTCGCAGGGGTTGTCCGCCATACAGGGGATTTCGAGGAGCGGTCTTGTGGCGCTTTTCCTCCTTCCCCTCGGACATGATGGGAAGAGGCTCCTGAGGCTCTCCTTTGAGGCAGCCCCAGCCTATCTCGTCGTAAAAATCCTCACCACCGGATGGTCCCCACTGTCTCCGAAATGGCTCGGCCCCGTTACGTTCACTTCAGCGTTTTTTGCCACAAGCCTCGGAATATGGGGGCTTATGAGACTCTCCGAAAAGATTGAGACGGGGAGGTTCCTTGTTCTCTACGGACTGCTCGGGGTTCTGGTATCGCTTGTGGGGGTGATTCTGTGAAAGGAGTAATACTCGCGGCTGGAAAAGGAGAAAGATTGAGACCTCTCACAGACGACAGACCAAAGGTAGTCCTCAAAGTCGCCAACAGACCAATAATAGAATACATCCTCGAAAACCTCGATCCTTTCGTCGACGAGTTCGTCGTTATAACCAGGTACAAAAAGGAGAAGCTGATTGAAGTCCTCGGCGACGAGTTTAACGGAAAGCCGATAACCTACGTTGACCAGCTCCCGGGGGATGGAACGGCTAAGGCCATAGAAAGCGCAAAGGAACACGTTGGGGATGAAGAGTTCATCGTTGCCAACGGAGACATATACATTGAGGAAGACGGAATTAAAGAACTTGTGGCAGCTTTTAGACGCGAAAAAGCAGATGCAGCCCTCCTCGTAAAGCACTTCGATGACTTAAGCCACCTTGGAAAGATAGAGGTCGAGGAAAGCTCGGTGAAGAGGGTTGTTGAAAAGCCCGGAAAGGTCCCAGGTTATGCGAACCTTGGAGTGTACATCTTCAAGCCCGAGGTGTTCGAGTTCATTGAGAAAACCTCCCTCAGCGAGAGAGGAGAGTACGAGATAACCGACACCCTGAACCTCATGTTGAATGCGGGTAAGAGGGTAGTTTATGCCGTCTACTCCGGCTACTGGAACGATATAGGGCGACCCTGGAACCTACTCGAGCTTAACGAGTACCTTTTGAAGACCAAACTGAGGCACGAGATTAGGGGTACGGTTGAGGAGGGAGCAGTTCTAATCCCCCCGGTTGAAGTTGGCGAGGGCACTGTAATAAGAAGCGGGGCATACATAATCGGCCCAGTGAAAATCGGAAAGAACTCCCGGATTGGCCCGAACTGCTTCATAAGACCCTACACGAGCATCGGCGACAACTGCCACATCGGAAACGCGGTTGAGGTGAAGAACTCCATCATAATGGACAACTCCAACGCCCCCCACCTCAACTACGTCGGAGATTCGATAATCGGTGAAAACTGCAACCTCGGAGCTGGAACGATAACAGCCAACCTGCGGCACGACAGGGGCAGCATAAAGGTCGAGATAAAGGGAAAGCTTGAGGACAGCGGAAGGCATAAGCTAGGGGCAATAATCGGGCACGGCGTCAAGACTGGGATAAACGTGAGCATCTATCCTGGAAGAAAGATAGGCAGCGGCTCCCTCATCGGGCCGGGTGTTGTTGTCACCAAAAACATACCTCCTCAGACCACGGTTATCCTGCGGCAGGAACTGGAGGTGAGGAAGCTATGAACTGGGATGACGTGGTTGTTCTCATAAACTTCCTTTCCCGATGGATTCTCTTTGGGGTTGCCGCCTACAAGGCATGCTCCGAGAGGAGCAAGGGGTGGCTGCTTTTAACGGGAGCCTTTTTCATCATGGCGCTTGACATCGAGAGCTCCATACTGGAAATCTTGGGCATAAAGATTCCGCAGGATGTCTACAGAGTCGCTTTTCAAATTCCAATGATGCTGGTAACTGTTCTAATGCTCTGGGGAGCCCTCCACATAAAATACGAAGGCACAAGCTTCAAACATACGGAATACCTCCTCGTCTATATCCTGGCAGCTTACATCTGGAGTTTCCTATCTGCAGCCGGTTTGCTGGGTGAAAGTCTTGGAGTTAACTTCCTCTTCCCAATGCTCGCCGGAGGAGCTTCCCTGATCTACTTGGGGTGGGTGCTCAAGAACTACGAAATTGGCAGTGGGAAAGTGGAGTCGCTGTTCTCGTGGGGACTAATCCTCCTCGGTGCCCTGAACCTCACGTATCCCGTCACCAGGTTCATAGACTGGTTCGCACCCATAGGCTTTGCGCTGGGAGGACTTTTCAGGCTGATGGCAGCAATAGGGGCAATCAACTTTGTTTTGTTCTCCGTCAGAGAGGTTCAGACACCACATCCCCCAGAGATAAACCCAGGAGCCTATATACTCCCAAACGGTGATAAAGCCGATAAACTGTTCTCACTCGTTAAATCCCAACCAGGCACGGTTCTGATAACCAGGGAGGAGCCCACTGCTCTGATCGAGAAAATACCCCGGGAAAGCCTGGTCTTCTGGATAACGAGGGTGAAGGAAGGAAAGTTGCAGGACTCCCCCACCGTCTACGCGATCAGCCCCACAAAGATAGACATCCTCATCGACTATGTAGCCAGGGCCCTTCGTAGCGGCTATCACACCATTTACATAGACGCCTTCGAATACCTGGTGCTCGAAAACGGCTTTGAGAACGTTTTAAAGTTCCTGCTCAACGTCAAGGACAGGGTGATTGAGCAGAGGGGCACTATGTTCCTCGTAGTTGACGTCCGCACGCTAACAGAAAAGCAGAGGAAAATACTGGAAAAGGAGTTCCAGAGTCTCAAATGAGGCCCATTTTTTCCAAAAATCTCTTTGAGTAGTGCGTGTCTTTTTCGAGCTCCGCCTTCTGAAGGAGCTGTCTCTCAATTGCCCTGAGGGCATCGTGGACTGCCTGAATGGCTCCCCAGGTCTCTCCGGTGGCTATGAACACCCCGCGGTCAGTAACTATCCTCATCCTCGCCTGGTAGAGGTGGACTCCCCTGAACTTCTCCTTGAAGCGTCTTATGTAGAGGTATATTGTACCCTCCTGACCAAGGAGGTCCTCGTAGCCGTCTATGAAGCGCCTTATGTCACTGATTATCCTCTCCCTCGTGAAGTCACTGAGTATCGAGGCATCGCCTCCGAGCTGGAGGTAAAATCTGGCCTCTTTCTCTGTCATCTTTGAGATAGGCAGCAGAAGGTCTTTCATCGTGAGTATCCCGACAACCTTGTTTTCCTCGTTGACCACGACAAGGCCGTCTATGTCGTTGTCTTTCATCGTCGCGACGGCTTCCCTCACGGTTGCGTCGGGCAGAATCGTTATGACGCCCCTTATCATCACGTCCCTGAGCTTCATGCTGAAGGGAGGTATCTTCTCACCGACAACCTCTCCAGCCTGTGCCCTGAAGCGTGGCTTTATAAAGCGGACTATGAGGTCGTGAAGGGTTACCAGGCCCTCAAGCCTCCCTTCCTCGTCAACAACAGGGATCCTGGAGATTCCATGGTCTCTCATCGTTGCAAGGGCCTTTGCAACCGTATCGCTGGGCCCGAGGGTGATAACATCGGTGGTCATGTACTTCTCAACCTTCTCCTTTCCAAACTTTTCCTGGGCAACCCTATCGAGAAGGGCAATATCGCTTATAACACCAATTATTTCAGCCTTTGACGGTCCTACGGGTAGAGAGCGCAGATCAACCTCCAGCATGAGCTTTGCAGCTTTGCTCAGGTCTTCATCAGGTTTCATTACAGGAGCAGGCTTGTAAACATCCCTAACCTTGGCCTTTGTGGGGTCCCACTTAAGGTGGGAGCGGATTATGAGGTCCTGAGTAAGGACCCCTTTGTACAGATTTCCGTCAAAAACCACTATAAGGTCGGGGTCTTCCTTTTCAAAGATTCCGATCGCCTCAGAAAGTGGGGCGTCTATGTCTATTTTCTGAAACTTGTCTGTCATAACTTCCTGGACAGAAATTCCGACCATGTTGCCACCTCCTTTCATTTTTATTACGGTGTCTGAGGATTTAAACCTTTGCCACCCGAGATATTTTAGTTAACATGGGTTAATAAATCTTTTGCCGGATGATGTCCGAGAAGTTGAGGGAACCCATGAGTGTCCCCAAGCCGCCCAACTCGAAGGCTAAAACTTTATAAAGTTCTCCGAGGGAATCTCAATCGCGCCGGGGTAGCCTAGCCTGGGAAGGCGCGGGACTCGAGATCCCGTGGGCGTCCGCCCACCAGGGTTCAAATCCCTGCCCCGGCGCCAACTGCCGAGCCCGCTGAGGGATCTTTAACTGCTTTCTTTCCCACTTTCAAGGAAGCAGTTTCTTCTGCGCAAAAGAGCATAGGTCAAAAATAGGAGCGATCAAGTGGTGACAAAAGCGCCGTCTTTCTCAACTATAACAGTGTGCTCAAACTGGCTGACCATTCCGCCCCGTATTTCCCTGAGTACTGGATAGCCGTAAATTGCACCTGTCTTCTCCAGCTGAGCAAGGGCGAATTTAAGCTGCATCTCCGGCATGAAGTCCTGCAGCCAACGGTAGGCGAAGGGGAGCCCATTGTAGTGGTGCTTAATGTGCATCAAAAGCCTTCTCGCATGGGCGTTTCTAACGGGCCTGTCTTTTACGTGCATGAATATCAGGGTCGGCGGAACCTCTATAACCTGGCCGGCGCCGGTTGTTGCGAAGGGCTCTATAGCTATGACGTCACCCTCCTTAAGCTCGTAGTTGTCTGCAGCCCTGTAGACGTTGGGTATGCTGATGCCTGCGTGGAGCTTATACCTCTCTATTTTGTGTCCGCTCAGATTTACGATTGGATTGAAGCCCTTCCCCCTGATAGTGTCCTCTATAACCCTCCCAATCTCCTTGATCTGAACTCCAGCCCTCACAGTGGCTATGGCGTTTTCGAGGGCCTCCCTTGAAGCCTCCATCAGCTCGTCTTCCTCCAGACCCACCCTGAAGGTCAGTGCCGTGTCCGCTATGTAGCCGTCTACGTGGACACCAAGGTCAACCTTCAGATAATCTCCCTCATTTAGAACGGTCTCGTCCCCTTTGTATGGAGTGTAGTGGGCGGCGTTTTCGTTCAATGAGAGGTTGCACGGGAAGGCTGGTTTCCCCCCGAGCTCAACTATTCTCCTCTCCACGAACTCCGCTATGTCATAAAGCTTTACACCTGGCTTGATTAGCTCAACGACCTCCTCCTTTACCTGGCGGGCAATTTCCCCTGCCTTTATGAGCTCATCTATACCCTCCATCTCTCGCCACCACCATAGTGAAGCCCTCATGCCCCTTAAACCTTTCTAAAGCCGGAAAAAGTTTATAATCTCACTATCCCCTTAGAGTACGGTGGGCCCATGTTAGAGCTTGGGAAGTACATAAACATCTCGGAAGACCTGTTCGTAGTCAGAAACCTGATAGGATCAATCCTGCAGGGTGTTGGTGTCGCCTATCTCGTCCCTGTTCTACTTGCGTGGTTTTATCCCGATGAGCTTGAATACGTCACTTACTTTGCTTTTCCAGGAATCATAAGCGTGCTTCTCGGAGCCTGGCTCGGAAGGCATCAGGAACACCTCGAAGACGTGAACTTAAGACAGGCCATGGTGGCAGCTGCCTTCACCTGGCTCTTAGCCTCGGCAATAAGCGTTGTGCCCTTCATGAAGATAGCCGGAATGAGCTTCATTGACTCCTATTTTGAGAGCATGAGCGCCTGGACCAGCACCGGACTAACCATAATGAGCAACCTTGAGAGCTACCCCCACATCCTGCTCTTCTGGCGTGCTTGGATGCAGTGGCTTGGGGGTATTGGAATAGTTCTCGTGGCCCTCACCATTCTCATCAGGCCGGGTGTTGCAGCGGCAAGGCTTTACCGTGCGGAGGCGAGGAGCGAGAGAATTCTGCCCAACCTCGTGAACACCTCAAAGGTCATCTTCCAGATTTACCTCGTCCTGACCCTCCTTGGAGTCTACCTGTACTACATAAACGGCATGAACCTGTTTGATGCACTCACACACTCAATGACCGGCCTTGGAACCGGTGGTATGAGCACCCATGACCTCAGCATCGGCTACTTCAACAGCAAGTCCATTGAAGCCGTCACGATCTTCCTCATGATAATGGGTGCCGTAAACTTCACCGTCCACTACAGGATGTTCAGCACAAGGCGTCTTAAGGTGTTCTTTGAGGATGTTCAGGTAAGGTACCTCTTCGTGTTCCTTACTCCAACCATACTCCTCGTGAGCTACGTCCTATTCACCTCGGGATGGAGCGTGGCTGAGGCCGTGAGGGAATCCATATTCCACTCAGTGTCCGCAATAACCTCTACGGGCTTTGGAATAGCGGATCTCAGGAAATATCCCGAGCTCGGGAAGTTCCTTTTGGGTGTTTTAATGGTAATCGGTGGTGGTGCCGGAAGTACGGCCGGCGGAATAAAGCTGATCAGGGTTACGCTGATGTACGAGAGTCTCAAATGGACGATACAGCAGGCAATACTCCCCCGCGGGGCCGTGATAAAGAAGAAGGTGGGGAACTACGTTTTCACCGAGTCCGACATTCAGGAGGTAATGGGCTTTACGATGACCTACGTTGCAATCCTGCTAATTGGGACTGTTTACACCTCCCTGCGCCTCGGAACGAGATTCGTTGACTCGTTTTTTGAGGTGGCATCTGCACAGGGTAACGTTGGTCTTAGTGTTGGTATAACCTCCCCTTCCCTTCCAGTCGACATGAAGATCCTCCTCATCCTCCACATGTGGATAGGAAGGCTCGAGATATTCTCGACACTTGTGTTCCTTATCAGCGTGTTCCTTCTGGTCCCGAGGGTGGTGAAGAGGGAATGAAGGTATTAGAGGCCAGGGATCTGAACTTCAGGTACAGTCGGGGAAAAAAGCAGGTTCTGCGTGATGTGAACCTCCAAATAAAGAGGGGCGAGTTCGTGGGCATCGTAGGCCCGAGTGGCAGTGGCAAGTCCACCCTTTGCCTGGCCTTTACCGGAATTATACCTCATCTGATACACGGGGAGTTTAAGGGGAGTGTGATAATAAGAGACCCCCAGACTGGAGCCAAGCACTCCACCCTCGAAACGCCGCCTTCTAAGCTCTCCCCTATAATAGGACTGGTTCTGCAGAACCCCGAAAGTCAGCTTTTCAACATGACTGTTGAGGAGGAGGTTGCTTTCCCCCTCGAAAACCTCGGCCTTCCTCCCGAGGAAATCGAAGCTCGCGTTAGATGGGCACTTAAAACAGTCGGCTTGGACGGCCGAGAGGAGGAGTTTCCGCCAAACCTGAGCGGTGGAGAACAGCAGAGACTCGTAATAGCCTCTGTCCTCGCAATGAAGCCGAGCATACTCGTCCTCGACGAACCCACTGCCCAGCTCGACCCCGTTGGAAGAAAGGATGTCCTGAACCTCATATCCGAACTAAACGAAAAGGAGAAAATTACCGTAATCCTCGTTGACCACCATACCGACTTCCTTTTTAAAAGGGCCGACAGGATTCTTGTCATGAACGATGGCAGAATCTTAATGGAAGGCAGACCCAGAGAGCTCGCAGAAAGGGCCGAAGAACTGAGGGAGGTCGGAATCAAGCTTCCAGCGGCCGTGGAGGTATACGCGGAACTCAAGAAGAGGGGTCTGGAGAAGGCCCTCTCAATCCTTCCCCGGGAGGCTCTCTTCTGGAGAGCAGGTCGGTAAGCTTAACGGTTTTACCTTCCAGGGCGTTTTTAAGGTCAAATATCTTCAGCATGGCCTCGAAACGAGCGTTTGGGTCATTTATTTTCTCAGCCATGAGAAGTGCAGCGTTAACGAGCTCCTTTGCAGTTTCAGGATCGTGGCGAGTTGAGTGCTCCGCCATGTAGTACAGGGCAAGGGCTTTGTGGAAGGGGTTCTTTATGTGCTTCAGCACAGCCTTTGCCCTCTCATGGTCACCGGCCTTATAGAAGAGCTCAGCTATCCTCACCAAAACAGAATCCAGCTTGTCTATATCTCTCACAAGCCTGAGAGCTCCCGCAGCTTTGTCAATTAGCCCCCTCTCAACGAGATTTCTAACGATTTCCGTCAGGACGTCATCCTGATTCATGGCAAGGTTCAGGGCGCTCTTCAGGGTTAAATCCCCACTGAACTCATCGCCCAGGTGGTAGAATATGACGCTCATGTCGGCGAGAAGAATGGCCCTGTACCTTGGACTTTTCACATTATTCACGATAAGCCCAATCGAAGTTAAAAGGGGGATTACACGGGAAGGAGACTCTTCTCCCCTCTCAACCCTCCTAAGGATTTCCCAGAGAACGAGTCTTAAAGCCACGAACAGGTTTACGTCTTTTTTGAGCCTCCTTGCCTCTAAAACGGCGGTTTCAAAGTCCCTTACCTCAGCGTAATCCTCAACCTTCTCCAGGATCTCAAGTTCGGAACCTTCCTCCCCCGAGTCCGTTTTAAAAAGCTCGTCAAGCTTGCCCATTCGCCCCTCCCTTCTCCAGTAGCAGTTCAAGATAGGAGCGTCTCTCAAACCTTCTGACGCCGAGGGACTCAAGAATACCTTTTAGCTTCTCAACAGCACCCGGAATGGATTCCTCGTCCTCAACAAGGGTTTCTATTTCCACGAACTTCCCCAGCCCCTCGATTTCGTCCAGCGTTATAACAACACCCTTCTCGACGTAGTACTTCTCCCGGACTTTGTGGACGGTAAGAACCTCCACGAATCCAAGTTTCTCAAGAATCCGTGAGTGCTCGTCAGGATCCGTTAGCTGTACCTCCACCTCTTCCCTCGTCTTGGAGCTTCCATCCATCTTCGGCCCTTTGTAAGTTAGAAAAGCCTCGAAGTGTCCGTTGAACTTCCTAAGCCGTATCCTCAAAGCCTCGTCCGTTTTTGAAAAATCCCTGCATGGATGCTGATAGTAAGTGTCCTCATGGTACTCCCTTCTAATTAGGGAAAACTTTTCCCTCACCCTTTCAAAGATTTCTTCGTCAGCGTAGCCCTTGAGCTCCACCTCAATCACCCAACCACCCCCAGATTTTCTTCCAGCTTTCTCCTGCATTCAGGACAGTAGTAGGGGCTCTTTAGGTCGGTGTCGAGAATCGAGTTTGAAAAATGCATGACACACCTAACGTTAGGGCAATGGGAAAGACCGAAAACATGACCAAGCTCATGCATTGCCTCCTTTACCGCACGGAGGCCCAGGAGCTCCGGGTTTGGTAATCCGCCGTAGAATTCAGGTCTCAGTCGATAAAGTGAAATTATGGCTGCCCCGAGTCCTCTGTGCGCCAGCCCAAAGATGAAGTTCAGCCCCTCCTCGTAGAGATCAAGGGAGGTAACCCCGAGTACTGCCCTAGCCCCCCTCTTCTTTCTGACCTCAGACAGAAGGGTTAGAAAGCCCCTCCCAAGAAACTGGTCCCTTAGGGGGTTGTAAGTGTCTCTAAAAGCATCCTCGGGTAACGGCTCACCAATTTTTGCCCTCAGCCCAAGCCCGGAGTAGTAGTCGTCCACGAATTTACGGATGAGTTCCAAAATCTCCCAATCTATTGTGCCTACGGGGACGATGAGAATCATCCGAAGCCCTCCCCCGAGAGTATTTCCACCTCCTCAAGGAGGGGCTCTTCACCGGGTATGCAACGGGAACTCCAAACTCCCGCATATTTCCCGTTTATCTGGGCGAGGAGAGAGCTTCCTTTGATGTCCACGAACCAGCACCAATAAGAATAGGGGAGTGGAAGAAATAAAGCTTTCGTGAAAAGGCTCAGGGAGTCAGATCCATTGGCCTGAGCTCTTCGAGAAGGTGCTTTGCGAGCTTTATTGTGAGGTCTATATCCCTCAGATCGGCTGTTTCTACCTGACTGTGCATGTAGCGTATTGGAACGCTCAGAACTGCCGTGGCAACACCCTCCCTGTTGATCTGCATGATGTTGGCGTCCGTCCCCGTCGGCCTTGGACTGGCCTCAACCTGGAGGGGTATCTCGTACTTCTTTGCGACTTCATCGGCAAAGGCGCGGACTTTTGGGTTTATGTTGGGTCCAACGTCCATAACCGGTCCCCCGCCGAGCTTGGGAACTATTTTGCCCTTGTCCCCAACCTGCTTGGCAAATGTTACGTCCATAGCTATTCCAATCTCAGGGTCGATGGCGTAAGAAGCGACTCGCGCTCCCCTCAATCCGACCTCTTCCTGCACGGAGGCCACGAAGTATATATCCGCTTCGTGGTTTTCAATGGCTTTCGCCGCCTCTATCATTGTGTAGAGGCAGACCCTGTCGTCGAGGTAGGGGGTGGCTATCCTGTTCTCGTTGAGCCTGGTGAAAGCCGGGGCGAACTCTCCAATGGTTCCCACGCGGAAGCCCATCTCCTCGGCCTCCTCCTTGCTGTCGGCCCCGACATCGACCACCACAGTGTCCCAGTCCGCTGCTTTCTTCCTGTCCTCGGGCTTCTGGAGATGTGGAGGGATGTGGCCGACAATGCCGTAGCGCTCGCCCTTCTCGGTGAAGAACCTTATCCTCTGGGCCACGAGAGTTCTCGGGTCAACGCCGCCCACAGGAACCACGTGGAGGTAGCCCTCCTTGTCTATGTGGTTGACCATAACCCCTATCTTGTCCATGTGCGCCGCTATCATCACCTTCGGACCGTTGCCCTTCTTGTGGGCTATCACGTTCCCCAGCTTGTCAACCTTTATCTCATCCACGACTGGCTTCAGCTCCTCGATGACGACGTCCCTTATCCCCATGAACTCGTATCCAGAAACGCCCGGAGCTTCAACAACTTTCTTCAGCAGCTCTATGTCAACCATTCCAATCGCCTCCTTTTAGATACACGTCTTAATGCTCTAACACCAGTAGTTATTTAAAGTTTGCGAAACTTCAGCCCAATAACACCTGTAGATATGCCTCCTCCCCCGGTTCAAGGCGCTCTATCTCCCACACTACCCTTGAATCCTCTATTTTTGCGCTTCCCTTGGTGCTCCTGACTTCCAGGGCCGTAATCGGCTTCTCAAGCCTGAAGTTTTCGAGGGGCCTCAACCTCGGGGCCTTCACCTTTATGAAATGGTGCCTTCCGAGGCTCTCCTCCTGAATCTTGGGCATGAAAAATGCCGGATATAGCGTTGCTCCAAAAACTCCCAATCCCAAAAGTATTATGGCCAGAAGTGTTCTTGACCCCTCCTCCACGGGGGGCTGGACTGGAGTAGTGCTGGTTGGCGAGTGAGTGGTGGTCGTGCTCTGCGTGTGAGTTGGTGTTGGTGTGGGGGTCTCAGGAGGTGTGACGGTGAACTCCATTTCCGTGCCAAGGAAATTCTCGCTCTCGGCCGATATAAAGAGGGTCCCGTATCCCACGGATTTTAGGTCAACAACCGCTATCCCGCTGGAATTCGTGAGGGCGTATGCTGTGCCACGTGGGCCTGAGACTGAGAGGGTTATCCCTTCAACCGGCTGATTGTTGGCCCTAACACGAACTATGAGCTTATCCCCCTTCTGGGCAACGTCGAGGGTAAGCTGGCTGACTGCTACGCTCTCGCTAACTATCCTTCCATCAAGGTCGAGAACCACGTTGTAGATCCCGGGAGTCTTTGCGGAGTACGTTACCGTTCCTCCCTCCGAGGTCAGAAACTCGACGCCGTTTATGTAAACCTTGATTCCTTCAACACCCCTGCCATCTGGCCCGTAAACAAAAACATTTATGAATCCGTTCTTGAAATCCACCGTGTAGCTTAAGTTTCTCCTGTACACCTCGAAGGAGGCGGAAGTTTCCCGATAAACTCTGTTCAGATATGCCCAGAACAAGATGGTGTAATTGCCCACTTCTGGCTTTTTGAGGAGCAGCTCCTTCTTCCACATCCCCCCCGGCCTAACAAAATCCACGAGGGTTACGTTCTCCAAGGGAGTCCCGTTGTAAAACAAGATGTACCCTATCCTACCGCTTATAAGGGTGTTTGACTTGGAGGTTATTTTAAGTACAACCCCCACGTCGCTTCCGTAAACGTATTTTTTGTCCGCACTTACTTCGAGCTTAAAGTCTATTACCGGCTTCACTATGACCACGATGGGAACCTCGGAGTAAAAATCGCCCGCCTTCGCAACAAGCCTCAGAGTGTAGTTCCCGGGAGATGGATTGAGAACGGTAACGGTTATTGTACCCTCAACGCTTTCCCCGGGAGCAAGCACCTTCCTTATGGCGGTTATCCCGTACTGAAAAGCGTCAGAAGGGCCCGTGACATACACCACGATGTTTTCAAGGGAAGAGCTTCCCACGTTAGTTATGTTGTATTGAATCGCTATCACGTCGCCCGGTTCAACGTAGAAAGTATCTTTCAGCGGCTGGATGGTTAGGAGAACTTCAGAATTCGAGGATGTGCCGTTTGCAGGCTGTAAAGATGGGTTCTCCGATCGCACAGGAGACAACAAAACGCTCACCAGGAGCAGTAGTAGTACTAAAAGGCCCTTACGCTTCATGATCGATCACCTCTTCGAGGGACTTCTGCCTTCCCGTGATTTCATCAAACGTCAGATACTTTGAGTTTTGAATGCTTATCTTATAGTTTTTACTCCCCTTCTTCAGATCTTCGGGTCTGAAAAAGTACCAGCCCCTGTTAACGAACTTCACGGCTATTAGGGGGACGCCTCCAAAGCGCTCTGCAAATGATAGGAGCTTCCTGTAGTCCTCTTCCCGGATGTAGATTGCCTCGCTATGGGTGCTCTTAACCTCTATGCAGAGGTACCTCCTCCCGTTACCAGCTATTATGTCCACCTTCTTGCTCCCGGCTGAGCGCACAACGGCGAATCCCGCCTCTTCCAGCATCTTTATGAGCTCCCTCTCAGCACTCGCACCCCTTCGATACCTCATGGTTTTCCCCTCTGAATCTTTTCCGGTTAGGTTTATAAGTCATCCCAAAGAGGAAAAAGTGGTGGTTAAGATGGCGGTTTACGAACTCAACGGAAAAAGACCAATAATCCACGAGACTGCTTTCATTGATGAGAGTGCCTCGATAATAGGAGACGTTGTGCTTGAGGAGAAGACGAGCGTCTGGCCTTCGGCGGTTCTCAGGGGTGATGTGGAGCAGATTTACGTTGGCTGCTGCTCCAACATCCAGGACAACGTCAGCATACACACTTCCCACGGTCAGCCCACGAAAATAGGAAAGTACGTCACGATAGGCCACAACGCCGTTGTGCACGGGGCCGAGATAGGGGACTACACCATAATCGGGATGGGTGCCATAATCCTCGACGGTGCGAAGATCGGAAAGCACGTCATCATAGGAGCGGGGGCACTAGTACCGCCGGGCAAGGAAATTCCGGACTACAGCCTCGTCGTTGGAGTTCCAGGAAAGGTTGTCAGGCAGCTCAGCGAAGAGGAAATAGAGTGGACGAGGAAGAACGCCGAGATTTATATGAAGCTCGCCGAGATGCACCTAAAGAGCAGAAAGCCCGTTAAGTGATGTTCAATGATAGCCCGTCTCATCTCCCATGTTCCCTCAATTTTATTTGAGCCCGTGTACAGGTTCTATGAGGACTACCTCCTCGAAAAGGTTAAAGGCGGGAAAATACCAAGACACGTGGCCATAATTATGGACGGCAACAGAAGGTGGGCCAGAAAGCTTGAAAAGCCCCCCTGGTACGGCCACCTCTTCGGCTCCCGAAAGCTTGAGGAAATCCTGGAGTGGTGCAGGGAGCTGGGGATAAGAACGCTTACTGTTTACGCATTTTCCACCGAGAACTTCAATCGTTCTCCAGAGGAGGTAAAAGCACTCATGAACCTGTTTGAGGAGAAGTTCAGGGAACTGGTGGAGGACGAGAGGGTGCACCGATACGGAATCAGGGTAAACGTCCTCGGAAGGAAGGAGCTCCTGCCCGAGAACGTCAGGAGAGCGGCTGAAGAGGCTGAAAAGGCAACGAAAAAGTACTCTAACTACAACCTCAACATAGCCCTTGCCTACGGAGGAAGGAGCGAGATAACCGACGCCGTCAGGGATATAGTTAGAGATGCCCTCGAGGGAAAGCTCAGCCCCGAGGAAATAGACGAGGACCTCATAAAGCGCTACCTCTACTATCCCAACATGCCAGATCCCGACATAGTCATAAGGACTGGGGGGGAAGTGAGAATAAGCAACTTCCTCCTCTACCAGATTGCCTACAGCGAGCTCTTCTTCGTGGACGTATATTTCCCCGAGTTCAGGAAGATAGACTTCCTAAGGATAATAAGGGAGTACCAGAAGAGGGAACGTCGCTTTGGTAGGTAAATGTAGCTTTTTTCGGCCTTTGAAACCCTTTTTAAACTTTTCCGCTAAAACTTATTAACCTTCCCTCCCATTTTCCCAGCGGGGTGTAGGAATGCAGTATTCGGAGCTTCCACCGAGGATGAAGAAGGTGTATTCTCAGGTGAGATACCTGGACGACTACCACTGGGAAATCCAGGGGGAGAGAATACTTGGGATCCACAAAAAAAGCAACATTAAGGTGGTCATAGACGTTGCAAACGACAGAGAGCACGCAGAGAAGCTTGCCGAGGAAAAGTCCGGGGATGGAATAAGGATAATCGCAATACCCGATAAGGGCGTCTTCTTCATAAAGAACGGCGCGTTCATACTGACCTACCGCTACCTAAAGGCCACGCTGGTCGACGTCAACGACCACATAGTTTGGAGCGGCTTCAAAGTGATTCCCAGCGAAGAAGGACTCGTGCAGGAAGACTTCTACGAATACCTGGGAGCGGCCCTCATAAACCACATAAAGGAGAACATGCTAGCGGGCCAGGACTACGTCTTCTGGCAGTTTTATAAGTGTGAGAAGTGCGGAAAGTACGTCGATATAGAAAACCTCGAATCTCACCTGGCAGAACACGGCATAAAGCAACACGAAAGAGGGGAAGAAAGGTACGAAGTGTTCGAGATAAACTTCAGGGACGGCAAGGTCTACGACAAATACGGGGAGAAAGTTGAAGAAAAGAGCTTCAGCGACGAGGCCAAGGAGTTCATAAAAGAGGTTTTATCAGGGGGACAGTACGAAGGCGGGTCATGAGGAGAGGCATAAGCGCTTTCCCCTCGGCGGCCCGACGCTTCCTTGACCTTCCCCGGAAACCACTCCCAAATTGGCAGGCCCTTTCAACTTTTTGCATCCCTTGGTAGGGAATTGGGATGCCTCCATCATTCAGCGATTACCCCATCATGGCCACTTCTAAAGCAGGGAGATAGGGCATGAAACGCTCCCTCTAAATCAAAACCGCTCGAAAAACTTTGTTTAAGAGATATGACACCTTTAAAGCCGGAAAAGGGAAAAAGACCAAGTTCAGTCCTCATCCCCTGAACTTCGGCCTCCTGTTGAGGAGCAGCGGCAGAGGCCTCGGCCTGTAGGGGAATCCTTCAGTCTGCTGCTTGATTTCCTTGATGAGGTCTTCGAGCTGCATCTCGACCTGCTTTCCGTCGCTCCTCCTCCTGACGGTAACTGTGTTCTGTTCCTTCTCGTTCCTTCCAACGACAATGATGTACGGAATCCACTCTTTTTCCGCCTTCCTGATCTTCTTGTTGAGCCTGTCGCCGGTATCGTCCACATCAACCCTTATCTTAGCACCCTCGAGCTTTCCAGCCACGTAGAGCGCATAATCCATTACCTCGTCGCTGACAGGGATAACGCGAACCTGTATCGGGCTGAGCCAGAGCGGGTACATCGGCTTGATGCCCTTCTCCTGGAGCTTGGCCTGCTTCTCGAGGATAGCATACATGACTCTCTCGATTGCTCCGCTCGGCGAGCAGTGGAGTATGAGTGGGGTTCTTTCCTTACCCTCTTCGTCGTAGTAGGTTATGCCGAAGCGCTCCGCGTTTTCAACATCGATCTGGACGGTGCTTAGAGCTGCAGCCTTGTCGAGGTTGTCAACGAAGTTGAACTCGAACTTGAGGATGAAGTAGAAGAACCTCTGGTCCCACATCTCGATGAGGACGGGCTTTCCTATTATCTTCGCCAGCTCGACGATGAAGTCCTTGTTCTCCTCCCAGAAGTCGCGCGTGAACCTTATGGCAACCTCGTAGTCATCCGGCGTAAGTCCAACGCCCTTGAGGACCTCCATGCTGAGCTTGTACTGCTTCTTGAACTCGTCCATGGCCTGCTTGAGGTCTCTCGCTACCGTGTGCATATCCGGCATCGTGAAGGCCCTGAGCCTTCTCAGGCCTGAAAGCTCACCGCTCTTCTCCCTTCTGAAGGAGTACCTCGTCAGCTCGTACATCCTGAGCGGGAGGTTGCGGTAGCTTATCGTGGCGTCCTTCTTTATGAGGAACTGGCCGAAGCAGGCCGCGAACCTGAGGAAGAACTTCTTGTCCCCGCTCTTGACGACGTACTGCCTGGCGGGGAAGCGGTTCAGGTACTTCTCAAGGGCCGGGTGCTCGAAGTCGTACATGATCGGCGTCTCGACCTCCATGGCACCGTACTCAATGACCTTCTCGGTGACGTACTGCTCGAGGAGGCCCTTAATGAGCCTGCCCTTTGGATAGTAGCGGAGGTTTCCGCCGTCGCTTCCAGGCTCGTAGTCCACGAGCTCCTGCTCGAGCATGAACTTGACGTGCGGCGGCTCCCTGTCAGCCACCCTGTTCTTGCTTATCTCGTAGTTCGCGAACTTCTTGAGGTTTTCATGCCCGGTGAAGTCGAACTTGTCGACCTCTATCAGCTCGCCCTCCGGCGTGAGGATGTACCAGTAGCTCTTCAGCTCCTCTTCCTTTTCGAGGGCGATGTTGCGCTCCTCCTTGCTGACGGCCTCTCCGCTCGGGACTATCGTCCTGCTGAGCTCTGCCAGCGGGTGCCCCTTGCAGCTGAGCTTGAAGGCCTTGTAGTAGCCGAAGGGGGCGCGCTTGACCTCGAAGCCTTCCTCTTTAAGTCTCTCTTCGATTCTCTGGAGAATTTTGAGGGCCACGTCTGGCTTTGCCAGCTCACTGCTGAGGTGTGCGAAGGGGTAGACGAAGATCTTATCTGCCTTAACCTGTGATGCGACGTCTTTGATCTCCTTAACAGCCTTTTCGACAACCTCATCGGGGTTGGTCTCGTCGACCTTTTCAACGCTCATGAAAACCGCGAGAACTTCCTCCAGCCTGCCCTTCTTCTGCTCCTCGCTTATAGGCTCTGGGTTCTTCAGGGCCTTGTCCTTGACCTCGTACTCGAGATAGTCCGAGTGTATCAGAAGCATTCTCATCCTTAATCACCCTTTTTCCTTCTGCTGAAACAACTAAAACCTTTTCCCCCATCCCTTTAAAACTCCTTGGGCCAAAGGCTTAAAAAATGCCCCCGGGAAATTTGATAGAGGTGGGAGCATGAATGAAAAGAAGTCTGCCAGAGAGGGAGACCTTGTACTTCCGGGCGATTACCTCGGAGTCATTGAAGAGTACATGCCTGGGAATGGGGTTAAGGAGGAAAACGGTGAACTCTATGCTGTAATAGCTGGCAGGGTACGAATCGACCCGGAGAAGATGGAAATAAGTGTTGAACCCATAACCGATACCCCGCCCCTGCCAAAGGTCAACGACGTCGTAATTGGGAGGGTTATCGAGGTAAAGTCTCAGAGCGTCATAGTCCAGCTGATAAAGATAGAAGGACGTGAAAATGACCGGGAGATAGCAACCTCAAAGCTCGCGGGAATACACGTATCTCAGGTTAAGCCTGGGTACGTTGAGGACCTAAGTAAGGAGTTCAAAATAGGGGACATAATACGAGCCAGGGTCATATCCAACGAGAAGAGCCCCATACAGCTTTCCACGAAAGGTCCTGATCTTGGTGTGATATACGCTCTCTGCACCCGCTGCAGAACGCCCCTCGTTAGAAGGGGCGACAGACTCGTCTGTCCACGTTGTGGAAACGTTGAAACAAGAAAGCTCTCCTCCCTATACCGGAAGGTGACAGTCTGATGGCAAGGGCCAAGAAGGTTATAACAATCCACGTCAGGGATGACAGGGAGAAGGAGGAGTTCATGAAGGAACTCCAGAGGGTCAGGGTTCCAGCGTTCATCTACGTCCACGGCAAGCTCGATTCGCTCAAGATAAACGTCCAGGGGACCAAGGATGAAATCAGGGAAGCAATCGGAATTATTCGGGGAATACATTCAAGGGTAAGGGCAAAACTCTACCCCGACAGACGCGGCCTTTACCACTACTCCATAGACGACATCAACAGGGAGGCCGGAGCAAGTGTTTCCGTGCCGATACTCATTAAAACCCTGGAGCTCCTCGACGAAAGAGTCGAACTTCACAACGGCGAATTAGTCACATCTATCCCCTGGGATGATATCGTGAAAGTTACGCGAAAACTTGGGGAGTACCTGGCAGAGGTCTCACTACAAACTACCCGGCAGATCAGGGAGGTTGTGCTTCCCGTGGCGGTGGCGTATGAGCTCGACCCGGAGGAGGTCCTGGAGCTTCTGGTGAACCTCGGTGCCGCCGAGTGGAAGGAGGATAAGTTTAAATACGAACTTGTCAAGAACAAGGAGCAGGCTCTGGAAATGCTGCTCAAACATCTGAAGGGTGAGGAAGATGAAGATTGAGATCATCAAGCGTGAGGAAAACCTTCTTGAATTCTACCTCGAGGGTGAGGACCACACCTTCGCAAACCTGCTCAACGAAGTGCTTCACGAAAACAAACACGTGACCTTTGCAGGATACACGATAGAACATCCAGTGCTCATGGCAAGAAAGCCGAAGTTCAGGGTGACCACAGACGGCAAAGTTACCCCCGAACAGGCCCTCGAGGAAGCCGCTCAGAAGATATTCGACAGGGCCAGAGCAGTTCTTGAGGCATGGAAGGAAGCCATAGAAGGATGATTTTCTTTTACCTACCATTATTCGAAATTCTTTTAAGGGGCCTATGAGATTATCTGGCGGTAGGGGTAAATGGGGCAAGGTTCTGCAATCCGAAAAAATGTAACTCAGTTAAGGAAGGCTCTTTCACAGCGGGCCCTACAAACCCTTGCACTCATTCTTCTCCTCGGCCTCGGAATCCGGCTCTACCTTGCCCCCTACTCAAGCGGAAGCGACATACCTCAGTTCTACGGCTTTGGTGGAACCATGCTCAGGCACCCCCTAGACTTCTACGCCCACGCCTCTGGACATAACTGGAAAACTGAGGGTTGGCCCTATCCCTGGCCCTACGTTTACGGCCCCGTCCTGGCCTATCTGCTTGCATTCCTACGACTGATAGTCGGTGAAGGGGCGGTCAGGTCCTTCTGGGACCCAAAGGGTTACCACGTCTTCGTCTCAAGGCCATGGATCCTCGCAGTGAAATCGCTCTTCATCCTGGCCGACCTCGGCATAGCCGTTTTGCTCTACAAGATGCTCAAGAAAAAGTCGGGATGGGCAGCGGTGGTGGCTTCTGCATTCTACTTCCTAAACCCGATGGTCATTTACGTCTCCTCAATCTACGGCATGTTCGACGGCCTGGCGGTTCCGCCTTTCCTCCTGGGCATTCACTTCATCGAGGAGGGAAGGAAAAACCCCGGATATGCTCTCATCGGATTCAGCCTCGCGGTGAAGCACACGCTTCTATTCCCCGCACTGGTGGTTCTATGTGACCCATTCCCACCCCAGAGAGGGGATCCTCAGGACCTGAGGCGGATCTTTGCATGCTTCCTCGCCGGCCTCCTCCTGCCCTTCGCCCCATTCCTCCTGAAGCCCGGTTCCCTCCTGGGGCTACAAGATCTCCTCCAGGGTATAAAGCCGGGCTACACCTACCCGATAACATATAACCTCAACGGCCTCGTTGCACTGCTGACCTTCATACACGACAAAACCGGAGCAAACACCCTGTTCTACATGAAGCACTGGATCTATTTCGCGCTTCCCGCCCTAATCGCGGTTTTCTTTGTCCACAGCAGGCTCAGGAACCTCAGGATCTCCATTGCCCTTGCCTACGCGGCTTTCGTCCTGACTTACTGGAGGGTGAACACCCAGTACACACTCCCCCTCATAGCCTTCGTTGCCTTGGCGCTCCCGGAGCTGGACTGGCCGTCCAGAGCGGTCGCGTTCCTCACCACGATTCCACCCTCCCTCTGGCCGATAGCCTTCCCCACGAGCTTCTGGTTCCACGTCCACATCGAACGGCCCAACTGGAAAATGGTAAAGTTAATAGACGGGCACACCCTCATGATTTTCGACGTCGGGCCGTTCATAGTGCTCTCAATAGTCTTCACGATCCTCCTCCTAACCTGGCTGGTATGGATGCTATCCCTCGTCTTTGAACGCTGGAGGTGCCCCACTTGGAGGTTAGACCGAAGTTAAGCTATCCCCGGGACTTCACCGACAGAGGACTCGCCAAGCTCGGAGATTCTCTTGCCAACTTCTCGCTCTCGCTCGCGCTCAGCGAATACCTGGGGAAGCCCACAGGGGACAGGGTCCCCAACGCCTCCCTCGCCATTGCCCTTGAGCTGGCCGGCCTGAGGGATATAATCCCCCCAAGAACCGATAAACACGGCAAAGGGGATGTTGCTGAAGCCTTTTTAGCCTACGCGTGGCTGGAGGGGGTTATAAGCACCGAAGAAATAGTCGGGATACTCAGATCAAACCTAACGGATGACGTAACCCACTTCTCAAGGAAGAAAGAGGTTATAGGGAAGGCCTTCGGGGAGGTTTTTAAGGTCATAAAGGATAGAATGAAGGGTTTTGAAGACTAAACGCACTACATGCTCGTCAGGATCTCTATGAGGCCCTGTTTAGTGGGCACCTTTGAGAACTTCTCGGGATCCTTTACCTTCAGCAGGAGGGGCACGTCTCCGAAGAGCCTGAGAACCTTGTCGAAGGGAATCTTTCCCTCTCCGGGCAGCAGGTGAAGGTCACCAACTCCGTAGGCAAGGGCATCCTCCGGCTCAACCTGCGGGAAGATCTTTCCAAAGTTGTCGTGGATCATCAGTATTATGGTCTTGTCCGTTCCGAGTTTAACGTCCTCGAGGAGCTTTTCTTCGTTACCCTGTGCACTGAGGAAGGCATGGGCAACGTCAAGGGCAAACCCAACGTTTTCCCTGTCAACGTTCTCCACAACGTATAGTGTATCCTTGACGCTGAAGGTGTTCTCGAGTGCAATGTTAATCCCGAAGGGGGCCACGAGATCGGCAAGCTGCTGTATCGCCTCTATCTCCAGATCCAATCTTCCCGATTTTCCGCTCTGCATTACGATTACCTTTGCCCCGAGCTTTATCGTGACGTCTGCAACAGCCCTCGCAACCCTGAAGTGCCTGGTGTAGTAAACGTGGTCCCTAAGATTAACGGACGTCGGCATTCTGATTATGTAATCGATTCCCACCCCGGAAAGCGTCGTTTCAAGAGTTCTGAGCTTCTTCTCAACTACGGAGCCGTTCATTATGATGCCCAGCGTGTGGGGGAATATCGAGACGAAGTCGTAGTTCTTTATCTTCACGTCCGCGAGGATGGATGCGAGAGTTTTGTCCTTTGTAACGAAGTGAGGGTACACAGTCACACCAATCTTCATGTTATCACCTCAGGGGAATGCGCCTTTCTGTATTAAAAACTTACCGAGGGGCAGGTTTAAAAACTTCCGGCGGAATATAGGGAGGGGACATGAAATGAGGGATAACGTCTGGAAGTACATCTCAATGATCCTCATAATGCTGCTCATCTTATCCGCCGTTTCAACCACCGTACTATACTTCCAAACCTCAAATCTAAAGGCAGAGCCCTACAACACGACCACGGTCACAAGGGTTGAATCCAACTGCACCTACGATGAATACGAACTCAAAATAGCCGAACTTGAAAACCAGATAAGGTTTTTGAAGTCACGGATTAGCAGACCCTCCCCTGGAAACGCGACAGTTGTTGTTCTGCCTATTTTCGGATTAATCGACAATTACGCCGCTCTGAATATAATCCCCACCCTGAGGACCCTCGCCGAAAACTCCTCCGTTTCCGGAGTCGTGCTCTGGATTGAGAGCCCAGGTGGAGAAGTCGGCCCTGTGATTGAGATCTACAACGAGGTGAAAAAGCTGTCCCTGCTGAAGCCCGTAGTGGCCTACACCGGTGGACTGGCGGCCTCGGGAGGCTACTACATAGCCCTCGGGGCAGACAAAATAATAGCCGCCCCGCTGGCCGAAGTCGGGAGCATTGGTGTCCTCTACGTCCACTACAACCTTGAGGAGAACTACGAAATGAACGGCATAAAAGTTGAGGTCTTCAAGACCGGCCCACACAAGGATATGGGGGCGGAGTGGAGGGCACTCAGGGAGGATGAGAAAAAGCAGATAATCAAGACGGTCGATACTTATTTCGACGCATTCCTTTCCGCTTTCACCGAGGGGAGAGGAATGGACAGAGAGCATGCGAAAGAATACACCACCGGGGAGGTCTGGTTTGCAAAGGAAGTCAACGGGACGCTCGTTGACGATATTGGCGACGTGGACAAAGCCATCTCCGTCATCTCAGAAATGCTGAACGTCACGAATCCGAGAGTCCTGATTTTAAGCTCCGGGGGAGCCAGGGAGTTTAGCGTCTACGGAAGCACGGCCCTCTTTATGGACCCCCGATACCTCTCTCCCTATCTGAGGGGGTGAGGGCAATGCTCTGCGAGGAGAAGCTTGATGTGTTTGAAAACGGGTTTGAGGATGGGAAGTTCAACCTGCGCATTGAGTTCTATGGAAAAGACGCGAGAAAGCTTCTCCTTGCAGTAATAAGAGAGCTATACCTTCCAGACTATGGTGAAGAGTACGTATACCCCTTCGAATGTGCCAAGGAGTTCTGGGGAATCTACATGAATCCCGAAGAAATAGCCCCGGAAGAGTTTCACCCGAGCCCCGTAAAATTCCTAAACCAGAGCATTTTGAGCAGGCTGGAGAGTGTTCTTGACTCAATCAATGCCCGGATGATGTAAAGCGCTCAATAGACCTGGGAAAATCCGAAGTTCACAAACTTAAGAAAGGTTTAATTGCCATGGGCAGGAACTTCATTCTGAGGGAAGACGGCTACCTCTTCGTCTTCAACAAGCCCTCCGCAAGGGGCCTCATACTGAAGTACATGGGGATGCTGGATGGAGATTGAGACTGCCGCCTGGATAGTCGTTGCACTTCTCGTCCTTTACCTCGTATGGGAAACGGTTAGTCCAATAATCTCCCCGATAATAATCGCATTAACGCTGGCCTACATCCTCTACCCCTTCCACGAGAGACTCGCGAAAAAGATAGGAAACAGAACCTCAGCGTTCCTGATCACGGGATTTCTAACCATTCTCACGTTCTTCTTCATCATAGGCTTCGCCCTGTGGATAGCCGATGTAAAACAGTCCCTTGCCCACTACGTGGAGTCCTTTTTCGGGTGGCTTTTGGCCCTCAATATTCCTCCCTCCGCCGAGGAGCTCATAAACAGACTCGGTGAGGACCTCACTAAACGTTTTGAGGATTACGTACTCAGCTACACTTACTCACTCCCGAAACTCTCCCTCCAGGCCGTTGTGATGATCTTCGCGTTCTACGGCATACTCGTGAACATACGCAGAATTCAGGAGGAGGTCCACTCAATTATACCGGAGGAACACCGTCAGCTTGCCTTTAAGCTGATGCATGATGCCGGAGAAACACTTCACCGCCTCCTGAGGGGATGGCTGGCAGTCAGCATACTGAAGGGCGCAGCCACTGCCATTGGATTCTTCATCTTTGGAATAGCGGATGCAGGAGGCTCAATAGCGGCTGGCATCTTCACAGTGATATTCGAGCTCCTCCCCATCCTTGGGGGCTGGGTAGTGTGGCTCGGGGGAAGTGTTTACCTCATAGATTCCGGGAGCGTGGGCAGCGGCATCCTCCTTGCGCTATACGGGATCACTTTCATATCCCCACTCCCCGACATCCTGCTGAAGCCCAAACTTGGAACAAGGGAGAGGGGAGTGAATGCCCTCGTGTCCCTCTTGGGCATCTTTGGTGGCTACTTCGCCTTCGGCTTCGTGGGAATTATAATCGGGCCGGTTGCCCTATCCCTTCTGGGAACCCTCGTAACAGAATGGAAGGAAATCAAGGAGAAAAATAAAGCCAGAGGCTGACGGGATACCCAGAATAAAGAACCATTCAGCTCCTTAAAAGCTCGACATAGATGGCAAAGAGGAGAAGGGACACCGTTGCAATAACTACGGAGATTATCGTTGTCCCAATGAGGAAATCCGAATACTCCTCTGATCCCCACATTAACACAGCAAAAAATGTGTTTAGGGCCGCGAAACCTCCTAAAATGCCCTCGAAATTGAAGCCCTTCCCGAACTTCTCAAGGGAGTAGTACAGGTAAAGCTCGGCTATCATGAGCGGAATCGTGATGATTCCTATAGCACCTGTGAGTATTGTGGCAAACTCAAGTATAGGAACAAATCCCCTTTCTGGCTCGTTCATAAAATCACCACGCGTAATTGTACAACGCCCATAAAAAACTTTTGCTAAGGGTTAAAAGGGTTTCCACCATCCAAAAACAATGGAGGGTTGACGATGATAGTTCGCACGCCACGAAGACTCCACCTCGGACTCATAGACCCTTCCGGAAGTCTTGGAAGGCGTTTCGGGAGTCTCGGTGTTGGAATTGATGGAGGCTACGAAGTCCGCGTAAACCTGAGCGAGAGCCCCGAGATAATAGCCGCTGGAGAGGACAGAAAAACCGCTGAAGATGTAATAAGGAAGATGAACATGAGGTTCAACACGGGCGTTGGATATAGGGTGGAGGTCAGAAAAACCATACCGAGGCACGTTGGACTCGGATCCACCACCCAGCTTTCCCTCGCCATAGGAACTGCCATAGCAAGGCTCAGGCACCTAAACTTAACTCCGGAGGAAATTGCACGAGCGCTCGGAAGGGGCAAAAACAGCGGGGCTGGCATATACGTTTTCAAGCATGGAGGGTTCGTCATGGACGGGGGAGTTAAAGACGGAATCCCTCCCCTCATCTTCCATTCGGACTTTCCAGAGAACTGGGCCTTCCTGCTGATAATCCCGGAACTCAAGCCCGGCTACAATGAGGAGGAGGAAAGGGAGGTAATGGAAAGTGTGGTGGGAAGGGCGGACATTGCCATGGAGATAAGCCACAGAATACTTCTTGGCCTCCTGCCAGCACTGAAGGAACGCGACATAAAGAGCTTCGGACGGCATTTGACTGCAATTCAGAAGCTGGTTGGAAAGCATTTCGAAGTCTACCAAGGAGGAGAGTTCAGGGAGGACGTAAAGCTCCTGCTGGAATTCCTTGAGGAAAAAACCTACGGATGCGGCCAGAGTTCGTGGGGGCCCACCGTCTACGGCCTGATAAGGAGGGACGAGTTCCAGAGGGTGTATGCCGAAGCTACTGACTACCTCTCAGACCACGGGATGAAAGCCAGTATAGAGCTCGGAGTTCCCCAAAATCGTGGGGCGGAGATTATAAACGAGGGGGCGTTCATTGAACGGCTCATACGCTCGATGGGTGGAACTGATGAGGGTTGAACGAGAGATGGAAAGGAAAATAGAGAGGATTAAGGAAATCCTCAGGGATTTGGGCTTAGAGTGCGCCAGAACGATTGAAGAGAGGGTCGATCTCCAATTTGACGCCCTGAAGTACCTCCACCAGAACCTGAATGACACCGAGCTCTTCCTGAAGCTGGTTATAGCGAACTCTCTCGTGAGCTACCAGCTCAGTGGAAGAGGGGAGGACTGGTGGTGGGAATTTGCAAAGCACTTCTCCGAGAAAAAACCCGAGGAAAGCATCGTAAAGGCTTACTCAGAGTTTCTCCCCGCTTCGAGAGCCAACAAACGGCTTACCGAGGGGAAGATTAAGAGGCTCAAGAAAGCCGAAGGATTCCTTGAGAGACTCACCCTGGGAGAGCTTGAGGACTATTATTTCGGGAGGATGACAAGCCTGAGGGAAGAGCTCGCAAGGGCTCTGAACTCGCGTAAGGATGCCAAAACCGTCGTTTTTGCTGTTAAGATGTTTGGATACGGCGGAAGAATAGCTTTTGGCCGCTTCGTCCCCTATCCAATGGAAATAGAGATACCTGATGACGTGAGGATAAACGCATACACAAAACGGTTTACAAAGGAGCCCCCACCGCAGTTCTGGAGCAGAATAGCCAAGGAAGTTAACATCCCTCCCCTCCACATAGATTCTATCCTCTGGCCGGCCCTTGGTGAAATCCCCGAAGTAAAAATCCGGCTTAGGAAGTACTGCAGGGACTGGACAAAGGTAGTAGAGCTGACGAATCTCTGACTTTCCCAACCAATACGATTTTAAGGACAAGGTTTTTATACTTCCCAGGTTAGTCTCAATGAGACAATTGCAAGTGGAGGGATAAAGAGTGTGGTGGGGTTTTGAGCTCGAATTCAAAAGCACCCTAAGAACGAAAAAGCTGTGGGTGATACTCGGCATAATGACGCTCCTGTATATACCCAGCTTCTACATTGCAAAATCCAACGGGGTTAAGGTTGAAAGCCTGAACGATGCAATGAGCGTTCTCGTTGGGAACGTAAACAGCAGCGCGAGTTTTTTCATCGCCATTCTCGCCATTCTGATGGGTGCAACAGCCATAAACAGCGAGATAGAAAAGGGGACTCTCAGAGTGGCCATGAGCAAGCCTATTAGAAGAATAAGCTACATCCTGGGGAAGTTCACGGCCCACGCAGCCATCCTACTCTTAGCTCTCCTGATAGCCACCATTATAAGCGTGGCTGGAGTTGTGAGCCTCGGTGCTCCCCTCGGAGCCGAACTGTTCAAGGAAGCCACCCTCCTCAACATGCTCCTTCTGCTGGCCATGATTCAGCTTGTGGCCCTTGGATACATCCTTTCAACCCTAATAAAGTCCTCCAGCACGGCACTTGGGGCAGCCCTGGCGATTTTCTTCGTGATATTCCTTATAGTGCCCTCAATAGTCCAGTTTGTGGCCATGGCCCCATACATAACTTCAGATGGCGAAATTGACCTGCAAAAGGCCCAGGAGAGGGCAGATGAGTACACCAAAAAATACCTGTTTTTCGTACCCACCTCCCAGATCGACATAATTGTCCGCGACGCTCGCAACATTGAGCTCTCTTCGGGCGAGCTCAAAATGAACTACCTTGGAATTGTCCACGGCATACGGGAAAACCTCCCGAGCTTCCTAAGCCTCGTGTTTATGACGATAGCCTACCTGGCAATAACTTTCTACCGCTTCCTTAGGATGGACCTGAGGTGAGTAAGATGATTGTGATTGAGAACCTCGTCAAGAGGTATAAGGACGTCACGGCACTCCAGGGGCTCAACCTCGAGGTCAAGCCGGGTCAGATTTACGGCTTCCTCGGCCCGAACGGAGCTGGTAAGAGCACCACCATCCTTAGCACTCTCGGTTTAATCTTCCCCCAGCAGGGCCGCATTCAGCTCTTCGACCTCGAAGTCTTCAGGGACGGCAAGTATGATGAAGGCAAACTGGTTGAGGCGAAGAGGAGAATCGGCTACATGCCAGAACACGCCACCCTCTGGGACTTCCTTACACCAGTCCAAACCCTCGACATAATCGCCGACGCTTTCAAAATCCCGAAGGGAGAAAAGGAGAAGAGGATTAGAGAGCTCATCGAACTTGTGGGCCTGGAGGATGCCAAGGACAGGAAGGTCGGCAAGTTCTCAAAGGGAATGCGGCAGAGACTCCTCCTGGCTCAGGCGCTCATCAACGATCCTGACCTCCTGATTCTGGACGAGCCCATGAACGGTCTAGACCCGATGGGAATTGCGGAGTTCAAAGACATCATCAGGGAACAGAAGAAGGCCGGAAAGACCGTTTTCTTCTCAAGCCACATTTTGGCCCACGTTGAGGAAGTCTGCGACACCGTCGGCGTCATCGTGAAGGGAAGACTCGTGCTCGAGGGAAGTCTGGAGAAAATAAAGGAGGAGTTCCTGAAGAAGGCGGGCTACGTCATAATAATCGAGACCAACAAACCGGTCGACCTAAGCAACGCCCCCTGGAACGTCTCGCCCCTCGGGGAAAACAAGTACCGCATAACGGCATCCTCCGACGTGAGGGAAGATGTCCACGACTTCATAACATCAAAAGGGGCCAAAATCCTCAGCATGCAGGTTAAGGAACCGAGCCTTGAGGAGATATTCCTGAAGGTTGTGGAGTGAAAAAAAGCCTTAAACCTTAGCCCTTTCAAACTTTTCCTTTTCTCCAAGGGGCTTTGTCGCATCTATACCCCACTTGGTGGTGAGGCTGTTCTCGGCCGATGGATCCAGAGAACTGCCGCGAGCCCTTGGGATGACTACAAGGTCTCTATCCGCCTGGAACCTCGTTGCCACGGCCCACTCAACTTCCCTATCGTCGTAAATGTCCACGTCCTCATCGACCACAACCACGTGCTTGAGGCTCGGATGACCGGCAAAAGCTGCCAGGATCGCGTTCTTGCCGTCTCCATCATGCTGCTTGGTTATGCTGACAACGGCATGGAGCCACATTGTCCCCCCTTCAGTGAGCCTGACCCCGTGAACCTTTGGAACGACTCTTTTGACGCTCGCGTAAATCTGGGGTTCTTTGGGAAGCCCCATGAGCATGTAGTGCTCATAACCTCCTGGCAGGAGTGCGTGGAATATCGGGTCATCCACGTGGTACATCCTCTCAAAGACTACAAGGGGCTGCTTTCTAACGTGGTCATACGTTCCAGTGATGTCAACGAAGGGTCCCTCATCAACGAGCTCTGGGGTTATTCTGGCCTCAAAAACAAACTCACTCTCAATTGGGACCGGGATTCCACCGAGGTCTATGACATCAAGCGGTTTTCCAAAAGCGATTTCGCTGATTTTTGAAGCTATCCCAAGTTCGCTGACACCATACGAAACGCTCGTAGCTCCGGCCAGAAGCAGGTGAACTGGATTGCCAACGACTATCCTGACATCCAGCTCCTCCCCGAGTTCCGACTTCTCCTTCCACATCGAATAAAGATGCCTTGGAACGAGCCTTATCGCGGCAGTCTTCTCATCCCTGACCATTATTCTGTGAAACGAAACGTTGACGAAACCCTCATCATCCTTTGCAATAACCATTGCAGAAGTGAAGTAGGGGCCGCCGTCTTTCGGGTAGTACTTTGGAACCGGGAGTTCTTTTAGAGAGAAATCTCTGGATGAGTTCTTGAGGAAAGGAGCCTTCCCCACCTGCCTCGGAGAGGACGGGTTCTCCATTGCCTCTGCAATTAGGTGAATAAGCTCTTCCCTCTTAACACCAAGATAGGAGGCTATCCTCTCCCTCGTGCTCCATATGTTCCCGGCAACCTTCCACCCATCCACATCGGAGAAAACTACCGGACGGGTAGGGTACTTGAGAAGATAACGCGTTATCTCAAGCTCCTTCTTTACCGGCTCTTTTATGATCACTTTGTCTTCAAACCCGGATATTATCTCGCCGAGCATTCCTTACCACCGAGACTCCTTCGGCAAAAAGTTATAAAGCCTTTTTCCATACCCGAGCTGATTGGCCATGCCCATGGTTACCCTGAGAATACCCAAAGGTTCAGCGATGGTGCATATAGAAAAGGCAGACCCCCAGCTCTACTTTAAAATATACGAACTCCTCACATACAAGAAGGATTTTGGTAAATGGGAGAAGCCAGAGAGTCTCTACGACCCCTACACAAAAACTTTCCCCGTCGGTCTTCTCCCGAGGGTCCGGGAGTTCCTCAGGGAGAAGGGATATCGAGTGAGGGTAAAGGACGAGAGAGAAATCGGCGGGGTTAAGCTAAACTCAACTTGGAACGAGAATTATATCCTGAGAAAGTACCAGCAAAAGGCCGTTAAAAAGGCCATTAAAGCGAAAATGGGAGTTCTTGCGCTTCCAGTGGGAAGCGGAAAGACCATAGTTGGTCTCCGGATAGTACACGAGGTTGATTTATCGGCCCTCATAGTAGTCCACACGAAAGAACTTCTCTACCAGTGGGCGGACAAGGTTGAGGAAGTCCTCGGAATAAAGGCCGGAATCGTTGGGGACAACAAATGGGACGAGAAAGAGGTAACCGTGGCCATGATACAGACCCTACTTTCGAGGGGGGTTGAAAAGCTCCAAAAGGACTACGCGATAGTCCTCTTCGATGAATGCCACAGGACTTCCGCCGCTGAAAAGTTCTACGAGCTGGGAATCTCACTGCCCCAGGTGTACCGCTTTGGCTTATCAGCCACTCCCTGGAGGCGTGTTAGGGGGGAGGAGATAAAGATAGAGGCTGTCGTGGGGCCGATACTCTACGAGGTCAGGGCCGAAGACCTCATAAAAGAAGGTTTCCTCGCAAAGCCCCGATTCGAAGTCATATCCTACGAATCCAGCATGCCTTCATTCAGCGAGAGGTACAAGGAGCTTTATGAGGACATGATAATGAACAACGAGGAAAGAAACAGGGCAATAGCCAAAAAGGCCGCAGAGCTTGCGAGAAAGGGGCACAGAGTCCTCATAGATGTGAAGCGCATCGAACACGGAAACTTCCTGAAGGAGATGCTGGAGAAGGAAGGCATAAAAGCGGAATTCCTCAGCTCCCAGAGCCCCAACAGATGGGAGATTCTTGAAGCCTTCAAAAGCGGCGAAATACCCGTCCTAATCTCGACCCTGCTTAAGGAGGGAGTTGACATACCCGATATCTCGGCCATCATCCTGGCAGGGGGAGGAAAAAGCGACATAATGACGATACAGACTATAGGCAGGGCATTAAGGCCGAAAAAAGGCATGAAGGCCGTAATAGTCGATGTAATGGATGAAGACCCCCTCCTGTATACCCACTTCATAGAGAGGCAGAAGGCCCTGATGCAGTATTACGGAAAGTACTATGACAAAGAAATGGGCTCAAAGCTCGAGAAGAAAGTCTCCAAAAAGCGCAGCCCTCGTAAGCGCCTCTGAATATCTGCCGAAAATCTCCCTTCTGGCCTTTTTGATGCCTTTCTCGTCCCCTTTGAACACGATATCCGGATAATCTATCTCCCACAGAACGAGCCCCTCCGGTGGCGCCGGTGGCATCTTCCTCCGGTAATTCCCCGCGAGCATTCTCTCTACTTCCTCAACTTCAAGAAGACCAAGTCCGCAGAAGCGGAGGGCGTTCACAATCCTCCTCGCCATCTCCCATAGAAAGCTTTTCCCTTCCAGCTCAATTATGAGATAGCCGTGCCTCCTAATTATACCAACCCTTTTCAGCTCCCTAATCGGGTCCTTTCCGGGCTCAAGACGGGCAAAAGCGGAAAAATCATGGACTCCAACGAAAACCCTGGCGCATTCTTCCATAAGCTCAAGATCAAACCCTTCGTCAACAAGGTAATATCTGTACGTCTTCGACTTTGCCCAGAAGCGCGGGTGAAAATCATCGGGAACTTCAGCAACTCCGAGAACCCAGACGTCGCTGAGGTGGTGGTTTAGGACTTCTGGACGAACAAGGTCCGGCCTCCTCGACGGGACGAAGGATATAACGTTGAAGAACGCTGAAACTCCCCTGTCAGTACGCGAGGCTCCCTTGAAGTCGTTTGTCTCAGGAGTCTCAATTATCCCCAGCTTTTTCAGGACTTTAATCACCTCGCCTTCAACTGTCCTTACGCCCGGCTGACGCTGAAAGCCATAGAAAGCGGTACCATCGTAAGCAACTCTGAGTGCAATCTTCATGAGCTCAAATACCGCTCGAATAGTTATAAATCCTTCCTGCGACAAAAGTACGAAATATTTGTCAAATGTAAACGGACAATCTGAACATTGTTCATAAATCCGACCGAAAATGTGATAAACGTGAATTTCATGGGGGGAATAGGTGAAGGGAATGGAAAGCGGAGAGGAAGTTGAGATCATGGTTAACCTCACAAATTTTGAGCTAATGTACACGATGATGGAGAAAAACGTGAAAGGGGAGGATCAGAGGTAGGGCTCCGTGTAGAGCGGGCTCAGGAACAGCTCGAAGGCCGCAACGGGCATCTCAATGCCCCACTTTTCCAACACTCCCGGGTGTATCTCCCCTATGACCCCTATTGCTTCCCCGTTGACGATGATTTTGCCAACCCTTCCAGGGATGAAGCTCGGGTGTTCCACCTCCTCAAGCTCGTACTCGAAGCCGAGGTGGCGCATAACGCCCTCGAGGATTTCTTTTGCCTCCGTGAAGGTCACGCGCGGATGAACTAAAGCCACAGCCAGCTTGCTCTCGCTGACTGTTTTAGTCTCCCTGCTCTCGTCTATGAGCGTGGCCTTTCCGACCTCGAAGAGCTTCTGCGGGTACTCCTCGTGGGTGTTCTGGCTCAGGAAGTCGAGCAGGCTCGGTATGAGCCAATTTCTCAGGGCTGACCACTTCGGGCTTATCGGGTTCTCTATCTCCACGAGCTCAGCGGGCGGGTGGTTGAAGTAGTCCTTTCCAAACTCCAGATTCATCCTGTCGTACTGGGCCTCCCTGTTCGTAAGGTTGAACGTCATGACCTCCTGTAAGCCAAAGCCAACCATAAGCTCCCTCACTGCATCCTCGAACTCGATGAACTTGTCGCCCCTTCCCTGGACTGCCAGCTTCGGCTCCTCGGGTTCGATCTCGTTGTAGCCGTAGGCTATGAGAACGTCCTCAAGAACGTCCCTCGCGTGCATTATATCGTCGCGGAAGGCCGGATAGCGGAGCTTTGCCTTCCCGTCCTTAAGCTCCACTTCGTACATCATCATCTCAAGGAGCTCCTTGATTTCCCCGTCGCTCAGCTCAAGCCCGGCTAATTTTCTGATGTAGTCGAGCTCGACCTCGAACTCCTTGGGAGTTAGGTCTGGCGTCTCTATCTCGAAGTCTGGATAAACTACTTTCACGCTCTTTATCTTCCCGCCGCGCTCAGCGAGAGCTGTGACGACGACGTTGAGGGCAAGCATGACTTTATTCAAGTCCCAGCCGGTTATATCAACGAAGACGTTTTTGGTCTCGGTTGTCACCCTTCCAGTTGTCTCGGAGTTGATTATCGGCGGCATCGAGAGGACTTTGCCCTCGCTGTCCACGAGGAGCGGATAGTAGGGCTTGTCCTTTATCAGGTGTCCGTATTCCCTTCCCTTCTCGTGCTTCTCAAGGATTTCCTCAAGCGTCATCTCCTCGTCGTAGCCGAGGGGAACGAACTTCTCGGTCTTCTCGGCGGCGCGGTAGTATATCGGCGGCTTGACCTTGTCGAAGTCGAAGATTCCTATCGCTACCTCCCTTCTCCTCCTTCCGAAGGTGAGCGCTACCTTCTCCTGCAGGTTTATCATCTGCTTCAGGGCCTCTTCGTCGATGTTTAGACCCTCAACGATTGCATAGACACCGTAGGGCCTGATGTCCTTCAGCTTCTCGTCAACGTAAACGACAACGTCGCTCTTCTCGACCTCGTACTTCGGCAAACCCTTCTGGAAGCCAAGGGCAAATCGTATCTGCCTCGCTATACCCTCGGCACTCCAGAGGTCGGGCCTGTTGGTGTCCTTTGAGTCGGCTTTGAAGTAGATTTCACCGTTCTCCTCCCAGACGTCGTCGAGCTCGCATTTGGCGTAGAGGAAGAGGTCTTCCCACTCCTCGACGCTGAAGGTTTTCCCGACGAGCCTCTCAAGGTCGCGCTTTGAAACGTCGAACTTCGGCATGAGCATCACCTCAACACATCGTTCAGGGGAATTGCCTCATACTCGCCAGCGTGGGCGAGCAAATCCTTATCGTTGGTTACTATCGGAAGCCTCAGTGAGAGGGCAAGTGCAACGAAGGGAGTATCCTTCTCGTCAAACTCCCTGCATATTCGGTAGGCCTCATTTATAAAACCACGGTACTCAGAAAGCGGGTGAAAGATAATCCTTCCCAGGAGCTCTTCCCTGAAGTGAGCTAATTCGGGCTCAGTTATTCCTCTTTTCCTAGCTTTTTCCTCAATAATGGTCCAGTATCTCTTAAGCTCCCTTAGCATATAATCTGGGGCGTGGAGTGGTATTTCGGTCGTAAGTAGGAACTCTCTCAGCTTTGAGTTTTTGGGAATGAGGGCTGAGATTATGACGTTGGTATCCACGATCACTCCAGCCCTAATTCTTTCTTGAACTCCTGCCAAGTCTCATCCCTCGCTTTCTCTATTGCCTCAATGTCCTTCTCGTCTATCCCGAGCCTCCGCGCGATGTCTTCAATGAACTCTATCCTCGCCCTCTCAGCTTCAATCGCCCGCTTAACTTGGAGCTCCACAAATTCCTTTCTCACACCCTCCGGAATCTGAACAACGATTTTGGGCACGGGCATCACCCCTGGCTTTCAACGGCCTTTCCTTCTTCTTTAACCCTTTCAATGAACTTGAGGAACTCTGGGAGAACGAGCTCTCTCGCCCGCCATATCTCAATGCCAACGACCTCACCGTTTTCATCGAGGTCTATAACAACGTCCCCTTTCATGTCCGCGTCCACGGGCTTCTTTGGCGAGAGCTGGATGTAGAGGATGTCAACGTTCGGATCATACTTAACAACTATCTCGTCGCTCATAACTCAACCCACCTTCCGGAAGTTAGTTTTGCAGTCCTGATTTTATCAAATTTGCTCGTGTGGTAAGTGGTCACAACTATCTTCCCATCACCCACTTTTTCGTAGACAACAACTAAATCATGGCCGTTTTTACTCCCTACTGCCACGTACCTACCAGATTGCAGGTCAAAAAACAAATGGGATGGGTTGCGGAGCACTCTTTCCACTTCTTCCCTGGAGATTCCGTACTGTTGCATTCTCATGAGGGCGTGCTCGGTGTAGGAGATCACTCAAATCACCACACCAGCCTCGCTTCCCTCAACCAGCGCAGGTCGTAGCTGAAGAGGTAGCGGATGTCGTCTATTCCGAGCTTGAACATAGCTAACCTGTCGATACCTATTCCCCAGGCTATAACCGGAACGTCTATCCCAAGGGCCTTCGTCATCTCCTCCCTGAATATTCCAGCGCCTCCGAACTCGACCCAGCCGAGCTCAGGGTGGTAGGCGCTCATCTGGACGCTCGGCTCGGTGAACGGGTAGTAGTCTGGAAGGAACTTGACCTTCTTCGCTCCCGCTATCTCAACGGCGAATCGCTTGAGTATTCCGAGGAGATGCCTGAAGTTGAGGTCTTCCCCAACTACGAAGCCGTCAATCTGGTTGAACTCGATGAGGTGAGTTCTGTCGAGGACATCCGGCCTGAAAACGCGCTGTATCGTGAAGTACTTGCCCGGTATCTCAACGCCCTTCGCGAGCTGTCTGGCGTCGAGTGCGGTTCCATGGGCGCGAGGCATCAGGAGCATCGCCCTCTCCGGCGACCAGACGTAGCCCCATCCCCTTGAGCCAGTATCGCCGCCGTGCTCGTGAGCAGCTTTAACCCTTGTGACGAGCTCATCCTCAGGTAAAGAGCCGACCTTCGGGTACTTGAGCTGGTAGGTGTCCGTCCACTCCCTGGCCGGGTGGTTCTGAGGCTGGAAGAGCGCGTCGAAGTTCCAGAACTGGGTCTCTATGAGGCTGTCAACCGTCATCTCGATGAAGCCCATCTCTATGAGCCTTCTCCTTATCTTGTCGAGGAAGGCCCTGTAGGGCTGCTTCTTGCCAGGATAAATCCTCCTTACGGGGGCTTTTATGTCGAACTTTCTGAACTCAACTTCCCTCCACTTGCCGGACTTTATGAGTTCTGGTGTAAGCACCGAAACCTCTTTCTTGAGCTCAAGGCCCTTCTTGACGAGCTCCTCTCCCTTCTCGGTTATCTCGGCTACTCTCTCGGTGATGATGTCTTCTTCGCCGATTTTTCTCCTCTTGAGTTCGTTAACGGGCACGAGCTTTTCGATTTCCTTAACCGGGACTTCCCCTTTCTCGGCAAGGAGCTTTAAGGCTTTATCAATGGGTCTCTCCGAAGCTTCCCTTCCCTTCTCGGTTATCTCGAGGACTAGCTTCCCGTCCTCTTTCCTCACGTTTGCCCAGCCTTCCCTCCTGAGAAGGCCAACGATGGGCTTCAGCTCGTCCTCGCTGAGGACATCTTTGAGGTCGTCAAGTGTTGCCTTTCCCTTCTCGCGGAGAACCTTCAAAGCCCTCCACTCGGGAAGGCCGATTTGAGCGTACTTCTTTCCGGTCTCTGTGAGCTTGACAACCCTCTCGCTCCTCTCGTGGAGCTTCGCAAGTCCCTTAGCCTGAAGTCCGAGAAGGGCGCGCATCACCGCGACCTGTTCGAGACCGCTCTCTTTAACAAGCTCCTCAACCTTCGCCCTCTTGAGCTCCGCGAGCTTAATGAGTGTGAGCTTTTCCTGGTAGCTTAGCTCCATACTGCCACCTCCCGGTGTGAGTGAGAGGGAGAACTTAAGAGAATTGCGGTTGAGGGAAGGAATTAAAGTGATCGAAAAACAGCAGAAAATTAGTTAAGACATTGGGGATATCAAGATTGGACACTCCCCGTCGCCCAGTGTTGACTTTCGCCCCGTCCAAGTTTTGCTTCCATCGGAGTAGATTATTCCCCTCCAGCTTCTTTTTCCCAGAAGTTCTGACTTAACGATGACGCTACTGGTGTTCCCACCGGTGGAAACTTCGATTATGAGGGTTCCGTTATCCAGCTTAAGGCTTTTGAGAGAATATCCTTCTGGCAGTTCAATTAGGGCTATTTCGCTCAGGTTGTAGGGACTCGCTAGGAGGTAAACGCTCCTCTCCGAGTTGGCTGTTTCGGATGAAACAGGTGTTGTTAGGACTCCCTGGCACGATGGATAAAAGGTATCTCCATCGACGTTTATTTCAAAGATGTTCGGACTCAGGTTCCTCGGGATGCATGGGATTGTGAAGTTGGCGAGGTTTATCCTCAGATCACCGGAAGTTATTGAATGAAAGCGCAACACTATCTTATCGTCTTTGATTTCATAGCCAGCTGCCCTGAGCTCTCCAGGGTAGTAAATATCGAGGAAAATACTGAGTTTTCCTTCGGAGCATAGGGCGTGCTTTTCATCGGTATTTGGTGTTGCCCTGCCGTTTTGAAGCACCACAAATGCGACCAGGAATGCGATAATGAAAGCCCCTAGCGCGATTCTTTTATCCATTATAGGTAGCCCCCCGCGTTTTCTAAAGTAATACAAAAAAGAAAAAGAGACCTCATCCCTTGTGCGGGAAGAAGACGACCTTTCCGGTCTTTCCAGCGCGCATAAGCTCGAAGGCTTCCTCGAACTTATCGAAGCCCTTGTATTTGTGGGTGATTATCGGGTCGAGGTTGAGCTTGCCGCTCTGGATGAGGCTTGAGACGGTGTACCATGTCTCCCAGAGGTGCCTTCCTGTTATGCCGTGGACTTCAAGGGCCTTGAAGATCATGAGGTTGTTGAAGTCTATCGTGACCTCCCTCGGGAAGAGGCCGAGGAGTGAGACGCGCCCTCCTGGGGTTACGGCCTTAAGACCCTGCTCAAGGGCCTTCGGGGCACCGCTGAACTCAAGGAAGACTTCAACTCCGGCTCCATCCGTTATATCCATGACGAACTTGACGGGATCCTCTTCAAAGGGATTAACGACGTAGTCGGCTCCGACCTTCTTGGCGAGCTTCCTTCTGAACTCACTCGGCTCGCTGACTATGACCGGATAAGCTCCGCTTGCCTTGGCAACTGCTATGCCGAGAAGACCTAGCGGGCCAGCACCGGTGATTAGGGTGCTCCTTCCAGCAATCGGGCCTGCGAGAACGGTATCGACGGCGTTTCCAAGCGGCTCCTGAAGGGTAGCGTACTCCGGCGGCATGTCCTTCGGGTTCTTCCAGGCGTTCTGAGCCGGGACTATCGCGTAGTGGGCGAAGACACCGTCCATGTCAACGCCAAATATCTTAGTGTTCTGGCAGACGTGGTAGCGGTTGTGCTTACAGGCATAGCATTTGCCACAGACTATGTGAGTCTCGGCGCTTATGTAGTCACCGACCTCAAGAGTGTCCACTCCTGGGCCCACCTCGACGACCTCTCCAGCGACTTCGTGGCCCATTATCTGGGGCGGCTTAATTCTTGACTGGGCCCACTCGTTCCACTCGTAGATGTGGAGGTCTGTACCGCAGATGCTCGTTGCAAGGACCTTTATGAGAACTTCTCCAGGTCCGGGCTTTGGAACGTCGACCTCAACGAGTTCGGCACCGTAGGCCGGCTTAGTTTTCATAATAGCCTGCATTTTCTCGGCCATAGCAACCATCTCCTTACCCTTACAATCTTTATCTAAACGAGGATGATATAAACCTTTTGCGGTTTTTCTTGGACGCGCGGCATCCAACGAAAATTCACGGGTAGAAGGGCGGAAAGCTTATATTCAAAGGCAATCAAAAAGAACGGGGGAAAGAGCATGGTGGTTGTTGTAGTTACAGGGCGCGGCGGTGCGGGGAAAACCACGACTACCGCTAATCTCAGCTCATACCTCGCAATGAAAGATTACAGGGTTCTCGCGATCGATGGTGACCTGTACCTTCCGAATCTGGGCTTTCATTTTGGTATCGAGAACGTGAAGTATACCGTCCATTCCCTCCTAAAAGACCCCAGCATAGAGCCGGAGTGGGCGATATACAAACACCCTCACACGGGAGTCTACGTGATGCCCGGGAGCAGCAACCTACATGATGTCATCGGGATCTCTCCAAGAAGGCTCGTGGAGGTTCTCGAGAGGGTGAAATCCAGGTACGGTGTTATTTTTGTGGACTCCCCAACGGGCATTCCCTTTGACACACTGCCAACTTTTGAGGTCGCAGGTTATCAGATAATCGTGGTGGAAATCGAGAGATCCCCAATTTACTCCTTTGAAACGATGGTGAAAAACGAGGTTGAGAAGCTGAAAGTTATAGGCGAGAAGTACAGGCTTCAGATTGGAGTAGTGCTGAACAAAGTCAGGGAAGCGGAAGACGTTGTGGAGCACATAATTGAGGCGGTAGAGGAGGACCTCAATGTGCCGGTTCTTGGATGGGTCCCCCTAGATCCCGAAGTTCCAGAAGCCGTCAACGCGGGCATTCCAGTTGTGAGGTACAATCCAAAAAGCGATGCCGCCCTCGCCTTTGCTGACGTTGGGGAGGTTTTAGAGAAGTGGCTCTTCGGATGATTTGGGGGGTGTTAAAATGAACTTTGAAGAGCTCGTTGATAAGGTGGCAAGTGGTGAAATTAAGCTCCATCAGGTCGAGAAGTACACTAACGGCGACAAAAAGCTCGCGACTGAAATAAGGAGGAAAGCCCTTGAGAAAAAGCTCGGAATAAAGCTTGAGAACATCGGGCACTACTCAATAGACCCCAACCAGGTCATAGGAAAGAACATTGAGAACATGATCGGCGTCGTTCAGATACCCATGGGCGTTGCCGGACCGCTCAAAATCAACGGGGAGTACGCGAAGGGCGAGTTCTACATCCCCCTTGCCACGACTGAGGGTGCCCTCGTTGCGAGCGTGAACCGCGGCTGCTCTGCCCTAACTGCCGCCGGGGGCGTTAAAACTACTCTCATAGACGACAAGATGACGCGCGCCCCCCTTCTCAAGTGCCCCCACGCTAGAAGGGCGAGAGAGGTTGCCGAGTGGGTGAAGAACAACCTCGACTATCTCCAAGAGAAGGCGGTCTCAAAGGTCACCAGGCACGGGAAGCTGAGGGGTGTTAGGCCATTCATCGTGGGCAACAACCTCTACCTCCGCTTTGAGTTCGAGACCGGCGATGCAATGGGCATGAATATGGTCACGATAACGAGCGAGGAGATAATGAAGGTCATCGAAGAGGAATTCCCCGACGTGAAGTATCTTGCACTCTCCGGCAACCTTTGTGTTGACAAGAAGCCCAACGCAGCGAACTTCCTCCTCGGGAGGGGCAAGACCGTCATTGCCGAGGCCGTGATTCCTCGGAAGATCGTCGAGGAGAAGCTGAAGACAACACCCGAACTCATAGCCGAGGTGAACTACCGCAAGAACCTCGTTGGTTCAGCGCAGGCCGGCTCGTACGGTTTCAACGCCCACTTCGGAAACATAGTAGGCGCGATATTCCTTGCTACCGGGCAGGACGAGGCGCAAATAACAGAAGGCTCACACGGCATAACCCTCGCCGAGGTAACTCCTGAGGGAGACCTCTACATCAGCATCACGATGCCGAGCCTTGAGATTGGGACAGTTGGCGGAGGTACAAGAGTTCCCACGCAAAGGGAGGCTCTCTCGATTATGGGCGTTGCCGGAGGTGGAGACCCACCTGGAACGAACGCCAAGAAGTTCGCAGAGATAGTCGCTGGAGCAGTTCTCGCTGGCGAGCTTTCTCTGCTGGCGGCGATAGCGGCAAAGCACCTGGCAAAGGCCCACAAGGAGCTTGGCCGCTAGCTCTCTTCTTGTTTTGGCTTTATTCTCACAACTTTGACTATTTTAACGCTCTTCTTCGCAAAGGGATCTTGGGAGATCATCTCAACACCTCTGAGGTAGAGGAGCGAGAAGGGGTAGTCAATTGCAAGGTATATCAGAAGGGTGAGAGCAAGCAGGAGAAGTGACTGAAGGAGATAGTCTTCAACGTTGAGGAGAGAGGAGAACAGAAAGCTTCCGAGGAAGCTTATCATGAAATTTATCCCGGAACGGTGCTTGTATCTCTTTCCAGCGATTTTCTTCTTCCCAATCACCCTGAGGAGAACTTCGAGGGCTTCTTTACTTCTTACGTTGAAGAAGAGAACAAACTCGGGTTTAAGCTCCCCTTCGGGCCTAATCGGGGCTACTGGAGCAGCCAGATAGAACATCCTGCTCATTCCGTCAGTTAACTCTATTATCTCGACCGACTTTCCGGAGTAGAGCCTACCAAAATAGGAGGCGAGAGTTTCGGGGTCTGGTTCAAGAAGCTCCACGAACTCAACTCCAGCCGTTTTGAAAATCGCCTCAAGCTTTGAGGCGCAGATCGAGAGAGCCTCGCACCTAACCTGTGCGTACATCACGTATTTGTTAGGCTTCCAGCGGGAGGATACTCTATGAGACTTTTTCTCTGACTCCATCAAGCCAAATACCACTCCAGATTTAAAAAGCATTGCGTTCTGAGCGAAAAAGCTAAACCTAAAAACTTCTCAGTGGAGGCTTAAAAGGGGATGATGAGGAGTTTCCCTCACTCCGACCTGTGACGAGGAGCCGATGCTCTGACCCTCTTCTTCTGGTATCCCTTCAAGATACCACCAAAAACGCTGAGAAAAACGCCGATAAAGAGAAGCAGGTTGTTTATCTCAGATGCCATGCCGTAGTGATAGCCAATGTAGAACAGAACAGATATTCCAGCAAGAACTAAAGCGCCGCCCAGGATAGATTTTCTTGAATCCCTGCCTACTATGTCTTCAGCGACCTTTTCCAGACCTTTCTCTCTCTGAACCAGGAACTCGTAGGCTTCCCTGCACTGAAGTCCCTCGATCTTGCCAGGAACCACGTAAACAACTGAATAATCGCCTGAATTAACCTTCAGAACGGTTATCTCTGGTGAAGTCTGAGCGACCTGAAGGAGAGCATCGGTAAGAGTCTGGGCGTCAGGCTCGAAAAGTTTGAGGTAGCCCTTTATGTCGAGACCTCGTGGCTGATCGTCCGTTATGCAGTAGAAGACAGTGAACCTGGCTTTCATTTTCACTCACAAAAGGAATAGAAAAAAGGGCTTAAAAACTTCAGCCCGCTATCTTCTGAATCTTCTTTCTGACGAGCGAGCTGACGAGCTTTCCGTCCGCCCTTCCGCGGAGCTTCGCCATCGCCCTTCCCATTATCATGCCCATGGCACCCATGCCCTTAGCTTTGATTACTTCGATGTTCTGCTGGATAACTTCGTCAATGATCCTCTCGACCTCTTCCTCACTTAGGAGCGTCAGCCCCTTCTCTTCAGCCACTTGCTTTGCAGTCTTCTCCGGGTGAAGTGCCAGCTCCTTGAATATCTCCTCAAAGGCCTCCTTCGCTATCTTCCCTTCGAGGTAAAGCTCAAAGGCTTCCCTGATGTGCTCGTCGGTGACATTCTCTATCGGAACCTCCTTCTTGAGTCCCTTGAGAACAACGACGAGTATTGAAGCCGCCAGGGAGGGCTTAACTCCCTTCTCAACTAGCTCCTCGAAGAGCTCGTCCCTCTCATCGTTTACAAGAGTCTCTGCCAAGCTTCTGTCTATCCTGTACTCCCTGATGTAGCGCTCTATCCTCTCCTGCGGGAGTTCGGGCAGGTTGGCCTTTATCCTCTCTTTCTCCTCCGGCGGCAGGAATATCGAGGGTATGTCAGTTTCAGGATACATCCTGGCCTTTCCTGGGAGCGGGCGCATGTACTGCGTGTTGCCGTCCGGTAAAGCCCTCCTCGTCTCCTCAGGAACTCCTTCGATGGCCTCTTTAGCTCTCTTGATGACCTCGCGGAGCGCGTTCTTGGCTGTCTCTTCTTCAGCAGCAACGAGAACGAACGCGTCCTCCTCTCCAAGACCAAGTTTTTCAATAACTGCATTAACCTCCTCCTGTATTATCCCGTAGTTCGGTAGTTCATCGATGTGGAAGATGCCCCTCACGTACTTCTTGGCCCTGTCGGCCATCTCCGTTCCGAGCCTTCTCCCCGGCTGTATCTCCTTCCCGATTAGGCCGCGGAACTTGGGGAGCCTCACTGCTAAGACTTTCCCGCCATTCTTTATCGTCCGCGCGATTATCTTCGAGCCGGTGTTCTGGAAGACGTCAGTTACGTCGTAGAACTCCTCCTTGATGTCCTCCGGCTTAACGCCCCTCTTCTTCAGCTCGTCCCTTATCTTGAGCAGGTTCAGCTGCCTCTCGACTTCCCTCTCTATGATGAGAGGTATCATGTCAAGCTCCTGGACACCCTTTATCTCGACCCTTGCTCCGCCCTTAATGGAGACGTTGAGATCCTGCCTGATGGTTCCGAGACCGCGTTTGACTTTTCTGGTTGCCCTCAATGCGTCGCCTATGTACTTGGCCACAACCTTAGCCTGCTCGGGGTGGTGGATGTCGGGGGTAGTGCTTATCTCAACCAAGGGGATTCCAAGGCGGTCGATGCGGTAGATTACCTCCCTCTCCCTCCTCTCGACGATTCTGCATGCGTCCTCCTCAAGGCAGACTGTTGGGATTCCAACGCTTCCCCAGGGAGTATCTACTTTACCGTTCACGGCAACTATCGCCGTTCTCTGAAAGCCAGAGACGTTTGAGCCGTCTATGACGATCTTGCGCATGAAGTGGACCTCATCGACTGGCTTGGCGTTGAGGAGGTAGCCTATCTGGAGTGTAACCTCAAGAGCCTCCCTGTCGGGTCCCCTCGGCGGCTCCTCGTCCATGTAAACGAGGTCGGTAAGCTTGTAGTTGCCCTCGTAGATGTACTTCCTGCCCTTCTTGAACTCCTCAAGGGCGGCTGGGTCAATCTCGCCCAGCTCGCTCATCGTTGGCCTCAAGCGGCGCTCAAAGGTAAAGTCAACCTCATCGCTAAGGTCACTAGGTACGGGAGAAAAGAGTTTAAAGGTGTCGAGCTGGCGGTGTATCTCAAGCCCGACCTTAAGACCGAGCTCCTCGTAGTTCACTCGCCCCAGGTCTCCAGAAGCTCCCACTCGTCCGCCACTTCCCGTCTTGGAAGCTCCTTCACTATAACTTCCACTTCCGCCCCTTCCTGAAGGGGAACCTCCTCCAGGGGCTTCAGAACGCCTCCCATGTAGACCGCCCTCACCATTGGTATCACCACCGGTGTTTAATACGCCACCATCAAGTGTCATATCATGCCCACCTCCTTTATATACTTATCGGCACATGACACATTTGATCACCATATAGACAAATGTTCACCCAATTTTTTGATGTACACTTTGGGTCAAATCAGATAAGTGTTGTACTTTGTGTAAGGCGTTATCTCGCCGGCGTAGTTGGTCAGCATCATTCTCCCTACCTCTTCGAGGTCATCAGTGTGTCCGAGAACCCAGCCAAGCTTGACGTAGGCCGTCTCCGGAAGCATGTCCTCGCAGGGTATAACGCCAGCCTTTAGGAGCCTCCTCCCGGTGGAGTAGACGTTGAGGTTCACCCTTCCGTAGAGGCACTGGCTCGTCATGCATACCGCCACACCGTTCTCAACGGCCCTCTCAATGGCGGGTATCATGTCGTTTGGCGTGTGGCCGAGGCCCGTTCCCTCGATGACGACTCCCTTGTAGCCCCTATCAACGAGGAACTCAAGGAGCTCGCCCGTCACACCTGGATAGATTTTGAGTATCGCGACCTTCTCCTCGAATCTGTCGTCAACCTCTACCTCACCCTCGCCCCTCTTCCTGTAGTCGTCCCTTAGGTACTCGATCTTCCCGTCTGTCCAGACCTTCGCTATCGGAATGTCGTTGATGCTCCTGAATGTGTCTCTCCTGCTCGTGTGCATCTTCCTGACTTTGGTTCCGCGGTGGGCAAGGCAGTATGTGTCGCTCGTTTCTCCGTGCATGACTACCATAACCTCGGCAACATCGCTAACTGCCATCCTCGTGGCGCAGATGAGGTTCATCGCCGCGTCGCTGCTCGGCCTGTCGGAGCTCCTCTGGGAGCCCACGAGAACTACGGGCTTTGTGAGGTTCCTGAGCATGAAGCTGAGTGCAGCTGCGGTATAGCCCATCGTGTCCGTTCCGTGGGCAATGACGACTCCGTCCTCGCCGGAGTTGAGAGCTTTAGCGGTCTCGTGAGCTATCCTCTTCCAGTACTCCGGCTTCATGTCTTCGCTCATTATGTTGAACAGGAGCTTTGGCGTTATGTTGGCTATATCGAATATCTCCGGGACTGCCTTCGCCAGCTCCTCTGCGGTGAAAGCAGCGTGAACAGCACCGGTCTTGTAATCTATCCTGCTCGCTATCGTTCCACCCGTTCCAAGGATGGTAACGCTTGGGAGGCCCTCTTTCCTTGGCAGGACTTCCCTGAACTCCATCTTGGGGGCTTCCTTGGCCTTCTCAAGAATTTCGATGCTTTCTATCGCGTCTATCAAAACACCGATGTTGTAGCCGTTGTCGAGCTTAATCGTGAGTGTCTCGCCTGGGGAAAGCTCGTAGGGCGGCATAACAAGGCCCTCGAAGGTTACCCTCTCGTCGCCTTCCCTCTTGACGACCCTGACGAGGTCTCCCACACCGAGACCGTGCCTTTCCATGAACTCATCGACCTTTCTCTTCATTCCCATCCCCTGCCAAAGTTCCTCAAAGACTATAAAACGTTTCGCGTACACAGAGTGGTGGTAGTATGGATCTGAAGGAGATAATCGAGGGCATAAGGAGAATCTTAGACGAGGCTGACTCCGCGAGGGAAGAGGCCCTGCGGCTAACGCGAGAGGTTGTCAGGCTGAGCGGCGATGCAGTGAAGGCCATCCACAGAAACGACCTTGAGACTGCCAGGCAGAGGTTAAAAAGTGCCCAGCAGCTCGTGGAGATGATAAGGAAAAGCCTCAAGCCCTATCCGATGCTGTACTACTCCGGCTACGTCCAGAGCGCCCATCAGGAGTTCGTCGAGGCGACCCTTCTCCTGGCCTACAGGGAAGGAAGGGAGTTCCCATCCCCCTGGGATCTCGGTGTTCCAGAGGCTGACTATCTCCTCGGTCTTGGTGATTTTATAGGTGAGCTGAGGAGGCACTTTCTGCTCTTACTCATCGATGGCAAGGTTGATGAGGCTGAAAAAGTTTACCGCTCCATGGAGGAGCTCTACGGAGAACTTATGACGCTTGAGTATCCCAAAGGCCTTGTGAACATCAGGACAAAGCAGGATCAGGCGCGGCACATTCTGGAGAGAACCCTCGAAGACCTCACGAGGGCCAAGCTGAACAGAAGGCTTGAAGAGAAGCTGAAAGCGGCGGTGGGAGATGAGTGAGGAACTCTTCAAAAAGCTGGCGGAAGTTCAGAGGAAGCTGGCAAAAAGAGTAGTCGAGAGGCCGCTGGATTTGTCGGCTATTAAAACCGTTGGGGCGGTTGATGTTTCTTATCGCGGCGGGAGGGCAAGGGCTGCCTTCCTCATCTGTTCTTTTCCAGAGTGCGAAGTTCTGAAACAAAGAGTTGTCGAGGTAGATGTGAGCTTTCCGTACATTCCAACTTTCTTTTTTCTCCGGGAGACAAGGCCGGTTCTCGTTGCCATTGGAAGGGAAAGGCCCGATGTACTTCTCGTGGAGGGGCACGGGAAGGCGCATCCAAGGGGGTATGGGTTGGCCTCGCACATCGGCCTCGTACTTGGTATTCCAACTATCGGAGTTGCCAAGCGGCCGCTGAGGGATGCGCCCGAAGGTTCATGGGTGAAGGTGGATAAGACCTACGTGAGCGTCGGACACCTGGTTGACCTGCCTTCGGCGGTTGAGATAGTTAAGGCTTTAAGCATAGGGGGCTATCCGCTACCACTGAGAATTGCGGACAGACTGTCAAAGGAACTCACGCGCGGGCATCAGGAGGAGTGAACGTTGAACGCAAAGAAAACCCTGAGTTTCATAACAGGTTCAGGAGTAGGAGCCCTGGTTGCGTTCCTTATCATTGTCACCCAGTATCCTGCCTCAGTATCGCCCGGAATATCCCTCTCAACCGTTATTGCAGGGATGATTGTTTTTGGGGCCCTTTTTGGAGCAAAGGTGCGCCGGGACTTCCTATCCTCCCCGGCCTCCTACCTCTCCGGCCTCGGAGCAGTGTTTCTGGTGATGGTTCTAAGCTTTTGGGCGCAAGAACTCCCTGGAATTGCCCTTCTTCTGGTAGTAGCAGTCTCGGCGCTGCCCGTATACTCATTCAGGCCCATTTCTCTGATGGACGCCTTCCTCTCAGGCCCAGAGTATTTCGGTGGTGCAATCACAGGGCTCGCCATTGTTGGCACAATTGGACTGCTCACACCGGATAATGCTTTTGGGGCGACTTTCGTCGGAATGATCGGCGCACTCGTTGTGGAGGGGATTGCAGTTCTCCTTGCCATGGCATCTCGCAAACCCCACCAGGAGAAAAGGGGAGGGCAATACTGAACTGTATTCCATTAGGAAAAACCTAAACCTGGAAGATAGCCTCTCATCTGTTTTCTATTTTAAACCTCGGCTCTTCTATCCACTCGGACTTGCAGCGTGGGCACCGGGAGGGAACTTTTATCTCAGGCTTGAAGACGAAGCCGCAGTTTCTGCACTCTGCAGGCTTTATCAGAAGAACTTTCCCTTCCCTTTTGACTATCTTCTGAATCGCTTTCAGGTCTTCAAGGATTGCCTTTACCGAGCCCTTCCCGCGGAGATCGAGAGCTCTCGCCAGCTCGCTGGGGGAGTAGTCCCTCTCCTCCAAAAGGCTTATTATTCTCTCCCTCCGAGTCGGCATGGGGACTGTTTGGGGCTGGAAATAAAAAGCTTTAGGGTGGGAGCATGATAGTCGAGAAGGCCAGCGAAGTGCTTGAGAGGTATCAGCTTTGCGACCACTGTCTTGGCAGGCTGTTCGCAAAGCTTGGGAAGGGAACTAACGAGGAGAGGGGAAAGGCGATAAGGTTCGTTCTCAACATGGAGCGGGCTAAAGAGGGTCTCCCACCGGTGGAAGAGCCCAAGGAATGTGAGCTATGCAACAATGTTTTTGATAGAATTCCTGAGCTTGTCGAGAAGATGAAAGAAACAAGTGGGAACGTTGAGTTTGATACTTTTCTCGTGGGTTCGAGGTTTCCTGATGAGATTATGGAGAAAGAGAGGGCAATCTGGGATGAGTTTGGAATAGAAGCCGCCGAGCCGATAAACCGCGAGTTCAACCGCGAGCTCGGAAAGGCCTTTGGGAAGGCAACCGAAAAGGACACCTCAAAAAGTCCGGACGTTGTCTTCATAGCCGAACCTTATACTGGAAAAATCGAGCTCCAGATAAACCCCCTCTACATTTACGGCCGTTATAGAAAACTTGTTCGGGGAATACCTCAGACACCACATCCGGACTTCGAGGAGAGCGTTGCATCGATAATCTGCCGTCCGTTTTCCAGGGCAACCGGAGGGAAGTGCGTTTTTAAAGGAGCTGGGAGAGAGGACGTTGACGTTAGGATGCTCGGCAAAGGGAGGCCCTTCATTCTGGAGATAAAGCGCCCGAAGAGGAGAAAGATTGACCTCGAAGGGATAGCGAGGGAAATCAACGCAAGTGGAAAGGTCGAAGTGCTTAACCTGAGGTTCACCACTCCAGACGAAGCTGAGAAAGTTCTCTCGACACCTCACCGAAAGGAGTATCTCGCCCTTGTGCTTGTGGAGGAGGGCGTTACTCCTGAAGAAGCCGAGGAAGTTGCTAAAAAGCTCACTGGGCTTGAGATTCACCAGAGGACACCCTGGAGGGTCAGGAAGGCGAGGGCCGACAAGGTGAGGGTGAGGAGGGTTCACCACGCCGAGGCTAAGTGGATAGACGAAAAGCACTTCGAGCTGAGGCTCATTACCGACGGCGGCCTCTACATAAAGGAACTCATCTCCGGGGACAAGGGAAGGACGAAGCCGAGCGTCAGCGACCTTCTCGGCAAGTCAGCATGGTGTGAGCGGCTCGACGTTTTAAACGTTCTCGATGAGCAGAGCTCTGGGGACTCTTCTTAGAGTAGGTGAAAAATTTATAAACGCTTCACCAGAGGCAATACTGATTCCCGGACCGGGTTAGTTGGTAAACTGGTGCGAAAAGATAAGTCCGGGAAATTCGTGAAAAGACTGGATTCCCCTTTGGGAGTTGCTGGATTTAGTGGTTAAAGACACCTGTGAGGTGATTGGAATGGTTAAGAAGGCGCACAGCTTCAGGAGGAAGACGAGGGGCAAGCTGAGCAAGCACCCGAGGAGAAGGGGCCTTCCGCCGCTCACCCGGTTCCTTCAGGAGTTTGAGGTCGGGCAGAAGGTTCACATCGTCATCGAGCCGAGCTACCACAAGGGCATGCCCGACCCCAGGTTCCACGGGAGGACGGGAACAGTCGTCGGCAAGCGCGGAGACACTTACGTCGTCCAGATAACCGACGGCGGGAAGGTTAAGACCTTCTTCATACACCCCGTCCACCTCAGGCCCCAGAAGGGATGATTATGATCGGGAGAAAAAAGCTTGAAGAACACTACATCACAGTGCCAGAGGCCAAAGAGCTCCTTGAAAGGCGGAAAGCCGAGGGGATGGAAGAAAACCCCGAGGAGCTCATATTCTATGAGGCCAGGGTCAGTCTTGAGCATGCCGAGCGCTTTTCAAAGCTCAAGCCAGAGCAGGCCAAGGAACTCAAAGAAAAGCTTACCGGCCTTTTTGAGTGGCTCGATGAGCGGCTTGCTACAAAGATAGTGGACCTGATGCCTGAGGACTACTTTGACATCAGGGTTATTTTCTCCAAGGAAGACTATATGCCAACTCCCGAAGAGGCAGAGGAGATAATAAAGCTCCTCGACGAATACCGGGAGTGACCACCTTTTCTATTTCCCTTAACAAAGTATAAAAACTCTTGAGATAATAACGAATTCTGGGGGAGTGAAAATGGACAGATACCGGAGACACTCTTATAGGGAGAGCATAGATAAAAAGAGAAGGAACGTGGAGTATGAGGAATACGCATACGTGCTGGATTATCTTCCAGAAGGATACACTGATCTGAGCACGGGGAGGAGGAGCGGGAAGCCCGTAGGGCAGGTAGTCGGAGAAAAAGCGTTTGCCCTCCTCGAGGTGACTCCAAAGACCGACCTGATGCTCTATGAGAGGGTTTTTGTTGGAAAGGGAGAGAGGGACAAGATTTTGATGATAAACAGAAAGATTCAGTATGATGACCTCACCGCGACTGCCAAAGCTGAGCTACCCTATGTTGTGGAGGAAATAGTCAGAAACAACGAAGAACACTTCGTAAAGTTCTTCAACGTGGCTCCTCCCATCACCAACAGGCTTCACAGCCTCGAACTGCTACCGGGAATAGGAAAAAAGCATATGTGGGAAATCCTGGAGGAAAGAAAGAGTGAGCCATTCAAGAGCTTTGAAGACCTCAAGGAGAGGGTTAAAGGCCTCCCCGATCCCCACAAGATGATAGCAAAGAGGATAGTTGACGAAATAATGGGAAAGGACAAGTACCGCCTATTCGTCGGCCCAAGGAGGATTTTCAGAGAATGAACTCCAGAGTCTTTTCTTTAATTTCCAAATACGGGATAAAACCCAACAGAAACCTTGGCCAGAATTTTCTCATAGTTCAGGACATTGTGGATCGGAACGTTGAGCGTGCTGAGGTGAATGAAAAAGATGCCGTACTTGAAATCGGGCCGGGTCTTGGAATTTTAACTGACGCCCTGTCAAAAAGGGCAGAAAAGGTCTACGCTATAGAAAAAGACAGAAGATTCCTCGAGATACTGAAAAAAGAGTACGGGTGGCCAAACGTCGTCCTGATAGAGGGCGATGCCCTGAAGATTGAGTGGCCCGAATTCAACAAGGTTGTCTCAAACCTCCCCTATCAGATATCCTCCCCCGTGACGTTTAAGCTGCTGAATTTTGAGTTTGAGAAGGCCGTTCTGATATACCAACTGGAGTTCGCCCAGCGAATGGTTGCAAAACCCGGCGATAGGAATTATTCCCGCCTTTCCGTAATGACGCAGGCAAAGGCCTATGTAGAGATAGTGGAAAGGGTTGGAAGGAGGGCCTTCTACCCTCCACCGAAGGTGGATTCCGCCGTTGTGGTTCTCATCCCAAAGCCTCCCGGAGAGAGGGTCTCGCTCGATGAGAGGATTGTCAAGGCCCTCTTTCAGCACAGGCGAAAACTCGCAGGCAAGGCCCTCAAAGACTCCCACCATATGCTCGGTCTGGATAAAGAGAACCTCAAAAGATTGAAGTCCACAATAGAAGGCATGCCTCATTCGGGAAAGAGAGTGTACCAGCTCTCCATCGAAGAAATAAAAGACATTGAGGAGTATTTAAAAAGTGAGGGCGTTATTTAAGCGCTTTGAGTTGGGGACTTCCCCGAGGGCCACTGGAAGTTTATCAAGTGCTCAATCAGAACGACTTCTGCTCTCAGTGCCTCATCAGAAGTTGCCTCTATAACCACGAGGCCCTTCCTTGGAACGTAGATGGCGTTTCTCGTACCGCCCTCAGCCGGACCGATGAGTATTACCACTAGGTTCTTTGAGTTGCCGATTCTCCCACTCCCTATCTTGAACTTTGTCCAGAAGTCGAGGTAAGCTTTCCTGTGCCGCAGCATGGTCTGGTTGTAGGAGTACTCCCTCGCAGTTGCGTTGTCATAGCCGAGGCTTATGCCCTTTAGGTAGTAGACGGTACTGAAGACGTTTGAGACGAAGCTTGTAACTTCTACCACTGCTGCCGTTCTGAGCGTGCAGCTTCCCGGATACAGATCAGGGTTGGTACTGCACTCCCTGACTGCGGGGTCTCCAAGCACTATCGTGAAGGAGTCGTAGATGGCCCTGATCGTGGTGTTTAAGTCAATCACGGGGCTGCCGGTGATGTAACTCTCAACCCTTACCTTGTATATCACAGCGCCCTCTGTAAGGTTCCCTCCCTTCGAGACGTAGTCAGAAAACTGGTCGAAACTCATTGAGAGAAACTGGCCCGAAGGCGTCTTTACCACAACGTATTCTGCCGAACCAAGGGGCTCCCCAGGGTTAATCACTCTGGAGTAAGAGGAGTACCCGTAAACCACATAAGCAACCGGCGCCCCCACGATAAGCAGCAGCAGAACCAGTGCTAGTATTTTATTCCGCTCCAATTCTAAAACCTCCAGAAAAGGAATTTAAAAATAAGGGAAAGGCCTTCAGAGGCCGCTGAGGTACTCCATGAGGTACTCAGCGGCGGCCTTGGTACCTTCCCTGTCGGTACCTGCAACGAGCAGGACTCCGTAGCCGCCGATGGTGTCGCTGCTCTCGACGTACTGTACTACGGCGCTCTCAGCACCGGTGCCGTACTCGCTCTCCCAGCCGGCGTAGTCGCTCGGGACGCCGAGCTCTCCAGCGAGGGCCGCGGTGACCGCGTTGACAACCGGACCGCCGACCAGGATGAGGTTGCTGCCGACGCTGTCAAGGCCAGCAGCCATGACCTCGGTGTCGAGCATGGTTATTGGGGTCGTGACCTTGACGGGCTCCATGGTCTTGACCTTGCCGAGGTCGTCGAGCTGCATGTAGTACGGGTAGTCATCGAATGTCCACGGGTAGCCGAAGACGTCGTTGAGGGTCTCGCCGACTTCCATGTTGTAGGTCCTGAGCCTTCCTACCTTGACGATGTCTATCCAGGCTGAACCGCTGTAGACGTAGCTTCCGTAGTCGTCGTTGGTCTTGTCCTCACACTTGAGCGGCCCACAGATGTCGGAGCTGTAGGTGATGTTGTAGAGCGGGTCGAACATGGGTATTGACAGGGTCTTGGCCGGGCCGATCTTCTTTCTGTTGGTGACCTGGATTATGTCCACTGCGGCCTCACAGGTACCAGTAATACAGTCGGAGTTGAGCTCTATTATACCGGTCCAGTTCCATCCGTCGCCGACTTCAGTGGGCTCGCGCCATCCGGTACCGTCGGTGTTGACGAGACCGTGGAAGCTGACGACCCAGTCGCTGCTCGGCCAGAGGTCACCACTGGCAACAGGCTTGAGGTCGGTGTAGACGAGGAGCCTTGCCTGGGTGTTGCCCTGGACACCGATGAAGGTGCTGTAGAGCGTTATGACGAGGTCGTCATCGCCATCGCCGTCGTAGTCGCCCCAGATGCTCATCGCACTTCTCTGCTCAATTCCAACGGTGGCAGTCGGCCTAACACCGGTGTTGTCGGTGACCTTGAGGAGGACCTTCTCGGTGCCCACGATGTTTATGTCGAGGACGTTGATGGTGTACTCGTCGTTCGGACCAACGGTGAGGGTTCCGCCAACGCTTACCCAGCCATCCTGGCCCTCGATGACGTCAGTGGCCAGGAGGAGGACGTACGGGCTGGCACCTATGGCCTCACAGGTCGGACAGATGGTGGCCAGGTCAAGTCCCGCTGAGTAGCTGCCGTAGACACATACGGCGTGGTACTTCTGTCCAAGGAACGTGAAGGAGTCCCCGGCCTGTATACCTGGGTCTGCTATGTACCATACCTTCTCTCCTGGGATGTACTCACAGCATCCTGAATATGACGAGGTTGCATAGTAGTAGTCCATCTGCGTGTAGTTGGCAGTGTACGTGAAGTTGCCGGCCGGAATGTAGATGAGTTCGTCACCGGTCGGGTAGGGCTTGTCCTCGTCGCCGAGGTCAACGAGTATGGCACCGATGCCTACCTTGGCCCAGGCGTTGTAGGGTGTGTTGTCGAGCTCGGTTATCCAGTCGTCAACGTTCTCGTTGAGGATCTTCTCGTAATAGCCAAGGTCAGCGTACCAGCTGCCCACGTAGTTGTCGTAGGTGGTGCTGTAAGCCTCACCGTTCCACCAGTAGTTGGCCGCCTCACTCTCAAGTGTGGTCATGTCGGGAGCTACGAGCCTTCCGGAGTTGTAAACTGGCAGAGTCTCCTCAACGTGCGGGAGCTCCTTGAAGACGGCCGGGCCGGTCACTTCAACTTCCTTCTCGTTGTAGAGAAGGGTACCGATTGCAACCGCTATGTCCGCAGCGGCAACAACGTCCTGGGCAGCGCCCTGGCTTCCTACCACGATTTTAACGTTCGGGGTCCCGTCGCTCTTCACGAAGAAGTCCTCCGCTGGCAGAGTGTCGGAAGTGTGCACTGCGCTGGCGAAGCCCATGGTGGCACCGAGCATTGCGGCGCCAACCGCAAGGGCGGCAATCTTCTTCACTTTCATTTTCTTCCACCTCCCAAATTTTGGGTCTGCACCCTAAGGTGCTCTGACATGTGTTGTCAATGGCATTATGTCCTGAGGGGGTATATATACTTTTCGCTTTCAGACCCTTTCTGAGACAAAAAGAAGCTCGCTAATTGCCGTAAAAATAAAAGGGAGCTTAATTAAATGACTACAGCCCTTTCGCCTTTTGCCGATAATATCTCACGGGTTAAGCTTGAAAGTAGTATTGGCTTTATCAATGAGCTGTTTTTTGATGGGTCTCGTCACGAGCTCCTGAACAAAACCGGCCAAGTCCGTTAGGGCGTTCTGGAGTTCAGCGGCAGTTACATCGATTATCTCCGGCTCCATTATCGATATGGCAACGGGGACGTATTTTGCCATGAGCTGGAAAAGGGTTTCGAAGTCCGAAAGCACCTCCGCAGCGAGCAGGAACTTCTTATCATCCTCCGGGTGCTTCTGAACTACCAGCTTGTTAATCTTACAGCCCTCGTAGGCGAGCGCCTTAGCCATGTCCCTCTTAGTCTCCTCCTCGCCTTTGTGGTAAACCTCAATGACGAATCTGTAGAGGACATGACGGTCTTCCACTATCATCTCCTCTACCTCTTCCCTCGTGTAGCCAATTTTAGGCTCTGGATACTCCTCGAGGTTTGGGTAAACTGCCAGACCTCCAAACTTCTCCATCAGCCCACCCATGAAGTAGGCCACGTTTCCTAAAAGTTTCATTAGTTCTCTTGCCCCTATCTCAAGCTTGGGGGGCTCAAGCACCTCCACTATTGCGGGGGAATACTTCAGGGCGGCCATCGTCACTTCCGAGAGAGGGCCCCTTATCCTCGCCTCTATGATGCTCGAATACCTCAAAAGCTCTGATTCCTCGTCCTCCATGACATCTCCCACGAATAAGTCCTCAACCGTGAGATTTTTCTCACCCTTTAGAGACTCCACGGTCTGCTCTACAGCCCTTTCTAAAGTTTTCTTATCGTTGGAAAGAGCCTCGATGTAAAAAATAACCTCAATTGGTTCCATTTTCACCACCACATACCCGGATATCTCTTTTTCTTGTACCTCCCTACGATAGGCACGGGTTCGCCGCAGAACCCGCACCTTCCATCATCGGTCACTTTGTACTCAACAATCTCAAACCCATAGCGGACTATTAAAGGCTTTCCACACTTGGGACAGTAGGTGTGCTCACCCAGGTGACCGGGCACGTTTCCGATGTAGACGAACTTCAGACCCTCTTCCCTAGCAACGCGGTAGGCCATCTCAATCGTCTCAACTGGCGTCGGCGGAAGGTGAAGGAGCTTGTAGTGCGGGAAGAAGCGGGAGAAGTGAACCGGAGTGTCGTCGCCGAGCTCATCAACGACCCAGCGGGCGAAGGCCCTTATCTCCTCTTCCTTGTCGTTCAGCGTCGGGATTATAAGGTACGTCAGCTCCACGTGAATCCCGAACTCCTTCTTCGCTATCACAGCTGTCCTCCTGCTCGGCTCCCCACTCGGGACGCTCGCTATCTTCATGTAAAACTCATCGTTGAAGGCCTTGATGTCGATGTTCATTGCGTCTATGCACGGGGCCAGCTCCCTGAAGGGTTCTTCGTTGATGTAGCCATTGGTTATGAGGAGGTTGTATAGGCCCTCCTTCTTGGCCAGCTTTGCCGTGTCCAGGACGAACTCGTACCAGATCGTCGGCTCGTTGTAGGTGTAGGCTATGCTCTCACAGCCGTAGCGCTTGGCCATCGCAACTACCATCTCAGGCGTCATGTCGTGGAGGTAGGGAAAGTTCTCATCGGCCTGGCTTATCTCCCAGTTCTGGCAGTGCTTGCAGTGCATGTTGCATCCAACGGTGGCTATCGAAAAGGCGCATGAACCCGGCCAGAAGTGGAATAGCGGCTTCTTCTCCACTGGGTCGGCCGCTATTGAAGAGACCTTTCCGTAGTTGAGAGTATAGAGCTTCCCGCCTATGTTCTTCCTAACTTTACAGGAGCCCCTCTTGCCCTCGTCGATGATGCAGTTGAGGGGGCAGAGCCTGCATCTCACGCGGTTGTTTTCGAGCGGCTCCCACCACATCGCCTCGCGCATGTTCCCACCCGATTAGTATGGGGACTATTCCCGTTTAAGGTTTCCGTAAAGGTCGTAATACTCTCTCATTGTGAGGAACTCTGCGCCCATCGATTTGTAGTGGTCTATGAGTTTGCCCAAAAGCTCAAGAGCCCTCTCCCCTGTGTTGAACCTGCAGTCCCAGCGTATTTTTTCCCTCTGCATCGGGACGAACTCCCAGGGATGCGCGAAGTAAATCCTGGGCTCCTTAAGCCGTGAGTGAATAACCGCCTGGAGCTTCCAGGGAAGGCGAAGCACCGAACTCGTTGTTGAAGCCGGCACCTCAAGGACTTCCCCAAAGAACCTAATCCCCAACCTGTAACCCTTGTAAGTGGCCTTTGAGGAGTCCACGAGTACTCCATGTCTCTCAAGGATGTCGTAGTACGTCTCAGGAAGCTGTAGGTTGGGTGCGCGGAATGAAACAACCTCCCCAAATTCACGAAGAACTTTGAGAGACTTCTCAATGACTTTGGCCGCATCGTCTTTTGGTAACCTGTCCAGCCTCTCGTGGTTGTATCCGTGACTGCCCAGCTCGTGTCCCTCATCCAAAACACGTCTTACGAGTTGGGGAAAGCGTCTCGCCATTTCCGCGGTAAAGAAAAAGGTGGCTCTAACTTTCTTCTCAGCCATCAGATCAAGCAGCCTGGGAAGCCCCCCTTCCACCCCCCTGGTCGTTGTCAGATACGGAGGGCAGTCCTGCTCCACGTCGAAGGTTAGTGATACCCTCATCACCCAATCCTCCTGGACAACTTGTAGAGGAGGTATAGTTTGTCCTTCCCGTCCGCTTCATCCATCGTCATCCGGTAAACCCTAAGCAACTTCTTGATAACAACCCCCCACGAAAAATTCCTCAGGGCGCGTCTTCTGGCCTCTGCACCCATTTTTTCTACCAGATCCGGATTTTCAAGTGCCCAGGCGAGCTTTTTGCTGACCTCCTCCTCGGTGTGTCCCAAAAGCCCAGTGACCCCGTCGAGTATCAGCTCAGAAATGCCGCTTCTATCTCTCCCAACTACCATTCTACCCGTTGCGGAAGCCTCGAGCCCAACTATAGAGAATGACTCCAGAATTCCCGGCACCATAACGATATCTGAGGCCCAATAGAACTCCAAGAGTCTCTCACGAGGCAGAAAATCAAAGAGAACAGTATTCTCACCAAGCCCTGTTTTTTTGAGATTTTCTACAAGTTTTTCCCTCATCTCACCGTTGCCAACTATCAAAAGCCTCACCTTATCACGCGCCATTCCCGAAAGTTCAAGGGCCTTGGAGACTATTAAAGGCAGCCTGTGGGCGTTTTTTCTTTCGGTCATCCTCCCAGTGTAAAACAGGACTATCTCATCCGATATTCCAAGAGCCCTCCGGGCCTTTTCTCGTTCTTCCGGTTCCGGAGGCCTCCACTTTTCAGTGTCTATACCGTTTGGGACAACCACAACACGTCGGCCATCCAGACTCTCCCCAAGGAGTTGCAGGGTATCCCTGGCAACTGGCCTGCTCACCGCTATAAACGTGTCAATACGCTTGAGAACCCGCTTCAAAACCGGTTTCAAGACGGGGTCAGCCGCCGGACTGCCGTAAAAGGAATGGTTGGTGGCCACCACCGGAACGTCCCTAATCCCGCGTGAAAGGTTTGCCACGGCGATGGAGAGGGGGGAGTAAATGCTGTGAACGTGAGTTATATCGAAACCAGTTTTCTTGTACAGCTCATTTATCCTCCAGAGCTGGCCTGTCCCAAGGCTTATGTGACTTTTTTTCAGATAGACCGGCGCTGAGAACCTCTCAACGGGATAAGGAAAGCTGTCGGCATAGGGCCTCAGATACCTGTAATCGTGAGTTATGACATGCGGCTCATGACCCGCCTCCATCAGATGGCGGGCAAGTTCATCAATGTGACTTTCTATCCCCCCAATTTTAGGAAAAAACCAGTCGGAGGCTATTGCGATTTTAAGGCTCTCCAAATACCCCACCCCCCCGAGGTCACAAGAACGAAAAAGCCGACTAAGCTGCTCATGACGTATGAGATGAACCTCTCAAGAAGTGTTATCGGCACTGCAAGGGCCATAGGAATCCCGAAGTGAATGAGAACTCCCACCAATCCTCCCTCAACTATCCCGATTCCGCCGGGGGTGAAAGCGATGAGCCCGAGGATGAGGTTTGCCACAGAGATTACGACGAGAAGTCTCCAGCCGAGGTGAAGCCCAAAGGCAAGGGTAACGAGCTTGAGCCGGACCACATCGAGAATCCAAACACAGGAGCTCAGGACTATGCCACCCAGCGTTATGTGGTGTTTGTCTTTTAGTGAAGCTATCCTCTCGACTTCCTCCTCACTGGCACCTTTACGGAAAAGCTTGAACGAAAGCTTAACGAACCAGTCCCATTTTACCCAGACCGCTATGATAAGTGCCATCACGATAAAGGCCGCCGTCTCAGGAACCTGAGAAAAGTAGAACATCCCCACGAGGAAAAGGGCAAAAACCGGTATGCTCTCGAGGATTCTCTCATAAACGACACTCGTTGTTGAGATTCCGAGGGGAATGCCCTTCCTTTTTGAAATCCACGCTATCCTTAAAACCTCCCCGCCGCCACGACTCGTCGGAGTAACGTTGTTCATGAAAATTGAAGCCAATATTGCCTTTAAAAGCTCCAAAAGAGGAGCATCCTTACCCATTCCCCTAAGGACGAGCTTCCAGCGGAGAGCATATACAACAACGCTCAGATAATACGTCAGAAGGGCCAGAAAAAGGTATCTAAGGGGAACCTCTTTCAAGAGGCTTAAATACTGCAGACCTGAATTTATCATCTCCCCTATCATTCCCCAGCTCCCGTCCTTAATTACTCAAGGAGCCTTAAAAATGTTGTTACTGGGGGGCTTAAGTTACGGCAACGTTGGTCCTTTCAGTGATTTCGAGAAGTGCTCCCAGCCGTATGGCTGAAGAGGCTTCCCATCCATGTGGACACCGAATCCCCTCTCAACGCGCCCTATAACCGTGAACTCAAAATCAAGATCGAACACGCGCTCCGAGGGCACTGTGAAGACCAGCTCGAATTCCTCACCACTGGAGAGAGCTATATCGAAGGGTTTTTCCCTTAAAATCTCGGCAACCTCCTGTACTTCCTCCCTGACCGGAAGTCTCTCGGAGCTAATCTCTATCCTCACCCCGCTCATCTTCGCCAGCAGATGAAGCTCCTTCGAAAGGCCGTCGCTTATGTCTATGGCAGAGTTCGCAAACTGGCTTAGAACAATACCCTCCCTAACCCGTGCAAGGGGTTCAAGGAACTTTTCGTAGAGGGCTTTCCTGGTGCTCTCAGGCACTTCGAGGTTGTACTTCCATACAAGATAGCCAGCGAACGCCCGTCCGATATCCCCAGTCACACAAACGAGGTCGCCGGGCTTTGCACCCGACCTGGTTAACAGCCGTTTGGTTCTTCCAAGGGCAATACCGTCAATTACCAGGTCATCAGCTTCGTTCGTGTCCGCGCTGAGAACTGGGACCCTGTAGTAGTCGAGGGCCTCTCCTACCCCCCTGGCAATTCCCTCAAGGTAGTTTTCATCCAGCCCCTCAGGAATTCCGAGCGAGAAGAGGAAGCCAATTGGTTTAGCCCCCATAGCTGCAACGTCGCTCACGTTCATCGTCACGGCTTTGAACCCGACCTGCTCGGGCGTCATAATGTCGGGAACATCGGTTTTCCGGACGAGCATGTCGTTGGTGGCAACGAGCCATTCGTCCCCTATCTTTAAAGCTCCTGCATCGTCTCCAAGGGGGAGCTCACCATGCCTTTTCAGGTGCTTGAGGAAGAGCTCGATTATTTCCGACTCCCGCATGATATCGCCTCCGCGGGTGTTAAGATCATAAAACAGAACCCCATGTGGCAGAAAAGCTTTTCACCGTCTCGAAGGCTAAGGAGGTCTTTATCTCCCGTTACCAGTGCCTCAACTTTTCCCGAAACTGCTGCAGCGATTATTGGATTGTCTTTTGGATCCCGCGAAATAGGCGGAATTTTTCCTGTTTGCACTTTGATCGAGAACTCTTCCAAGAGCAAGAGGTATCTGTCGACCTTATCAGGAGAAATCCCAAATTTTCCAGTAAGGACTCTTCTAATTTCATCCTCTATATAATCTGAGATGACGTTCTCGTGGAGTCCCACAAGGCATTCCCAGAGGAGCCGCCGTTCGTTACCGTGCCAGAAGTAGGCAGAAATGAGAACGTTGGTGTCAAGCAAGACCCTCATTTTCCATACCTCACTTCCCTCACTGCTTTGGCAACGTCCTCCTCTGAAACTCCAAGGGATTTTGCCGCTTCTTCTCCTTCTTTGAGGATCTCCTCGACGTCGATATTAAGTTTTTTCATCACTATAACGTCCCCTCTGGAGAAGATTAGCAGGTACTCCCCCTCCTTTATACCCAGCTTTTCTCTGAGGCTTTTCGGTATCACGATCTGACCCTTCGAGGAGACTTTCACGACCTCCATGTGTATCACCGTAAGAAATTCCAACTTTCTTACTTATTTGACTTTCGGAGGAACTCGGTTATACTCCTCTGTTTGGGCTTTTCCTCAACGTCTGGAACTTCAACCTCGATGCTCTCCAGATCCTCAATTCTCGCGTTCTTGATTTCCTCCGGAAGCCTTATTTCACCGTACTTTCCGCCACCACCGGGGATTACTATCAGCTTTCTATTCCTGTACGCCCAGACTGCCTTGGCTACCTCCTCGTGAACCTTTGCCAGCTCCTCGACGGGAACATCGACAAGAACCCTTATCTCGCTTCCAAACTCTTTCAGAAACCTCTCCCAGAAGAGCCTAACGGCCTTGGTCTCAACTCCTTTGTCGAGAACCATCGCTATTATCTCGGCGAGGGGGGCGAGGTGCAGGTAGGGCGGTCTGTCCTTCGGCCTCTCGGTAGTGTCCGCAAGCTCAAGTATCCTATCCCTTACACCCTTCTTTATTCTCCCGCCGCACTTCGGGCACTTCCAGCGGAAGGCTTTGGCCTCTTCGAGGGAGTACTTGGTGTAACAGCGGGAACACGCTGTAAGGTGGTACTTGCCGAGCCTTGGGTCTAAGCCCGCGTTGAGGACTATTTTTCTTCCGCGCTTCATTATGGCCTTCCGGATTTCTTCGAAGGTAGCTTCATCAACCTCAAAGCGGTTGAACTCCCTTCCAAGCCGGTGGGGCATCGGTGAGTGGGCGTCGCTGTTGCTGAGGTAGGTTAGTTTGTGGTGGGCTTTAATCATGTCCGCCATTTCGCTGTCCGCCGAGAGACCGAGCTCGAGGAAGTGGATTTTGGCGTCATCGTAGGCGCCCTTCAACGAGTCATGCTCCTTGTAGAGGCTCGTCCAGGGAGTAAAGGCGTGAGCCGGGCCTATGAGAACGCCGAGTTCGTTAGCCAAATCTGCGATCTCCGCTGCTGAAAGAGTGAGATGTGGTCTTCCCTCGCTCTCGATGTCGGAAGAATAGGGCTTAAGCTCCTCCCTCATCTCGCGGACGGTTTCAATGCTCGGGAAAATAAGAACGTGGTGAACCCTTCGGTTATCTTCAACCTCGGTCGTTAGGAGAAACCTGATGCCGTTCCTCTCGTAGGTGCCTTCATCTACCTTTTTAGTGTATTTGAGAAGTTCTTTCTCCCAGTTCGGGTTGAGAATGTCCCCGGTGCCAACCATTTCAAGCCCCTTGAAGCGGGCGTTTTCGGCCAGATTTGGAATAGTCATTGCCTTGGAGACCGCCTTTGAGTAGCGTGAGTGAATGTGGAGGTCAGCATCTATGTGCATGGAACCACCGACTTTTTGTAGAGGCTTAAGCTTTTATACCCACCGCCCCAACTGGTTTTGGTGAAGACTGTGAAAGTTGAAGGATTTGTAGCTGCACTCAGAGAAGCCGAGACGATAGGCGAGCTCTTTAAGATACTCCAGGAGAAAGGTGCCCCGGTTCTCGAACTGGACGGGAGCAGGTTCCTCATCGTAGTTGAGGGCGACTTCGAGGGCAGACCCTTCTGGACCGAGATAAACGGTGAGAAGGCCAACCAGGCCCTTGGCGATGCAATGCTCAACTCATCGAGCTTCCCCTTCAAGTGCAAGAAGCCCTACACTGGCGGAAACGTCATATTCGTGAACTTCGACGACATAGAGGTCGAGAAGTTCCTGGTTGCCTACCGCGACCCCGACTACGGTATCTTCTACCTCGTCGAGAACGGAGAGGCCAAGGAGATAACAAAGGAGGAATACGAGAAGCTCCTTCCCGAGATGCCGGATTTCAAGGTAAAGGGTATGAGCGAAGAACAGATGGACATGATGGGAGCTTTCTTTGGATGAAAAAGGGAAAGGCTCACTCAGAGCCTTTCAGCTCCTTTATCTTCTCCTTCGTCTCCTGTATTCTCCCGACCTTCTGGGCGGCTTTTTCCGCCTTCGCCTTCTCTATCTCCTCTTTGAACGCCCACTTGAGGAGCGGCGGGGTTATCAGCACTGAGACCGTGATGAATATCAGCGTGGCCGCTATGAACTTGGGAGCGTCGCCTGGTGGGATTGCCCCGCCGTGGATTGCCACCATGAGGTCAACGAGCGCCACTTCAGTCCTAGGAACCGAACCGATTCCCATCTGGAGCGACATCCAGAAGTTCTTCCGCGTGAAGAGGAAGTCCCTGCCCCTGCCCCATGCCGTTATCCACGCTCCAAAGCCCCTGCCGACGATCTTTCCGACTATGGCTATGACCGATAGAACAGCCGCGAGCGTTATTGCATCCGCATTCTCAAAGACCTTGAGGTTGAGCATGGCTCCAGTGTGGACGAAGAAGAACGGAATGAGGAGGCCGTAGCCTATCGCTCTAACGTCTTCCATAATGCGTTTACCCTCGGGAAGCTTTGAGAGGATGAGGCCCATCATGAAGGCACCTTCGATGGCCGCTACAAACCATCCCTCTGCCAGAGCCGCGAAGAGGAACATCATACCGATTGCCATCCCCAGGATACCCTTTTCCACGTGAAGCCTCTCCGCGAACCTGATGTAGTGGTCGATGAAGTACCAGCCGAGAACGCCCGTTATGATGAAGAAGGCCACTATCTTGATGCTCAGCTCGAAGAGGCCCCCCGTCCCGACGGCAAAGATAACGAGGGCTATGCCGAGGAAGTCGTCCATGACGCTCGCGCTGAGGGAAGCGGCTCCGACCTCGCTCCTCAAAACTCCCAAATCCATCATGACCCTAACGGTGAGACCTATGCTCGTGGCTGTCAGAAGGACGCCGCCGGCGAAGGCCTCCCTGCTCGGGTAGCCCATGGCCATGAGCGCCCACCAGCCAAGGAGGAGCGGAACAGATACTCCAAGAATGGTGGAGACAGTTGCAGTAACGCCGGTTTTCTTGAGCTGTTCTATGTCAGTGTCAAGGGCACCTAAGAAGAGCAGGAAGATTATGCCGAGCTTCGCCAGAAACTCGGCGATCTGATTTAAGACGGACTCATAGCCCATCCCGCTGACGATGGGCAGGTAATCGGGAGCAACGTAACCAAAGTAAACGAGGTTACCGAGAATCATACCCATTATAAGCTCGCCGAGGACTCCCGGGAGCTCGAAGCGCTCTATTATGCTGTCGCTGATTTTGGCCAGGATGAGCGCGATGCCTATCGTCGCCAGAAGCCACGCTACCCCTTCCATTGGGCACCACCCACCCTGAGCAGTCTGAGGAACTCGTCTATCAGAATCCTCAGGCTTATCTCACCGACAAGCCTCTCTCCTTCGACCACAGCCAGAACCTGGGCCTTGTAGCGCCTCATTTTATTGAGGGCATCGAGGACGGTGGCGTCCTCCTCAATCGTTAGAGGATGCCTGTCTGCGACGTCTTCAGCCCTGGCGGCACCGCTGAGAAGAGACCGCATGCTCCTGCTTGTCATTCCGAGCTTGAACCTGTGAGATTCAGGCGGAAGGAGAATGTCAATGACGTCCATATAACGGATAACACCGACCAGCTCCATGCTCCCCCTGTCTTTCACGACCCAGACGTGGTGCCTCGTCCTGAGGAGCTTGAGGACGTTGAGGAGGTCAGAATCAGCAGTTACAATTGGCATGGTATCAGGCTTGGGCATTATCTGGGAGACTTTGAGAGAGTGGAACTTTTCAAGGGCCGCCTCGACATCCATATGCCTCACCGGGCGTAAGATTTTGAAAAAGTCCTCTTAAGGGTTTCTGAACGGTGAAAAGCAGAAGAGAACAGAAAAATGCATTTTTCACGGCGGTGGATACTGAAAAAAAAGAACGCAGAAGGCTCAGCGCCCGAATTTTGACATTGCTCCAATGAAGTAGAAGAGGAGCTTAGCTGCTGTCAACGCCGTCGGATCGCCGAGCTTTTCGCCGGCAACTTCCATTATGTCAAAGCCTGCTATCTCTTTCTTTTCGGTCAGCCATTCTATGGCCTCAACTACCTCCCAGAACCTTAAACCTCCCGCCTCCGGTGTCCCCGTTGAGGGCACCATCGAGAGGTCAAAGACGTCGATGTCAATTGAGAGGTAAACCGGCTCGGGAAGGGCCTCTACGAGGTCAACGAAGGCATCAAAGTTGTAGTCTCTCGCATGCACCCACCTTATCCCACTTTCTTCGGCGTATTCCACTTCTTCCTTCGTCCCGCTCCTTATTCCGAACATAGCTTCCTTTATTCCGAGCTCGCTTATCCTCCTCGCGACGCAGGCGTGGTTGTACGGGTTGTCCTCGTAGCTATCTCGAAGGTCGAGGTGGGCGTCGAAGACGACGTAGCTTGCTGGCTTCAATGCCTCAACTGCCCCAAGGGTCTGGGAGTGTTCCCCGCCGAGGAGGATTGGAATGGCCTTTGGGTTTGCCCTCTTAAGCTCTTCAATGGTCTCCCTTACCCTGTCTGCTGTTTTCCTCGGGTCTCCAGCCGCAACGGCAATGTCCCCAATGTCAGCTATCGGAAGCTCTGCTATGTCGAGGTCGTAGTCGAGGATGTAGCTTTCGAGGTTCAGCGTCGCGTGCCTTATCAGTGTCGGCCCGAAGCGTGCCCCAGCTTTGTAGCTCGTAGTCCCGTCGAAGGGAACTCCCAGCAGGACAAACCTGGCTTCCTCAGGTTCCACGAGCGGGAACTCCAGCTTGAGCGTCTCATACGTGTACAGGAACTCCATTCTCTCACCTAAAGGCAAAAATAGAAGAGGGCTTAAAAGCCTTCACCTGACTATCATCACGGGAGGCTTTATCTCCCCCACGACGTCCTCGAGGAGGGAGCCTATCCTCGTCTTCCCGCTCTTTCCGTACGCACCCATGACGACAAGGGAGTATTTCCCGCTGTTTGCCTCCTCAAGGACTTTTTCCCTGGCAGTTCCCTCTACAATCCTGAAGGAGCAGTTAATGCCCTCCCTCTGACCCAGCTCCAGGAGAGCGGAGATAACATCGTGGATGCCCTTCTTCATCTCCTTCCAGGCAGTTTCCTCGAACTTCTTGAGCTTTTCAACGTCGCCGCTTCTCATTGCGAGGCTTACCGCTATCGCCTGCGCCTCCTTCCTGTCCAGGACGGAGAACAGTACCACCTTGGCTCCCTTCTTCCTTGCAACCGAAAACGCATGAAGGGCTGCCTTCTGACTCCACTTCGAGCCGTCCACGAGCACGAGTATTCTCATATCCACCACCTCACAGACCAACGTACCTCAACCAGATTATAGCCGTCCCTATGGCCACGGTCGTTATCATGATCGTCATGCCAACCTTCAGGAAGTCGTTGAACGTTATTCTCACGCCCTCGCGGTGGGCTATACCTATGACAACGACGTTCGCGCTGGCACCTATGGCGGTACCATTCCCTCCGAGGCACGCTCCCAGTGAGAGCGCCCACCAGAGCGGGTAGGTGTTCATGTGACTGCCCATTGCCTTTATCAGGGGTATCATGGTGGCTGTGAAGGGTATGTTGTCAACTATTGCACTCGAGAAAGCTGAGAACCATGAGATTATCAAGATTGCCTCGCCCTCGTTGTGGACGTGGCCCACCATCCAGTTGGCGACCTGGGCAATCGCCCCTGTCTCCACGAGGGAACCAACGATTATGAACAGGCCGCCGAAGAAGAAGAGCGTCGCCCACTCGACTTTCTCAAGCGCGTGTTCAGGTGACGCTCTGCTCCAGAGGAGCAGTATTGAGGCCCCAGTGAGGGCTATAACCGCTGGCTCAACGCCGAGTTTGTCGTGGAAGAAGAACCCTATGACCACCCCAATGAGCACTACTATGGACTTTCTGAAAAGTGAGGAATCCCTGATGGCATCTCTTTCGTCCATCGACATTATAGTCATCCTGATTCCTTCTTCATTCTCCTTGTGTGAGTTCATTTCGGCGCGGTAAGCGAGGTAGATAATTCCAATGGTCGCAAAGAGGTCAACGAGAGCTATGGGCCCCATGTTGAGGATGAACTCGTTGAAGCTGAGGTTCGCTGCGGAGCCTATCATGATGTTTGGTGGATCACCAATGAGCGTCGCTGTTCCACCGATATTCGATGCAAACACCTCCGAAAGGAGGAACGGTATTGGGTTCACGTTCATTTTCTTGGTTATATACAGGAGCATTGGCGTCAGGAGAAGGACTGTCGTGACGTTGTCCAGGAACGCGCTGACGACGGCAGTCACCACCGAGAACAGAAGGAGGACTTTCATCGGGCTTCCCTTTGAGAGTTTGGCGGTTTTTATGGCTATGTACTCGAACAGCCCGCTTTCCCTGGCTACGTTCACGACGACCATCATTCCCGCAAGGAGGAGTATCGTGTCCAGGTCAAGGTACTCTGGCACCCTCTCCCACGGAACTATCTTAATCAGGAGCACCAGTGATGCCCCGACCATCGCCGCTACCGTGCGGTGGATTCTCTCGCTCATTATGAGCCCATAGACGCCTATGAATATCGCCAGCGCTATCAGTTCCATTGGTTCCATTTTGATCACCTCAGTAGAGGACTACGGGCTTATCCACGTGCTGGACTATTCTAAAGACAATGGGACTTACGCGGTGGGTTCTCGTCGTCTCGGAGCCGTAGTGGCGGGAAATTACGATCAGGTCGTATTTCCTGGCGAGGCCCTCAACGTACTCAGCCTTGTCCCCGAAGGCTATTTTCCTGCTAAACTTGATGTTCAGATCGCCCAGCTTTTCTTCAACCTCTTTAAGGAAGGTCTTGGCAAAGGCCATATCCTTTTTCCTGAACTCCTCGGCAGCTTCCTCTCCGAGCGTTTCACGTATCATTTTGAGAACGCCCTCGTCGATTACGTAAACTACCCGAAGGGTCGCTCCTTCGAACGCTGAAAGTGTCTCGTGAACTTCCTCCGGAACTTTTTCGGAGAACCTGTCAAAAACGAGCAGTATGGAGTTTATCTCTGGGATTACCAGCTCTTCCTCCGTCAGAAAGAAATTTTGGTAGGCCTTGAGTATCTCCTCATACCGTGTGCCAGCGATGTTGTTAAACTTTCTTAGTATGATATCGTGAAGCCAGCCCATAAATACCCCCAGCTGGGGGAGAAAAGGCCCTCTTAAATGAGTTTCGTTTCAAGTTAAAACCCAAGGGGTGTGAAAGAAAAACAGAAAAGTCACTCGCCCCTGATCTTCTTTATCTGTATCCTGCCGAGGGTTTCCCAGTACTCGACGGTTATTCCCTCTGTGAGCTGGCCCTTAACTTCCTCCTCAACACCGCCCTCGATTGGGACGTCGAAGGTCTCGTAGGTCTCCATGTCCATGAGCTGGACTGTGTCAGGGGTTATGGCGATAATCTGACCGACGCGCTTGTCGATGATCGGGACGTCAACTTCGGCGCTGGTCGGCTTGACGATGCTCCTGACCTTGCCGTCGAAGATGCCAACGGCCTCAATCCTTGCCTTGGCCGAACCGTGCTTGCCCGGTGAGGAGACCGTAACGTTGACGATCCTGCACGGCTCGCCGTCTATAATTATGTACCTGCCAGGCTTGAGCTTGCTGACCTGAACTTTCGTCTTGTCTCCCATCTCACATACCTCCCATAAGCGTTCTGGCTTCCATAGGAAAAGGCGTTTAAAAAATTTTTGAAAAGTCAGCGGGAGCCCTTCATGAGCATCCCGGTCATGAAAACCGGGAGGAAAAACAGGAGCCCCAGCAGTATGCCCAGCTTGCCCATGGCCTCCAAGTGTGTGATGTTGTAGTAGAGGGATCCAAGGCCTACTAGGATTAAAAACAGCATTGCAGCCGCTGTGATTGGCTTGTTGGACTCTATTTCCTTGCTAAGTAGAGGATACGCTTCGACTGCTGCTATCAAAGCCCCCACTGAGAGAGGAACTGCCAAGAACATCGTCTTTAGCCCACCAGAAATCATGAGGGCCCCAATTACGAAGCCCATCGTGGAGACCACCGCAAGGCTCTTCTCCCTGTTGATCTGCATTACCTCTGAGATTATGTGCCCTCCCATTTCCACCATGACGATTATAGTGGTGAGACCGGCGAAGTAAACTGCGAGCATTAGCAAGAAGGTCAGCTCCGAGCTTCCCGGGACGTTTCCTTTGAGGACTCTCGGTATTGAGTAGAATACATCAATCGTGTCTAAGACGGGCTGAGTACTGTTCGTAGTGTATTGTTTTAGATTAGAGAAGTGAATAAACAAATTCATTGACTCCTCAGGAGAAACGTCCGGATTCTGGACAGCCCTCTGGAATCCCTCGTATGCACTGCCAAGGGAATAAGCCACCGTGTACGCAGCGGCGAGGCCGAGTATTATCTGAAGCACGAGGGCTATGCCAAAAACCTTCTTAAAGTCAAGATCCTCGGGGGAGAAACTCCCAATAACGTAGTAAACCCCCGCACCAAGGCCCAGGGACAGCAGAACTGCTACCATCATTTCAAACACTCCCAGGCCGGTTAGGGGTTTATCGAAGGATGTTATTGAAGAAACTGCATCCTCCATGTACGTTTTAGCGGCCTGAGATGTAACCACTCCAGACACCTGACCCTTTACAAGGAACGGGGTGACGATCGCAAAGAGGACAAACAGAATTACCATGAAGGAAATCACGTCGACAGTTCTGCCCTTAGCGATAAGGAGCAACACAAGAACGAAGGCCATTGTTATGAGCTCAAAGACTGCAACATAGGTCGCCGTTGGAGTTTTTCCGAAAACGTAGGGAAGGCTGTAAGCACTGTAGTAAAGGGAAATCCCGAGCATGGTCAGCAGGAACATGAAAAGCGTGAACACTATCCCCGGCCTCTTGCCAATTTTGAAGAACAGCTCGTATATCAGATACCTTGTCTTCTTTGTAGCCTCTGCTTCGCTGTACATGAGGAACAGGGCAACGAGCGCCGGCACCAGTGACAGAATCAATCCCTTGAGACCAAAGACCAGGTAGTACTTCGGAACGAGCAAAAAGCTCCACACACCAAGTATGTATCCCGTAATGAGGAATGCCATCAGCAAACTAACTCTCCTCATATTATTCACCTCCGGAATGCTTTGTGTAAGCTTTAAAAATTGAAAAATATAAAAGGTTTATGGCTAAGTTTTTAATAGAGACCTCCAGCAGACTCATAATTCACAACGATTTCGTTGATAATACTCCAGCTCATTAGCGGCTTTTTATAGAGGGCCACCTTCTCCCAGGGGAGTTCAGCGCTGAAATCTCCGTGCGGAAAGCCCCCAACTATGACCACTGGATTAGATGAAGAAGCCAAAATCTTCCCAAATTCTGGGGGGCTCTTAAAAGGGCCTTTCTCGTCCATCACAAAAACCTCATGCGAGTTTATCTCCTCTACGAGGTCGAGAAGGCTTTTCTTCTCCATCCTAAGTAGGGCCAGAGTCTTGGGGACTACGCCCTCCTTGAAAAGGCTTTCCATGAGTCCGACGAAGCGGTTGTAATTCCGAGGAAGTCTGGTTTCTGGCTTTATGTAGATGACCTCATCGTTCCTCGTGTGGACGTAGACCCGCAGAAGCCCTTCCTTATTCGCTATGCTCTCAAGGGTGTTTAGAAGGGAGATGTGCACTATGTCGGGCCTCCCCCTTCTGTCGCCATCGGGGAGCTTTTTCAAGGCGGCATGATGATAGGTGCTGTCGAGCAGAATCTCGGTAGGTTTCTTACCCCTTCTTTTCGCGTAGTTGACCACCGAGGGATGGTCCGCTATGCTCTCGGGAACAAGCTCAAGCTCGGCTTCAGCTATTATCAGATGGAGCACTTTCCTCCCTCCTAAGGGTTATTCCCCTCTCAAGAACCTCATTGTATATGCGCGAGAAAGTATCCGGCCTCATTCCAAGGATCTCGGGCGGAATAACCCCGTATACGCAACTCCCTTCCCCCACTATCCTCGCTATTATAGCCGCCGTAAATCCCGTAACCCTGCTCATCGAAGTGAACCCCTCCCGCTCCTCATCGTAGAGGAAGTAAGAGATTCTTTCTTGCTCCCTGTCTTTGCTTCCCACGCCCTCCACAAGCATTATCGAAAAGTCAGGGCTTTCATAATCCATAAGTGGAGCTATGACCTCCAAGGTGAAGTCGAGGTATTCCTCCTTAAAAAATCCAAGCTCCCGAAGAACTTTCATTCTCTCAAGGTGTCCCGGCCAACGGAGGGTCCACTCTTCAAGAGTCCCGGCCCTAACGCTCTCCAGCAGGCTCCTCAAACCATCGCTTGGAAAGGCTTCAAACTCTTGTCCGTTTAGCGTTATTTTTCTTGTTTCTCCCAGCGGATCGACCGCATTAACAGCCCCGCCTCTAATCACCCTCGCCGGGCGCGTGTACTCCTCAATGAGATCCTTTGGGGACCAAGTTATCCTGTAGTAGAGGGGAGGCTTTGGCTCCTTTGGAAGGCCCCCAACCCATATTCTACCGGAATCAAGCGTATCAAGCTCCCCCCATATTCTGCCCATCAGAATGTGGCTCAAGCCTGGTGCAAAGCCCGCATCGAAAACAATGGTCACTTGTGCTTTCTCTGCCTCATTCCTTAATTCCAGGGGGTTTTCTGGCATGAAAGACACGTCCACCATGTCGACCCCTGCTTTGATCGCAGCTTTGACGGAAGTGTAGCCAAAACGGCCGGGCAGAGCGCCGACCACGAGCTCAAACCCCTTCATAGTTTCTACCAGGGCCTCAAAGTCCTGTGCGTTAACCTTTAGGGGAGTGGCAAACTCCCTGAGGGCCTCCAGCTTTTTGGGGTCAACGTCACCAACGTAAACCTCAAAATCCTTCGCCAGATCCCAAGCAGCAGCACTTCCAACATTACCAGCTCCAAGCACTAAAATTTTCATTACGTAGCACCCCCAGTAGTTTTCATTCCCACCTTATAAGAACTCTTTCTCAAGCAAGGCTAATATACCTTTAGAGCAAACTTCCTCCGTGTTTACCATGCTCGGCTTTATAAGGAGACGGCGCCTCAGGCGAGATGGGGATGAAAAGGCCCTGCTGCACATAAGCGACACGCCGGAAAAGGTTTATCCCTTCATAGAACAACTAATCGATGAACTCCTTCCAGAATACATCGTCCATACTGGTGACCTCGTGGACAACGTAAAGCTGGAGAGGAGGCCGGATTTAAAGCCACGTTACGAAGGCGGACTCAGAAGGCTCGCAAGGATTTTGAAGAGCTCAGGGAGCCGGCTCTACATAGTGCCCGGCAACGAAGACGACGAAGAGCTTTTGAAGGAGTACTTTGAGGATTCAATCCTCAGACCTGGAACCCTTCTGGAGATAGAGGGGATTAGATTTGCCGTTGGTCACAGGCCCGAGGACGTTGCCGGACTCCAGGCGGACTTCAAACTCTACGGCCACAACTTCAGGGCTACTCGGAACGGTCTCAACGGCCTAAAAAGCGCCAACGTGGTGTTCATACCGTCAAAGAGGATAGTTAAAATTGGCTATCCTCCCGGAACCGATACCTGCCGGGGTTACAAGCTCTGGAGGGGATTGTGATGAAGTTTATGCGGTTCGGACCTTCTATACTCTTCCTCAGGACCCCAAATCCCGAGAAAGTTGAAGAGGGCATATCAAAAATCTTCGGAGTTAGATCCCTGCCCACGAACCGGGCAATAAAAGAGAGCCATGAGCTGGAAACAGTGCTATTTGTTACCAGAGAATGGCAGAAGGAAACTATTCCCCCCGAAAGGGGCTTTCTCATAAAAGATGCGGCGAGGGCCGTTCTTGCTGCGGTCATCAACAGCAACTTTCCTGTGGAAAAAGTTCACGTTGAGAGTGCGATAATCTTCCTGAGGGTCCCAGATAAGGTTGAGGATGCCCTTAAGATACTGGCCGACGAGTTCAGGGGAGAAGTGATGTCCCTCAGGGAAGCCCTTGACGAGGGAGAAGCCAGAGACACGGTCATAGCGGTCACCAAGAAGAGGCTCTCCTCTCCGCTTGGGCCCGAGGAAGTCGAGGGTGCAGTCCTCGTCAGGGAACACTTCCTGAAGGTTTACAGGAGATTAAGCGCCGACGCCCCGCTGCTCCTGCTCAAGCTGATGCCGGAATGGAACGACATCACAATAAAAGTCTACGACACCCAGAAGAGGTACGATGAGAACATAGCAAGACTGATGATGGTTCTCGAAGACCTCGACCTTGGCTTCGTCGTTGGTGAGGGCTGGGACTGGGACCACCCGAGGCCATTCATGAGGGTTCCAGTCTACAAGCTAAAGCTTCTAACTTGGGAAGACCCCATCAGAGTTAAGTTTCTTCTAAAAGGCCTTGAATACAGGGGCTACAGCAGGTTCTGCGACATAGACGTCTTCGTGGAGGGGAAGAAGATCGACTGGGTAAAGCTCGGGAAGTTCGACTCGAAGTTTGAGCTGGCGAAAGCAGCGAGGGAGGAGCTGGAGAAACACCTGAGCGAAGACGTGAAGAAAAGGCTGCACGATATCGAGGATAAGCTCCTTGAAGAGAGTAAAGAAGGGACTAAAGCTTCCTAATCTTCGCCACGAAGAAGCCGCTCGTCCCGTGTTTGTCAGGATAGAAGCGCCTCGCCTTCTTTATTTCCTCGCTCAGTTCGATGCCAAATGGATTTGTTAAAGCCGGTTCGCCATGTCTAAGCGGAAGGAGTTCAACATCGAAGTTGTCCAACACCCACTGAACAACGAACTCGTTCTCTTCGGGCTCAAGGGAGCAGGTCGAGTAAACCAGAACGCCACCCTTCTTCAGGACACTCAGGCCCTTCTCAAGGAGCTTCATCTGGAGTCCCTGACAGAACTTCACGTCCTCCATAGTCCTGTTCGCCTTTCTCTCAGGGTTCTTGTGAATCGTTCCAGAGCCGGTACAGGGTGCATCGAGGAGGATTTTGTCGAACTCGACGCCGAGCTCGTCTATGTTGAGCGACGAGCTGTGGAAGAGGATTGTGTTAGTGACTCCAAGCCTCGACAGGTTGAGCCTCGTCTCCTTCAGCCTGTCCTCGCCAACGTCGAAGGCGTAGATTATCCCCTCGTTCTCCATCAGCTGGGCCATGTAGGATGTCTTCCCGCCGGGGGCGGCGGCCATGTCGGCGACTACTTCACCTGGCTTTGGGTCGAGGGCTACGGGCGGATACATCGAGCTCGCTTCCTGGATGTAGAGGAGGCCGCTTAGATATTCTGGCGTGGAGGTTATCGAAAAGGGCTCCCTCGTGAGGCAAAAACCTTCCCTCGCCCAGGGGACGCGCCTGAACTGAAAGCCCTTCTTGTTGAGGAGCTTCGTTAGCTTAGGCACTTCAATGCGGAGCGTGTTTACGCGGAAGCACCTCGGCAGGAGCTTTTCCATTGCCTCTGCTATCGCTAAGGCCCTCTCACCCCAGAGCTGGTAATAGCGCTCCGCGAAGGTCTTGGAGTAGCCGAGGCTGAAGAGACGTTCGAGCATGTTCTGGAGTTGGGAGAGGGGTTTAAAATCATATTGACCTCCTGCTCTTCTCAAGCCCGTAGAGGTAGAGAGAGGCCGGTACGGTGTTTTCTTCAACCTCGTCCTTTGAGACGTAGAGGGCTGGAAACGGGTAGCTCTTTCTCTTAACTTTTCCGTACTTGACCTCTATCCCGAAGAAGCCTCCCCTCCCCTTCACGACGAGGTCGCACTCGCGGTTCTGGTCGTAGTAGAACCCGGCGAACGAGTGCTTCTCCCTGAGTACCGGCTCTTCGAGGGACCATATCACGTGAGTTGCCACCGTGTGCTCCACCAACCACTCTATGTTCTCCTCGACGAACTCAATCAGATCGCTCCCGAGGTAGAGGGCCAGGGCCGTCGCTATTAAGGGGCTCTGGAAGACCACCTTTTTCTCCTTTCTGTGGGCGTGCCTCTTCCTGTTGATATCCCAGGCCTCAAGGACGTATACGAGCCTCGCGCTCTCAAGGGTGTTCAGGTACTCCCTCACCGTCGGGTGGGAGACGCTCGTTTCACGGGCGAGTGTCACGTAGTCAACCCTGTTCCCCTTCAGCCTGAAGATAGCTTCAAGAATCTCCCGAGCTATTTCCTCGCTCTTTCCGGATTTTGCTATCTCCCCGAGGGTGAGCCTTACTATCTCCTCGTACCTCTCCTCGCTCACCCTTCCACTCCTCTTGAACTCGAGGACTGCCTCCGGGAAGCCTCCAGTGAGGATGTAGCCGTATAAAAGGCCCTCAAGATCGTCGAACCAGGGGAGAAGGTCGTCCGCGGTCGGGGATTTGTAGTTAAAGGCAACCTCCGGGAGTCTGGAATTGAGGAAGCGCGCGAACTCCCTGAAGTTCAAAGGGTTGAAGTAGTACTCGTTTCCCTCTATTCCCCTCCCAGGGAGGAGCTCCGCCTCCTTTTTAAGCTCCACCGGGTTTGAGCCTGTTGCAACTGTGGTTGTCCTCTCCTCCCCGAGGGCCTTGAGTAGGAGCCTCCAGTCCCTGAGGTAGGTTATCTCGTCGAGGAGGACGGTTATCTCGCCGTGCCTCCTCCGGAGCTCCTCTATGAAGGAAACGACTTCCTTCCTTGAGAACCTGTCGGCGGGAATGTAAACAATCTTCCTCGGGTCGGCTCCGGAGCGTATGAGCTCCTCCACGAGGGTCTTGAGGTAGAAGCTCTTCCCTGCCCTTCTGACGCCCCTGAGAAGGACGACGCTTCCCGGATTAACCGTTATTCGCTTCCTCGGTATTATCTCTCCCGCCCTCGAGAGGTCGGGGTCTTCACTCTCCCAGCCTTCCCCCTTCCACCAGGGGTTGTAGCGGACGAGCCTCACGATCTTGACTGCCATGTGTGAAAGTACTCTTTCACAGTTTATAAGATTTGTGAAAGTATGCTTTCATAAAT